>NZ_RQVQ01000001.1 GCF_003865405.1 Paenimyroides tangerinum
CGCCTTATTCTCGTGCCAAACAAGCTTTTTTGAAGTTAATTTTTGATTATTTTTTAGTTTACTGAAATTTAATGTTTTGGAGTTTTGAAAATTTGTGAATTTGCAGATTCGAGGGTTTGGAAATGAAAATCCACAAATAATAATATACCACAGATGCACGAATGAAATTTCAAAATTTAAAATTTAATGATTGAAAAATGAAATAATAAAGATGTTGAATACTCCTTAATCTATGTAAACTTTGTTAGATATAAACCTACAAGGTTTGAAAACCTCACAGGTTAACTTTATGACTTTATGACTTTATGACTTTAAACTTTCAAACTTTAAGACTCTTCTTGCGTTAGGGATTGAAGCGATATCCTTTTTTTTTTAATTTTAGAACACATTATATGATTCAAGGAATGAGATTCTGAAACAAGTTCAGAATAACAATAGAAAATATTAAAAAAAGATTTAGCGGAAAGCCCGACCGAGCGGTTTCTATTACATAAAATTTTACTCATATATATAATGAGCGAGGGAACGCCCAAAATATAAAAAACAAAAAAAATCGGGATAAACCCGATTTTAACCAAAAAACACAACCAAAACTATTTCAATAATGAAATAAGTTCTTTATTTTCTTGCATAGTCGCATGATCTAATGCTGTTTTTCCTCTGTTATCTTTTAAAGACTTATCTGCTCCTGCATTCAAAAGCGAAGTTACCATTTCTGGTTTTCCAAAAGTTGCAGCAAAAATCAAACTTGAAGCTCCATTATAATTCACTTGATTTACATTTGCTTTGTTAGCAATTAACAAATCGACCATAGCCGTATTTTGTTTGAAAATAGCTCCCATTAACGCATTGTTACCCGATTTATCTTGAGCGTTTAAATTCGCACCATTTGCAATTAAAAATTGAACAGCCTCTGGTGCATTGTTGTAAACAGCTAGAATTAAGGGCGTGAATCCCTTTTCATTTGTTTGATTGATGTCTACTTTTTCTAAAACATACTTTTTAAGTTCTTCAACATTGTTTGCACGTGAAGCAGCAAAAATATCTTGAGCTTGAACGGAAACAATAGTGAAAGCCAACAATAAGGTAAAAACTAATTTTTTCATGCGATTTATATTTTAAGAAAAGGAGCGCGAGTGATCACACTCCTTAAAATTATTTGATTATTTTTTTATGTATTCTTGAATATCTGAAACTTTTAAGTTTGTCGCTTTTAATAAACGTTCTCCATAAGTTTTATCAGCTTGATAGAAATGAGCGATCATTTTCTTAACAATTACTTTGTTTTGAACTGCATTTAAAGCGCCTCCTAAATTTTTGATTAAGTTATCCTGATCTTTCTTAGAGAATGAACGGAATAATTCACCAGCTTGTGCAAAGTTGTTTTCTTTATCAATTTTAGCTTGAACTGTTGTTGTTCCTGCTGGGAAAACTGATTTTGAATATTTGAACTTTGCGTTATCTACAACTTCTGGTTGATTTGTAGACGGTTGGTAATTGATATCACCTTCTTGTTTACGCATTGACATATAACCATCTTGGTTGTATGTTTTTACGTTATTGATCGGACGGTTTACATCAACTTGTTGGAAGTTTCCACCAATACGGTGACGTTGTGTATCAAAGTAAGAGAATAAACGACCTTGTAATAATTTATCTTCAGATGGCTCGATTCCAGGAACTAAAGTACCAGGAGAGAAAGCTGCTTGCTCTACTTGTTGGAAGTAGTTTGTAGCATTTTCATTCAAAGTCATCGTTCCAACTTTTACCGATTTAGCAACAGCTTCTGGCCAAATTTTAGTTACATCAACTGGATTAAAATCTAATTTATCAAAATCTTCAGCTTTCAACATTTGAACATATAAATCCCATTTCGGAAAATTACCTTTTGCGATTTCAGTATATAAATCTACAGTTGCATGCTCAATTGCAGTCGATTGAATTTTGTTAGCTTCTTCTTGCGTTAAGTTTTTGATTTCTTGCTGCGGAACCCATTTGTATTTTACGTAAGTAACCTCACCATTCTCATTTACCCATTTGTAAGCATGAACTCCGTTTCCTTCCATTTGACGGTAGTTTGCAGGAATTCCGTAATCAGAGAATAACCAAGTTAACATGTGTGTCGATTCTGGTAAATTAGAAAAGAAATCGAATACACGGTTTGGATCAGATGCGTTATTCATAATTGGAGATGGTTTAAACGCATGAACCATATCAGGGAATTTGATAGCATCACGAATAAAGAAAACAGGTAAGTTGTTACCAACTAAATCATAGTTTCCTTCTTGTGTATAAAATTTTACAGCAAAACCACGAGGATCACGGTAAGTTTCAGGCGAACCTTGTTGGTGCGTTACTGTAGAAAAGCGTACCATTAAAGGTGTTTTTTTACCTGCTTGAGATAAAAAATCTGCCATAGTAACATCAGAAAAATCTGCAGAAGCAACGAATTCACCAAAAGCACCTGCTCCACGAGCGTGAACAACTCTTTCTGGAATTCTTTCTCTATCGAAAGCCGCTAATTTCTCAATTAAATGAATATCTTCTAATAAAACTTGTCCGTTATTACCGATTGTTTTAGAATTTTGATTGTCACCTACAGGAGTTCCTGTATTAGTAGTTAACGTTTGAGCAAACGAAACTGACGTTACTAAAGCGAATCCTAATGCTAATGATTTATTCAACATAATTTGTTACGTATAAAAGTTGTTTTTATTTTTTTACATCACAAAATTACTTCGTCAAACTAGGATTTTTAAAGGTTCTTAAATGTTATAATTTATGCTATCATAAGAAATATTTATAACGCTTAATTCTTTACATATAAAAATGTAGATAGAATCGAAAAAAATAGTATTTTAACTTTTTTGATTTTTTATAATTTACAAAAGAAAAACACAATACAAAATCACTATATCAAACTAAAAAATAACAACTTAACAAAAAGAGCATTTATTTAAAACAAAATGAAACATAAAAATTTAATCTTTTCAGCATTACTTTTCAGCATGTTGACTCAAGCTCAAAATGAGAAATCATATTATGACACAGATATTTTTTTTTCTGAAGGAGTTGAATCAACAAAAAATTCAAAATATGATGAATCGGTAATTGCATATAACAAAGTTCATCCGTTAGATTCAAAATATGCTCAAGCTCAATATGAAATGATTCTTTCATTGCTTTATGCTGAAAAAAAAGAAGAAGCATTAAAGATTTGTGAAAAGCATTATAACGACAAGTTATACGAAAATTTTCCTCCGCAATTATTAATACATGGAATTCTATTAAGCGATCTTGGAAAATATGATGAAGCTTTAAAAATCTTTAATGAAGCAGATATATATTTTCCAAATTCTGCTGGTCTAAATTATAACAAAGCCATTGTTTATATCCGAAAAGATGATAAACAAAAAGCTGTTGATTTATTAAAAACGAATATCAAAATAGATCCTTCACATTCATCTTCTCTTTATAACTTAGGTCTTTTGGCGCTTGATGATGGTCAATTAGTAGAAGGTAATTTACTTATGATGACTTATTTGCTTTTTGAACCAGAAAATTCAAAAGCTAAACAGGCATTATTAGCTCTGAACGAAGATTATTCGAAAACATATAATGCAAAACCAAAACTAAAAATCAGAGAAAAAGGAGATGATTTTTCATTACTTGAAGAAGTTTTGAGAAATAAATATCCATACAATAGTCAATTCAAATTATTGATTGAATTTGATGATTTGGCTCCTAGAAATATGCAAGCAATTGCAGAATATTTCAAAGATCACGAAATTAAAGATGGTTATTTTGAGAATCAATTCGGTAAATTGTATAAATATATCGCTGAAAACAATTTAACAAAAGATTATTTATATCATTCGCTTTCGCTTTTTAAAGATGGATTTGCAAAAGAATATAAAAAGAATGAAAAAAGCATTAACGAATTTTACACAAATTATTTGGCTAATGTACTTTGGAGCGAAATGTACAACAAAGCCTATTTGAATGGAAATGAATACAAAGTTTTTATAGATGACAATTCAAAATCGTTTTATCAATTTAAAGATGGTAAAACAAATGGCGATTATTTCTATACTTCAAACTTAGGTTTTCTTGAAACATCAGGGACTGTAAACAATGATTTATTAGTCGGAAAAAAAACAACTTATAATGAAAATGGAACGATTCAATTAGAAGAGAATTTCAAAAATGGTAAAAAAGACGGTGAAGCAATTACCTATTTCCCAAACAACAAAATGATGTTTAAAGGTTTATATAAAGATGATAAACTAAACGGAAAATATGCTGTGTTTTTTCCAACAGAAAAATTGAATTGCGATGGAACTTATGTTAATGACGAATTTGATGGCGAAAGTTTTTGCTATTTTTCTGACGGAAAACCAAAAGTAATCGTGAATTACAAAAACGGAAAACATGAAGGTGCATTCAAAAAATTTAATGAAGTCGGAGAAATCATTGAAGAGACAAACTATAGTGATGGAGAAGTTGAAGGTGAATACAAAACTTATTTTTCTAAAGACAAATTAAAATCTATAAATACAGTCAAAAATAAAAAACCTATTTCGTATGTTTCTTATTATTTAAATGGAAATAAGGAATCTGAATATTTTTATACTGACGGAAAAATAACAGAAGTTAAAGAATATAACATAAACGGAACTCTTGCAACTTTAAAATTATTTAATTCAAAAGAAGATTTATCCAATGTAAAATATTACAACAAAGATGGAAAACTTTTCTATGAAGATAATTATAGCGGTGGAAAAGCAAAACAATCCGTTCAATATTTTGCCGATGGTACGTCTCAAAAATTGAAAAATAATGGCGATATCAAATTCAATGATTTAGATGGAAAAACCTTTTCTGAAGGTAACATGAAAAATGGTTTACTTGATGGAAAATGGAATTATTATTATCCAAATAAAGCTTTAAAAACTGTTTCAAACTACACAAATGGCGAAGAAAATGGAATTAGAACTGCATATTTAGACAATGGATATCTTGATTATATTGTGAATGTTGAAAACGGAAAATTGAATGGGTTGTACAAAGATTATATCAACGAAAAAATCAATTATATCGCATATTATAAAGACGATTTATTTCATGGTCCGGTTACAACCTTTTATTTGAATGGAAACAAAAAAGATGAAAGTTTTTATGTAAACGGAGTTCTAGAAGGCAAATTAAACACCTATTCTCAAGATGGTAAATTAATTCAAACTACGAATTTCATAAATGACATAATTACTGATGTCATCTATTTTTATGATGGAAAAAGTAGTAAAATTGATTACGTAAATCAGGATGGAATTGTTGAAGCAATGCAAAACAAAGCCGTAAAACGAAAAGTTTCTATAAAAAATGGAAACAAAGATGGTGTTTATGAAATTTCTAATACCAAAAACGAATTAATCAGTAAAGAAAATTATGTAAATAGTAAATTACATGGAAAATCTACTGAATATAATGGATTGGGTAAATTAGAATCAGAAAGTAATTATCATGCTGGAGTTTTACACGGAAACGTAAAACATTTCGATTTAAATGGTAAAATGAATGCATTCGACAATTATGAATCTGGTTTTATAGTCGGAGAAAGCATTATCTATCATCCAAATGAAAAGCAATTTGTGGTTACAACATTCGATATAGGTTCAAAAAATGGACCTGAATCATATTACAATTCAGATGGAACTAAAGTTTTGGTTTTGAACTATTTTAATAATTTTATTGAAAGCTATCAAGTTTTAAATAATGAAAATAAAATGGGTGAAGCAATTCCATTTACTTCTGAAATAACTGCGATAAAATCTAATTTTTCAGATGGAAAACCAGCTTTAGAAATGAGTCTTAAGAACGGAATTTTTGAAAATGATTTCATTGTTTACAACTCTAAGAATCAAAAAGATTTTCAGATCAATTATAAAAAAGGAAAAGCAAACGGAACAGCTTTATATTATTTAAATGGTAAAAAATACAAAGCAATCGATTATAAAGAAGGTTATCTTGATGGACAAATCGTATATTTCAATGATCAAGAAAACATACTTTACAGCACCGATTACAAGAATAATGAAAAACATGGTTATTTCAAAGTTCTTGAAAACAACACATTAAAACCAATCAAAAAATATGATTCAGATGAATTGGCAGAAATTCTTTAATATAAAATTAAGCTTGATATTTTTCTTATCGAGCTTAATTTCCTATTCACAGAACTTGACAGAACTTCAAAATAAATATCCGGATGAGAGTGAAATTGCTTTAGAAGTTTCAGAACATTATTTCATTTCATTAAATAAAAACAATGAAATTGAAGTGAAATCAAATTCTGTTGAAGATTATTTACTTCTAAAAAACACTTCGGCAGGAGTTTCTATAAATGAATCTTTGGTTTTTTCTGAATTGATTTCAGTTACAGCTTTCGAAGCATATACCATTGGAAATGAAGCTGAAAAATTCAAAAAAACTCCAGTTAAAATAATCGTTGACAAACCTTACAATTCAAGTTCTGTTTTTGATTCTGATACGAAACTAAAAGTGTTTACGTTTAGTAATTTATCCCAAGGAACCAGAAAAGTTCTGAAACATAATTTGGATTTTAAAGATCCAATGCTTTTACATCGTTTTAATTTTACTGCGGGAATTCCATCAGTTAGCAGAAAAATTGTACTTACGGTTGACAAATCAATCGAAATTGGTTACAAAATTTTTAATGATACAGATCATTTAGTAAAACTTACAACAGAAGAAAACAAGAAAAATACAACTTACACTTTTGTGATTAATGATGCACCGATTTTTAGAAATGAACCTAAAACCGCAGGAAGATCTTATGAACTTCCGCACTTACATTTTTGGATAAGTTCTTATACAATTAAGGGAGAAAAAACTCCTGTTTTTGGAAAAGTTGAAGGTTTGTATAAATATTACAGTGATTTTATCAAAAACGTAAATAAAACAGAAGATCCAGCTCTAAAAAAATTCACTTTAGAACTTGTCAAAGATGCAAAAACGAATGATGAAAAGATGGAAAAGATTTTCAAATTTGCACAAGAACAAATCAAATATGTCGCTTTTGAAAGTGGTTATGAAGGTTTTATTCCTAGGAATGCTTCGCTGGTTTTCGAAAGAAAATTTGGAGATTGTAAAGATATGTCAAGCATCATGACTGAAATGGCAAAATATGCCGAAGTTCCGAATGTAAATTTAACTTGGATTGGAACTAGAGAATTACCTTATTCTTATGAAGAATTACCAACGCCGGCGGTCGATAATCACATGATTGCAACTTATGAAAGAAATGGAGAAATCATTTTCTTAGACGCAACTGATTCGCAAGTTCCTTTTGGTTTGCCTTCTGAATTTATTCAAGGAAAAGAAGCTTTAATCTCAAACGGAGATTTGTTTAAAATTGTAAAAGTTCCAACGCTGACTGCCGACCAAAATAAATATGAAGATGTGTATTCTTATGTTTTGAATGGAAATAAAATTGAAGGAAAAGGAAAATTAAAAACCAATGGTTTAACTCGTTCTTATTATCTTAATGTAATGAGCGACATTTCTAAAAATCGTAAAAAATATATCGAAGGTATTTTAGAAAGAGGAAATGATAAACTAAATGTTGTTTCATTTACTGAAAATAATATTCAAGATAAAACGCTTCCGTATGAAATTGATTATATTTTCGAGAATGATAATTATGTTGTTCATGCTGGTGATGAAACCTATTTGAATATGTTTTTGCATAAACCTTTAATCGATTTAATTTTTGATGAAGAACGAAAAACCACAGCAGATTTAGACCGTTTACAAAATTTTGAATTTAAAACAGCATTCAAAATTCCAGAAAACACTAAAGTTACTTATGTTCCTGAAAATGTAACTTTTGAAGATGCCTTTATAAAGTATAAAATAAATTTCAACAAAACTGCTAATGAAATTCTTCTAAATTATACCATCGAAAATAAAAAAACATACATAAAACCTTCAGAAGTTAAAAGCTGGAACGAATCACTTAAAAAATTAAAATCAAATCTAAACGAAACAATTGTAATCAAAAAAGCATGAGAAATCTAAAAACAAAAACTTTATTAATTCTGTTTTTTGCAGTCGTAAATTCGATGAATGCACAAAAGATGGAATTTAGTAAATTTCATTTTAACGACACTGAAATTGTAATTTCAGAAGAATTTAAAAATGAAGAAGAGATTATTTTAGAGCAAAATATAAAATCTGAATTTAGCTTTGGAAATAGTTACTCAAATGAATATTATTTATTTCACGAAAAAAAACTACTGAATTCAAACATCGCTATAGAGCGAAATAATAAAGTTTACATTCCTTATACTCAAAAAGAAGATTTAATTGTAAACAAACTTCGTGTAATTCTTCCTAACGGTAAAAAGATTGAATTAAAAGAATCGGATATCATGAAGGATAAAAACGAACAAACTGGTGTTACGTACGAATATTTTGCCGTAAATGGTTTAGAAAAAGGTGCAATAATTGAACGTTATTACATTCTTAAAAAACCTGTTGATGTTTCGGGTGAAACGATAAATGTTCAGGAAAATTTTCCGATTGTTAATTTTTCATTAGAATTAATTTATCCAAATTATTTAGAATTCGAAACAAAATCATATAACGGATTAACTGACGCATCTTTTAATAAAGATAAATATCAAGATAAAAATTCAAATTCATTAGAAGCGAAAAATATTCCGGGTTTGAATTCTGATGAACAACAAAGCAATTGGATTCGAAATGTAAAAGCTGTTCGTTATAAGTTAGCTTCGAATAAATCTAAAAACACAAGCAATTTGTATGCTCATAAAGATTTTGTAAGCGAATTTTTTGAAAATTATTATGTTGATTTAGATTCAAAAGACAAAAGAGAATTAGAAAAATTCACATCGAAATTACAAAAATCAACCGATCCATTACTAAATGCTCGTGCAATTGAAGGTTTGATTAAAGAAAATATTCAATACAACCGTTACTATAAATTAAACACAAATATTTCGGATATATTAAAAAGTAAACAAGCCAATTTATTTGATTTAATGAAATTGTATATCGCGGTTTTAAATCAACAAAACATTGAACATGAATTGGTTTTTACAACGGAAAAAGACAAAGCTACTTTCGATAAAGATTTTGAATCGTACGAAAACATCAAAGAAATTTTGATTTACATGACGGAAGCAAATACATTTATCGAACCGATTGCTACGAATTATAGAACGCCTTTAATTGATTTTAATTTTGGAAATAACTACGGACTTTTTGTAAAACCAAAAGTTTATCAAGGTGTAAAAATGCCTGTTACTACAACTCGAAAAATTCATTTTGCAGATAATTTAAACATCACAAATATGGATATTATTATCGATGCAAGTAAAGGAATTGAAGATGCTAGTTTTAAATCAGTTTTAGAATTCACAGGTTACACGGCTTCCTATTTTCAAGTGGTAAAAGATTTTGTGAATGAAATTGATTTCGAAAATATGAAACAAGATTTAGCCTCAAATTACGCCTTTGAAACGTCTAATAAACCAAAAGTTACAACTGTTAATGATGGTGTTGTAAACCTTGCTTTAAAACCATATATCGTTACAATTGAAGGAAATGCTGAAGATATTATTTCAAAAGCTGGAAATAATTATCTGGTAAAAATAGGTTCGGTTATTGGAAAACAAATGGAAATGTACGCAGATAAAGAACGTCAACTTCCGATAGAAATTGATTATCCACATTTTTATACAAGAAAAATTTCAATGATTATTCCTGATGGATATAAAATCAAAAATCCAGAAATCATTAAAATGAATCATGTTTTAACTAAAGATGGAAAAGTGGTTGCTGATTTTATTTCTGATTATAAAATCGAAGGAAATAAATTAGTTATTACTAACACTGAAAATTATGATTTTGAAATCTTACCTGTTTCTGATTATCCGAAATATCGTGAAATTATCAATGCAGCAGCAGATTTTCATAAAATGAATTTGATTATTGAAAAGATTTAAAACAAAAATGAGGTCCAAAAAGACCTCATTTTTTTATACTTGTTTTTTCAAAATCGCTTTGATAATTCCTTCCAAGTTTTCGTTGAATTCCAACAACTGTCCAAAAACTTTGTCGTCTTTATTTAATCCGCCGTGTTTATTGTTTTTTACAAAAGTTGCTTTAATAGTTTCCCAACGTTCTTTCTCTTCATTGGTCATCAAATTAGCAATTTCTTTTAAACGTAATAAATTCGATTCAGTATCGGTTGTCAATGTTTGCGATTCACTTTCGTAATGCGCTAAAAGGGTTTCATCGATTTCTTTTTCGTTCATCATTGGAACAATTTTCGAAACTAATTTTGACATATTTCTATATGAACCTTGCATTTTAAAAGGCGGTTCCGTTCGGTAATCATCTTGCATTGCAGCACTCGAAATATAGTTTTGATTTACTTTTAACACAACATTTCTAATTTTGATTACGTGTTTTAAAACCGCGATAAAATCATCAATTTCTTGTTTCAAATAATTCCCTTCTAAATCAGGAAGTTGCTCTTGATTTTCAGTAACGAATTGGACCAGCTTGTAAAAATCAGTCAAACTTTTCGATGCAATTTTATCTAAATACGAATTATCACTTGTCGCATTTTCAATCAAACTTAAATTAAACAAAGATTCAGTATCGCCAATCACATCACCCAAATTATAAACATCTGCACGATTGGCTAACATATCCGGAATTTGAAATTTTGAACCGCTTTCTGTGTACGGATTTCCAGCCATTACAATGCAAAAACGTTTTCCTCGTAAATCATACGTTTTACTTTCACCATCAAAAATTCCATCAATTTTACGTTGTCCATCAGCAAGTGAAATAAATTTCTGTAAGAACTCAGGACTTAAATGCTGAATATCATCTAAATACAACATTACATTATCAGCCATTTCAAAAGATAAATTTATCTTTTTCAACTCTTCTCGTTCACCCGAAGTTTTAGCTTCAATCGGATCTATCGAAGTAATATTATGTCCGATAGTTGGTCCATTTACTTTCACAAAATGCAAGCCCATCGTTTTGGCTAAATATTCCATCAAGGTAGTTTTTCCGTAACCTGGTGGAGAAATTAGCAACAACATTCCCATTCTGGCAGTGCGCTTATTCTCCCCTGCCGTTCCCAATTGTTTGGCTAAATTATTTCCGATTAACGGGAAATATACTTCGTTGATTAATTTATTCCGAACGAAAGAAGTCAATACTTTCGGTTCAAATTCTTTAAGTTTTAATTCCTTTTCGTAAGCTTTAGAAATTTGTTCTTTTACGTTTTGGAAAGCTTTATAATTTGGTACATCCGTATGAATGAAATGTTCTAATTTCGAAATAAAATTGTGATAATGTTGATTGTAAATTCCATCAACAATTGTATTGTGATTTCCTTTTAAATTTAAAATTTCAATGTTTGAATTTCCATCGTTAAAATGAAATTTATCTTCTGAAAATAAAATCATCGTAGCCACTTCATTCACCACATTTCGATACGAAACATATTTTTCATTTTCATCAATAAACGAAAAAATCCAATTTTCAATCAAATAAAATTTCTCAGTTACTGAAAAACGTTTATCTGAAATTAAACTATTAAAATCAATCGTATGTTTATTTTTTTCTAAATAATTATGAAATTCACGATTGAAATATTCTGCTTCGTTACTCATTGAAAATGCTTGATATTTGGTCAATGTTGTAAACAAATAATTCGCAATATTTTCTGAAGTAGTTTTTGATTTATCCCAATCTGTTTGCCAATTCTCAAATCGTTCTTTGATTTCATTTAAAATATGATTGAAACGGTTTGAATTCGGAAAATTCTTCAAAATCAATTGAGCTGAAACCAACAATGCTTGTAACTTTTCTTGAATTTTAATTTCTAACGAATGCCAAAAAACCTGAGCAGTTGTTCGCGTTTCCGAATCGAATTGCAAAACATTCAGTTTCGAATTTTTCTCAACTAAAGCATTGAAAATTTGCAATGCATCAAAATTATGAACACCTTTTATATAACCTTCAGAATAGTTTTGTTCTATAATTTGATTGATAAATTTTTCTGCTTCGAAATCGTTTTCATTACGTGCTAAAAAAGCTTGATAAGCTAAATATTCAGCACGATAAACGTGTTGATTTTCCGAAACAAATTCTTGATTCCAAATATTTTGGTAACGATAAATTTCTTCGTTTTTAACTTTCTGATAAAAGCTCGTTCCGGTTAAATGAAAAAATAATTCGTTGTTTCGATTCAATAAAGTCAACGCTAATTGCTGCGTATTTACCGTGAATTTATTTTGACCAAGCGCAATGATATTTTGTCCATCAACAAACAATTCGTTTTTATCACGTAAAACTCGAAGCGTATCTTCTTGCGATTTTTTTAAATGATTTTCTAAATTTTCAGCTTTAGAAACATCTTTTAAATCTTTCAATTCTTGAATGATTTGACGCATTTTGTCAATCATCAAATCGGAAGAATAAAACGCCAGAATTTCTTCTTTAACCGAAAAAGTTTTGGCTTTGTTTTCGATATTTTTTAAAACCCGTAAACCAATTTGCTCTAACGAATTGGTGCGTTTATTGGTTTGCTCAACCAATTGTTCGCGCTTGGTGTTAAAGGCCTTAATAATTTCGTCACGTTTATCGGCAATTTTTAAAGCGAAATCATCAAAATCAGAAAACTTACTTTCTAATTCTTCAAGCTGAACAATGATTTTTGTATTGTATTCTTCGGTTTTTTCTGCCGTTGAAGACAATTCTAAAAAATTCACCACCGTTTGCTCTAACAAAGTCATTTGAGCGGCAAATTCGGCAACCGCTTCTTTACTTTTTAGGGCATTGGTTTTACGAGTTAATTGCGCACGAACTTCATTTAAAGAAGCGAAAATAACCGAAATCTTTTCAATGATTTTAGTCGTTTGCGTCGCATCTTCAATCTTTAAACTGTTAAGAATATCAATCAACAATTCTAATTCAGAAGCGATTTTTAAACAAGCTTCTTCAATTTGTTTGGCATCGAAAACTTTTTCAATAGCAGTAACCAAATCTTTCTGAATCGTAACTTTTTCTTCATAAGGAATCAAAGCTTCATCCAACAATAAAAAAGCAATGGTTTTCGCAGATAAATTTTCGTTTATTCCTGAAAGTTGATTTTCAAATTCTTGAACTCGTTCTGAATCGATATAACGAATCGAACGTAAATCGATTACTTTTCCTTGTAATTTTCGAGCTTCAGCTAAATGACCGACCAATAAATCCAATTGATTGTAAATCGTACTATTTACTTTGAAAACAATTTCTTCAATGATTTTCTCCGTTTGTTCTAAATTTTCCTGAGCAAATTTTTTCTGAACTTGAACTTTAGCAAATTCATCAATCGCTGTGTTTGCAATCGATTTAATTTCTTGTAACGGAACCGCTAATTGAAAGGTTTCTTTGGTATTAATCCAAAAATAACTATCAATAATATTATTCGATTTTCGAACGATATCTTCATATAAACCTTCGTACGAATCTTCTTTATTAATTAACTGAATAACTTCTTGCGCTTCGGCCATTGCCTTTACAATATCTTTATTTCCAATTTTGTAAAGCGGATGATTGGTTTGCGTAGCATTTTCAATTAATTGCTGCGTAAACGGAGTTTCCCAAATTTGTACTTGATGATGACGCGTTGCTTCTTCTTCGGTTCGGAAATAAATTAAACTTCCATCTTGAAAAATCGTAAAACCATTACAAATAATCGGTGTTTCAACCGTTTGCTGAATGATGTTGTATGATAATAAAACGTACGTATTTGTATCAGACTGATTGAAGATGTACATAAAATCTTCTCCGTTTGGCGAATTGACACGACGGAAAAATTGTGCATCTTGAATTTGATTATCAAACAAATGATTCGTTCCATTTTGAAGATAATAACCGTTTGAAAAAATCAAACCTTGATTATCTGGCAATAAAACTGCGGAATTTAAAAGTGCTGGAATATTTACGACTTCTTTAGTTCGAACGTTGAAAATAAACGCACGGAAATCTTCCTGAAATGGTTTTACTTTCACAGCGATTAAGTTTCCTAAATCGGCATAAAAATATTCTGCATCATCTAATTGTTGGTCAACATTGGTAACTTTTTCAGAATAAATTCCTTTACCTGTTTCTGTATTATTTTCAATTTTAAACGTGATATCGCCATTAATCGATTCGATAAAAACTTTATCTAAAATCGAAATATGCGGGTGACGTCCCAAACGACGGTCGTCAATCGAAGTTTTTTGCCATTCAAAATCAAATGGTTCGGCTTTTTTAACTTCGTGAATACTTCTATCGTCTTGATAAATTAATTTTCCATCTTTAATCAACCATTTAAAAGCTTTTAAATCTTGTGCACTTTTACTGGTTTGGAAAATCATATACAGATAATTATCTGTTTTTCTGAATTTCGAAAAAATGGAATCTCGGTAATATTTATATAAATTCTGAAAATCAGCAAAGAAATTTTTATCGTCAATCAAATCCAATGATTGTGGAATAAACTGATTTTCTTCAAACAAATAAATACTAAAAACGTCGCTCAATTGGATATCCGTTCGCAAACCAAAATGAACGTTATACCCAAAAATACACAGATGGTCAAACGCAATAATTCCACGCGCAACACAAGTATTTTCGGTAGTAATTCTTTGGTTGGCACTTAATGCAAAATTGGTTGAATTGAAAACTTCTTTACGAGCTTCGTTCAATTTTTGCAAATCGGTAGAAAGCAGCTCCTTTTGGTTAAGGAGCCTTTTTCTTATGATTTCATACGCACCAGCATCAAGCGTTTCGGTAACATTTATGTTTTCTTTTTGCATTAAAATAAAATCTAAAGGTGGTTAAATCAGATTCAAAATTCGGTTGGTTTATCTAAATTTTTGATTGGCAATTCCCAACTGATTTGCGATTCCGAATAACGAATTAATGAAACCTGTATCTTCATTATTTCCTGAAGCCGACGCTGCTTGTTGCAATTTGATTAACGCCGCAGTAATGGTTAAATTTTTAATATCGTTTGAAGAAATTCCGTATTTCTCAGAAATCGAACGGATTTTTCCTGCCAAATCTCCTTCTCCATTTTCATCAATTAACGCATTTTTAATATCGGTTGCGTGTTTTGAATTGTTGATTAAGTGGTCAAAACCTTTCGCATTTGAAACTTGTTTAACGATATTTTCGAAGAACATAGTTTCACCACCAACGATGTCAATTTTCGCAGATTTCAATGCATTAGATAAAACTTCAGCTTGTGCTCCGGCAATATCTTTTTGGATGTTGATTTGAGCCAATTCAACTTCTTTCTCTTTTTGTAATTGCAATTTGAATTCTTCGTGCTCTTTTCCAACGCCATCTAATTTCTTCATTGCTTCAGCTTTTTCTTCAATTCCTTTCGCTTCAGCAAATGCTTTTTCACGAATAACTTCCGCTTGCGCTAAACCTTCTTTTCTATGAGCTTCCGCTTTTTTCTCGATAACATTTGCTTCAGCTGTTCCTTGAGTTTCTTCAGCTTCTGCTTTTGCAATCATTACTTCAGCTTCAGATAAACCAATTGCAGCTTCTTCTTTCGCTTGCGCTTCTGCAATAATTTTACGAGCTTCTGCTTCTTTTGTTGAAGCTTCTTTTTTCGCTTCAGCATCAATCAATAATTCCTGTGCTTTACGTTCAGCAACTTGCTTTTGCGCATCAGCTTGAATTACTAAACGAGCTGCTTCTTGTTCCGATGCGATTTTTGCAGCTTCAGCAGCTTTCACAGTTTCGATTAAACGCTCTTCAGCTTCTTGAGATGCAGCGATAATTCCAGCTTGTTTGTTACGTTCAACTTCACGGAAAACTTCCACATCTTTTACGCCTTGTTGCTCTTCAACAACTCCTTTTTCAAGCATTACACGTTCTTTGATAACACCTTGAATGTTTTTCTTTTCTACCTCGATTGAACGCTCTTTATCAATTTGAGCCAAAGTCACAATTCTTTCACGCTCGGTTTGTTCCAACGCGCGGTCTTTTTCTACTCGTTCTGTTTCAACAGCATCTGTACGAATTTTATTTTTCTCAGCAATGATAATCTGACGAAGTTTGTTTTCTTCTTGAATGGCTAATTGTTCTTCGGTTGTAATACGAACCGTTTCTGCTTTTAAACGTTCTTCTTCACGAACTTTCGTAATTTCTGCATCTTCGCGAGCTTTTATATTATCAATTTCTCTACGCTGACGTTCTTCTTTTTCAGCCAATTGACGGTCTAATTCAAGAATCGCTTCACGTGCTTCAACATTCTGTTTTCTGATTACTTTCTCTTCTTCACGACGAATAAAATTGGCATTCATATTTTGTTGAGCTGTTAACTCTGTAATTTTTTTAATTCCTTCAGAATCTAAAATATTATCTGGACTTAAATATCTTAATTCGGTTTGTTCTAAATAATCAATCGCACAGTCATCTAAAATATATCCATTTAAATCAGTTCCGATGATGTTTAAAATCTCATCACGAAATTCGCGACGTGCTTCATATAATTCAATAAAGTCGAATTTTTTACCAACCGTTTTTAAAGCTTCCGAAAATTTAGCTTCAAAAATGCTTTTCAACGTTTCTTGCTCACTTGCGCGTTCACATCCTAAATTTTGAGCTACATTAATCACATCGTTTACCGATTTATTAACTCGAACGAAAAACGCAACTTTGATATCGGCACGAATATTATCCTTACAAATTAAACCTTCGTTTTGTTGACGTGCAATTTCGATTTTCTTTACAGAAATATCCATAATTTCCATTTTATGAAAAACCGGAATCACATACATTCCTTTATTGAAAGCTACCTGCGAACCACCAACTCCGGTACGAACAATTGCTTTTCCTTGTGGGATTTTTTTATAGAAAACACTTAAAACGATGAAGAACGCAATGATAATAAAGACGATAACTCCAACAGCAAGTAAAATAAAATTTGTCATAAATAATTAGTTTTTTGTGGTTAATTAGTTGAATAAAATGGTAGTTGTAATTTCAATAATTGGATAAATTAAGTTAATAAAAATCATAATTAAAAAGAGTTTAGTGTGATGTGTTTAGTTACTAGATAATAATGTTTTGTTGGAGTTTCGTCGGTTATAATAACCGTATCTCCGAAATTTATTTTTTCGCCTGATAGACTTTTAATATTTAATGTAATAATGTCTTTATCGATAGGAAATTCGGCAAAACCGATTTTATCTCCTTCAATTGTTGATTTCATTTTTCCGACTCTTCCAATGAAATCAGTTTCTTCTTCTCCGTGATATCCCAATTCTTTAAATGCTTTTACTAATGGTTTTGTTATCCAGTGCATCATTATAAATACAATAATAAAAACTGGTATTAATATTAATGTTGACCAAATTCCGAATTCGGCTAATCCTAAAAGAGTTGTTGAAACTAAAGTGATTACCCAACTTATGAATTTAAAAATGGTAAAAATAACCATCAATGGAACTTTCCCTACATTGATAAAATCTAAACATTTGGCAAAAAATGAGGGTTCAGCATCAGCTTCTGCTCCATCCGAAGCATCAAAATCTGCATCAGTATCGACATCAGAAATATCACCTAAATGAATATCTGAATCGCCACCAAAATCAAATCCATCGCCAGCCAAAAATTGAAACACCCAATAGATTAAGGAAAATCCCATCAAGATGGTCATAATTCCGTTTGGCAATGGATTGAATAATAAGTTTAATAAATCTGTCATTTATAGATTTTTAATATTTTATATTGGCCGTTTAAAAGTGTAATAAATTTGCTGAGAAACACCAGACGTTCCAATTGTTGCACAAGTTACAAGTTCCCATCCTTGGCTTCCCATTTTATTAAATTCTAAATTTATTTTATCGACATCAGCAGAAACTTTTGTAAATCCAACTTTACAAGAAACTTCAATGGTTTTATATTCAAATCGTATCATCTTATTCGTTTTAAATTCTTACTAAATTCAATAAATTTTGGTTAAAAAAAAACATTAGAAACAGTGATTTTTAAATTACTCTTCGCTTTTAGATTGAATTTTCAATTTTAAAGCTTCCAATTCATTTTCAATCAAATCACCTTTAAGAGTTTCGTTAATTTCATCATCAACTGTTTTGGTATTGTTCGCCATATAACCATATGCTTGCGCCAAAGCTTCGTCTTCTTCTACTTTGTTTTTCATACGTTCAAGCATACTAACCGTACTGTTCGAATCGATTTTCGCCATTTGCTTGTTCACCATTTTTGTAGCATTTGCCACACGAACACGCGCTTTTAAAGTCGTCAATTCATTTTCCCATTTATTGATATTGAATTTAAGAACTTCGGTATTTTTAAAAACTTCTTCTGCCGATTTTTCGTGAACGGTTACTTGATATTCCAATTCGGCAATTTCTTCAAGCAAGCGTTTCTTAATCATCAAAGCTTCTTTCGCAAGAGATTCGGCTTGTTCAACAGTAATTTCATTTCGATTTGCTTTCTCTAATAACAAGATTGCTTTATTTTCGTATTCTTCTGCTTCTTTGGTTTTAGCTTTTACAGAATTCTGAGTTCGGATTGCCATTGCTTTAACTTTTGCATAAGCTTCCAATGCTTGATTCAAGTCTTCGCGCATTTCACGAATTCCTTGTTCAGTCATTTTAATTGGTTCTTCCATTTTTTCGACTACCGAATGTATTTCGGCTTGTCCGATTCTAAATATGCGTTTAAAAATATTCATCTTATTTGTTTTTTTTATTGTTTAGAAAATTCAATGATTTGAGCAGAAAATTCACTCATTAATAAGCTTAAAGAATTTAAGGTTGCTTCAAACTCATTTTGATCTAAATTTGAGATTTGAAGTGTGTAACGATAAATCACTTTTGTTCCGTCTTCCGTGATTGCAAAAGCTCCGTGGATGATATCGCGATTTTTCATCAACAAGGCTTTAAACATTTCACAATTTTCATTTGTAATGGTAAACAAATACAATTCGAAAATTATAATCGGTGGTGCAATCCCAACTATTAAGTTTTGAATGCCATCCATTAGATTCTCAATCATAAAAACACCTTCACTTTCATTGCTGTAAGAAATGGTATAATCTACGTTTCGAATATAAGTTTCAACTTTAGAGAAATAATTCATTTTGATGTTAATTGTGTTTTTTGTAATTTGCTTCCATAAAATTAAACAATTTGCTAAAAAAATTAGCAAATCAAAATGTTAAAATTTTCTTAAAATGACTAAGATAGGCGAAAATATAAAAAAACTAAGACAAGTAAAGAACTTAACACAGCAATCATTTGCTGATTTATTTGAAGTTAGCCGTGGAAACATCTCTTCATACGAAGAAAAGCGTGCTGAACCAAAAATTGAAACAATTAGCAAAATTGCTAAATATTTTAGCATACCAATTGGGCATTTGATTGAAAAAAACTTAACTGTAAATGAAATATTACACTTTGATAACTATTTCGAGGAAGGTGATCCTTTACAGAATGTTAAAAATTTGAGCAAAATTCCTTTTTTATCGAGAGAAGTTTTACAAGAAAAAAAAGATTTAAAATTAAATATGGATAAATATCCTTCTATCTTTTTCCCTATTTATAATTCGCATACTTTTATTGCATTAGAATACAATTCAGGTTTAGGAGCACCGATTGATTTTCCATATGAAGAACCGACCATTTTGTTTTTTGAACATCTGGAAGTAGAAAATCTACATTTGGTTGAAGATAAATTTGGTCTTTATCTAATAGAAGATGACGTATTTATTGGTAAATACCGTCAAGAAGAAAATGAACTTGTTTTGGAATTAAATCAATGGAAAAAAATCACTTTTAATATTGAGCAAATTCAAAATTTTTATCAGTTGTATTCGGTATATAAGAAGGTGTATAAATAAAAAAAAAAACTCCATCCGAAATACGAGTGGAGTTTTTTATAGTCTTAATTAAAAGATTACTTACGACGTAATTCTTTAATTTTAGCTTTTTTACCAGTAAGTTCTCTGAAGTAGAAGATACGAGCTCTACGAACTTTACCTCTTTGATTAACTTCAACTTTTTGTAAAGCTGGCATGTTGATTGGGAAGATACGCTCTACTCCAACGTTTCCAGACATTTTACGGATTGTGAAAGTTTCAGTTGTTCCAGAACCTCTTCTTTGGATTACAACTCCTTTGAAGAACTGAGTTCTAGTTTTTTCACCCTCTTTAATTTCATAAAAAACTGTGATTGTATCTCCAGCTTTGAAATCAGGAAAATCTTTTTTTGTAACGAATTCGTCTTGTACGAATTTTAATAAATCTAAAGCCATCGCTTAAATAAATTTAGGTTAAATCAGAACAACGTGCACGTTTCTCGCTAGAGGTTGATCCAATTGAGGTGCAAATATAATTCTTTTTATTTATTTGTTCCAAATATTTTATTGAACATTTTTTACCCGAAACATACTCTTAACTAACTGAATATATAATAGTTAATATTTTATGTTATTATTTTACAGCTTCAACTTTATAACCTACTTTACGTAACAAATCCAAAACTCCATCTTCACTTCCTAAATGTGCAGCTCCAACTGCAAAAAATGTTGGTTTTGATTGCATCATCTCAGGCATTTTTTTTACCCAATTGTTATTTCTGTTTACAACAAATTCATCATAAGCTTTGCTATCCATATAACTCGCTTGTTTTAATAAATCCAAAAGCTTATCAATATTTTGTTCTTTATAAAGTTCAACCATTTGCTTGTTAGAATCCGAACCAGTTCCTAATTCCTCAAGCATTTTTATAGAAGCATCAATGTTTAAATGATCTTCCATGATTTTCATCTGCTCAGAAATGCTTTCTAATCCATTAAGTGATTTTTGTGATGCCATCGCTTTTTGAATCAATTCTATTTCATACATTTTCATATTTTCACAAGGAAAAGATTTCATTGTAACCAAACTTGCAATACCACTTTCAGAAACATTATCAAACATTGCGATATCCATTGCTAATTTCTCTTTTAAAAGAGCTGCTAATTTTTCATATTGTTTTGGAGAAATTCTTTCTTTCAATGATTTGTCGGATTGCATTGCATTTTGCATTAACATCATTTCTTCCATATTACCAAAATTAATCTCAGTTACTAATGCTTCAGAATTTTTTAATGCATTTTCGAAATTATCAGTAAAAAAATAATCTGGTTCACAAATCATGTGAATGGTTCCGAATACATAAGACGGCTTAGTCAAACCATTTCCTGAAATTTTCCATAATAAAGAATTTTCGTTCTGAGCAAAACCAATTGCCGATACTAAAAATAATATGAACGTAAATAAAGATCTAAATAAATTTTTCATGTCTTAAAAGTTTAATTATACAAGTAAGTATTCAAATCGAAAAAACGTTACAGTTAAAAACAAAAAAATCTGAAAATTAATTCAGATTATTCTTTATCTAGTAAATCGGGTCTGCGATTTAATGTATGTTCATATGCTTTTTGTTCACGCCATTTTTCAATTTCAGGAAAATTACCACTCAATAAAATATCCGGAACTTTCCATCCTTTATATTCAGCTGGACGTGTATAAATCGGCGGAGCTAATAAATTGTCTTGGAAACTATCCGTTAAAGCAGAAGTTTCGTTAGATAAAACACCAGGAATCAAACGGATAATTGTATCACAAAGAACAGCTGCTCCTAATTCACCACCAGAAAGTACATAATCACCAATTGAAATTTCTCGGGTAATAAAGTTATCACGAACACGTTGATCGACTCCTTTATAATGTCCGCACAAAATAATGATATTTTCAACCATCGACATTTTATTAGCGATTTGTTGATTCAGAGTTTCACCATCTGGCGACATATAAATGACTTCATCGTAATTACGTTCATTTTTTAGTTTGGTAATACAAGCGTCAATAGGCTCAATACTCATTACCATACCTGCTCCACCTCCAAATTGATAATCATCAACATTCTTATGTTTGTTGGTACTATAATCTCTAAGGTTATGAAAATGAACTTCAACCAATCCTTTTGCAATGGCTCTTTTAAGAATCGAAGCTTCAAACGGACTTTTAATTAATTCTGGTAAAACGGTAATAATATCGATACGCATGATTGTAATTTTATGCAAAAATAAACCAATTTATTAAAGTAACGAATATGTTTGATTCTGGATTTTAAAATCTCATACATAATTAAGTCTTTTTTAACGAATCAAGAAGCTATTACAAATATAGATTTTAACAAAAAAACGTATCTTTGCACTTATTTATTTTAAATCAGAAAAGATGCAAGACGGAATTTATGCAAAATTTAATACCGAAAAAGGTTCGATTTTAGTAAAATTAACTCACGATAAAACTCCTGGAACTGTTGGAAACTTTGTTGCTTTAGCAGAAGGAAATTTAGAAAATAAAGCACGTCCGCAAGGAAAACCATATTACGATGGATTGAAATTTCACCGTGTGATTCAAGATTTCATGATTCAAGGTGGTTGTCCAAAAGGAACAGGAACTGGTGATGCAGGTTATAAATTTGATGATGAATTTCATCCAGAATTAAAACACGATCGCCCTGGAATTTTATCTATGGCAAATGCTGGTCCTGGAACAAATGGATCTCAGTTTTTCATCACGCATATTGCAACGCCTTGGTTAGATAATAATCATACTGTTTTTGGTCATGTTATTGAAGGACAAGAAATTGTTGATGCAGTGGAACAATCGGATGTTTTAGAAAGCGTTGAAATCATCAGAGTTGGAGAAGAAGCTAAGAACTGGAATGCAGTTGAGGCTTTCCGTACTTTCGAAGGTTCTCGTGAGAAAAGAATTGCTGCTGAAAAAGCTGCTGCTGCTGCTGAATTAGATGCTATTGCTGCAGGTTTTGAAACAACAGAAAGTGGTTTACGTTACCAATTCATTCAGAAAGGAAATGGAAAACAAGCTGAAAAAGGTAAAAAAGTAGCAGTTCATTACAAAGGACAATTAGTAAACGGAAAAGAATTTGATAACTCATTCAAACGTAAAGATCCAATTGAATTTACGTTAGGAGTTGGACAAGTTATCGAAGGATGGGACGAAGGTATTCAATTATTAAAAGTTGGAGATAAAGCTCGTTTTGTTATTCCTTCTCATTTAGGATACGGTTCTCGTGGTGCTGGTGGAGTTATTCCTCCAAATGCAGTTTTAATTTTCGATGTAGAATTAATGGATGTGAAATAATTTTTCACTAAAATATATTTAAAAAGCTCTTCAGAAATGAAGGGCTTTTTTTACATAAAAAAACTTTTTCAAGAATCATTTGAGAATAAAAAAATAGCATATTTGTTAAAATTTAATAAAAAATACAAATTTTAAGAATAAAAAAAATATTATGTTTTTATTAGTTGTATTATTATGAATATTTTAATTGCTACTTTCTCAAATCTTTTTATACTTGTAAAAATTTAAAAGATGAGTGAGTACTTACATTTAAAAGATCAAACTTCAAATCCTGGACCAATCGGATTATTTGGATTTGCACTAACTACAATTTTATTAAACATACATAATGCAGGTTTCTTTCCTATCGACACAATGATTATGGGAATGGGTATTTTCTTTGGAGGAATCGCACAGTTTTGTGCTGGTATTATGGAATGGAAAAGAGGAAATCAATTTGGAAGCGTTGCATTTATGTCATTCGGTGCATTTTGGCTATCTCTTGTTTTTATTTGGATTGCATCTGCTGCTGGATTACCAAAGCCAGATTCAATTTCTATGGGAAGTTATTTAGCAATTTGGGGATTATTTGCATTTGTATTTTTTATACAAACTTTAAATGGATTAATGATTGGTAAAATCTTATTCGGTTTATTAGTTATCTTATTTGCTTTACTTTCGATTTATAATTTCACAGGAATTGCTTGGATTGGAAAACTAGCTGGTTTCGAAGGAATTTTATGTGGATTTGTTGCTTTCTATGAAGGAAGCGCGATTATGATTAATCACAAATACCAAAAAAATGTACTACCAATGTAATTCTATAATTATTTAATTTTAAAATCCTCATTAACACTAATTTTAGTTTTTTGAGGATTTTTTTTATGATTAAAATTGTATTTTTGGAAAAACTTTCAAAATGAAGAAAATAATACACTCGTTATTCTTATTTCCTGTTTTTTGTTTTGCTCAAATTGATGTTCCTATTCATTGTGGATTTGATTTTACTTCATATTTTGTAGTTCATCCGCACGAAGACGGAAAATCTAAAACGATTGATGGCTTACGTCTTTCGATTGTTGACACGAATGAGAATGAGGTAATTAATGAGAATAACAGTTTAAGCTGGATTAATTCGGGAAAGCCACTTGTCTTTACAAGAAACTATAAAATAAACGAACAAAATAAAAGAATACCAATAACAGAAAATGGAAAATGGTTTTACTATTTCGCTGATGATCATTATCTATTAACTGTTGCAAATACTTTTCAAGCAGAAAATTATATGCTTAAGGTTGAAGATGTAGATGGCGAAGAAAACGGCGGAAATTTCAAAACACAATACATTCCATTAGCAAGCTATAACATGTATATTCTATGTACATCTGAAGAAAGACAGAAAGCGATGCAATTTGGTAGAAAAGTTACCAATAGACCACTTGATATTGTAATGGAAAAAAAATAGGGAACTTAAAATTAAGTTCCCTATTTTTTTATTTCTTATCACTAAAATACATTTCAGCGAAAGTTAAGTTTTTACCGTGTTCAATACGTTTATGGAATGTTTCTGGTTTAATTTCAGTAGGTTTTTCAAAACCACAAGCCGAAATAAATTCTCCAAATGCTTTCATTGTATTTTTATGGAAAGTTGCGACACGAACAGACTTATCAGTAATATCCATACCTTTATATAACAATGGATCCTGCGTTGCAATACCAACTGGACAATGACCACTATCACATTGTAATGCTTGAATACAACCTAAAGCAAACATCATTCCACGTGCACTATAACAAGCATCTGCACCTAATGCCATATTTTTTGCTAAATCAAAGGCAGAAATCACTTTACCTGCAGCAATGATCTTAATGTTTTCTCTAATACCGTATTCCTTTAAAGTTTTATTTACAAAAACTAAAGCATCAGACAATGCCATTCCCATATAATCAATAAACTCCATCGGAGCCGCTCCTGTACCACCTTCAGCACCATCAACAGTAATAAAATCAGGATAAATATTATTTGTTTTCATTGCTTCAACAATATCAATAAATTCATCTTTTCTACCGATACATATTTTAAAACCAATAGGTTTACCTTCAGATAAATCACGTAATTTCTGAATAAAATGAACTAATCCATTTGCATCTGAAAACGCAGAGTGAGATGATGGTGAATGAACTGTTGTAAATGGTTCAACATTTCTAATTTTAGAAACCTCAATCGTATTTTTCTCTGCTGGTAATAATCCTCCGTGACCAGGTTTTGCACCTTGAGAAAGTTTTAACTCAATCATTTTCACTTCTGGATAAGCTGTTTTTTCTTTAAACAATTCACCATCAAATTTTCCATCTTTAGTTCTACAACCAAAATATCCAGTACCAATCTGCCAAATTAAATCTCCACCAGATCTATGATAATCAGAAATTCCACCTTCACCCGTATTGTGAGCAAATGAACCTAATTGAGCACCTTTATTTAAAGCTGTAATCGCTTTTTTACTCAAAGCTCCATAACTCATTGCACTAATATTATAAATGCTTGCACTATAAGGTTGTTTACAAGAAGAATTCCCAATTGTAGTTCTAAAATTGAAATCAGAAATATGTTTAGGATAAACCGAATGAGAAGCCCATTCATAACCGATTCTATTTGGATCATCTTGCATACCAAAAGAAACCGTTTGTTTTTCGTTCTTAGCTCTTTGATAAACAATTGAACGTTCACGTCTATTAAATGGTTTTCCATCCAATTCGCCTTCAAAGAAATATTGTCTCAATTCTGGACGAACAGATTCCAAAATATATCTCAATCTACCTATAATTGGATAATTTTTTCTAATTGTATGCTTTGTCTGAAAAGCATCTGTGTATGCAAGAAAAAATAAAATTAAAGGTAAAATTAAAGTCAATAAATTATGACCTTTAAAAATAACCAGTCCAATTGTAACTGCTAAATAAAGGATGACAACTGTCCAAATAATTTGGCGAATAACAAAACGATTTAAAAATTTTTGATGTAACATAAGTTCTCTTCTAACTTAAATTTTAAGGTTGTTGTTTTATTGTTTTCACTATTTAATCTTGAAACATAACAATTTTCTACTCATATTATCAAAATGGTAAATTTATCGTACATAATTTACGAATTTTTAAAATACAAGATAAAAAACAGTTTGTTTTTGTAAAAAAATAGTGCGACAAAGTTAAAAAAGTTTTTATAATACACTATTTTTTTTCCACTTAATATTACAGCCCATACTCGGTTTTTGTACAGAATTTATTGATCGATTATATAAAATAGAATCAATTGCACTTCTTAGATCATTTCCACTCGTTGGGATACTATTTCCTGGACGTGAATCATCAATCTGACCATGATAAACTAATTTATCTTGTTGATCAAATAAATAAAAATCGGGAGTACAATTTACTTGATATTTCTTAGCCACATCTTGATAATAATCAATCAGATAAGGAAATTCGAAATTATTATCAAAAGCAAACTCAATCATTTTTTCAGGAGAATCTTCAGGATAAGTTACAAAATCATTACTAGAAATTGCAGCAAATCCAATTCCTTGAACACGATAATCATTAGTTATCATAATCAATTCTTCAATAATATGATGCACATACGGACAATGATTACACATAAAAATAATCAAAGTTCCTTTATCACCTTTAACATCATTGAAAGAAAACTTTGACTTAGTAGTAACATCTTCTAATTCAAAATCATGTGCACTAGTTCCTAATGGAATAAATTCAGAGAAAGCTTTACTCATAACATCATCTTTTTTATAAATTTAAGCCTATTTTTTTGATAATAAAAATATCTTTTCTAATGAATTATTCTTTCTAATTTATTATATAGTGAAAAATGTTTTTATCTTTGATTAAAATTAAACATTTATGAATATAAAATATATTAGCGTATTTTTACTTGGTTTTGCAGGTATTACAGGAAATGCTGTTACCCAAAGAGATATCGAATATCAAAATATTTCTACAGATGCAATTCCGATGGTTATCGTTAATGGATATATCGTTAAGTATTCTGAGTTTTTAAAATTAAAAGAAGAATTCATAGAAACATATATAACCTTAGATGAAGAAGATGGTTTTTCCATTTTTGGGGAACCCGCTAAAAATGGAGCAGTTATAATCACTTTAAAATCGAAGTTTAGAACATTAAATGTTGGTGCTGGAGGAAGGCAAGTTGACGCAAACCTTTTAAATCAAGTTTATGCAAAAGCAAAAGAAGCTGAAGCAAAAGCTGCTAGAAAAGCAGAAGCAGAACGTCTAGCTGCTGAAGCAAAAAAGGCAGCTGATGCAAAAAAAGCAGAAGAAGCAAGAAAAGCAGAAGCGGATCGTTTAGCTGCTGAAGCTAAACTAGCTGAGGAAAACAGAAAAGCAGAAGCAAAAAAAGAAGCAGATCGTTTAGCTGCTGAAGCTAAATTAGCTGAGGAAAACAGAAAAGCAGAAGTAAAAAAAGAAGCAGACCGTTTAGCTGCTGAAGCAAAATTAGCTGAGGAAAACAGAAAAGCAGAAGCAAAAAAAGAAGCAGATCGTTTAGCAGCTGAAGCGAAATTAGCTGAAGAAAATAGAAAAGCAGAAGCAAAAAAAGAAGCAGACCGTTTAGCTGCTGAAGCTAAAAAGGCTGAAGAAGATAGAAAAGCTGAAGAAGCTCGTTTAGCTGCAGAGGTTAAAAAGGCTGAGGAAGATAGAAAAGCAGAAGCAAAAAAAGAAGCAGACCGTTTAGCTACTGAAGCAAAACTTGCAGAAGAAAATAGAAAAGCAGAAGCTGACCGTTTAGCTGCTGAAGCTAAAAAGGCAGAGGAAAATAGAAAAGCAGAAGAAGCTCGTTTAGCTGCTGAAGCAAAAAAAGTTGAGGAAGCTAGAAAAGCAGAAGAAGCTCGTTTAGCTGCTGAAGCAAAAAAAGAAGCAGATAGATTAGCTACTGAAGCAAAACTTGCAGAAGAAAATAGAAAAGCAGAAGAAGCTCGTTTAGCTACTGAAGCGAAAAAAGTTGAGGAAGCAAGAAAAGCAGAAGAAGCTCGTTTAGCTGCTGAAGCTAAAAAGGCTGAAGAAGATAGAAAAGCAGAAGAAGCTCGTTTAGCTGCAGAGGCTAAAAAGGCTGAGGAAGATAGAAAAGCAGAAGCTGACCGTTTAGCTGCTGAGGCTAAAAAGGCTGAGGAAGCTAGAAAATCAGAAGAAGCTCGTTTAGCTGCTGAAGCTAAAAAAGTTGAGGAAGCTAGAAAAGCAGAAGAAGCTCGTTTAGCTACTGAAGCGAAAAAAGTTGAGGAAGCAAGAAAAGCAGAAGAAGCTCGTTTAGCTGCTGAAGCTAAAAAAGTTGAGGAAGCAAGAAAAGCAGAAGAAGCTCGTTTAGCTGCTGAAGCTAAAAAGGCTGAAGAAGAAAGAAAAGCAGAAGAAGCTCGTTTAGCTGCTGAAGCTAAAAAGGCTGAAGAAGATAGAAAAGCAGAAGAAGCTCGTTTAGCTGCTGAAGCTAAAAAGGCTGAAGAAGCAAGAAAAGCAGAAGAAGCTCGTTTAGCTGCTGAAGCTAAAAAGGCTGAAGAAGAAAGAAAAGCAGAAGAAGCTCGTTTAGCTGCTGAAGCTAAAAAAGTTGAGGAAGCAAGAAAAGCAGAAGAAGCTCGTTTAGCTGCTGAAGCTAAAAAGGCTGAAGAAGCAAGAAAAGCAGAAGAAGCTCGTTTAGCTGCTGAAGCTAAAAAGGCTGAAGAAGATAGAAAAGCAGAAGAAGCTCGTTTAGCTGCTGAAGCTAAAAAAGTTGAGGAAGCAAGAAAAGCAGAAGAAGCTCGTTTGGCTGCTGAAGCTAAAAAAGTTGAGGAAGCAAGAAAAGCAGAAGAAGCTCGTTTAGCTGCTGAAGCTAAAAAAGCTGAAGAAGCAAGAAAAGCAGAAGAAGCTCGTTTAGCTGCTGAAGCTCAAAAGGCTGAAGAAAATAGAAAAGCAGAAGAAGCTCGTTTATTAGCTGAAGCGAAAAAAGAAACAGATCGATTAGCCGCTGAACTTAAAAAAGCTGAAGAAGCTAGAAAAGCTGAAATAGCTCGTTTAGAAGCTGAAGCTAAACAAGCAGCTGAGATTGAACGAAAAAAAGAAAACGATATTACTTTAACAACTAATTTCGGAAATCATTTACAGCGACAATTTGTAAAGTCTATTATGAATCCAAGTGTAACAAAAGTCACCGTAAATGGAAAAGTTGTAACAAAAGAAGAAGCTAGCAAAATCAGTGTTTTCAAAGTTGACACTTCGATTATTACTTATAATAAGGAGAAAACAGAATCTACTTTAGAAATCGTTTTAACTAAATAAAACAAAAAAGGATCTAACCTCATCGTTAGATCCTTTTCTGTTTTAAAACCGCTTTTATACGCTGAAAATGATGTCTTAAAAATCAATAATAAAAAAGGCTTAGAATCAACCTTTAAAAACAATCAACCATAAAAAAAGGAAGTCTCAAAATTTGACACTTCCTTTTTTCATTTTTAAAAATTTAGTTTTTTATCTTTTTACGATTATCAAAAGAATCGGTATCTATCAATTTATTGTACGGATCTACACCAACTTCCATTGGTTTTTCTTTTACTTCAATCTGAACTTTATTATTGATCTTATCGATTTTATATTTCTTCAGATACAATTCGTTTTCCAATTCGTATTTATCTTGTTTTGTAGGTTCTCCAAAAATTCCAATTTCGATATAATCTTGTAATGGTAGCGATTCAACTTTAGTTTTTCCTGAACCAAAAACCAAAGTTTTACCGTTTTCATCCTTAAAGATTTTTTTATTGTCTTTACCTGCTCTATATTTAGCTACATTGAAATCAATCTCAACTAAATAATTTCCATTAGGTAATTTTTTAGAAGTTACTTTATTCACTTTATTATCGTATAAAGTGATGGTTTCAAACATATCTTTAATCAAATATTTTAATGAATCTGGCGTTGCTTTTTCGATATAACGAACAAATTCAATTGAGTTTGTATATGGTGCTTCTTGGAAAGCTACAGCCGAAACATAATCTTTTAAAGCATTATTAAAATTCTTTTCTCCAATATAATCACTAATTGCATAAAGAACTAACGAACCTTTGTTATAATGAATGTATTGTTGATTCTCATTATACATTAATGGATTCTCGCTTTTCCATTCAAACGTTCTTCCTTGTAAATAATTATCCAAAGCATCTTTCAAAAATTTACGCATTTGAGATTTACCATAACGTTCTTGTAGAACCATTAACGAACTGTATTCCGAAACCGATTCCGACATTAAAGTTGCACCTTTAACCGCTGCTCCAATAACTTGATGCGCCCACCATTGATGCGCCATTTCGTGCGACACAACTGAGAATGGATAATCAACTGCATTCGGATTATCTTCGTCGATATCAGCAATGAAACCAAATCCTTCTGAAAAAGGCATCGTATTCGCAAAAGCTTGAGCAAAAGTTCCCATTGTTCTTGGAAATTCAATTATACGTGCTTGTTTATGTTGATACGGACTAAAGTTTTCTGAATAATATGCTATCGATTTTTGCATTGCATTCATCATTCGTTCGATGTTAACTTCATGTCCTTTATGATAATAAATCTCGAAATTTACTCCGTCTTTATTCTCTTTTCTAACTTCATATCGACCAGAATTAAATGCATAGAAATTCAACATTTTCTGATCCATTTTGTAATGGAAATATTTTCTTCCATCTTTTTCCCATTCTTTTTGAAGATAACCTGGAGCAATTGCAATTTGATCTGCTGCAGTTGAAACAGTTGTTTCAAAATTTATCCAATCGGCTTCGTTTGAAATATACGTATTTTGACGAGCTTCCATATCATCAACTTCCGCCATACGTTCTTTGTTTGGTAAACCATATTTCTTACGAACATCGTTATCAGCAATTTCAAATCCATCTGAGTAACCAAAAGAAGGGAAAATTCCGTTATTGATAAATGTTCCGTTTTCGATTACTCCAGAACGAACAGCTAAAAATGTATTTGGCTGATTTTGAACTTTGAATTCAACATTCATGGTTTCTCCAGGCTGAAGCGCTTGAGTCAATTTATAAATATTAAAATCATACAACGTATCTTTCGAAACTAAAGTATTTGCTTTACTAAACTTAATGTATTTTAAGTTTTTTCCGTAATTGATAAAAATAGAATCAATCGGTTTGTCTGATTTGTTTTGAACGATATATTTTACTGTTGCATCGTAATTATATTCATACGGAAAAATATTCATTTCAACATTTACATCTGTAATTCTTGGTTGCGGATATTTTTCGAACTTTTTATATTTCTGCTCAAATTCAACTTGTTGAAGTTCGGTTTCTTTAGCAGAATAATACGGTTCCATAATGTTATTGTGCCAATAAATTGCATAACCAATTCCAATGAAACCAAATAAAAAGATAAACATTGGGATGATTATTTTGACATTAAGACGTTTTTTTGCAATTGATAAACGTTCTTTTAATCCTGAAATAATTCCTCTTCTCCAAAGCAATAAAGTAAAACAACTTAATACTAATGTAAACAAAAACCAATACGCTTTATAAATAAAGAAAGTGCGTGTTGTTCCGAAACCATTCATATCTGAATAACCACCAATACTACCCGAATTAAAATGATAGATTTGTTGCTCGATTCCAAATCTGAAAAAAAACTGTTTAACAAGCATAAAAACAATTAATGTAATAAAGCCAACTAAATAGTTTTTGAATAAGGATTGAATAAACATTGCAAATAAAATAACAATGATGTATCCAATCAAATCATAAACGAATAATGATTTGAAATAAATTCCGAATTCAAAATTATAATAACCATAAAAAATTTGAATAAGAATACAAGAAATCATTCCAACAAGTAAAAATAAAACAGTCATTTTTATCAATGCAATAACCTTAGAGATAAATAAAACCCAATTTGGAATCGGAGTTGAATCAACCAATAAATTCATTCTTGACGTTGTACTATTTTGTAATAAAATTCCAGAAAATAAAGCAATTGAAATGAATACGAAAAAGCTCAAGAAAAGATCTAATGTATCTAATACTTTCCAAGTTACTGGAAATGTTTTTGAACCATAAATTTCTTGTCCTAAGGTATAACCCGAACCAACAACGAAAAGCATTAAAATGATCAAAATGGTAATAAATATCCAGTTTTTTAATATTGAACTAAGTTCAAATCTAGAAAGATTCCATGTTGATTTTAAATTTTGAATAAATGAATAATCGAAATTTACTTTTGGAAGATTCAATTTCATGATGCTTCCAAAATTATTTTTCGTTAATCGTTCTCCTTTTTTCTTTCTTGAAAAACTAATAGGAGATTGAGAAAATGAGAAACTAAAATATAATCCAATAAAAACTAAAAGAGAAAATCCAATCCAAATTAAACGATTGTAAACAACAATATCAGAAAAAGGAATACTATTGGTGTTTTGTTCATCAATTGTCCAATATTTTGTGATGTAACTCAAAGCTTCACTTCCATAAGGTTCAAACAATGCTGCCCAATATTTGTCATCGATATTATTAGTTAAACTTGAAATTAAAATTTGAGAAACAAATAGAATAAATACCAAAATAACTCCCGCAGAAACATTTCTTGATAAGGTTACTAGAGCAAATAAAATGGTTCCGATAAAGAAAATATTTGGAATTACAAATAAGAAATAAGATTGAAAATAAGCTCCAATATGTATTGGCCCAATCAAATCTGGATTTGCAAAAGGTAAAATTGTAGCCAAGAAAAAGGCGAATCCCATTGAAATGGTGATTAAAATAGTTATAAAAAAACCACTTAAAAATTTACCTACTAAATAATCAAACTTTGTAAACGGATAAGAATACAAAATGGTGTGTACATTGTATTTAAAATCACGATAAACTGTAGCGCCAATTACCGTTGGAACAATAAAATAGACCAACCAAGAAAGATCGTTCAAAATACCGTTGATAGCCATTGGTGAGTTTGCATAAGTATTTGAAGAAGTAGTTGTTCCTAAAACATCGAAATACCCAAGTGCAATTGCCATTGTTAAAAAGGCTAAGCTAAAAAACAAAGTGCAATATATATAGAAAGTCCAACTGGTGAACCATCTTTTCGTTTCAAATAAAAATATGTTATTTAGCATTATACTCTATCTTTTTTAAGTGCAACGAAATAAACATCTTCTAATTGAGGTTTAGCTTCAACAAAAGTTTCGTGTGGCTTTTCATCACTATAAACACGGATATTTAATGTATTGTCTTGATTATAATTTGATGATAAAATATTATAATTTCTAGCAAATTCATCAAACTCATCTCTTTCGATAATTCGCATCCAAATTTTACCAACTAAACTTTCTTCAGCTTCTTTTGGAGTTCCACGATAAAGTATGTTTCCTCCATTTAAAATAGCAAGTTCATGACAAAGTTCACGAACGTCGTCAACAATATGCGTTGAGAAAATTACGGTATGATTGTTTCCGATTTCTCTTAGAACATTTAAGAAACGATGACGTTCTGCAGGATCTAATCCAGCAGTTGGTTCATCAACAATAATTAATTTTGGATTATTTAAAAGAAGTTGTGCGATTCCAAAACGTTGTTTCATTCCGCCAGAATAACCGCTAACACTTTTATTGCGAACGTCCCAAAGATTGGTAACTTCTAAAACTTCTTTTATTATTTTTTTACGATCTTCTTTAGATGCGATTCCTTTCAGTTGAGCAAAATAGTTCAATAATTTTTCGGCTGACATATTTGGATAAACACCAAATTCTTGAGGTAAATAACCTAAAACTTTACGTAAAGACATTTGATCTTTTAAAACATCAATATCTCCAAATGTAATAGACCCTGAATCTGGGCTTTGAAGTGTTGAAATGGTACGCATTAAAGACGATTTTCCAGCTCCATTCGGTCCCAATAAACCGAACATTCCTGTTCCAATTTCTAAATCTACATTGTCTAATGCTTTAACTCCGTTTTTATAGGTTTTGCTTAAACCTTTTATCTGTAACTTCATAACTTATGATTTTTAACTATAAGTAAGTTTTTTTTAACAATTGTTACAAATTGGAGCAAATAAAAAAGAGAAAAGTTATAACTTTTCTCTTTTCTGTATTATTTAATAAATTCTATTTGTTTTTCTTCTTCACGATTTACATTATCAAAGAAACCTTGTTCATTCATCCAATCATCACTATAAATCTTACTCATATAACGCGATCCGTGATCAGGAAAAATAACTACAACATTACTATTCGCATCAAATTCACCACCTTCAGCTAATTGCTTAACCGCTTGAAAAGCAGCTCCAGAAGTATACCCTACAAACAAACCTTCTGTTTTTGAAATCTGACGAGCTGTATGTGCAGCTTCTTCATCGGTTACTTTCACAAATTCGTCAATTGCATCAAAATCTGTAGCAGTCGGGATTAGATTTTTCCCCATTCCTTCAATTCGGTATGGATAAATTTCCGATGAATCGAATTCTCTTGTTTCGTGAAATTTCTTTAAAACAGAACCAAAAGCATCAACTCCAATTACACGAATATTTGGATTTTGTTCTTTTAAGAAACGAGCAGTTCCAGAAATGGTTCCACCTGTACCAGAACAAGCAATTAAATGTGTGATTTTACCAGCAGTTTGTTTCCAAATTTCTGGTCCGGTAGTTTGATAATGTGCATCAATATTTAATTCATTGAAATATTGATTGATATAAACAGAACCGTTTGTTTCTTCATGTAAACGTTTTGCAACGCTATAATAAGATCTTGGATCATCTGCAGAAACATTAGCTGGACAAACATAAACCTTGGCTCCCATCGCACGCAACATATCAATTTTATCTTTCGAAGATTTTGATGTTACTGCCAAAACACATTCGTAACCTTTGATGATACTGACCATTGCGATACTAAATCCTGTATTTCCAGAAGTTGTTTCAACAATAATGCTACCCGGTTTTAATATTCCTTTACGTTCTGCTTCTTCAATAATATGCAGAGCAATTCTATCTTTTGATGAATGACCTGGGTTAAAAGCTTCAACTTTTGCATAAAAGTTTCCTTCTAATCCTTCTGTCACTTTTCTTAATCTAACTAATGGTGTATTTCCTATTAAATCTAAAATATCATCATGAGCTTGAATTTCTTCTTTCATAATACCATTTTTAAAGAGCCTGAATTTTTAGAACTCTTACAACCGTACAAAATTAATAAAAAAATAAATACTATTTCGAAATTCCTTCCAAATCTAATAAAAAAGCAAATTCCTTTGCAACCTCTTTTAAAGATTCGAATCTACCTGAGGCTCCACCGTGACCTGCATCCATATTTATATCAAACAATAAAAGATTTTTATTTGTTCGAAGCGCTCTTAACTTAGCAATCCATTTTGCAGGTTCCCAATATTGAACTTGAGAATCATGAAATCCAGTAGAAACGTATAAATTAGGATAAGCTGTTGCTTCAACATTATCATAAGGAGAATATGATTTCATATAATCATAATATTCTTTTTCGTTTGGATTTCCCCATTCATCATATTCGCCAGTAGTTAACGGAATACTATCGTCTAACATGGTAGTTACTACATCAACAAAAGGCACTTGTGCAATCATTCCGTTATATAATTCAGGAGCCATATTCATCACTGCTCCCATCAATAAACCTCCAGCAGAACCACCTTCAGCATATAAATGTTCTGGCGAAGTATATTTCTCAGCAATCAAATATTTAGAACAATCGATAAAATCCGTAAATGTATTTTTCTTTTCAAGAAGTTTACCTTCTTCATACCATTCACGACCTAAATCTTCGCCTCCACGAATGTGTGCGATTACATAAATAAATCCACGATCCAAAAGACTCAAACGAACTGTTGAAAAATATGGATCCATTGTAGAACCGTATGAACCGTAAGCATATTGCAACAACGGAGCAGAACCATCTAGTTTTGTATCTTTATGATAAACCATAGACATTGGGACTTTTGTTCCATCTTCAGCTACTGCCCAAACACGTTTTTCGATGTAATTCTCTTTATTGAATTTACCGCCTAAAACTTGTTGTTCTTTTTTAACTTCTTTTTCTTTAGTTACCATATTAAAATCGATAACCGAAGAAGGCGTTGCCATTGATTGATATCCGTAACGTAAAATATTTGTATCAAAATCAACATTCGTTGTTGTGTAAGCGGTATATGTTTCGTTATCAAACGGCAAATAATAAGCAGCTTCTGGATTTTTCCAAGGTTGAATTTTAATATGAGTTAGCCCGTTTGAACGTTCAGAAATTACCAAGAAGTTCTTAAAAATATCAATTCCTTCAATTAAAACTTCGTCGCGATGTGGAATCAAATCTTTCCAATTTTCAATACCGGTTTTATCTTCATCGGTAATCATCACCTTAAAATTAGTTGCATCATCTGCATTTGTAGTAATGTACCAATGATTTCCATAATGTGAAATCGAATATTCTAACTCACGCGTACGAGGTTGAAAAATTCGGAATTCACCATTTGGATTATCCGCTTCTAAAATTTGATACTCTGAAGTTAACGTACTATCTGAACCTAAGATTAAATATTTCTTAGATTTAGATTTATAAATATGAGTAGTAAACGTTTCGTCGTTTTCTGTAAAAACCAATTCATCATTCGAAATATCATTTCCTAGAACATGTTTAAAAATTCGGTCTGGACGCAATGTTTGTTCATCTTTACGAGAATAGAATAAGGTTTTATTATCGTTAGCCCAAGTTGAACTTCCAGTAGTTTTTTCAATTTTTTCAGGATAAATTTCACCAGTTTCTAAGTTTTTAATCTGAATTATATATTCACGACGAGAAACCGTATCTACACCAAAAGCAGCATATTTATTATCATCAGAAATATTTAAACCACCTAATTGAAAATAAGAATGTCCTTCTGCCATTTGATTACAATCAAACAGAATTTCTTCTGCTGCATCTAAACTACTTTTTTTACGAGCATAAATCGGATAATCCTTTCCTTTCTCGAAACGAGTAATATAATAATATCCGTTATAGAAATACGGAACTGAAGAATCATCTTCTTTAATTCTCGATTTCATTTCTTCGAACAATTCAACTTGAAAATCTTTAGTGTGCGAAGTCAAATTATTGTAATATGCGTTTTCTTCATTTAAATAATCGATAACTTCTTGGTTTTCGCGTTCGTTCATCCAATAATAATTATCGATTCTGATATCACCATGCTTTTCTAATTCTTTAGGAATAATTTTAGCAACTGGTTCTTTTATATTTTGATTCATCTGATTCTTTTTAGTTCCACAAGAAGCAACAAAAATACTACAAATTAACAAGACAATGGATTGATTTTTCATGAGAAATTAGGCTTTATTATTTTCAAATTGATACATTTGTAAAGTAAATATAAACAAAAAATACATTACTATGTTTGGAGACTTAATGGGAATGATGGGCAAAATGCAAGAAGCTCAGAAAAAAATTGAAGAAACTAAGAAACGTTTAGATACCGTTTTAATTGACGAAAAAAGTTCAGACGGATTGTTAGAAGTTACTTTAACTGCAAACAGAACCATTCGTTCTTTACATATTTCTGAAGAACTTTTAGGAGATAAAGAACAATTAGAAGATTACTTAATCATGGTTTTAAACAAAGCTATTACAAAAGCTACAAATATTAACGAAGCCGAATTAGCAGCTGCAGCTAAAGACGGAATGCCAAACATTCCTGGAATGGATTTATTTAAATAAAATGAAAAAGTTTTTATTTTTAACTGCCATTGCATTTTCTGTTATTTCATGTTCTAAAGATTCCGGAAATCTAAACTTAACTGGAGAAGTAAAAGGCCTGAAACAAGGAACCATTTACATCAAAACAGCAAAAGAAAATGGAATTGTAACTTTGGATAGTATTGTTTTTGACGGTAAATCACAATTCAAAACAAATTTAAATATCGAAGAACCTCAAGTTTTATATTTAAGTTTGAATCGTGGTGTTTCGCAATCTCAAGACAAAAATTTGATGTTTTTTGCAGAACCTGGCGAAATGAAAATTACAACATCGTTAGAACGTTTTTACGGAGATGCTAAAATTGAAGGTTCTAAAAATCAAGAATTATTTGATAAATATTTAGCAAGCAAACGAAATTTGACCAATAGACAAAACGATTTGATTAAAGACCAAATGTTATATTCTAAATCTGGTTTCCAAAACAAAGCAGATAGTTTAGAAAAGGCAATCCAATCAACAACAAAGCGAATTTATCTTAATGCAGTAAATTTTGCATTAAAAAATAAAGATAAAGAAGTTGCTCCTTATGTTGCAATTACAGAGATTGCTCCTATTTCAAATAAATATTTAGATACGATTCAAAAATCTATTCCTGATAATATTGCAAAAAGTTTGTATGGAAAAGCTTTAATTGAAATGAATAAATAATTACAAAGCCCAAAAGAAAGAGATTTCCTTTGGGCTTTGTTTATAGTGCTAAACGTTCAATTTTCCAATCAAAATCGTTTAATGAATATCTAATTCTGTCGTGTAAACGATTGGCTCTTCCTAACAACGTATTTTGTATTTTATAAGAAATTTAATTCTTTATAAGCTTTTCTGTATGAGTTTTTTCATCAGTTTTAAAAACTAAGAAATAAATACCATGAGATAAATCATCTATTTTAATCTGATTGATCCCTTTTTCTAATTCAAATATCGAACTAACTTGTTTTCCTAAAAAATCATAAACTTGTAAAGTAACTTTTTCATCAAATTGAGAATCTATAGTTAATTTTCCTTCTTTTGTTGGGTTTGGATAAATTTTTAGATTCGATTTAAAATCGAACTCTTTTTTATCCAAAAAAACATCTCCTACACCAACCGCATACCAAGCATTTACAACTTGAACATATTCATAAGAATCTACACCATATAAAGCAATAGCAACTTGTTTAGTTGCATTATAATAATCTAAATAAGTGGCAGTAGGTGTTAACCCTTCCATTAAAGCTTTGTAAACTATCTTTTCTGCTTTATTAATTCCTATTCCTTGTACATAATAAGAATTACCAATATCATTTACTCCTGTATGAAACTCTTGCTTACTTAATAGATAAAACCAAAAGTTACCTACTCCACTATGAACATGAACTGCATAAGATTGAGTAAATTCATCTGGATACCAATGTAATCCCATATAAGTATCAGGAGATGGTGTTCCACTTGAATTGGGATCTTCCATACTCCGAACAAAGTTAGGTTCTTGAGGTTCTATATAAATTCCTTCACCAACAGTCCATTGCGGATTTACACTTGAATAAAATTCAATTGCTTTACCAAAAGAGTCTGCCATTGATTCATTTATCGCTCCTGATTCATACTGATAATTTAACCCCCCATTTCCATTCCGACGAATAACAGCATGTGTAAATTCATGACCAACTATTTCTAATAAAACAAATGGATTACGATTATTTGTCATACCTCCTTCAGAAAAAGTAAAATAATCAAATTGATTAAAGGTAAGTGCTGCAGCGTTGTAATTCGGTCCAAATTTATAATAGCTATTGATAGGGCTACCTAAATTATCAAAACTGTTTCGGTTATGAATATTTTTAAAATAATCAAAAGTCTGAGTCATTCCCCAATGAAGTGAAACTGCAGGTTGCAATTCAGATGAAACAAAAGACTGAGCAGAATTAGTAAAATACTCAGCTCCAATAACCAAACCTGTTAAAGTGTCTAAATATGATAATGTATTACTATAACTATATGAATTAGCATTTTGACCGTTAAATGTATGAATATTACGAAAATTATCTTTTAATCGATATATTCCTTCATGGCTATCAACAGTAAAATTTCTAGTTCCATTATAAAATGTTACACCAGAACCAGGAACATCTACATGATTATTTTCACTAAACTTATTAACAATTTCACCATCATTATTCAAATAGTATCTAACGTTTTCAATTGGATAAAACGAATAGATATTAACTCTTTTAGCAATCTCGATATTGATTTTCTTTTTCTTTTCATATTTTGAAATTACCAAATCAACATGTGAACTAAAAGTTACAATTCCTTCATCAAAATCTGTTTTAGCAATCTGAATTATTGCTTCATCAGATAAATTAAAAGTAACATCTAAATTTTCAAATCTAACTAATTGCCCGTTAACAGAAGTAACTTTACCCGATTTACTATGTACAAAAACCAAATCATTTTCTACTTTTAAACCTTTATAAAAGTGTTGAAAAGATTCATGCTTATAGCCAATTTCATCAATAAATTCTCTAACTTTTTCTAAACTATGATTATCATCTAAATTAAACCATTGAATTAATTGATTATTAAATTTATTTGTAGAAATATTATAAAAAGATAAGTCTTCGTAAAAAGTACCCAAATGATTTTGAAAAACAGGATTTGGTATATTGCTTTCAGAAATAGATTGAAAACTTTTAGCTTGAAGAATAGTTAAATTACCAAATAAAAGGAATAAACAAATAAAAAATTTATTTGAAATAAAAACGTTGATATTTTTCATAAAATTATTTTTGATTAAATCTAAAATACAAAAAAAAGATCAATATTTACATTTACTAAAAAACAACAATTTATACTAAAGTTTACAAAAAAATATCCCAAAAAGTTTTATTCTTTATGGGATATTTTTTTACGGTGCTAAACGTTCAATTTTCCAATCGAAATCGTTTAATGTATATCTAATTCTGTCGTGTAAACGATTGGCTCTTCCTTGCCAAAATTCAATGGAAACAGGTTCAACTAAAATTCCGCCCCAATGTTCTGGACGAGGAATTTCTTTTCCTTCAAACTCTTGTTCCAAATCTTTTAGATTTTTTTCTAAAAATTCACGTGAATCAATAACCTGACTTTGTGGAGAAACCATTGCTCCCAATTGACTTCCAACCGGTCGACTATGAAAATAATTGTCGGAAACTTGAGTATCTACTTTCTTAGCTATTCCTTTTATGATTACTTGACGTTCGATTGAAGGCCAAAAAAAAGATAAACAAATATGAGGATTTGCTAAAATAGCTTTTCCTTTTTCTGAATTATAATTCGTGTAAAATACAAATCCTTCTTCGTTATATTTTTTTAACAAAACCACACGAGCTTTTGGAAAACCATCTAATCCAATTGATGAAACCGTCATTGCATTTACTTCATCAACACCACCAAATTCCTCAACTTCATAAAACCATTTCTGAAATTGCATCATAGGATTTTCATCAACTGTTGATTCTAACAATTCACTTTTTTCGTACGATTTTCTATAATTTCCTAAATCACTCATAACTGTTATTTATTAAATTCAAAAACTTTTCCGTCATCACCTAAAAGCACATTTTCAAAAACCGTTTTTGCTTCTTCTTTAAACAATTTAATGTTTCCGTAACGCGTTGAATAATGCCCTAGAACCAAAGTTCCAACGTTTGCCTTTTTAGCAATAGTAGCTGCTTCAATTGCAGTTGCGTGCATAGTATGCGTGGTTTTATCTTTATCTTGTTCTAAAAACGTAGATTCGTGATACAAAACATCGACATTTTCTATCAAAGGAATAATTGATTCATCATATTTTGTATCTGAACAAAAAGCATACGATTGTGTTGGAGTTGGATCGAACGTTAATTTTTCATTCGGAATAATTCGTCCGTCATCTAAAGTGATATCTGAACCATTTTTTATTTTCTGATAATAACATTTATCAATTTCATAATTAAAAACCGCTCCTAAATTCAATTTTCTATCACCAGGTTTTTCTTGAAAAAGAAATCCATTGGTATAAACACGATGTTGTAAAGGAATGGTTGAAACTTTTACTTTATCATCTTCATAAACAACTTGTGATTCTTTCGAAGTTAATTCGTGAAAATACAATCCGTAACCGGTAAATGAATTCGATAATCGCAATTGAAGCAAGATTACTTCTTTGATTCCTTTTGGTCCATAAACGTGTAAATCATTCTGGCGATTTAACAACATAAAGGTAGAAATCAATCCAACTAAACCATAAAAATGGTCGCCGTGAAGATGCGAAATAAATATGTGATTGATTCTTGAAAACTTGATTTTGTGTTTTCGAAGTTGTACCTGAGTTCCTTCTCCACAATCTATTAAAAACATTTGATTATTGATTTCAATAATTTGTGAAGTCGGATTTGTTATGGTACGAGGTGTTGCCGAATAGCAACCTAAAATGGTTAATTTCATTTAGTTTTATTTTAAACTGATGAAGATTTTCATCAATTAAAAACCTAAATCTCTTTCGATTTCTTCCATCTCAATGATATCAAAAGCTTCTTGAAGTGAAGGAACAACAATTACTTCTTCTTCATCAATTTCATTAAAATCGGCATTTTCAAAAACTATCACAAAAGACTTTTTATTGTTCTGATGCTTTGATTTTAAATCCTCAAACAAAGAAATTTCAGCAATATCAAACGTTTCATTACAAACATCAATTACCAGATTGTTGTTTTGGAACGTTGCATAATTATCTTGAATCTTAGATATTAATTCTTCTATCGATTCTTCGCTGCGTTTGATAATAACGGTATGTCCTTTTTCTTTTACTTTCATAAAGAGATTTTTTTATCTTTTTTAAAGATACTATTTTATTTTAGACGCCAATAAATAAATTACAGCCATACGAACTGCAACTCCATTTTCAACCTGATTTAAAATCACTGATTGTTGTGAATCTGCAACATCAGACGAAATTTCAACACCACGATTAATTGGTCCTGGGTGCATTACAATGATTTCTTTGTTTAACGAATCTAACAATTGCTTATCCAATCCGTATTGCTGAGCATATTCTCTTGTTGATGGGAAATAGTTTACATCTAAACGTTCGTTTTGAACACGTAACATATTTGCTACATCACACCATTCTAAAGCTTTACGTAAATTAGGTTCGTATTTCACTCCTAATTCTGTTATATATCTTGGAATTAAAGTTTTAGGTCCACAAACCATAACTTCAGCACCTTGCATTTGTAAAGCAAAAATATTTGAAAGTGCTACACGAGAGTGAAGAATATCTCCAACGATAACAACTTTCTTACCTCCAACTTCACCCAAATGTTCACGAATTGTGAAACTATCTAATAAACCTTGAGTTGGATGTTCGTGAGCTCCATCACCAGCATTTACAATACTTGCCTTAACATTTTTTGACAAGAAATGCGCTGCACCAGGATTGCTGTGTCGCATAACTACCATATCAACTTTCATTGAAAGAATATTGTTCACCGTATCAATCAATGTTTCTCCTTTTTTAACTGACGATTGCGCAGCAGAAAAACTAATTACATCGGCAGATAATCTTTTTTGCGCCAACTCAAAAGATAATTTTGTACGTGTACTGTTTTCAAAAAAAATGTTCGCTATCGTTACATCACGCAACGAAGGAACTTTTTTAATTGGACGGTTGATAACTTCTTTAAAATGGTCGGCTGTTTCAAATATTAAATCAATATCATTTTTATTAATGTACTTAATTCCTAATAAATGATTAACGCTTAATTCTTTCATTGGTATTGTTGTGTTGTTGTCCCGAATTTATTTTATTTTTCACTTTCTGTTAAAAGCACTAAATCTTCTTGCGCATCAACGCCTTTCCACTGCACTTTCACTTTATCATTATTAAAAGCATCTACTTGACGACCTCTATAATCTGGTTGAATTGGCAAATGACGACTAAAACGTCTGTCAATTAAAACCATCAATTCTACTTCATTTGGTCTTCCAAAAGATTGAATCGCAGTCAAAGCCGCATTGATACTTCTTCCTGTATAAAGAACATCGTCAATAAACACGACTTTTTTGTCTTCTACAAGAAAATCAATTTGGGTTTTATTCGCTTCTAATGGTTTTTCGTTTCTACGAAAATCGTCTCTAAAAAATGTTATATCCAAGAATCCTAATTCGACATTTTGAATACCATATTCATTTTCAATAATTTCTTTGATTCGATTTGCTAAATATTTTCCTCTTGGTTGAATACCAATTAAAACCGTGTTTGAAAAGTCTAAATGTTTTTCAACTAATTGACAAGCCAAACGGTGCAGAATGATATTAACTTCTTTTGAAGATAACAATATTTTTGGACTCATAAATGAAGTGTTGTGTTCGGAGTGTAAAATTACGGTTTTTCCTTTTATTAAATCTTACAATTCAAAAAAAAATCACACGAAATAATCGAATGATTTCTATAATTGATTGTATTACTTTCTAAAAATGATATGAAAACATTTCATCTTTCTCTCTTTTACAAAATAAAGTTTTCCTTCTTTTTCAAACTGTTTTAAAATGTTTTCCAATGATTTTTCCAATTTCGCATTTGGTCCTTTTACGTGATTAAATCGAACGTAAGAAATATCAATTGCAGAACCAAAACTGTGCGAACTATCATTTGAAGATGCATTCGGATTGATATTTCGTAAGCGATTTTGGTCCGATTCAGTTCGAGTCATTGAAGTAACAACAAAGAAATTTTGACCTGTTTGTTTAACAAATTCACGTGCAATTTCTACTAAAATTGTATTTCCTTTCGGAACTAAATACGGATGGCTATGTGTTAAATCATCAATTCTGTAACCGTAACCTCGTTGCTTAACCTTTACAAGTTTACCTTGTTTAGCTAATTTATCTAATTGTTTTTTATTTTTAATTAATTCAACATTATGCGATTTTGCGGCATTTAAATGCATTACATATTCCGCAGAAGGTTCGATTACATTTCGTTTTTGGGCATTTACGATTGTAAAAGAACTTAAAAGTAAAAAGGCAGCTATTCTTTTCATATTATTTTAAATTCTTTACAAAAGTAATTAATTAAATTATTATCACGAAAAAACATTATTAACTGATAAAAAATTAACTTTAAAAACATTTTTATCAAATAATCGAACGTTAAAACTAATTTTATTATATTCGAATTGAAATCTTTTTTAGAATTTCGCATTCATAACACACAACTCAATTTTTATGAAATACTTTGATAGTATTATTTCAACCTTAAACAGTATCATTTGGTCACCACCATTTATACTTTTATGCATTGTAATTGGTTTATACTTCACTTACAAAACCAAATTACTACAAGTAAGAAATTTTAAAGATATGGTTCAACTTCTTTTTAAAGAAGGTTCGAACGATAAAGGTGTAAGTCCTTTTCAAGCATTTTCGATGGCGATTGCCGGAAGAGTAGGAACAGGAAATATTGCTGGTGTTGCAACTGCGATTGCTTTTGGTGGACCAGGAGCCATTTTTTGGATGTGGGTAATTGCTTTTTTTGGAAGTGCAACTGCATATATAGAATCTGCTTTAGCACAAATTTATAAAGTTGAAAAAAATGGAGAATACGTTGGTGGACCAGCTTATTATATCGAAAAAGGTTTGGGTAAAAAATGGTATGCTGTTTTATTTGCGATTGTAACCATTGTAAGTTGTGCCTTATTTTTACCAGGTGTTCAAAGCAACAGTATTGCAAATGGATTGGAAGGTGCATTTAATTTTGACCATCTTTACACAGGAATCGGTGTAGCAATTGCTTTAGCTTTAATAGTATTTGGAGGTGCAAAACGCATTGGTAAATTCGCAGAAGTTATCGTTCCATTTATGGCAGGAGCTTACATTTTAATGGCTTTAATAATTATGTTTATGAACTTTGAAAAAATTCCAGAAGTTTTTTCATTAATCATTAGTTCAGCTTTTGGAGTTAACTCAACTTTTGGTGGAATTTTAGGTTCTGCAGTTTCTTGGGGAATCAAACGTGGAATTTATTCGAACGAAGCAGGTCAAGGAACAGCTCCACACGCGGCGGCGGCGGCTGCAACTTCCCATCCAGCAAAACAAGGATTAGTTCAAGCTTTTTCTGTTTACATTGATACTTTATTTGTTTGTAGTGCAACTGCTTTTATGATACTTTTTACGGGGCAATACAATGTTTATAACGACGAAGCAAAGAACACTAAAGTAATAGAAAACTCAAAATATATCATTGAAAATCTTCCAAGTGTTGAAGATGGACCAGCATTTACTCAAGGTGCCATCTCTTATCATTTTCCTGCAATTGGGAGCGAATTTGTTGGAATTGCTCTATTACTTTTTGCATTCACAACCGCAATGGCTTATTATTTCATTGCCGAATCAAACTTAAAATACATCGATAAAACAAATAATAAATTCTATTTATGGACACTTCGAGTCGTATTTCTTGCAAGTATCATAATTGGTTCAATTAATACCGGCGGTAGTAGCTGGGCAATTGGTGACATCGGAGTTGGATTAATGGCTTGGTTGAATTTAATTGCTATTTTCTTACTAAGAAAACCAGCTCTTTTAGCTTTGGAAGATTATAGAAAGCAGAAAAAAGAAGGCAAAGATCCAAAATTTGACCCAGAAGCTTTAGGTATCAAAAACACTTCTGAATGGAACGATAAATAATGAATACAAAAAATGCACTTCGATTTGAAGTGCATTTTTTATTTATCCTTTGTTTAAATCTGACGAACTAAACTTAATTGTTTCAAACTATTATAATCTGCTTCAATCAATTTTTGTTCTTTTACTAAATTTTCTTTAAGAATATCATTCGTTTCTTTTGTTGATTTTATTTGTTCAAAAAGAACATCTTTATAAAAATAACTTCTGGTTTCTGTTATAATGGATTTATTTAAATCAAATTCTTCATCATCAAGTTCATTCCAATAAATTGGTCGATTATATCTAAACTCTTTTCTAAAAACGAAAGACAACTTACTATCTAACAAATAATATTCAATCACGTTTTTACCTGATTCGCCATAATAAACAGCAACAATCTTTTGTAATTGCTTGTTTGCAAAATAAAATTTAGCTTGTCCGCCTTCTGTAGAATCATCTAATTCAACTGAATCTACAACGGTCCAATTCTTCATTGAATTTATGCGTTTAAAATTAGCTCGAATGACTTCCATCTTCTGATTATAATCTACAGAAGAAATGGAAGAATTTTCAACACCGATTTTAGCTTGAGAATCTTTTGATTTCTTTGAATCACAACCAAAAACTAAAAAAGTAATAAACAAAATATTGAAATAGTAGATTCTCATAACAAAACACATATTTCATCTAAAATAATAAAAAAATAAACATCATTTAATGATTAAACTTATTATTATTTCATTTTCTTAACCAAATTCAATTTACTTCCAGAATTAAAATCAGTACCCTCAAAAATCACACTTTCTACATCAGGTTTTAAGCTACTACTCCCTTTTTTAATCTGTACAAAAATTCGACTCAAAATGATTTTTTTATTATTGATAATCGTCCATACTTTAGGTTTACCTTTTTCGTTAAGAAACAATACAAGCTTTACATCTTTTGATACGGCTAAATACATTTCGAAAATATTATTACCCGTTTTTTTTATATCTAATCCATAAGCCATTTTTTTTTGGATTTCAGTCAAAGGCTTTTTCACACCTCCATCGGTATAAACAATTCGATAATAATCGATCGGATTCTTTGAATCAATATCTGACCCAATTAACCTAGCATCATAAACAAAAGTATTGTGATTGTTACTATGTTGAATATAGAATAATCTATTCTCGCTTTTAGGAGGAATTGGGTAATTCTCTTGACCAAAAGATGTCGGAATTGTAAAAAAACAAATCAAAAGAAAGGTAACTATTTTCATGTTTTGCCGAATCTATATAAAACACTAATATAATACTTTACCTTTATTATAATAAAAAAAGGATTCGAAATCCGAATCCTTTTAAAATATATTTTAATTTAATTATTTAGCATCCATATCCACTAAATTTGCATCAGCTACTTTTTTATAAGTACCATCAACTAATTTAGCACGAATTGCTTCGAATGAAGATAAAGTCACATCGATATCTTCAAAAGTATGCGAAGCTGTTGGAATTACACGTAATAAAATGATTCCTTTTGGAATAACTGGGTAAACAACAATTGATAAGAAAATACCGTAATTTTCTCTTAAATCATTTACCATGATCATTGCTTCAGGAACAGAACCTTCTAAATAAACTGGAGTTACACAAGTATTTGTGTCACCAATATTAAATCCACGTTCTTTTAAACCTCCTTGTAAACGATCAACATTTTCCCACAATTTATCTTTTAAACCTGGGTTTGAACGTAGTAAATCTAAACGTTTTAAAGCACCTTTTACTAAAATCATTGGTAATGATTTAGCAAACATTTGCGAACGTAAATTATATTTTAAATAATCGATTATATCTTGGTCAGCAGCAATAAATGCGCCGATTGAAGCCATTGATTTTGCGAAAGTAGAAAAATAAACATCGATTCCGTCTTGAATACCTTGTTCTTCTCCTGCTCCAGCTCCTGTTTTTCCTAAAGTACCAAAACCATGAGCGTCATCAACTAATAATCTGAAATTATATTTTTCTTTTAATGCAACGATTTCTTTTAATTTACCTTGTTGTCCACGCATACCGAAAACACCTTCAGTAATTACAAGAATACCACCATTTTGCTCTTCAGCCATTTTAGTAGCACGTTGTAAATTTTTTTCAAAAGATTCGATATCGTTGTGTTTGTATGTAAAACGTTTGCCCATATGTAAACGCACACCGTCAATAATACAAGCGTGAGAATCTACATCATAAACAATAACGTCATTTTTAGTTACTAAAGCATCGATCGTAGAAACCATTCCTTGGTAACCGAAGTTCAATAAATAAGCAGCTTCTTTGTTTACGAAAGCAGCTAATTCTTTTTCTAATTGCTCGTGCCAATCTGTGTGTCCAGACATCATACGTGCTCCCATTGGGTAAGCAGCTCCGAATTCAGCAGCAGCTTCTGCATCCGCTTTAAGAACTTCTGGATGAGTTGCTAATCCTAAATAATCATTGATTGACCAGTTTAATACTTCTTTACCTTGAAAATTCATTCTTGGTCCAAGTTTTCCTTCTAATTTAGGAAACACAAAATATCCTTCAGCTTGTGAAGCCCATTTTCCTAACGGACCTTTATTATCTTGAATTCTTTCAAATAAATCTTTTACCATCTTAATTAGTGTTTAAAACTAAACAAATGTAAGAATATTTAATATGCAATCATAATAATTAAGATTCATTTTTTTTTTGAATAAAAGAAGTCTCGATTACATTTCTTAAAATAAAAAAGTATAAATCGAATAAACTAAAATATAAAGAATTGAACTGATTGAAATGTAAAAATCATGCTTAGGATATTGATTTAAAATTACAGAAATATTCTTTTTTGGTCGGAAAACCAATTTTAAAATTGAAAAAAGAAATACAATAAAAAAGAAAATTGAAAATGCTAAATTAGCAGCAGAATGTGAATTTCTAAAATAATCATTCTTACTAAAAACCTTATAAACTTCTTTATTCGGTTTCTTAAAAATATATAAATCTAAATTCGATTTCATGGTATCAATTTCAGAAACTGCAAAGCGTTCCGAATTATCATCTTGATTAATAATATTCAATAAACTTCCGTCAAGATAATTAAAATCAACTGTTTTCTTAATTAACGCTGAATCTTGCTTAAAAAACAAATCCGTTGAAACTGAAGTTCCTATTTGAAAATCATTACCAAATACAATAGGAGTTGATGATTTCTCTTCAATTTTATCAACTTGAACAACTTCCCATCTCGAATGCATCATTACAAATTCATAATACTGAATTCTAGGAGAATAAGAATAAATAAGCGCAAAAATAATTCCTACAAAAAAAGTTAAAATAAAAAAATCAGGTACAGGAACTCGCAAACGTTTATTTTTAGACTTTGCGATAATAACACCAATATAACAAACCACAAACGAATAAATAGCTATTCTGAATGTGGTAAAATAAGCAATCACTAAAAAAAATAAGGTAATAATTATTGCTATATAAATATTATTCTTTTTCAACATTATTTTTTAAGGAAAGTTACAAAAAAAAAGCAACTGAAACTCAGTTGCTTTAATATTTTAATATAAACTTGGAAATTTTGTTGGATTTACCTCATTCATAATTGAATAAATTTTTTCAAAAACATCTTCAACCGATGGTTTAGAGAAATAATCACCATCAGTTCCGTAAGAAGGACGATGTGCTTTTGCAGCTAAAGTTTGAGGTTCGCTATCTAAATATTTAAATCCGCCCTGAACTTCGATGATTTGTTGCAATAAATATGCAGAAGCACCACCTGGTACATCTTCATCAACCACTAACAAACGATTTGTTTTTTGTAATGATTTTACCACATCATGTTTAATATCAAAAGGCAATAAAGATTGTGCGTCAATGATCTCAACATCGATACCTATTTCTAATAATTCTTTTGCGGCTTGTTCTACAATTCTGATCGTTGAACCATAAGAAACAACGGTAATATCTGCACCTTGTTTCATAACTTCTACTTCACCTATTGGCGTTGTAAACTCACCTAAGTTTAATGGCATTTTCTCTTTTAAACGGTATCCATTCAAACATTCGATAACCAAAGCTGGTTCATCAGATTTTAATAAAGCGTTATAGAAACCTGCTGCTTTCGTCATATTACGAGGAACTAAAACGTGCATTCCACGAATTGCATTAATAATCATTCCCATTGGAGAACCTGAATGCCAAATTCCTTCTAAACGGTGACCACGAGTACGAACAATTAACGGTGCTTTTTGACGTCCAGCCGTTCTGTATTGTAATGTAGCCAAATCGTCACTCATGATTTGAATTGCATACAATAAATAATCTAAATATTGAATTTCGGCAATTGGACGTAAACCACGCATAGCCATACCAATCCCTTGACCTAAAATAGAAGCTTCACGAATACCTGCATCAGAAATACGAGTTTCTCCATACTTAGCTTGCAATCCTTCTAATCCTTGATTTACATCTCCGATGTTTCCTGAATCTTCACCAAAAATTAAAGTTTCTGGATAAGTTTCAAAAATCTTATCAAAGTTATCTCTGATGATTAAACGAGCGTCAACATCTTCAGATGAATCGTCATATAATGGTTGAACCTGTTCAATATTTTCAACTACTAAACTTGAAGAAGAATATAAATTTGAACTGTATTTTGGTTGAATTTTATTTGTATAATTTGTTATCCAATCTGCTAAAGTTTGTTTTGATGATTCATTTATAATCAAACGTAAAACTTTACGAGCAGTTGTTAAAATATCTTTACGAATTGGCTCTTTTATCGAACCTAAATCTGAAACATATTTATCAATAAATACTTTATTTGCAGATTGAGCTGCGATAGTATTTAAAGTTTGAATTAATTCTTCACGTTCCGCTTTAATCGGATCCAAATAAGCAGACCAAGCCGCTTTTTTTCCTTCAAGAACTTGTTTCTTTAATTCGTTATCTAAAGTATCTAACTCTTCAACTGTAATAATATTGTTTTCGATAATCCAATTACGGAACTGAGTTAAACAATCAAATTCAGTTTCCCAAGCTAAACGCTCAACTGATTTATAACGTTCGTGCGAACCAGAAGTTGAATGTCCTTGAGGTTGCGTTAATTCTTGAACGTGAATTAAAACAGGTATATGATTTGTTCTAGCAATATCAGCAGCTTTCGCATAAGTTTCTACTAAAGTTGGATAATCCCATCCTTTAACGGTTAAAATTTCATAACCATTAGAATCTTCTGTTTTTTGAAAACCTTTTAATATTTCAGAAATACTTTCTTTTGTTGTTTGATAGCGAGCATGAACAGAAATTCCGTACATATCATCCCAAACACTCATTACCATAGGAACTTGTAAAACACCTGCCGCGTTAATCGTTTCGAAAAACAAACCTTCAGAAGTTGAAGCATTACCAATAGTTCCCCAAGCAACTTCGTTTCCGTTAACCGAAAACATATTTGCTTTATCACTTTGTGGAAATTCTCTAAATATTTTTGAAGCTTGAGCTAAACCTAACAAACGTGGCATTTGTCCAGCTGTTGGAGAAATATCAGCACTTGAATTTTTTTGCTGCGTTAAGTTTTTCCAATTTCCGTTTTCATCTAAACTATGAGTAGCAAAATGCCCTCCCATTTGTCTTCCTCCTGACATTGGATCTTGATTGATATCGGCGTGACCGTATAATCCAGCAAAAAATTGTTGAATATTTAGAGCACCAATAGCCATCATAAAAGTTTGATCGCGATAATATCCTGATCTGAAATCTCCATTTTTGAAAGCCTTAGCCATAGCTAATTGAGGGATTTCTTTACCATCTCCAAAAATTCCAAATTTTGCCTTACCAGTTAAAACTTCTTTTCGACCCAATAAACTACACTCTCTACTGATACGCGCAATTCTATAATCGTTAAAAATTTCTTCTTTAAAATCTTCAAAAGTTAAAGCTTTTTTAGTTGTAGGTTGACTCATAATATATAGACAAAAATTACTGTGTTCTTAAAAAAAACGAATATAAAACTATAATCGCAAATTTACTAATTTCTTTATTTAGTTTTTTATTCTAAAAACGACTTTTTTTTTACGATGTAAATAAATAAAACTTAAATAAAAACAATTTAATTAGATAATATTCAAACAAATGACAATTTGAATTAGAATACCGAAACACTTATAAAATATTATTTAAAAAAAAACAATAACTACATTTTCAAATTATTTTAAAAAAAAGACAAAAAAAAGCCGTTTCAAAATTGAAACGGCTTTTAAAGTTATATCGAAATTATACAATCTCAGAATTTTGTTCTTCCTCTTCTTGAGCTTTAGCACGAGCTTCTGCTCTTTCTCGCTCAACTGATTTCTGAACTGTATCAACTAATATTGGTGTTGAAATGAACAATGATGAATATGTTCCAACTCCGATACCAATTAACATCGCGAATACAAATCCACGTAACGAATCACCACCAAATATAAACATTATCAATAAAACAACAATAATAGTTGCAGACGTATTAAATGTTCTTGAAAGTGTTGTATTAATAGATTGATTAACTACTTCAACAAAAGTACCTTCTGTTTTACCTTTAATATATTCACGAACACGGTCAAATACAATTACCGTATCGTTCAATGAATATCCAATTACAGTTAATAAAGCAGCAACGAAAGATTGGTCTACCTCCATATTAAACGGTGCCCATCTGTAGAAGAACGAATAAACTCCTAATACAAAAATAACATCGTGAGCAACAGCAGCAACAGCACCTAAAGAATATTGCCATTTTCTGAACGACAATGCTAGATAGATAAACACAATTGCTAATGACCCAACAACTGCCCAATATGCATTAGTTTTAACATCTTTCGCGACAGTTGGACCTACCTTTGAAGCTTGTAAAACACCAATAGTTTTACCTTCGTAAGTATTAACGAATTGTTCGTAAGTTAAATCAGCAGGTAAATGTTTTTTCAAGTTTGCAAATAAAACTTCATTTACTTCTTTATCAACATTCGCTCCGTCTTCTTCAACTCTATATTTAGTCGTAATTTTAATTTGAGAAGCGTTACCAAAAACTTTTGCTTCAACATTACTATCAAATGCATCAGATAATTCTTCAGAAACAATAGCAGCATCAATTGGTTTATCAAACTTCACTAAGAAAGTTCTACCACCAACGAAATCTGTACCCATATTCATTCCATTAATAAAGATTGAAGCGATACAAGCAATCATCGTAATTGATGAAATAATGTAAGATGCTTTTTTCTTTCCAATGAAATCGAAATTCATATTTGTGAACCAGTTTTTAGTGATTCCTGTTGTAAAAGCAAGATCTTTATTTTTACGTACTGCTCTATCAACTAAAACACGAGTAATAACAATTGCCGTAAATAATGAAGTTGCAATACCGATTAATAAAGTAACAGCAAAACCTTTAATTGGACCTGTACCAAAAATTACCAATACAATTCCTGTTAAAGCAGTTGTAACGTTAGCATCTACAATCGCAGACATAGCACCATCCCAACTAAATGCATGTTTAACAGATTCTTCACCTGTATGACCTGCGCGAAGTGATTCTTTTGCTCGTTCGTAAATCAAGATATTTGTATCAACTGCAGTTCCGATTGTTAAAACGATACCAGCAATACCAGGTAATGTTAATACAAAACCAAATCCAGTAAAGATTGCAAACAAGAACAATAAGTTAACAGCTAAAGCAATAATTGCATACCAACCTGCTTTTCCGTAGAAGAATAACATCCATGCAGCAATAATTAATAAACCAGCAATTGAAGACATTAAACCAGCATCAATAGCTGCTTGACCTAATGATGGTCCAACAATTTCTGATGAAATAATATCTGCAGAAGCAGGTAATTTACCAGCTTTTAAAATATTAGCTAAATCTTTTGTTTCTTCGACAGTAAAATCTCCAGAAATAGAAGAGCTACCACCCGCAATTGCACCAGTCGTAACTCCTGGAGCAGAATAAACCACATTATCTAAAACAATTGCGATGTTAGATTGTTGAGCATGTGCTTTACCAGTTAATTCTTCCCAAGCTTTTGCACCTGTAGCATTCATTTGCATAGAAACAACAGGTTTACCAGTCATTTGATCGTAATCATCGCGAGCTTGTGTAACTACATCTCCAGAAATAGGAGCTACATTTCCTGCATTTCCTTTTAAAGCTAATAATTGAGCAACTGTTTCTCCTTTTTTAACTTTTTGCCAAGCAAAACGCGCATAACGATTTTGACCTGTCAATAAAGAACGAACTTGAGGATCTGCTAAATATTCATTTACTTTTTCAACATCCGAAGTATTGAAATATCCAATTATAGGAGTACCTTGTTGACCGAAACCTAACATTAAATTAAGTAAAGGACCACGATCTTCAGTTTGCGTCGAAGTAGAATCTTTAGAAACTCCAGTTAATAATTTATCAGCATCTGTAGCTTCTTTAGCAATCGCTGTTGTATCTTTAGCCTGAGTTGGAACTGAAACTTTTGTTTTCAGAACTTCATTAGCTGCTAACATAAAATCAGCTAATTCATCAACCTTATAAGTTTCCCAGAACTCTAATTGAGCTGTAGATTGTAATAAGTTTTTAATACGATCAATATCTTTTGCTCCTGGTAATTCTACTAAAATTCTTCCAGAATCTCCAACTAATTGAATAGTAGGTGAAGTCGTTCCGAATTCGTCAATACGTTCACGAATTACGATGTAAGCACTTTCAACCGCTTCTTTTACTTTTTTCTCAAGTACAGTTTTTACTTGAGCATCAGTCATTGAAATATTAACTTCTGGCAAAATTCTGTTTGAGAAAATATCTGCTGAAGATAATTTTACAGTTCCTTTAGACTCATTTTCAAATGCTGTAAAAAATGCATTTAAATACGTTTCATTTCCTCCACGTACGTTTTCCGCATCAGCTAATGCTTTATTGAAAACAGCATTATTTGAATTGTTTGCTAGACTTTTAAGTACATCTTTGATTGATATTTGTAGCATTACATTAACACCACCTTCAAGGTCTAAACCTTTTTTAATTTGTTTTGACCTAACTTCTTCAAAAGTTTGACCTATAAATACTTTTTCACCTGCAATGGAATCAAGATAACGAGATTCTTTTGTTAAATCTCCTTTAGCGAAATCTTTCGCCTTGTTTTCATAATGATTCGTAACAAATGTAAATGAAAGCTGATAAATACTTACCAGTGCAAAAAGAATTGCAATAAACTTAACGAGTCCTTTATTCTGCATTATTACTAAAAAAATTAATTAAATTTTTATTGATTGATTAATCTAAAAAATAGAGTTTGAAGTGTACTTTTTAAAATTAACGAACAAATATATAACATCGAAAAAGATAAACCAATAAAAAAGTTAATATATAGGTTCAAATTTTAACAAATTATTCTAAGTGTAAAAAAAACAACAACCCTAAAAGGTTGTTGTTTTAAAATTTATATATCTTAAAGATTAAGCATCAATATTCGCATAAACAGCGTTTTTCTCGATAAATTCTCTACGTGGTGGAACCTCATCTCCCATCAACATTGAGAAAACTCGGTCAGCTTCTGCCATGTTATCAATTGTAATTTGACGTAATGTTCTGTGCTCAGGATTCATTGTTGTATCCCATAATTGCTCAGCATTCATTTCCCCAAGACCTTTATAACGCTGAACCGCTGAACCTTGACCCATCTCTTCAATTAAAGCAATACGTTCTTCATCATTCCAAGCATATTGTTTCTTAGCTCCTTTTTTAACTAAATATAAAGGAGGCGTTGCAATATAAACATATCCTTTTTCAATTAAATCACGCATATAACGGAAAAAGAAAGTCAAAATTAAAGTTGCGATGTGACTACCATCCACATCGGCATCACACATAATAACAACTTTATGATAACGTAACTTTGATAAATTTAATGCTTTCGAATCTTCTTCAGTTCCGATTGTTACACCTAAGGCTGTAAAAATATTACGAATCTCTTCACTTTCGAAAACTTTGTGATGCATTGCTTTTTCAACATTCAAGATTTTACCACGTAATGGCATAATCGCTTGAAAATTACGATCACGTCCTTGTTTTGCAGTTCCACCTGCCGAGTCACCCTCGACAAAGAAAATCTCACATTTTTCTGGATTTTGTTCTGAACAATCCGAAAGCTTCCCTGGTAAACCTCCACCACTCATAACCGTTTTACGTTGTACCATTTCACGAGCTTTTTTAGCAGCGTGACGTGCTTGAGCAGCAAGAATTACTTTTTGAACAATGATCTTCGCATCTGCAGGATTTTCTTCTAAATAGTTTTCCAACATCTCAGCAACAGCTTGAGAAACTGGAGAAACGACTTCTCTATTTCCTAACTTTGTTTTAGTTTGCCCCTCAAATTGAGGCTCCATAACTTTAACAGAAATAATAGCTGTTAAACCTTCACGGAAATCATCTCCTGAAATTTCAAATTTTAATTTTTCTAAAAGTCCAGAAGCATCTGCATATTTCTTTAGTGTACGAGTTAATCCCATACGGAAACCTTGCAAATGTGTTCCTCCTTCGTGTGTATTAATATTATTTACGTAAGAATAAATATTCTCAGAATAACTATCATTATAAATCAAAGCAACCTCAACTGGGATTTCACCTTTTTCATGTTCCATACTAATCACATGAGAAATAATTGGCGTTCTGTTTCCGTCAAGGAATTTGATATATTCTTTTAAACCTTCTTCTGAATGAAATGTTTCTTTACGAACTTCACCTTTATCATCAACTTCTCTCATATCAGTTAATGTAATAGTAATTCCTTTATTTAAGAAAGAAAGCTCACGTAAACGAGCAGCTAAAGTATCGTATGAATATTCTAAAGTTTGTGTAAAGATTGTACCATCTGGCTTAAAAGTAACCTTTGTTCCTTTTATATCTGTATCTCCAATCTGACGAGCAGGATAAATTGCTTTACCTTTTTCATATTCTTGTTCCCAAACTTTTCCGTCTCTGTGAACTTCTGCACGTAAATGGTCAGATAATGCATTTACAACAGAAACTCCAACTCCGTGAAGACCTCCTGAAACTTTATATGAATCTTTATCGAATTTACCTCCAGCACCAATTTTTGTCATTACAACTTCAAGAGCAGAAACGCCTTCTTTCTTGTGCATATCCACAGGAATTCCACGTCCGTTATCTTGAACAGAAACAGAATTATCTTCGTTAATGATTACTTGAATAGAATCACAATGTCCTGCTAAAGCTTCATCAATTGAGTTATCTACAACTTCATATACCAAGTGATGTAAACCTCTAACACCCACATCACCGATATACATTGAAGGACGCATTCTTACGTGCTCCATTCCTTCTAATGCCTGAATACTATCGGCAGAATACGAATTCTTTTTTACTTCTTCACTCATAATTTATATCAAAATATTTTTTGTCGCATTTAATACACAAATATACGAAATTTAAAGCAATTATAAAATTTTAAACCGCAATCAAATATCATTTATTAACATATTTATTCATATTTGGTAACTTTATAAAACTTGTTGGATTTTATATTTCACATTATTAACAACAACCTCATCACCAATTGTTTTACCCAATAACAAACTTCCTAATGGAGAAAATTTAGATAACGAATAAATAGCTAAATTATTCACATTTACTTTTGGCAATGCACTACTTAAAAAGAACCATAAATCATTAGCTTGAATCAAACTTCCTAATGCAATTATTTCTGATTTTCTTGAAATATCAATTCGTAAAAGCTCTTGTTGTTGCGTTACATATTCATTGATTTTAGCGCTTAATTTTTCTTGTTCGATGTGCATCATTGACAAGGCAGTTTCGTGTTTATCTCCAGCCGAACTTTTAGCGTCATTTTTGGCATCTTCTGAAAGCGCTTCAACTCTATCTTGAAACGCATCAATTTTATCTTGCAACATTTGCAAATGCAGTTGTAATAATTCTTCTTTCATAATAAAAAAACTCACCATAAAAGTGAGTTTCTAAGATAATATTTATTTTTGATTTAATTCTTAAAATTGAATTTATACATCGCTCCTACTAAAACTTGAGTTCCTTGAACTTTATAATTGCTCCAAGATTGATACGATTGATTAAACAGATTATTACCTTTTGCGAAAATTGTCCATTTATCAGTTGCTTTATAACCAACATTTAAATTTAAATCTGCAAAAGAATCAACCTTTACAAGTTTTCGTTCTAAATCACCTGTTCCATCATTCACATAACCCATATCGTTTCTTTGTCCTACAAAATACATATCCAAACCACCAAACCATTGGTCTGTAAAATCAACTTTTAGTTTTGCCGTTAATTTAGTTTCTGGAAGATTGAAGACCGAACCATTTTTTGCAGAATATGAATTGTATTCTCCAGATAAATCTATTGTTACGTCATCACTAAAATTCAAATTTAATTCACCGTAAGCATTAAAAGTATCAACCGTATCATAAGTTACACCAAACGAATTTCCATATTGATAAACTTGACTATTTAATAAATCAAACGATGGTACTTTTGGATTATTCACAAACATTGCTTTATTATCTTCAGTCATATAAGATGCTCGAATGTTATATGAAATATTATGATACAATTTACCTTTCATTCCAATGTAGAAATTGAAGTTCTGCTTCGTTGCTAACAATCTTAAATCTGGAGAAACAAATGGATTTTCTCCTACAAAATTAGCGTACGTATTGTTATAAACACCTCCTTCAGCTCCGGCATAAGCGATTACAATATCTTTTACCAAATCATAATTTGCTTTTACTTTAGGATAAACAACGAAACTATCTTGTTTTTCACCGTTGGATTCCCCACTAACATTAGCTAAACCAAATCCCAATTGAACCGAATAATCGTCGGCAATAAATCGAATGTTTGGCTCAATACCAACTATTAAAGAATTACTTTTTGTATTTATTCCTGAAATTAATTCGTCTTCAAATTGTGTGTTGACATAATCTGCTTTAACGTCAAGATTAACAATAGATTGCTCTAAGACAAAATTAAATTTAGGATTTATTAAAAAATGATTTTCTCTTGAATCAAAAGCATCCCAAAAATGCTTAAATTTCAACGAACCGCCATCAAAAGCACCTTTGTTACTGTTGTAATTAAAACCAAAATGAACATCGTTATATTTCTGACCAAAATCTCTACCATCATATTCAGCTGGAGCAAAAATAGCTACATCTGTTGGCAAACCATACCAATTATAATTCTGCTGTGAAACTCCAAAATTCAAATTCCAATCGTTAGTTGTTTTTCTAGAACCCACATTGAAATCTAAATTAGATTTTGAATAATTATCATCAACTAAAACACCTGCTATTCCACCTTGAGAAGAAATATGATTTAAAAAACCAGCAACGTAAACATCATCGCTAACCTTTTCTGCAATTCCTAATTGACCTTGTAACGTATTAAAATTTCCGTAACCTAAAAGTGCATAATTATTAAAAAATGAAGAAAGTGAATCTTTATCAACCTTAGCTGCTTTCCCTTTTTCAGGGGCAAAAGTTGATGCAACCGGAAACGAATAAATCGAATATTTGATTACTTGCTTTTCGTTATCTTCATCACCAATTTGAGGCGTATCTTTAATTTTAAAAGCATCAATTACCGTAGCTTCGTAAGATTTTACAACTCTTACTTCTTCGGTATTCATATTACTATCTTTTGGCTTATCTTTTTCTTGCGCTTGCACTGACAATCCGAATAAAATTGCGAATGCAGAACTTAAATATATCTGTTTTTTCATTTCTAAATTCGATTTATTTTACGGATGAATTACGTTTTGATTCTTCTGATTTGATTTTAGCTAATTCAGCTTTTGCATCTGAAACAACATCGTTATAATCCGAAAAATTCTTAATCACATTTTCTAAAATATAAGTTGCTTGATAACTATCTTTTAAACCATAAAAGTTTTTCGCCATAAGCACCAAACCTTTTGCTCCAAAATATTTGTAACTCGAATAATCTTTAGCTAACTTTTGAATTGCAACATTTGAAGCTTCATATTTCTTATCTGCATTTTTAAAATACGCATCGTAATAAAGTGCTTCTGCAGCGATTTCTCCATTTGCAGTAGTTAATAATTCCGCATAAGATTTTTTTGCTGTTGTCCAATCTTTATTTGCAATTGCTGCACGAGCAGAGATCAATTGCGCATCAGCTTTTATTCGTTTATCAACTTTTGAATTTGAAAGTACTTTTTCTGCATAAGATTCAGCAGATTTTGTATCATCAGATTCCGAATAAACCTTCATTAAATTAGCTTGTGCAAATAATTTATTTTGTTCTTTTTCAGCTTCGTTTTCTAAACGTTTTAACAACGGAATTGCTTCTGCACTTTGCTTGTTATCTAAATAGTAATCTGTTAAACGAACCAAAGAAACTTCTGTATATTCGTTTTTCGATTTTCCTACAATACTTTTATAATGTGGAACTGCTTTGTTTACTTGATTTTCTGTAACGTATAATTCAGCCAAATTAAATTCAGCTTTCAAAGCATTTTTTCCGTTAGAATAATTTTTTAAATAATCTTCAAAACCAGAAATCGCTTGTTTTGAATTGTTTTGAAACAATTGTTTTTCAGCAGCAACGTAACTATCGTTTTCTAAATCGTAATTAGAAACATCAATAAAATCCAAACCTTTAATCCAAGTTGCATATTCTGATGTATTTCCAGAATCTATATAAATTAAACGAGCCGTTTCAACTGCTTCCACTGCTTCTGGAGTTTTTGGATAATCAGAAACTACCTTTTTGAAACGCTCCAAAGATTTTTCATTTTCTTTTTCGTTATAATAAACCAAACCTTGTTTCAACATCGCTTTTGGTACAAATGCACTTTTTGGATATTGACTGATTAATTTATTAAAAGTAGCGATTGATTCATCTGATTTATTCAAATTAGAATACGTACTTCCCAATTCATACATTGCATCAACAACATAAGATGAATTTGGATAATTTGAAATAAAACTATTTAATTCTTTAATTTTATTATCATTTCTATCGACAAATCCGTAAGAAATAGCTTTTTGATAAACTGCATAATCAACTTCAGAACCTTTACTTTCAATAACCTTATTATACGATTCCATTGCTGGCCAATATTTTCCATTTACAAATTGACTATCTCCTAAACGTAAATAAGCATCGTTTTTCTTACTAGAATTGTTAGCTGATTTTGTATAGGCATCAAATAACATTACTGATTCATCGTAATTTTTAAGTTTGAAATTTGCATAACCCAAACTGTAATTTACATCTTTAAATTCAGGTGTGATTTCAGCATAAGGCAATTTTTTAAATCCAGAAAAAGTCGTTTTCGCATCATTAAAACGATTCAAAGCATATTCCGACTCACCTTTCCAATACGTTGCACGAGCAATCATTTTTTTATCTTGAGCTTCGTTTATAGATTTATTGAATAAAGTTAATGCATCTGCATAATTTCCTTCATTGTATAATTCTAAACCACGATAAAAATTCACTTTTTGATAAGCTAATTTATTTTGCGGAGTTCTATTTTTTTCTAATAATACTAAAGCTTCATTGTAATTTTTCGACGAAATATAAGAATCAATTAACAACGCATTTAATTCTTCTTTATATGCAGAATTTGGATATTTCTGTAAAAAAGAAATAATCACCGTTGGCGTACTTTGATAAGGATTTCCGATTTCGTAACTTAATTTAGCATAGTTTACATTTGCATCTTCTTGAATTTTAGAATTAAAAGACATTTCAGATGCATTCTTAAATGCATTTAAAGCTTGCGTTTTTTGTTCTGATTTTAAATAACTTTCTCCTAAATGATAATATGCATTTTGAGCAACTGAATCAGAACCATCGATAATTTTATTGAACTCAGAAATTGCTTTTGGATAATCTCCTTTTTTGTAATAAACGTAACCCAATTGATAAAAATCAACATTGTTTAAACGATTGTTTTTTCCGTTATATTGTAATAAATACGGAAGCGCTTCATCATATTTCTGAAGATTAAAATAACTTTCACCAATAATTTTCGCTAATTCAGATTTTTCTTCATCAGTTGATTTAGAAAACTGCTCTTTACCTAAACGGATAGCTTCATCAAAATTTCCAGACTTGAAATTCATATCAGCTTTAAAGTATCCCATTTTTTCGTAATACTTTTCGTTATAAGAAACTTCGCCAAAATATTCAGAAGCCGTTTTATAATCGTTATTTTGATAAGAAATATAACCTAAATAATATTTTGCCTGATCATCGTACTTTTCAGAATTAGTAACTTTAGAGAAATATTCCTTTGCTTCAGGAAATTTGTTTTCTACAAAATAGCAATATCCTTTTTGGAAATTTAATCGGTTTTTTATTTCATCAGAAAGCACCGTTTCATTAATTCCACGAGAATAGTTTAAAACTTTTTTGTATTCGCCTTTTTTGAAATAAAAATTACAAACCTCAGAAAGAGCATCGACTTGTTTAGAACTCGTTGGATAATTTTTTATAAAATCCTGAATTTTATATTCTGCGCCATCTTGATCTAAATACATAGCACAATTGGCAATATAATAAGCACAATCAGCCTGAATTTCGTCATTGAAATTCGTGGTTTTAATTTCTTCAAATAAAACTTGAGCTAACGCGTATAAATTTTCGCTATATAGAGAAACTGCTTTATCAAACTTGTAATTATCATTTGTGTAAATTACAGATTGTTGAGCTTGTAATTGGGTCGAACCTAAGGCAAGTGACAAAAAAAATATATTATTTAATTTTCGCATTATCCGATTTTTTTAAGATTCAAATATATCAATTTATATTTTGTTTATAACTTTAAAAACGCAACTTTATAATCTTATAGTATCAAATGAGAGCCTTTTAAAAAAAATACAACTTTTAAAACCGTAAATTTGATTAAATACAATTAACTTTATATTTTTACAATAAAATTATTCAAGATGTCCAACACTATTTTATCACTACAAAACGTTTCCATTTTTCAAGAAAACACATCTATTTTAGCGAACATTTCTTTGAATGTAAATCACGGTGAATTTATTTATTTAATCGGAAAAACAGGTTCTGGTAAAAGTAGTTTAATGAAAACGCTTTACGCGGATTTGAATTTAACTGAAGGTGAAGGAACAATTGTTGATTTTGATTTAAGAACACTTAAAGAAAGTCAAATTCCATTTTTGAGAAGAAAAATCGGAATTGTTTTCCAAGATTTTAAATTACTTCCAGATCGTACGATTTACAAAAATTTACTTTTCGTTTTGAAAGCTACAGGTTGGACAAATCAAAATGAAATGGACAATCGAATTGAAGATGTTTTAGATCGCGTTGGAATGTTAGATCACGCAAACAAAATGCCACATCAAATTTCTGGTGGAGAGCAACAACGTGTTGCGATTGCAAGAGCTTTACTGAACGATCCAGAATTGATTTTAGCTGATGAACCTACCGGAAACCTTGATCCACAAACAAGTGTTGAAGTTATGGAAGTGCTACAAAAAATCAACGCAAACGGAAGAACAATCATTATGGCAACGCACGATTATGCTTTGCTTATGAAATATCCAGCTAAAACATTGAAATGTGAAGGCGGACAAATTTTTGAAGTTGTACAAAAAACAATTTAATGCTTAGTATTTTAATTCCTACATTTAATTATAACACTTATCCATTGGTTAGTGAACTTTACAATCAATGTATGCGAATTGAAAATTTAGAATTTGAAATTCATGTAAATGATGATGCTTCTAAGCAAAATTTTGAAAATGATTTAATAGAAAATTTAAAACATTGTTATTTTCATAAACAAAAATCAAATCAAGGTTTAAGCGCTTCTAGAAACTATCTTATCACAAAGGCAAATCATCAATGGTGTCTTTTTTTAGATGATGATGTTTGGCCTACATCGGATAATTTTATCTTAAATTACATCGAAAAAATCAAGCAAGAAAATCAAATTTGTGTAATTTTTGGAGGACTTGAATATACTAAAGAAATACCAAAAAATAATGACCTTTTAAGATGGCTTTATGGAAATAAACATGAAGCTTTATCTTTTAAACAACGTATTCAAAACAAACCGAAACATTTTTTGAGCAGTAATTTATTAGCTAATAAATCAATTCTTGAAAAATTTGCTTATCCAAAAGAAATTAAAACTTATGGATATGAAGATTTAATTTTTAATCTTAAAATCATCGAAAATAATATTGCTGTTTTTCAATTAGACAATCCCGTTTTTCATGAAAAATTAGACACATCCGAAATTTTCCTAAACAAATCCAAAAAAGCTTTAGAAAATCTATCTAAATCTATTGATTTGGATTTATTGCCTAAAGACGCAACAGGAATTTCAAAACTTTTTTATAAGATAAATAATAACGGAATTAGAAAATTAATTGCACTCACATTTCGTTTAAATCAAAAATGGATGGAAAGCATTTTGATAAGTAAAAACACGAATTTAACGCTATTTAATTTTTATAGATTAGGCTATTTTTTTAGTATCAACAAATAATTTAAAGTAATTTTAGTTTGAAATAATTTCATTTTTATGCCTTTTTTCAGTATTATCATTCCATTATTCAATAAAGAAAAATTTTTGAAAGCGACCTTAGAAAGCGTTTTTGAACAAACTTTTTCTGACTTTGAAATTCTTGTGATTAATGATGGTTCTACAGATAAAAGTTTAGAAGTTGTAGAATCAATTCAGCATAAAAAAATTAAGATTTACAATCAAAAAAACCAAGGCGTTTCAGCAGCAAGAAATTTAGGAATTGAAAAATCTACAAGTGATTATTGTTGTTTTTTGGATGCTGATGATATTTGGAAACCAAATCATTTAGAAAGTTTATTTCAACTGATTCAAAAGTTTCCTGATGCGGGTTTGTATTGCAATAGATATGAAATCCAAATTAGTAAAAACAAAATTATTTCTACAACTTTTGAATTCGGAAATTCGCATGAAGGTTATATAAACGATTTTTTTAAAAGTAGTTTAGTAAATCGAATTGCACTAACTTCCGCATGTTGCATTTCCAAAAAAACATATCATGAAATTCAAGGTTTTGATACAGAAATAACTAATGGCGAAGATTTAGATTATTGGATCCGAATTGCTTTGAAATATAAGATTGCCATTAGCAATCAAAACACCTTGATATATAATTTCAGAACTGATAATCAAAGTATATCAAAAATAAACATTGAAAAACAAAAACTTCCAAATCTCGAAAAATATCATTCCGAAGAAAAGCAAAATCCTTCTTTAAAACGTTTTTTAGATTTGTACAGAATCGAATATGCTTTACATTTTCATATTTGTGGAAATACAAACAAAAAGAAATTTTACTTAAAAAACGTTGCGAAAGAAAACATCAATCCGAAAACGAAATTATTATTCAGAACTCCTTCTATTCTTTTAGAAAAAATGCTGTTTACAAAACGTTATTTAAAACAGTTTGGAATTGACTTTAGTGTTTATCATTAAAGATAGAAATCCATTGTTTTGAAATATTCTTTTTAGAAAATTTTTCGATTGATTTTAATGCATTTGATTTACAAATTTTATATAAATTTTCATCCTCAACAAATAAATTCATAGCTTCAATTAATTTATTTACATTCTGATTTTCAACCAACAAACCATTTCTTTTATTTTGAATAATTTCATTTGGACCAAAGTCACAATCAAAAGAAATAACTGGAGTTTCACAAAGTAAACTTTCAATCAAAACCATTCCCAAACCTTCAAATTTACTAGACAAAACCAAATATCTAGCATTTTTATAATACGAATATAATTCAGATTCAAATCCTTTAAAAACAACTAAATCTTGTAAATTCAAATCCAAAACTTGTTTTTTCAAAAATTCCATTCGAATTCCAGAACCTAAAATCAAAAGCTTAATTTGATTTTTGGGCAAAATCGATTTTGAATAGCAATCAATCAAAACATCAAATTGCTTTACGTTGGAATCATCCATTCGTCCAACTGCCAAAACATAATCATCGTTTATTTCGTTGAAAATTTTATCAGATTTAGAAACTTCAACATTATTATAAATTGTTTGAATTTGAATTTTAGGGTAAATTTCTCTCACTCTAGATTCGATTCCTTTAGAAACTGATACAAATTTGATTTTTGGATTATTGACCAATTTAGCATTCAAATAACCCGAAATATCCGAACTGTGAATAAAATAAAAAACGTTTTGATTCTTGTAAATCTTCTTAATCCAAAACGATTCTATCAAATCATTTAGACGATAACGATGGTCTAAAATAAAATCAAAATTTCCAGATTGAATTTCATTTTTAAGTTTAATATAATTTTTAATTTTCTTCAAAAATCCGTCGGAAGGTTTAAAATCAAACTTATGCAATTGACCTTTGTATGAATAATCGATTTCATCTTCTAAAACAAATAAATCTACATCAAATCCCAATTCATGAAACAAAAAAGTTTGATTCGAAACGACACGTTCCAAACCACCCGATTTTAAAGTATAAACAACAATTGCTATTTTCTTTTTTTTATCCAATGAAGAAGGTTTATATTTGTTTGAGAAATAAACTTATGAATCAAAATCCACTTGTAACTGTAATTTGCACATGTTTTAATCATCAAAATTTTGTGATTGAAACCATTGAATCTGTATTGAATCAAAGCTATTCAAATATAGAAATAATTATTGTAGATGATTGCAGTTCGGACGATTCAATTTCGATTATTTCGAGATTTTTAGAAAAACATCCCGAAATAAAATTTATACAAAATCAACAAAATTTAGGAAATACCAAAACATTTAATAAAGCAGCAAAACAAGCGAATGGTTCTTTTTTAATTGATTTGGCTTGCGATGATATTTTACTACCTAATTGCATTTCGATTCAAGTAGAATCTTTTTTGAAATCTAATATTATTTCTACCGGAATAGTTTTTGGAAATTCGGAATATATTGATGAAAACGGAAACTATCTTTCTGATTATTTCATAACAGATTTAAACAAAAAAGTAATCGATAAAAAATTATTTACAACCAATTTAATACAACTTTTAGAAGGTGGATTGGTTATGAATTCGGTTTCAGCAATGATAAATAAATCTATTTTTGATGAATTAAATGGGTATGACGAAACACTTGCTTTTGAAGATTTAGATTTCTGGATTCGTGTTTTAGAAAAATATCAAATTGAATTTATAGACGAAATTATCACACAAAAAAGAGATTTAAAATCGTCATTAGGAAATCAATTTTTTAAGAATAACGAAACCGCAAATAAGATTGATTCTTCAATGAATGTAATCTTTTCTAAAGTCATAAAAAAACATAAAAAAGATAAAATCGTACTAAAAGCAGTTTTAAAACGTATTCATTATTGTATTGATAATTCAATAAAAAACAAGAAATTTAGATTTGTTTTCTTATATGGAATTCAAAAACTAAAAGTACATTATTTTGTTTTGTTTGCTAAATAAATTTTAAAATCATCAAATTCACGAATATAATCCGATTCGTCAAATTCTCCAGAAGAAACCACCAAACAAACAGCGCCAGAAGAGAAGTTTTTCAATTCGCGCCATGTGTCATTTCCAACATAAAGTCCAGAACTTGGATTATTCAATGAAAATGTTTTATCGGAAATTCCGTCATTTAGAACCACATCAAAACTTCCAGAAACTGCAATAATAAACTCTTGTTGATTGATATGTGCGTGACCGCCACGTTCTGCTCCACTCGGAACATCGTACAAATAATATACACGTTTTACAGCAAAAGGAATATTTTCTTTTTCGATTACAGATAAATTTCCTCTTGGGTCTTCAATTTTTGGTAAATTTATAATTCGACTATTCATTTTATTTTCTATTTAATAAACTTTTTCTTTAGTGAATCAAAAAAGTTATTATTCTTATTTAACTCAAAAATGCAATAAGTAACCCCAATTAAAGCTACTATTGCTTTAGAAATATACAACAATAAACTTTGTGCTACAAATATAAATTCGCATCCTACTATTAAAAAAGAAAAAAGAAAACAAACTAAAATGTAACGCATAGATTTTGAATCAAATGCAAAAAGATTTCGTTTTGAAACAAAATGCCATAAATAAAAATTGAATCCAAAATATTGAATAAACATCGCCAAACCAATTCCTATTAATCCAAAAAAATGAAAGAAAATCAAGATTAAAACAACATTTAAAATATCACCAACAATATTCTGATAGAAATAATTTTTGGTGTCATCAATTGCCAAAACGATATAACCAAGCGGATAATTTATGGTTTTACAAAGAATCGAAATCAATCCGAATAATAAAATTTCACGAACTGGTAAAAAAGCGTTTGAAGTCAGTAATGGAATAATAAAATCAAAACCAAAATACATAATTAAAATAAGTGGCGTTGAAATCAAAATTGAAGTTTGAATTTGAATATTTACAAAAGAATTTATGTCTTCTTTTTGAGCAAATTTATTGGTCAAAGTAGGAAAGTAATCACTGGCTAATGAAGTAAAAATAATACCAAAATACGATACTAAAAATAAATTTCCAATATCGTAAAAACCTAGATATTCTGGATTATTTTCCTTTAAATATAATCGAATTAAGAAAAAACAAACCAATCCAAAAACGCCATTCAAAGCCAATAAACTACCTTTTAAAAACAAATATTTTCCTTGAGAAAAAAAATCTGATTTAGTTATTGAAATTGCTTTTAAATTTAATTTCGATAAATAAAATGAATAAACTATAAATGTAACTAAACCAGTTGCTATAAAAGCAGGAAATATCCCGTCAATTCCCCACAAAACATAACAAGAAATGGTTGAGAGAGAAATTAAAACTGTTGAAATTATTTGATATTTAATCAACTTTTTAATTTCATTTAATCCTTTCAAAACAATGATAGAAAAATTGATTATCGAAAAGAAAATGAAGTAAACCGAAAGCGCTTTAAAATGAATTGAATACGCATCTGAATCAAATGTAATTTTACTCAAAAAACTAGAAAAAATAAAACAGAACAAACCTGCCAAAACTCCACAAATAAACATCCAAATAAACAAAACTTTTTGGTTGCTTTTATTCTCGCGTTCTTTTGCAATCAACTGCGTTCCGATAGTTTGAATACCAAAAGACGAACCTTGTGTGATTAAGTTAATAACATTATCAATCAGACCGATTAATCCAACTCCAGATGGACCCAAAATCACGGTAGTTATTTTCACAGAAATGATTTTACAAACCATTTGTATGGCTTGCACGCTTCCGAAAATTGAAATGGATTTAAAGATTTTATTATGTGTTTTTTTATCTGTCATTCTCAATCACACAACCAATATTTTTATATGATTGTTTTAATGTAACATACCAATCTTGCCATAATTCAAACGTATTTGAAGGTAAATTAGTATTCGAAATCACTTTTTCTATAAAGTTATTTGAAATGTCATTTTGAAAATCAAATGGTTCAAATTGATTATTAAACCAAACTTCGTTCAAAATTTTATTCAACGAATATACGTTAAAATCTGACTTAAGATTCTCTTTATTTTGTAAAGAAGCGGTGGTTTTCAAAGAAGTCCGAATGAATTCAGATTTAGAATGCGCTACATTTAATTCGGATTTGGTAATTTGAATTACCTGTTTAATTTGAGCCAATTCATCAACTTTATTTTTTGTAGTTTGCCAGGCTTTTAAATAATATTTTTTAGAAAAAGCAGCATTTGCTACTGCATAAATTTGATAATATTGTAAAAGATTATTTTCAATCGGAACGCCTAAACGATTCAATATAGAATCAATTTTACACGTTTTTTTTCTATAAATCAGCTCAAAAACAAACGGATTCCAAGTAAACAAATCAGGATTCGTAATTATTAATAATTCCGTCTTTTTTTGAATTTTATTTGAAATCAACATTTCATTTCCCATCCAAAGAAATTTGACTAATTGCAAGTTATTTGATTTCATTTCACTCTCTAAAATCGAAAAATCAATCGGTTCACAAAACCAACAATCGTCTTCAATTAAAACAAAATAATCTGAACCTTTAGAAATCATTTCTTTCCAAAAGACAGAAGGAATATTTTTTTCAGGAGCTAAATCGTTTTCAATTGCTTTGGATTTTTCAACATAGAAATCTGATTTTTCAATTCTAATTTCAGAATATTTTTCTTGAATTTTTTGAAGATATTTCTGAGGCGTTCCATCATCCATAACGACAATATTTCCATTGAAATTTTTAGCAAACTTTTTTATGCTCGCTAAACATTTATCCAACAAAAATGGACGGTTAAACGATTTTATGAAAATATCCATTTAATAAGAATTTACAACCTCAATGATTTTAGCAATTTCTTCGTTTGTCAACATCGGATGTAACGGAATGCTCACAATTTGATTATGAATTTGTTCAGAAACAGGAAAAATCAAATGATGAAATTCACTCATTGCTTCTTGTTTATGCGGCGCAACCGGATAATGAATCAAGGTTTGAATTCCGTTTTTCAACATAAATAATTGAAAGTTTTCTCTATCTTCTAAACGAAGCGTAAAAACATGAAAAACATGATTTTCAGAACCGTCATAAAAAGGCAATTTAACTTTCGGATTTACAATTTCTTTTAGATATCGTTTCGCAATTCCACGACGTTTATCATTATCAAAATCTAAATCTTTTAATTTAATAGAAAGAAAAGCTGCTTGAATATCATCTAAGCGAGAATTTATTCCTTTATATAAATTGTAATATTTCATTTCGGAACCATAATTTCGTAAAGCTCGAATAATTTCTGCCAAAGCAGAATCGTTTGTTGTAATCGCACCGGCATCGCCCAAAGCTCCCAAATTTTTACCTGGATAAAAACTAAATCCAGCTGCATTTCCAATATTTCCAGCACGTTTTTTATGAGAAATAGCTCCGTGAGCTTGCGCTGCATCTTCAACCAAAATCAAACCCATTTCTTTAGAAAAGGTAACAATCTCATCTGCATCGGTGATTTGTCCATACAAATGAACCATCAAAATTCCTTTGGTATATTGAGTCGTTGCTTTTTTAATATTTTCAATCGAAAGATTGTAAGTGTCTAAATTTGTATCAACCAAAATAGGTTTTAATCCCGCATTCTGAATCGCTAAAATACAAGCAATATAGGTATTTGCGGAAACTAAAATTTCATCACCTTCTTTCAAATCGCCTTTTAAGATATAGGCTTTAAAAATTAAAACTAATGCATCCAAACCATTTCCAACTCCTATGCTATGTTTTGTTTCACAGAAATGTGCAAAATCACGTTCGAAATCGGATAATTTTTCACCTAAAATATATCTTCCGCTATTCAGAAAATTTTGAGTAGCTTCTAAAAATGCAGCGTCGTAAGGTTTATTTATTTTATGTAAATCTAAATATGGAATCATAAATACAAATGGTCTAATTTTGAAAAACTTTTTGTTTCGAATTTATAAAATTCTTGGATTGCAGAACGAGCACCGAATTTTTCCTTCCAGAAAAGCAATCCTTTATTAATATTTCGCCCATGATTTTCATTTGAAATTCCAAAATCAAAATATTTTTTTTCGTTCTTAAAATATTCAATTAAAGATAAATGTAAAAAATCAAGAACACCTTCATTTGCGATATCTTTATTCAAACTTATATATTGAGAATGTACTACATTTTTTGAAATAAATAAAGTTGTTCCTCCAAGAATTTTTCCTTCCTCAGAAAACACGTTAATTTGTCTAATATTTTCAGGAAATAAATTTTTTAAATATAAAATTTCTTTTAAAGAATGAACCGGTTTTGTTTGAAAAGTATTCTTCAAATTTGGTTCTAAAATTTCATTCCAAAACAAATCAAAATTACCATCATAATCAATTTTATGATTTTTCTTTACAGAAATATTAAAATCTCGTTTAACCGATTTAGATATATGAAAGCTTTCTGACAAATTGATTACAGAACAAATATCTTTACGATAAATTTCAGCATCTAAAACAAATTGTAAATACTTGATTTCATCAGAAAATTGATTGGTATAAAAACTCGGTATATCCTTAATATATAAATGAGTAAAATTAAAACCCTCTAAAAACTGAAGTACATTTTGGAAAATCAAAACAAAATCAGTCGAACGTAATCTTTCAGAAACGATTAAACCTCCGTAAGTGAGACCTTGATGTGAATAAATTTCATTATCAACTATGTTTGCAGGCAAAACAGCTACTAATTTTTCATCCTTAAAAACAAGAAGTGAAAAATCAATAAATCGATCGCCATGATATTCCATAAAATTTCGATGAAACAAAAAAGTCCCATTCTTACTTTTGGAAATAAAATCATTCCAAATCTCAAAAAAATCAATGCTGTATTTTCGTATTTCGAAACTCAAAAAGTGTGTATTTTAAACGGTTTTACAAATATCTAAACTAAATAACGTAAAAACAATCACATTTCATACGAAAGGTTAATTATTTTTTGTTGTTGAAATAGTATTCTCGTATATTTGCAGTCATTATATACAACGTACTTATGATAAAAATAACATTACCAGACGGTTCAGTAAAAGAGTTCGCTTCAGGCGTAACTCCACACGAAGTCGCTTTGAGTATAAGCGAAGGTTTAGCGAGAAATGTAATATCTGCAAGTTTTAATGGAACGACCATTGAGACAGCTACTCCTTTAACCACCGATGGTAGTTTAGTTTTATACACGTGGAATGATGCAGAAGGTAAAAAAGCTTTTTGGCACTCAACTTCACACGTAATGGCGCAAGCTTTAGAAGAAAAATTCCCTGGAATCAAATTAACAATCGGACCAGCAATTGAAAATGGTTTTTATTACGATGTTGATTTTGGAGACAAGCGTATTACAGATGCTGATTTCAAAGACATTGAAGACCGCGTTTTAGTAATTGCAAAAGAAAAACACGAATTTAAAATGCGTTCTGCATCAAAAGCAGAAGCTTTAGAATTATATAAAGACAACGAATATAAAACGGAATTAATTACAAATCTAGAAGACGGAACAATTTCTTTCTGTGACCATTCTACATTTACCGATTTATGTCGCGGTGGACATATCCCAAACACAGGAATCATCAAAGCAATGAAAATTCTTTCTGTTGCAGGTGCTTATTGGAGAGGAGATGAAAAAAACAAACAGTTAACTCGTGTTTATGGAATTTCGTTCCCTAAACAAAAAGATTTGACTGATTATTTATTATTATTAGAAGAAGCAAAACGTCGTGACCACAGAAAATTAGGTAAAGAACTAGAACTTTTCCATTTCTCACAACGAGTTGGACAAGGCTTACCTTTATGGTTACCTAAAGGAGCTGCGTTACGTGACCGTTTAGAGCAATTTTTGAAAAAAGCTCAGAAAAAAATGGGTTACGAACAAGTTGTAACTCCACATATTGGGCAAAAAGAACTTTACGAAACTTCTGGACATTACGCAAAATACGGAGCAGATAGTTTCCAACCAATTCATACTCCAGCAGAGGGAGAAGAATTTTTATTAAAACCAATGAATTGCCCTCACCATTGTGAGATTTACAATGCAAAACCTTGGTCTTATAAGGATTTACCTAAACGTTATGCTGAATTCGGAACTGTTTATCGTTACGAACAATCTGGAGAATTACACGGTTTAACTCGTGTTCGCGGATTTACTCAAGATGATGCTCACATTTTCTGTACACCAGACCAATTAGACACAGAATTCAAAAAAGTAATTGATTTAGTTCTTTATGTTTTTGGTTCGTTAGGATTTGAAAACTTTACAGCACAAGTATCTGTTCGTGATTTAAACAATCCTGACAAATACATTGGTAATATTGAAAATTGGGAAAAAGCAGAGCAAGCAATTATCAATGCAGCTAAAGACAAAGGTTTAAATTATGTTATTGAAAGTGGAGAAGCAGCTTTCTATGGACCAAAATTAGACTTTATGGTTAAAGATGCATTAGGTAGAAGTTGGCAGCTTGGAACCATTCAAGTTGATTACAATCTACCAGAACGTTTTGACTTAACTTACAAAGGTTCAGATGATAAATTACACAGACCTGTAATGATTCACCGTGCTCCTTTCGGTTCAATGGAACGTTTTATAGCAATTTTATTAGAGCACACAGCAGGAAATTTCCCTTTGTGGCTAATGCCTGAGCAAGTTATCATACTTTCTTTAAGTGAGAAATATGAAAATTATGCAAAAAAAGTTTTAAATTTGTTAGAAAATGACGAAATTCGCGCTCTAGTTGATAACCGAAACGAAACTATCGGTAAGAAAATTAGAGAAGCAGAAGTTCAAAAATACCCATTTATGCTTATCATCGGAGAAGAAGAAGAGAAAAATGGTACAGTTTCTGTAAGAAAACACGGTGATGCTGGAAAATCTAACATCACGATGAAAATTGAAGAATTTATTTCATTCATACAAGAAGAAGTAAGCAAAACAGTTCGTTCATTAGAAGTTTAACCGCTTGTTAACAAGCATAAATACATAACACCATAGCTTTAAATAATAGAAGAGGATATACTCCTCGAGTTGAAAAGAAAGACGCGCACAGAACAAATGGCGCGATTAGAGTTCCAGAAGTTCGTCTTGTTGGAGATAATGTTGAACCAGGAGTTTTCAGAACATCCGTAGCACAGCAAATGGCTGAAGATATGGAGTTGGATTTAGTTGAAATTTCACCTAATGCAGAACCACCTGTTTGTAAAATTATCGATTACAAGAAGTTCCTTTACGAACAGAAGAAGCGTGATAAAATGTTGAAAGCTAAATCAACTCAAATTACTGTAAAAGAGATTCGCTTTGGACCTCAAACAGACGAGCATGATTATGAATTTAAAAGGAAAAACGCTGAAAAATTCTTAAAAGACGGAGCTAAATTAAAAGCATTTGTATTCTTTAAAGGACGTTCTATTATCTATAAAGAACAAGGACAAATTTTATTGTTACGTTTGGCACAAGATTTAGAAGAGCTAGGAAAAGTAGAAGCTATGCCTTTACTTGAAGGAAAAAGAATGACTATGTATATTGCTCCTAAAAAGAAAAAATAAATTACTTTTTTCAAAAAAAGTAATCATTTATAATATTGTTAAGTAAGATAACATAAATACCTAGGAAGACATGCCTAAAATGAAAACTAAATCTAGTGCTAAGAAACGTTTTAAAGTTACTGGTTCTGGAAAATTAAAAAGAAAGCACGCTTTTAAAAGTCACATCTTGACTAAAAAATCTAAAAAGCGCAAGTTAGCTTTAACTCACTCAGCTTTGGTTCACAAATCTGACGTTAGAAGCATCAAAGAACAATTAAGAATAATGTAATCGTTCTTTCGGTTAAAAACAATTAAAAAATAACCCTGGAGTGGGCAGATTAAAATTAATCGATAAGTAACTTAAAATTAAGTTCGCCTTACTACAAAAACATCAAAATTATGCCAAGATCAGTAAATTCAGTTGCTAAAAGAGCAAGAAGAAAAAGAATTTTGAAGCAAGCCAAAGGTTTCTTCGGAAGACGTAAAAACGTTTGGACAGTAGCTAAAAACGCGGTAGAAAAAGCAATGTCTTACGCTTACCGCGATAGAAAACAAAAGAAAAGAAATTTCCGTGCTTTATGGATTATGCGTATCAACGCTGGAGCTCGTTTACATGGAATGTCTTATTCTCAATTCATGGGGAAAGTTAAAGCTAATAACATCGAGTTAAACCGTAAAGTTTTAGCTGATTTAGCAATGAACCACCCTGAAGCTTTCACAGCTATCGTTAATAAAATTAAATAAACGTTTTGTAAAACCTGTTTATCTTACTTAATATATAAAACCTATTCATTTATTTGGATAGGTTTTTTTATAAAGAATAGTTATAGTGCTATCAATTTTTTAGCAATCCTTAACTGTTTTAAACACTAACTTATCTTTATATTTGTATAAATAATTGAATAGATGGAAAACTTAAAACAAATCATTGAACAAGCTTGGGAAAATCGTGAGCTTTTAAAAGAAGAAACAACTCAAAACACAATTAGAGAAGTTATTGATTTAATTGACAATGGGAAATTAAGAACTGCTGAACCGATTGATGGTGGATGGCAAATTAATGAATGGGTTAAGAAAGCTGTTGTAATGTACTTCCCTATTCAAAAAATGGAAACATTAGAAGCTGGTATTTTTGAATATCACGATAAAATGCCTTTGAAAAGAAATTATGCTGAGAAAGGAATTCGTGTTGTACCAAATGCAGTTGCCCGTCACGGAGCATATATTTCTTCTGGTGTAATTTTAATGCCTTCTTATGTAAATATTGGTGCTTATGTTGACGAAGGAACAATGGTTGACACTTGGGCTACAGTTGGTTCTTGTGCTCAAATTGGTAAAAACGTTCACTTATCTGGTGGTGTTGGAATTGGTGGCGTTTTAGAACCTTTACAAGCATCTCCAGTTATTATTGAAGACAATGCTTTCATCGGTTCACGTTGTATCGTAGTTGAAGGTGTTCGTGTTGGAAAAGAAGCTGTTTTAGGAGCGAATGTAGTATTGACAGCATCAACTAAAATCATAGATGTTACAGGTGAAACTCCAGTTGAAATGAAAGGATATGTTCCTGAGCGCTCGGTTGTAATTCCTGGTTCTTATACTAAAAAATTCGCAGCTGGTGAATATCAAGTTCCTTGCGCATTAATCATCGGACAACGTAAACCGTCTACAGATTTAAAAACTTCTTTAAACGACGCGTTAAGAGAATATAACGTAGCAGTATAATATAACTCTAAAATCCATTTTTAAATTTAAAATGGATTTTTTTTATTTATTTTTGGTTTAATATTTTTTTAAGTACAATTTTGTCATTCATTAAAAAGCTATGAATAAACCCAAAAATACACTAACCTTATTCTTACAAAGATTTCTTTTACTAATTATAATTTATCAACTTATTCGAATTGGATTTTACTTCTATAACCAATCTTTTTTCCAAGAAATAAATTTAAAAATTTTCCTTGGCGGATTAATCTTCGATTTGGCAATACTAGGTTACATCAATATAATATTTGTAATTTTACACTTAGTTCCAGGGAAATTTCAAGAAAATAAAAAATATCAAAATTTTCTTTTTTATAGTTTCTTCATAATTAATGGAATTATATTAAGTACCAATTTTATCGATTACGAATATTTTCGATTTATTGGAAGACGAAGTTCGTTTTCAATAATTACTGCCGAAGGTATGTCAAATGAAATTGGAGGTTTACTTATTTCATACATTAAAGATTATTGGCAAATTCCAATTATGATGATTATTTCGCTATTCACATTTTGGCTTTGCTTAAAAAAAATTAAATACCAAACCGTAAAAACATTTTCAAAAATAGGTAATTATGTAACTTTATTATTTGTCGTTGGTTTACTTTTTATAGCTGGTAGAGGAATTGGTAGAAAACCAATAAGTTTGGTAGATGCAACAAATTATGGACCAATCGGAAGTTCTGCTTTAGTTTTAAACACGCCTTTTTCGATAATGAAAACACTAAGCAAAAAAGAAAATCTCAAAGAAATAAAATATTTTAGTGAAGCAGAAGCCAAATCTATATTTAATCCAATTCAAACATTTTCGTATCCAGAATTTAACAAAAAAAATGTAGTCCTAATTATTTTAGAAAGTTTCGGAAACGAAAATATACAACGTGGACAAACTCCATTTTTAGATTCTTTGATTCAAAAAAGTTATTATTTTAAAAATGCTTTTGCAAACGGAAAATTATCAATAGATGCCGTTCCGTCAACTATTTCAAGTATTCCTGGATTAATGAATAAAAGTATTATTTCGTCAAATTACGCTTTAAACGAAGTCAACGGATTACCTAAAATTTTAAAAGAAAATGGTTATGAGACTTCATTTTTCCATGGCGCATTTAACGGAAGTCAAAATTTTGATAAGTATGCAAATGTTGCGGGATTTGATACTTATTATGGAAAAGATGAATATATTGGACCTAAATCATTTGATGGAAAATGGGGCGTATTCGATGAAGATTTCATGCAGTTTTTTGCTAAGGAAATAAACAACTTCAAACAACCTTTTTTCACTACATTATTTACCGTTTCTTCCCATGCACCGTTTACAATTCCAGAAAAATACAAAAATAAATTTCCTAAAGGAACAACCGAAATTCATGAATCAATTGCTTATACCGATTTTGCTTTAAAAGAATTTTTTAAAACAGCCGAAAAAATGCCTTGGTATGAAAATACAATTTTTGTGATAACATCAGACCATACGTCATCAACTGGCGAAGAACTTCAATACAAAAACAATGTAGGAAAATTTAGAATTCCGATTTTATTTTACGTCCCAAATGATGAATCCATGATTGCAGTAGATGAAAAAAATTTCCAACAAATTGATATTCTACCAAGCTTAATGGACTATTTACAATTGAATACTAAAATTATATCTTACGGGAAATCTTACAAATCAAAAGATGATTATGTAGTGAATTATTTAGATAATGTTTATAATTTAGAAATGGGCGATTTTTATTTAGCTTTTGACGGAACAAAAACTTTAGGTCTTTATAATTGGAAAACTGACCCATTGTTAAAAGAAAATTTATCCGATAAAAATCCTGAAAATAAACAAAAAATGGAACGATTTATAAAAGCTTATATTCAGTCGTTTAATCATCGAGTTTCTAAAAATCAACTTACTGTTAAATAAATAAAATCCTATAAAACATTCTTTATAGGATTTTGACATTTTCTAACGTTTAAGTTTTCGTTTTAAATATTTTTTCTTTGCGATTTTTCGTTTAAATTGTTGACTTGATTGCATCAATACATCAAACAATTGTTTTTCATTTACGTTTGATAATTCAGCATATTTCTTAGCAATTACTTTTACCATATGCTTTGAAATCCACATTTTCTTAAAATTATCCATTCGTTTTTCAATAGACAAATTTTCAAATTTCATTCGATTTAAATCGATTAAATAAAAATCATACTTAAAATTATCTCTTTTAACAATTAAGGTATTTCCTGGCGAATGGTCTAAAAAATTTACTTTAGCTTCGTGCAACTTAAAAGTAAACTCAGTAAACTGTTCAATAATTAAATCACGGTCTGGAAACAACGGATCGTGAATCAATTCACGAAATGTAAAATCATAATTAATATGATCCGAAATGTAAAAACTTTCGGCAAGTAAACCATTTTTATAATCCTCTGAAAAAGCAATCGGATTTGGAGTTAAAATCTTATGTTTCAAAAGATAGTTCGCGTATTCAAAAGAACGCTTCGCTTTTGAAGGACGAAAAAAAGTATAAATCAATCCTTTAAAGAATCCAAGTTTCGCAAAATACTTTAAGTTCACTTCCTTTCCATCCAAAAAATTAGTTTTAATACTATTTCGGGCACCTTTTACCAAAACTTTTCCTTGCTTATGATAATTTAAAATCAATTGCTCGATTTCATTTTTTAATGGAAGATATTTTGAATTTATAATTATTTTCACTTGTAAATATATTTGGATTGAAACTATAAAAAATAGTACTTTGCACAAAGTTACGATTTAAGATGTAAGTCGGTAAAAAATGAATTCCTATTTATGAAAAAAGTTTTAATTATTCAGAATAAACGCATTGGTGATGTTTTGATAAGTTCAATTTTAGCAAACAATTTCAAGAAGCGATTTCCTGATAGCGAAATTCATTTTATGGCTTATGATTTTACAACTGGTGTTCTAATCAATAATCCGAATATAGATAAAATTATTCCGATTAAAGAAAAAGAGCTAAAAAAGCTTCCAAATTTATTCAAAAAGATTAAAGAAGTTAGAAACGAAAAATACGATATTATTTTAGACCCGTATTCAAAATTTCAATCTCGAATCATCTGTAAATTTTCTAATGCTAAAATAACAGTCGGTAATAACAGTCGCAAAAAGCTTGGAAACTTAGGCTATTACACCAATCCGGTTACTTTACTAAAAGAAAAAACGCATATTGCTGGAAAAGCAATTGAAGATCGTATTCAGCTATTAAAACAAATCGATGGTTTTAATACGTTTGATTACGAACCTAAAATTTATATATCAGAAGCTGAAAAAAGCGAAAAATTAATTCCTACAAATAATTTTAAAAAAACCGTTGTTTTAGGAGTTTTAGGAAGTACACCGCAAAAATCAATGCCGTATGAATATGTTGCAGCTTTAAGTGATTTTATTTCTGAAAATTTTGATGTCAATATTCTTTTTAATTACGCACCAAATCAAAAAAGTGAAGCTTTAAAAATATATGAGATTTGTAAAAACAAAGAACATATTATTTTTGAATTTAATGCACCGACCATTCGAGATTTCATTAAAATCATGAATGAAGCAGATGTTTTGGTTTCTAATGAAGGTGGAAGTGTTCATATCGCAAAAGCTTTAAATAAACCAACTTATACGATTTTTTCACCTTATGTAAATAAAGATTTTTGGGCAAGTTTTGAAGATGGAAAATTTCATAAATCAATACATTTATTAGAAAAACTTCCTAATCTTTATAAAGAATTTTCTCATGAAGAACGAAAAGAAATCGAAAAAAACCCACACGAGTTATATAAAAAATTAACTCCGGAAATGATTATTCCGGAGTTAAGTGAATTTTTAAAAAATAATTTATAATCTTATTTCTTTACGATACCAAAATCAGTCCAAGGTCTTTTCGAAGATCTTGTTTCTTTTCTTATATTTTGATTTTTTTCAATCGATTCTTTTGTTGCATAACCACGTTTGTGATCTAAATGCAAACAAGTTGTTGAATATCTAATTTGTTTAGGTTTAACACCCAAATTCACCAAACGCTCACCTAATTCGCGATCTTGACCACCGTATTGCATACGTTCGTCAAAACCATTAATTTTAAGAATATCCGATTTCCAACCAGATGCATTATGTCCATTCCAACTCGGATTGGTTGGAGTTAAGGCATTTAAAACAGAACTTTTCACACCATAAGCGTCGATTTTATGATTTTTGAAAGACGATTTCATTCCGTTCTTTTTCAACCAAGAAACATCGAAACATTTATCTGAATAAATATCCTCTTTATTAATTTTATGCGATAAATCCATCGGCAGTTTGTGATATCCACCAGATAAAAAATAACCTTCTTCTCTGAATTTAATATGTTGTTCAACGAAATCTGGACGAGGAATACAATCGCCATCAGACATCATTATATAATCTGTCGTACAAGCAAGAATCGCTTTATTTAAAATTTGAGATTTCTGAAAACCATTATCTTCGTGCCAAACGTGAATAATCGGATAAAAAACTTCTTTGCGTAATTCATCAATCATATCAATCGTTTCTTGGCGAGAACCATCATCTGCAATCACCATTTCAAAATTTCGATAGGTTTGCGTGTTATAACCCCAAATTACTTTCTTAAGCCATTCGGGTGAATTATATGTCGATATAATAACTGAAATATTCTTTTGCATAATAGTGCAAAGATACGTATTTTTGGTAAATCCGAACACTTAACAAATTCATAAATAATGAACAGAATTTCTGTAATCATACCAACTTATAACGAAGAAACTTATATCGAAGATGCTTTAAATTCAGTTGCTTTTGCGGATGAAATTATAGTAGTAGATTCTTTTAGTTCAGATCGCACTAAAGAGATTGCAGAAAAATTTGGATGTAAAGTGGTTCAAAGAAAATTTGACAATTTTTCGGCTCAAAAAAATTTCGCTATTAAATATGCAACTGCTGATTGGATTTTGTTTATCGATGGTGACGAACGTGTTTCGAAAAAATTGCAATACGAAATCAATGAAACGATAAATAATCCAAAACATGCTGGTTACAAACTTCAGTTTCCACATTTTTATATGAATCGTTTTTTATATCATAAAGTGGACCGAGTGGTTCGTTTAGTTAAAAACGACAATGTTCATTTTACTGGTGATGTACATGAAAAACTTCACGTAAAAGGAAGTATTGGAATCTTAAAAAATTTCATGATTCATTATACCTATAAAGGTTTATTTCATTTTTTAAGCAAGAAAGATTCTTATGCTTGGTTTCAGGCAGGAGAATCGTTTAAAAAGAAGAAGAAAGTCACTTATTTTCATTTGGTCTTTAAACCTTTTTATCGATTTTTTTCGGGTTACGTTTTAAAACGTGGTTTTCTAGATGGTGTTCCAGGTCTTGCTGTTGCAAGTATAAATGCATATGGCGTTTTTTCTCGTTACGTGAAATTGATGTTACTTCAACGTAATTTAAAATAACTTTAGTTTACCAAATTTTAATTTTAGTTTAAATTTCAAAAGTGAATCTTCACCTTTGATGTCGATTCGTTGAATTTCATATTTATCATTAAAAGGAAATTTACTTACACGATTACCAATTCGCAAAGCGAAAAGCATTTTATTTTTTTCCAAAACTTTAAAAAAAGCTTCTTTTTCAGTCGAAACTTTTTTGGGATATTTCCCATAAGGATAAGCGATTGCTTTGAAAACGTTCAATTGATTTTCTACAACAAATGCTTCAGACAATTCGAAATCTGACTGAGATTCTTCTAACGAAATTTTCTCAAAATTACGATGCGCAAACGAATGGTATCCCAATTCAATATTGTCTGGAACTGCCTTTAACTCGTCAATAGTCATAATAGCTTCAGAAGATGAATTCCAATCATCAAAACCTCCAACGTATTTAAAAGGAATAAAAAACGTAGCTTTTAATCCATATTTTTGTAATAAAGGAATGGCAAATTCCATTTGATTTTTGGTTACATCATCAAAAGTCAAAATCACACTTTTTTGTGAAATTGTTTTTAGATTTTGTAATTCAGACAAATGATATGTAGTATATTTGTTATCAATCAAATATTTAAACTGCTCTTCTAGCCTATCAACAAAAATGTTTAATCCTTTAGATTTAGATTTTTCTGAAACAACATTGTGATACATTAAAATTGGTAGAGAACTCATTAATATTTTGATTTTAAATTTGAGACTAAAATAGTACATTTGTTTTATAAAAATTGACAAAAAAGAAAAAAATTGACGCCAAAAATAACCGCTTTAGCTATTACATTAAACGAAGAACAAAATATTGAAAGATATATTAAGAGTTTGCATTTCGCCGATGAAATAATCATTGTTGATTCATTTAGCAATGACAAAACAGTTGAAATTGCAAAGAATTTAAATGTAAAGGTTATACAGAATAAATTTATTGATTTTTCTTCGCAACGCAATTTTGCTATTAATCAAGCGTCAAATGATTGGATTTTATTTTTTGATTTAGATGAATATGTAACTGATGATTTACGAAATGAAATCATTGAAAACATTTCAACTCCAAATGGAAAGGTTGCTTTTTTTATTAAACGTCAATTTAATTTTTTAGGAAAAAAAATCAATTTTGGTGGGTGGCAAAACGACAAAGCTGCTCGAGTTTTCAATAAAAAATACTGCAAATTTGAGGGTTTAGTGCATGAGAGTTTAAAAATTGATGGCCAATTTGGAAAATTAAAGCACAAACTGAATCACGAAAGTTACAATTCTTTTGATTTATATAATGCTAAATTAAATTTATACAGCAAACTACAAGCTGAAAAATTATATGCAAAAAAATTGAAACCAAACGCCTATCATTTTTTATTCAGACCTTTTTACAGATTTACTTGGCAATATGTTTACAGACTAGGTTTTTTAGATGGAAAGGAAGGATTTATCTTGGCTTATGTTCACGGTTTTGCAGTCTTTAAAAGATACTTACAATTATGGATGAAATACAGAAAACTCGATTAAGAATGAATGAAAATAAAAAATCTTGTATAGTAATTCCTGTCTATCAGACAAAACTTAATAATACTGAAATAGTATCATTAAATCAAACATTATCTATTTTTAAAAATGAACAAATTTTTATTGTTTCACCAAATTCTTTAAATCTTGAATCCTTTTTAGAAAGTTATAATCTAAATACAAAAAACGTAATTCGCTTTGCAGATGATTACTTCAAAAATATAGATGGATACAACAAATTATTGATGGATTCTATCTTTTATGAAAAATTTTTAGAATATGATTATATGCTAATTTGTCAACTTGATGTTTTTGTTTTTGAAAATCAGTTGACCTATTGGGTAAACAAAAATTACGATTATATTGGCGCACCTTGGTTGGATAGCGAAAAAAGTTTTTTTAGAGATTTTTCAAGAAATTTAAATTCTTTATTTAGAAAAATAGCAAATAAAAAACAACGAAGTTTTGAACATTTAAATCAGGTTGGAAATGGTGGATTTTCATTGAGAAACGTTAGTAAACATTATGAAATTTCTTTAAAAGAGATTGATTTAATTTCTGAAAACATCATCAAACGACCATCTAATAATTATTATATTGAGGATGTTTTTTGGTCAATTCAAATACCTCAAAAATACAGTGATTTTAAAATACCAAATTACATAGAGGCTTTGAATTTTGCTTTTGATAGAAAACCAAAACTAGCCTTTAAATTAAATAGTAATAAATATCCGTTTGCTTGTCACGGATTTAATAAACCTAAAGTTTTTGATTTTTGGAAAACTAAAATCGATGCCTTAAAAAAAATATCCATATGAAATGTATTGCCATTTTAAGTTTTGATTTATGGGGTTTCAACAAAAAAATTGCCGAACATCTTACTCAAAATGGATATCAGGTAATTTTTATAAACACAGAAGATATACATTTTGAATATAAAAATATTTTCCATAAACTAAATAATGCGTTTAGTAAAATTCTCTTTAAAAGAAATCTTAAGAAAGAAGCAAAAAATAAAAAATTAGCACAAAAAATAGCTTCTATTACTACTGAAATTGATGATTTTTTAATCATTAATCCAGGACATTTTAAGTCAGAAATATTAATGCTTGCCAAACAAAAATCAAAAAAATTGATCGCTTATAATTATGATAGTCTTGAAAGAGTTCCGTTACCAAACAATTATGAAGTAATATTTGATGAAGTTTTTTCATTTGACGATGAAGATGCGAAAAAAAACAACTTTAAACATATCACAAATTTCATATATTTAGATAAGGTAAACTCAATTAATCAAGAATACAATTTAAAAGCATTTACTGTTCAGTTTAAAGATAAAACACGTTTAAATATATTAAATGAAATTGCTGATATTTTCATAGAAAAAAAAATAAACAACTTTGAATTTTATATTTTAGGCAGCAAAATAAAAAGAATAAATCCTAATATTAAATTCATAAAGAAAAAATTAGATTTAGATGTTGTATCCATAAAATCTGATCAATCAGAAATCATAATCGATATTGTGCATTCAAATCAATCAGGATTAAGTTTTAGAGTTTTTGAGGCAATAGCGCTTCAAAAAAAATTAATTACAACTAATAAGACGATCTTAAATTATGATTTTTATAACCCATCGAATATATTGGTTTTGGACGTCAATCAAATAAGCATTCCTGATTCTTTTTTAGAAAGTAAATTTGAAAAAATTGATCCAGAAATTTACAACAAATACACAATTGAATCTTGGACTAAACAAGTTTTTCAAATTTAAGTATGACAAATAAACCTAAATTATTATTTTTTGCTCCAAACCATTTTGGAATAGATAAAATCATATATCAAAATCTAGTTTCTTTAGACGCTTATGATATTACGGTTCTTGACGACAAACAATATCGTTATAAAAATATTTTTGAACGCATCTACAATCAATTTTATAAATTTTTCTTTAAAAAGAATTTCAAGAAGATTTATAAAGGAAAAAGAGATATAAATATTCTCAAGAACAAAACATTTGACATATCAATTGTTATAAGACCTGATCTATTGAGTAATGATTTTTTGGCATTTTTGAATAAAATAACAAAAAAAAATATTGTTATTTATTGGGATAGTATGGAAAAAATCCCAGACCAACTAAGAACAATAGAATATTTTAATTATCATTATAGTTTTGATTTTAAAGATTGCGCAAAGTATAACTTAAAGTTAAATACCAATTTTTACATAAATGATGAAATTAACCCAAATTCGGATTTTGATGTTTTTTATTTTGGCTCTTTAGATAATCGTATTTCAGATTTACAAAAGATTTTTGATAAATTAGAACAATATAATTTAAAAATAAAATCGAAAATATATTCGAAGAAAAAACAAAAAGAAATTCATCAGTACATAGAATTTATATACGAAGAAGTTAATTTTAAAGATTGTTATAAATTTTCAGAAAACACCAAAGTTGTTGTTGATTTAGTTCATAAAAATCAAATTGGATTATCAATGCGTCCGTTTGAAGCACTTGGCTTAAAAAGAAAATTAATTACAACAAATACTTCAATCAAAGATTATGATTTTTACAATCCTAACAATATTTTTATAATTGAAGATATTAATAATTTCGATATTCCCACAAGTTTTTTTGAAAGTGAATATGAAGATATTGAACAAAATATTTCAAGTAAATATCACATTAAACCCTGGTTAGAAAATATATTAAAAACATAATAATCTACTATTTGTAAAAAAGTCTATTTTTAGGATTAGAATAGAAAGATTACTTAAAAAAATCAGATTATTAAAAATTTTAATTTTATTATGAAACAAAAAATTTTATTTCTTTTTCATGAAGACACAAGAACTGGTGCCCCAAATGCATTGCTCGCTTTTTTAAATTATATTAATGAAAATCACACCAATGAATTCATTATAGATGTCTTTGTTTTAAGATCTACAGGTGGAGAAATAGAACCCGATTTAAAAAAAATTTCTAGAAATTTTTATATTAAAAGAAAAAACAAATTAATAAAAACAAAATTAATTAACATTTTCAAACCAATTTCATTAAAACTATTTGTTTTACAAAAATTTCATAAATACGATATCATTTACGGAAATACGGTTTTAACCTTAAAACATTTAAGTGAAATAAAAGAAAAGATTAAAACTGTAAAAACCATTTTATATGTACATGAGAGTCAATATTTATGCAATCTGCATTTAGATCAAAAAAAGTCAATAGAACATTTTAAGAATATAGATAAAATTCTTGCAGTAGCTAAATTTACAGCAGACAACTTAATTACTAATTATAAAGTATCATCAGAAAAAATCGCAATTATACACCCATCAATTAAAAAAGAAGAAAAAAACCAAAACAACCCATTGAAGGGTATTTATAGCCAGAATGATTTAGTTTTAGCAAATATTGGGCAACCTAGTTTAACTAAAGGAACCGAACTTATTCCGCAAATTGCTGATGCCTTACGCCGAAGAAACCCCAATCTTAAATTCAAAATATTAATTGTTGGAGTTAGTAATGAAAATGAATATATAAAAGCTATTAAATTAGATATAAACAAATTAGGACTTGAAAATTACATCGAACTAATTCAACATACTAAAACACCTTTAAACTATTTAGAAATAGCTGATGCCTATCTAATTACTTCAAGAGAAGATTCATTTACTTTAATGGGAATACAAGCTGCTGTTTTTGGAAAACCAATTGTTACTTTTGATAAAAACACAGGTCTTACAGAAATTTTAGATAAGGAATGTACATATCAAGCAAATTATTTAGACATCACCGATTTTGTTGAAAAAATAGAATTTATGTACACAAATCCTGAGCTCTCTAAAGAAAAAACAATTTTAGCGAAACAAAAATATGATACCTTTTTGGATTCTGATATATGCAATAGAAAACACTATTTAGAATTAAAAAAACTAACTTAATAAAATTTAAGCACAAATTGTTTAAATTTGAATCAATCATAATAAAACTGTAATCCTTTAAAAATAAAATCAATATGAAATTTATATATTCCTTTATAATTATTTTTATCACCTTTGGATTTACTTCGTGCCGAAACGATTTCGATTTCGAAACCAGTTCAGGTACAGATTTACGTTTTTCTAGAGATACGGTTTATTTAGACACTATTTTCTCAAATATAGGCTCAAGCACCTATACATTAAAAGTATACAATACAACAAATAACGATATTAAGATTCCTTCTCTAAAATTAGGAAAAGGCGAGAACTCGAATTTCCGTTTGATGGTAGATGGAGTTGCAGGAAAAGTTTTCAATAACGTAGAACTGCTTGCTAAAGACAGTATGTTCATCTTTGTAGAAACAACTGTTGATATTCAATCATTAACCAATCAAAAAGAGTTTTTATATACCGATCAAATTCAATTTACATCAGGTTCAAATTCTCAAAAAGTTGAGTTAGTAACTTTAGTAAAAGATGCCATATTCTTATATCCACAAAAATTTGCTGATGGTACTAAAGAAACTTTACCTTTTGATGGAGATGAAATTGAAGGTTTCTTTTTGGATGAAAACGATCCAATAAATGGAAACGAGTTAATTTGGACAGACAATAAACCTTATGTAATTTATGGGTACGCAGCCGTTCCTTCAAACAAAACATTAGAAGTTGAAGCTGGAGCGCAAATTCATTTTCACGATAATTCTGGCCTTTTAGTTGCAAACAATGGAAACATAAATGCAGTTGGAACCATTCAAAATCCAATTATTTTTCAAGGCGACCGTTTAGAGCCAAGCTTTGAAAATGTTCCTGGTCAATGGGGAAGTATTTGGTTAACGGTTGGAAGTTCTGGAAACTTTGAAAATGCAATTATAAAAAATGCAACAGTTGGACTTCTTATTAATAAAAACCAAGGAACGGTAAACCTACACAACCTTCAAGTTTACAATGCAACAGATTTTGGAATTCTTGGACGCGCTGCAACAATTCGCGGAACCAATGTAGTTACTAATAATTGTGGTCAAGCGGCTTTAGGTTGTACGTTTGGAGGTGATTATCATTTCATACAATCTACATTTGGAAATTATTGGAACAAACCTAATCAAACTTCAGTTGTTATTGATAATTATGATGGAACACCAGAATTCGCAATACAACAGGCATTATTTCAAAATTGTATCATTTATGGTTCTAGTAGTGAATCTTTGATTATGAACAAACAAGGTTCTGATAGCAATTTTAATATTAAGTTTGAAAATTCATTAATTAAATTTTTAGATTTTTCAAATCAAGTTTTTGGAACTTTTCCTTACGCTTTTGATAATCCAACCTATTTTTCAAATTGTTTAGTTGCGAGAACTTCTCAGCAATATCGTCCTTATTTCAAAAACACGAATAAAAATGAAATGATGATAACTGATAAAGCAACCGATTTAATAGGAATTGGAAATCCTATTTTTGCGCAACAAGTACCATTTGATTTATTAGGAAATAGCCGACTTTCAAGTCCAGATTTAGGAGCATATCAGAATATTCCAGAAAGTCAATAATAATTTTTTAATTGACTAAAATTAAGTTATTTTTGTAGCTTCAAACAACACAACTAATACATACACAATGATTCATTTCTTCGTGAACCAAAAGGGCACTGTTTACAGTGTTCAAATCGAAAAAGATTTATCTACAGAAGATATTGCTAAACTTAACTGGTTATTCGGTAATTCTTCAAAAATTGAACAAACTACTTTAGAAGATTTTTATGTTGGCCCACGTGCGGCAATGATTACACCTTGGAGTACAAATGCTGTAGAAATTACTCAGAATATGGGAATTGAAGGAATTATTCGTATTGAAGAATTCGAAAAAGTTTCTGAAGATTTCACTGATTTTGACCCAATGATTTCTCAAAAATTCACTGCATTAACACAAGAAATGTTTACCATTGCAATTAATGTAGAACCTATTTTAGAAATCGAAGATATTGAAGCTTATAACAAACAAGAAGGTTTAGCTTTAAGTGCTGAAGAAGTTGAATACTTAAACAACTTAGCTACAAAATTAGGTCGTAAGTTAACTGATGCAGAAGTTTTTGCTTTCTCGCAAGCCAACTCAGAACACTGCCGTCACAAAATTTTTAACGGAACTTTCGTTATTGATGGTATAGAACAACCTACTTCGTTATTCAAATTAATTAAGAAAACATCAGAAACAAATCCTGGAGGAATCGTTTCTGCATATAAAGATAACGTTGCTTTTGTAAAAGGACCAAAAGCAACACAATTTGCACCACTTTCTGCTGATAAACCTGATTTTTATGCTGAAAAAGAATTCGAATCAGTAATTTCATTAAAAGCAGAAACGCACAACTTCCCAACTACTGTTGAACCATTTTCTGGTGCTGCGACAGGAGCTGGAGGAGAAATTCGTGACCGTTTAGCTGGAGGTCAAGGTTCATTACCTTTAGCAGGAACTGCGATTTATATGACTTCATATTCTCGTTTAAACGAAGATCGTCCTTGGGAAAAAGCCGTTGCAGAACGCGATTGGTTGTACCAAACGCCAATGGATATTTTAATCAAGGCATCAAACGGAGCTTCTGATTTTGGAAATAAATTTGGTCAGCCGTTAATCGTTGGATCGGTTTTAACTTTCGAACACGAAGAAGATGCACGTAAAATTGGTTACGATAAAGTAATTATGCAAGCCGGTGGAATTGGATACGGAAAATTAGACCAAGCCATTAAACACAAACCAGAAGTTGGTGATAAAATTGTAATTTTAGGAGGTGAAAACTACCGTATTGGTATGGGTGGAGCTGCAGTTTCATCTGCTGATACAGGAGCTTTCGGATCTGGAATTGAATTAAATGCTATTCAACGTTCAAACCCTGAAATGCAAAAACGTGCAGCTAATGCGGTTCGTGGTTTAGTAGAATCTGATAACAACCCTATCGTATCTATTCACGATCATGGAGCTGGTGGACACTTAAATTGTTTATCTGAATTAGTGGAAGAAACAGGTGGTTTAATTGATTTAGACGCTTTACCTGTTGGAGATCCAACTTTATCTGCTAAAGAAATTATTGGTAACGAATCTCAAGAACGTATGGGATTAGTTATTGGTGAAAAAGATATTAAAACATTACAAAAAATCGCTGATCGTGAGCGCGCGCCAATGTACACAGTTGGAGACGTAACAGGTGATCACCGTTTTACTTTCGAATCTAAAACTACAGGTGAAAAACCTATGGATTACGCTTTAGAAGACTTCTTTGGATCGTCTCCTAAAACAGTAATGACAGATAAGAAAATTGATAGAAATTATGCTGGATTAACATACAGTACAGAAAATATTCCTACTTATTTAAACCAAATGTTACAGTTAGAAGCGGTTGCTTCTAAAGATTGGTTAACCAATAAAGTAGACCGTTGTGTGGGCGGACGTGTTGCCAAACAGCAATGTGTTGGTCCGTTACAATTACCTTTGAACAATGTGGGTGTAATGGCTTTAGATTATAAATCTACAGAAGGTATTGCAACTACAGTGGGGCATGCTCCTACTGCAGCTTTAGTTGATCCAGTTGCCGGTTCTCGTAATGCAATTGCTGAAGCTTTATCAAACCTTGTTTTTGCTCCAATCAATAACGGTTTAGCTGGTGTTTCTTTATCAGCAAACTGGATGTGGGCTTGTAACAACGAAGGTGAAGATGCACGTTTGTATGAAGCAGTTAAAGGATGTTCTGACTTTGCAATTGAGTTAGGAATCAATATTCCAACTGGAAAAGATTCACTTTCAATGAAACAAAAATATCCAAACGGTGAAAACGTAATTGCTCCTGGAACAGTTATTATTTCAGCTGCTGGAAACTGTACAGATATTAATAAAGTAATTGAACCGGTTTTAAATAAAGAAGCTGGATCAATTTACTACATCAATTTATCCCAAGATACATTTAAATTAGGAGGTTCATCTTTCGCTCAAATTTTAAATAAAATCGGAAACGAAGTTCCTACAATTAAAGACGGAGCTTACTTTAAAAAGGCTTTCAACGCCATTCAAAACGCCATCAATACTAATTTAATTGAAGCTGGTCACGATATCGGATCTGGTGGTTTAGTTACTACTTTATTAGAAATGACTTTTGCTGATGTTAATTTAGGTGCAAACTATGATTTGTCTGCTTTAAACGAAGCGGATACAGTTAAAGCTTTATTTAACGAAAATATTGCCGTTGTTTTACAGGCTAAAGAAGATGTTGCCTTTGAAAAAGCATTTGCTGAAGCTGGAATTGAAGCGGTAAAAATTGGTGCTGCAGTTGCTGGTAACGAAGTTACTTTTAAAAACAACAACGATGTATTTACATTTAATGTAACAGAAACGCGTGATACGTGGTTTAAAACCTCATTCTTATTAGATCAAAAACAATCTAAAAACGGAATGGCGCAAGAACGTTACAACAACTATAAAAATCAGCCGTTAAACTTTACATTCCCAACGCACTTTACAGGTGTTAAACCAGTTCACAACGGAGCGAGACCAAAAGCTGCGATTATTCGTGAAAAAGGTTCGAACTCAGAGCGTGAAATGGCAAATGCTATGTACTTAGCTGGTTTTGATGTAAAAGACGTTCACATGACTGATTTAATTTCTGGAAGAGAAACGTTAGAAGATATTCAGTTTATTGGAGCTGTTGGAGGATTCTCTAACTCAGACGTTTTAGGATCTGCTAAAGGTTGGGCTGGAGCTTTCTTATATAACGAAAAAGCAAAAGCAGCGCTAGAAAACTTCTACAAACGTCCTGATACGATGTCGGTTGGAATTTGTAACGGATGTCAGTTATTAATGGAGTTAGAATTAATTAACCCAGAGCACGATGTTCACGGTAAAATGATTCATAATACTTCTGGTAAACACGAATCGAACTTCGTATCAGTGAATGTTCAAGAAAACAACTCCATCATGTTATCTACATTAGCTGGATCTACATTAGGGGTTTGGATTTCTCACGGAGAAGGAAAATTCAACTTACCAAAAGAGGAAACTGCTTATAATATCGTTGCAAAATATGCGTACGAGCAATATCCTGCAAACCCGAACGGATCTGATTATAACACTGCTATGATGTGTGATACAACAGGTCGCCATTTGGTTACAATGCCACACATTGAGCGTTCTACGTTCCAATGGAACTGGGCAAACTACCCTAACGGACGTAAAGACGAAGTTTCTCCTTGGTTAGAAGCTTTTGTAAACGCGAGAGTTTGGTGTGAAACAAATAAAAAATAATATAATTTATATAAACCAAAAACTCCACCTTAAATAAGATGGAGTTTTTTTTTATAGAATAATCCGTATTTAAAAAAAAATTATTTTAGATATTCTTTTAAAAAATTATAAAAATCGTCACCAATTTCATCTGCTAGTTTTGTTGAACCATAATGATTTAAATGGTTTGAATCATAATAAATTAAGGTGTCGTTGTAAAATGGAGCATTATCAAAAAAATGCTTCTTAGACAAATCATAGTAAAAAACATTTTTATATTCATTAGCAAGTTTTTTAATCATTAGAATATCTAAAGAATCACGATTATCCTTTTGTAATTTTCCGATTTTGTTAATGTAACCTTTATTTACTTTTAAAATATTTACTTCTTCTAATGTTGGAAAGGAATTAATAATAATCAATTTTTTATTATTTTTCAAAAGTGTATCAGCTAATTGTCTAATTGGAATATTAAAATCATTGAAATTATTAACTGCAATAATAACTAAAGAAACTTTGTCAATATATTGATTCGTCAGAGGTGATAGATTTTTTGCGAATCGTAAATTCTCTATATCATTCTTTTGATTGACTTTAATACCTTCAATTGGAGGATAACCATCACAAGTTAAACTATAAAAAGAAAAATTTTGTTTTTGTCCAATTTGGTTAAAAAATGGTTTCAACATTAGAGCATGACTATTTCCAACCAATAAAAAAGAAGGTTCTTTTTCTGTTGATCCAAATTTTTCAACAATTCCTTCAAAATGAGATTTTAAACCTAAAATAGGTCGAGAATAAATATCAGGAATTTTTTTATATCCAATTAAAGATTCTTTGTTGAGAAAAATAGTACAACTGATAGTTACAATTAAAAACATCAATCCAAAAAATAATTTTGTACTAAATTTCGCAAATAATACTTCTACATATTTGTACGATAAATAGGACAAAATGAAAGTTAGAAAACAAATTATCAATAACTGATAAAACGAAAATTCATAAAATCCATTTTCATATCTCATATATGCCATAATAGGCCAATGCCATAAATACAAAGAAAAAGATAAAGTCCCTATGAAAACTAGATATTTATTTGATAAGAATTTTAATACATAAATATTTCTACTAATTAAAATATTTGCTGTTGCAATACAAGGAATCAAACATAAAAAACCAGGGAAATTCATATTTTCATGAAAAATGAAAACACAAATAAGTAAAGTTAATAATGAAACCCAAGTTATAGCATCATTATACAGATCCTTTTTAAAGAAACCTTTATTAAAATATTGAGCATATAAAATACCAATTGTAAACTCTGAAATTCTACTTCCCAAAGAAAAATAGGACGCCGTTAAATTATTATCCAGATAAATTAATTTACAAGAATATAAAACAGAAAAGAGTAAAACAATTGGTAAAATAAAACGCAGATATTTTCTTCCATAATACAATAAAATTGGTAAAAAAAGATAAAATTGCATTTCTACTCCTAACGACCATGTATGTAAATAAGGATTTTCACTTAAATTAGGTCCAAAGTAAGATTCACCGTTTTCAAAAAAAAAATTGGATAAAAAAAGAAAAGCATATTTAAACGAACCATTCAAACTGCTATAAAAATCAATATATGTATATAAAAATATTCCTGTCAGATATATTAATAATACACAAATATAATACGCTGGAATTATTCGTTTTAATCTTTTTAAATAGAATTCAACAAAGCTGAATTTTTTATTATCGATATTCGTAACTACAATTGAAGACATAAGAAATCCAGATATTACAAAAAAAATATCTACCCCGAGAAATCCCCCAGGCAAAAAATTAGAATTTAAATGAAAAATAAAAACTAAAATAAATGCAATTGCTCTTAAACCTTGTATATCGTTACGGAAGATCATAATTAGTAATAAATCAATTATAAAACAAAAAGTAAACAAACCTAGTAATAATTAAACAGAAAGTTAGATTTAATCGCTTTTTTCTAAAATTTAGTAAAAAACTTAATCACCTAAAAAACAACCTGTTAATCTATTTATTTAGATTAGGATTAAAAGACATTAAAACTAAGGACTTTTAAATATGTTTTTTGTGACACTGAAATCTAAGATTCAATGTAATTAGATATTCTTATGAGATGCTGAAACAAATTTAACATGACAAAAAAATGATTATGTTTTAAACAAAACGCGTGTCACCCTGAATTCATTTCAGGGTCTCATCACAAACTTGTGAGATGCTGTACTTCAACAAGCTCAGTAACCAGATCAGCAGGACAAAAGCTAATTTCAAAAAACAAAAAATCCCATCTTAAAAAGACAGGATTTTGATATTTATTGTACGAAATTTAAAATCGTTGATGTGATAAATGCAATTTGTTCATCGTCTAATTCGGTATGCATTGGTAAGGCAATTACCTCTTTACATAATTTGTTAGTTACAGCAAAATCAGCATCGTTATAACGAGCATCAGCATACGCTTTTTGAACGTGTAACGGAATTGGATAATAAATTGCACAAGGAATTCCGTTTTCTTGTAAGTACGTTAACAAAGCATCGCGTTTTCCGTTTGTAATTCGCATTACATATTGGTGAAATACATGGTCGTCTCCTTCAAAATCAAATGCAGGAGTTACAATATGCTCGTTAGCTGCAAACGCATCGTTATATGCTTTAGCTGCTTTTCTACGCGCTTGTCCGTAAGTATCTAAATGAGGTAATTTGGCATTTAAAACCACCGCTTGAATACTATCTAAACGAGAATTCACACCAACAACATCGTGATGGTAACGCTCATACATTCCGTGATTCACAATTCCACGAATTACGTGAGCTAAAGCATCATCATTTGTAAAAATTGCACCACCGTCTCCGTAACATCCTAAGTTTTTAGATGGGAAGAAAGAAGTAGCTCCAACATGACCAATTGTCCCAACTTTTTGTTTAGAACCATCTTTCCACGTATAGTTTGCTCCAATAGCTTGTGCGTTATCTTCAATTACAAATAAGTTATGCTCTTTTGCAATTTCCATAATCGCATCCATGTTAGCCGCACGACCAAATAAGTGAACTGGAACAATTGCTTTAGTTTTAGGTGTAATGGCTTTTTTAATGGCTTCGATAGAAATGTTCATGTTATCTTCATCAACATCTACCAAAACCGGAGTAATTCCTAATAAAGCGACTACTTCAACTGTTGCAGCAAAAGTAAAATCGGCAGTGATCACTTCATCTCCCGCTTTTAAACCTAATCCCATCATGGCAATTTGTAATGCGTCGGTTCCGTTAGCACAAGGAATTACGTGTTTTGCTCCTAAATAGTTTTCTAAACTTTTTTGAAACTCGTGAACTTGAGGTCCGTTTATATATGCAGTTGTATCTAAAACTTCTTGAATACCTGCGTTAATTTGTTCTTTTATATGTTGGTATTGACTTTTTAAGTCAACCATTTGTAACTTTTTCATTAATCGAAAATTTTGATAAGCAAAAGTAATAAATTACTTGAAGTAACACTTCTGAATTGTATATTTTTTAGGAAAATGACATAATAAACGTTATTCAAAACTTATTTGTATTTTTGTAGATATTCAATAATTATGGGGGTTTTATATCAGGTTGGCATTCAAACAGCTTCTTTACTTTTACCGATTTCGAGCTTATTCAGTTCGAAAATGAAATTGTTCATCAATGGAAGAAAAGAATCATTTTCTATATTGAAAGAAAAAATCAATCCGAACAAAAAATACGTTTGGTTTCACGTTGCTTCTTTAGGAGAATACGAACAAGGATTACCGGTTATGGAAGCGTTGAAAAAAGAACAACCTGAATTAGGAATTGTACTTACCTTTTTTTCACCTTCGGGATACGAAATCAGAAAAAACAACACCGTTGCCGATGTAACTTTATATCTTCCGTTAGATACCAAAGCCAAAGCAAAACGCTTTTTAGATTTAGCAAAACCGGTTCAAGCATTTTTTATTAAGTACGAATTTTGGCCGAATTATTTAACTGAACTGAAAAAGAGAAACGTTCCTACGTTTTTGATTTCGGGAATTTTCAGAGAAAATCAATTATTCTTTAAGCCTTATGGCGGATTTTATCGCGAAGCTTTAAAAACGTTCACCCATTTTTTTGTTCAGAATGAAACTTCAAAACAACTTTTACAGCAATTGCATTTTAATAATGTAACCGTAAATGGCGATACGCGTTTTGACCGAGTGGCTCAGATTTTAGAAAAAAACAACCAGCTTGATTTTATCAAAACTTTTAAAAACAATACCAAAACCATTGTTATTGGAAGTTCGTGGCCGCAAGATGAAGCCTTTCTAATTCCGTATATAAATGAGAATAAACAAAACGTAAAATTTATCATTGCGCCTCATAATATTAAGGAAGAACAAATCAATAATATAAAAAATCAGCTTAAAAAATCGGTGGTTTTATTTTCAGATAAAGAAGGTAAAAATCTGGTCGACTTTGATGTTTTTATTATTGATACGATTGGCATTTTAACCAAGATTTACAGCTATGCAGAAATTGCTTACGTTGGTGGTGGTTTTGGAACAGGAATTCACAATATTTTAGAACCTGCTACTTTTGGAGTTCCCATTATTATTGGACCTAAATATCAGAAATTTCAAGAAGCTAAAGATTTGGTTGCTTTAGAAAGTTGTTTGGTTGTTCATAATCAAGAAGATTTAAACAACACATTCAACCTTTTAATTGAAGATGAAAACATCCGAAAAGAAAAAGGAAACTTGAGTAAACAATTTGTATTGAAAAACAAAAATGCAACTCAAGTAATTATGCAATATTTAAAGACCAATTTATAACATACGGTCTTTAATATCTTTTGAATAATAGTCTGACAAATAAATTAACGACGAAATTATTGGAAATGCAATCAAGGAGATTAAAACCAAAAGTTTTATAGATGTGTTTTGCTTTTTACTTTTAATCAAACAAAATATTGACCAAATTACTAGAGGAATATTTAACAATATCACCAATTGCCAAGCAAATAAACCAAAACTAAAATCATCAATTAATTTACCCATAATTTAATTTTTTAACAAATATATGATTTCTTTTAAAACAACAAATAAGAATAAAAAGATTCTAAAGTAAATGAAATCAAGTAGCTAATTAAAAAAACAATTATCGAAGCTTTATAATTTCCTTTTTTATATTTTTTAAACTGTAGGAACAATAGAACAATAAGAATGAATGCTTTTAACAATAATTCTCCAATGGTTTGAAAATACAATGTATTTGGAATTAAAGGATTATTAAAATCAAAATAATATTTCACCGAATAAACTAAACAATTTAAAATATACAACGAAGTTGTAAATAATCCGATGGTCGAAAGAAGTTCAAATGTATTTATTTCTTTTTTTAGTTTTTGACTTTTAAAATATTGTATTAGATAACAAATCGGAGCGATTAATCCTGAAATACATAAAGAAATAAAAACATACAACTTATTTATCGTTTTTTCATTTTTATTTAAATACAAAAGTACTAAAACCCAAATATTTAAAACAGTAATTATTAGAATAAACAGGTAATTAAAAGCAGAAATATCATAATTTATAATATGATCCAAAATAACATCTTTATAATTAATAAAAACAAATATATGATTTCATTTGAAGAATTAAAACCCGAAAACATAAATAGCATCACAGAATTAATGACTGATTTTTATGCTATTGATAATTATCCGATAGATGTTGAAGTAACCAAGCGTAATTTCGAATATTTTATTCAGCAACCACAATTAGGACGTGTTTTTGAAATTCGTTATGAAAATGAAATCGTTGGTTACATCTTATTTGCAACCTTATTTAGTTTTGAATTTGGAGGAACAATTGCCTTTTTAGATGAGTTATACATTTCAGAAAAAATGCGTGGCAAAGGTTTGGGTAAAATGGCTGTTGAATTTGCTAAAAATTACACTAAAGAACAAGATTATAAAGTTTTGTATTTGGAAGTTGAACCTCACAATGAAAAAGCACAGGAATTATATAAAAAATCGGAATTTAAAACACATCATCGTGGTTTGATGATTTATAAAAAACCATAAAATTACATTTAGATAAAATTTGTATATTGCGAATTCTTTAAAAAAATCATTAATCAAGTATTTATAATTATGAAATTACTAAGACTATTAGTAGTATTATTTTCTGTACCAATGTTCGCTCAGCAAGGCGGAATGTGGATTCCTTCGTTATTAAACGGAATGAATGAAACAGAAATGACCAATTTAGGTATGAAAATGTCGGCAGAAGACATTTATAGTGTAAACCAATCGAGCTTAAAAGATGCGGTTCCGCATTTTAATGGAGGATGTACTTCTGAAGTAATTTCGCCAAATGGTTTAATATTAACTAATCATCACTGTGGATATGGAGAAATCCAATCACATTCAACAGTTGAAAATGATTATTTACAAGATGGTTTCTGGGCAAAATCATACGCTGAAGAATTACCAAACGAAGATTTAGAAGTTACTTTTATTGTAAGTATTAATGATGTTACTAAAGAAGTGCTAAATGGAGTTAATGCTTTAAAAACCGAAGGTGAAAAGAAAGCGTTAATCGAAAAAAACATTTCAAATTTACAAAAAACATACAAGCGTGAAGATTGGCAAAATGTTATGATTCGTACGTTTTATGAAGGAAACCAATATATGTTATTCGTTACAGAATCTTTTGAAGATGTTCGTTTAGTTGGTGCGCCACCTTCATCAATCGGTAAATTTGGTTCAGATACAGACAACTGGGTTTGGCCACGTCATACTGGAGATTTTGCTTTATTCAGAATTTATGCAGACAAAAATAACCGTCCTGCAAAATATTCAAAAGATAACGTTCCTTACAAACCAAAACATTTCTTACCAATTTCTTTAGACGGAATTGAACAAGACGATTTTACAATGGTTTTTGGATACCCTGGAAAAACACAAGAATATTTACCTTCTTACGCTGTTGAGCAAATTGTAAATGAATTAAATCCTGCGAAAATCGAAATTCGTGATGCTGCCTTAAAAGTAACTGACGGTTATATGCGTCAAGACCAAGCTATCAAAATCCAGTATGCATCAAAATTTGCTAGAATTGCAAACTATTGGAAAAAATGGATTGGAGAAAGTCAAGGTTTAAAAAAATCAAATGCAGTTGCTGTTAAAAAAGCTTACGAAGTAGATTTCACAAATAAAGTTAACGCTGCTGGTAAACAAGCAGAATACGGAAATTTATTACCTGAATTCGAAAGATTGTATAAAGAAATTGCTCCTTATGCATTAGCTAACGATTATTTCCAAGAAGTAGTTTTACGTAATAATGAATTATTATCTGTTGGATTTAGATTGTATCAATTAGAAAATACTTATAAACAAAACGGTGAACAAGCATTTAATGATCGTAAAGAAAATCTAATTAAAGGATTTGAAGCTTTATATAAAGATTATAATAAAAAGGTAGATGAAGATGTTTTCGAACAAATCATCGCGCTTTACGGAAAGAATGCGCCAGCTAATCTTACACCTGCTATCATCAAGAATGTTGATTATGCAAAATTAACGGATGAAGTTTATACAAAATCTGCATTAACATCTTATGACGGATTGAAAGCTTTATTTAGTGGAAGTGCTCCAGATGTTATCAAAAAAATGAATCAGGATTTTGGATTTAAAGTAGCAAAAGATTTAGCAAAAGATTATTTCGATAAAGTTGCTCCAAAATACCAAGAATTAAACACAGAGATTGCAGCTTTACAAAGAACATATATGAAAGCGCAATTAGAAATGAATCCAGATGCAAGAATTTTCCCAGATGCGAACAGTACATTACGCGTTACTTACGGAAAAGTTGATGGATACGAACCTAAAGATGCTGTATCTTATGATTATGTTACGTATTTAGATGGAGTTATGGAAAAATACGTTCCTGGAGATTATGAATTTGATGTTCCTGCAAAATTAATTGAACTTTATGACAATAAAGATTTTGGACCTTATGCTGATAAAAATGGAAAATTGCCTGTAAACTTTATTGGTACTAATCACACAACTGGTGGTAACTCAGGTTCTCCAGCAATTGATGCAGAAGGAAACTTAATTGGATTAAATTTTGACCGTGTTTGGGAAGGAACAATGAGTGATATTTATTACGATCCAGCAATTTGTAGAAACATTATGGTTGATGCTAGATACATTTTATTCGTTGTTGACAAATACGCTGACGCAAAACATTTAATCGACGAAATGGTTTTGGTACATCCTAAAGAAAAGTTAAAAGATAATAAACTGAAAGACAATAAGTTAAAAAAGACTAAAAAAAATAAAAAAAAATAAAGATTTTGTAATCTCGAATTAAAAAATTTATATCTTTGTCAAGAATTAATAATTAACTTTTATAATTTAGTAAGATGAAAAAAATCGTTTTAAGTTTAGCATTAGTTGCTACTGTAGCATTCGTATCTTGTAAAGACACTGCAAAAGAAACTCCAGCTGTTGAAGAAGCTGCTGTAATCGAAGAAACTCCAGCTGTTGAGGAAACTCCAGTTGTTGAAGAAACTGTAGTTACTGAAGAAGCTGCTGTTGAAACTCCAGCTGCTGACGCTACTGCTCCAGCTGCTGACGCTGCTCCAGTAAAATAATTCTAAACTTATAGTTAGAATCAATAAAGCCTCGCTAAGCGAGGCTTTATCATTTTATAAAACTTACCTATTAAAAAATTAAGCACAAAAAAACTCTATTTTCATAGAGTTTATAATTAAATCTTATTGATTTTAGTTTACTTGAGCATTTAACGGAATTGCTAAATCTTGCTTGATAAACTCACCATTAATCATTGGAATGATTAATTTATTCATTTTTGTTCCTTCTGTTTTAGCGTGTAAAACTCCACGAGCTGTACTCATTGTAAAGTTAGCTAACATTTCTAATAAACCTTTTGGTAAAATTAACTGATCACCTTTAATAAAGAAATTCCATCCGCTAGCTTCAAATTCAAATTCACAAGAAACAGCTAAAGTAACCATCTCTTCTTTATCTAATAAAAATTTAAATTTCGAAATTGTTTTTACGAAACGCTTATCATTATTAACTCCAAACTGAAAATCGAAGTTTAAATCTAACGTACCATTGTCTTTTTCTAACTCTTTTGCATCAAACTCTTCCGTGTTAATACTAATCAATCTGTAATTGATGTTCATTGGTTGTTCACTCATTTTTTTTGTAATTAATTTAATTTTAGTAATTCTTCTAAATAATGTCTATCATTCGATAAACGTGGTATTTTATTCTGACCTCCTAATTTGTCTTTATCACGTAGCCATCCATAAAATAAATTCGGACGAGCTAAGTGCAATTTCAATCGATTTAAAGTCAAACTATTATAACGCTTTGCTTCATAATCTGAATTCAATTTTTGAATATTCAAATCTAAAGCTTCAGCAAATTTCTCTAAATCTTTTGGTGGATTTTTAAATTCAATAATCCATTCGTGCGCTCCATTTTCTTTTCCTTCCATAAAAATTGGAGCAGCTGTATATTCTACAATTTCTACATCAAACGAATCAGCTGTCAAAGCTAAAGCCTTATCGGTATTTTCAACCATTAATTCTTCGCCAAAAACATTGATATGATGTTTGGTTCTACCTGAAACTTTGATTCGGTATGGTAATAAAGATGTAAAACGAACCGTATCACCAATCAAATAACGCCATAATCCTGAATTGGTTGTTATAACCATTGCATAATTTTTATTCAATTCAACTTCTGCTAAGGAAATTATCTTTTGATTCGACGTTCCAAAAGTTTCCATCGGTATGAATTCATAAAAAATTCCATAATCCAACATCAACAATAAATCATTAAAGTCGTTTCGGTCTTGAATTCCAAAAAATCCTTCCGAAGCATTATAAATTTCATAATATCGAAATGAATCACTCGGAAACAATTTTTTATATTGCTCTCGATAAGGTTCAAAACTAACACCTCCGTGAAAATAAACCTCAGCATTAGGCCAAACATCTAACAAATTTTCTTTGCCCGTTTGTTCAAGAACCTTATTAAACAATACCAACATCCAAGACGGAACTCCAGCAAAACTTGTAACATTTACATTGCGAGTTTCTTCAACAATAGCAAACATTTTCTCATTCCATTCGCTCATCAAAGAAACTTTGTTACTTGGCGTTGAACTCAATTCTGCCCAAAAAGGCAAATTATCAATTATGATTGCAGATAAGTCACCAAATATAGTATTATTATCTTCATAAAGCTGCTTACTTCCTCCTAAACGCAAACTTTTTCCTGTAAATAATTGCGAGTCTTCATTGTTATTTAAATACAAACAAAGCATATCTTTTCCCGCTTTGAAATGACAATTCTCTAAAGCTTCTGGACTTACTGGAATAAATTTACTTTTGGCATTAGTTGTTCCACTCGATTTGGCAAACCACTTTATCGGAGTTGGCCAAAAAACATTTTGTTCACCTTTTCGAGCACGTTCTATTAAAGGCTCAAACTCTTCATAAGTACTTAATGGAACTTGTTTTGCATAATCTTCATAATTCTTAATTGAAGTAAAATTATGATTCTTTCCAAACTCTGTATTATGTGCCTGATTTATTAAACTCAAAAGTAATTCGTTTTGTACATCGATAGGAAATTTCATAAAAAGCTCCATCTGATGAATACGCTTTTTCAAAACCCAAGTAACAATTGAATTGATTAATGTTAATGCCATATCAAAATATCTTCAGGATAAATTTACTAAAAAATAAGTTAATATAAGTTCAATTAAAGTTTAGTAAATTTGTCTGAAATCAAAATTAGTAAAATCTCATGCAATACCAAGGAGTTTTAAATAAAATGCAAACCGAATTCGGAAATCCCATCCAATATTATTTAGCTTTCAAAAATTCATTCATACATTTCAATCAATTATTGAATAAAGAAATACAAATTCAGTTCGATGGATATGAATGTTTACATTGTGGTAAAGAAAAAAAGATTTTTAGACAAGGTTTTTGTTTTGATTGTTTCAATTCGAGCGCAGAGGTTGGCGATTGGATTATGCGACCAGAATTGAGTAAAGCACATTTGGGAATTGAAGATCGAAATTTGGTATACGAACAAAAAGTTCAATTACAACCACACATTGTTTATTTAGCCGTTGCAAGCGATGTAAAAGTCGGAGTTACCAGAAAAACACAAGTTCCTACACGTTGGATTGACCAAGGAGCTAGTTATGCTGTTCCGATTGTTGAGGTTCCGAATCGATATTTAGCTGGTATTACAGAAGTTCATCTGAAAGGTTTGTTTACCGATAAAACCAATTGGCGAAAAATGTTAACGAACGAAATTATGGCTGTTGATTTATTTGATTTGGTTTTGAAAACTCAAGACAAATTACCAACCGAAGTAATTCCTTACTTTGAACAAACGAATCACGAAGTTTTACATTTAGAATATCCGGTTGAATATTTTCCTACAAAGGTTAACAGTTTGAATTTAGATAAATCGCCTTTTTATTCAGGAAAACTAATCGGAATCAAAGGTCAGTATTTAATTTTTGATGACAATACGGTTTTCAATATCCGAACTTACGAAGGGTATAAAGTTAAAATAAGCATATAAAAAAAGACCTTCATTTACGAAGGTCTTTTCATTTGAATTGAATAATTTGAGTAATATAAATTGAATTTATTTTATATTGATTTGATAAGGTAACATTGCTTGAATTGTTTTTGTTTCCTTTATGTAATTTAATCTTTCGAATAATTCGTAGTTTTCTTTTCCAACGGTTTGAATAATTGCTTCTTGTTGTGCTTCTTTTACATTCATTCCGATTAATCCACGTAATAAATCTCTTAATTTGATTTCATATTCTGGATAGTAATTTATGCGGTAATCTGTTAAACCAACTTCTTTCGCAGCAAAAGCAACCGCAGCATCTAAACCACCTAATTCATCAACCAATCCATTTTCTAAAGCCATTGTTCCTGTCCAAACTCTACCTTGAGCTAAGGCATCAACTTTTTCATACGTCATATTTCTACCAGCAGCCACACGATTTACGAATGTTGAATAAACACGTTCAATATCCGCTTGAATCGTTTCTTTAAATCCTTCATCTAAATCTGTAAACACACTGTAACCCGCGGCATTTTTATGTGTTTTTACGACTTGAGCATTTACACCAATTTTATCAGTAACTCCTTTAAAGTTTGGTAAAACTCCGAAAACTCCGATTGAACCAGTGATTGTTGTTGGTTCTGCAAAAATGCGAGTTGCATTACAAGCAATGTAATATCCGCCAGAAGCTGCAACATCTCCCATAGAAACGATTACCGGTTTTACTTTTTTAGTTAGTTCAATTTCTCTCCAAATAATATCTGACGTTAAAGCACTTCCTCCAGGGCTATTCACACGTAAAACAATTGCTTTGATATTTTCGTTTGTACGAGCTTCTTTCAACGCACGATTAATCGAACCTTCACCAATAATATTTACACTTCCTTCACCTCCACGAATTTCTCCTTGAGCAACGATAACCGCAATTCTATCTTTAGATTTATTTTTAGATTTTCCGAATGTTGACGAAACATAATCTAAAATATCAACTTTATTGATTTCTTTATCCTTCTCGATATTCATTGCTTTACGCATTCCGTTTTCGTATTCATCGAAATAAGCAATTTTATCGATAAGCTTATTTTTCAAAGCCAATTCTGGAGTTCTTCCTTCTAAATTAGTTGCAATCAAATTCAATGAATCTTTACTAATTTTTCTACTAGTTGAAATATCTGTAATGATATTATCCCAAATTGAATTCAACAAAACCGTCATTTGTTCACGATTTTCTTCACTCATTGTTTGCTGTAAATAAGGTTCAACAGCACTTTTATATTTTCCGTGACGAATCACTTCCATTTTAACTCCAGATTTTTCTTGTAAATCTTTCATATATAAAATTTCAGAAGCTAATCCTTTAAAATCAACACTTCCCATCGGATTTAGATAAACGGTATCCGCAACCGAATTCATATAATATTCAGATTGAGAATACCCGTCAGAATAAGCTACAACGAATTTACCTGTCTTTTTAAAATCCATCAATTTTTCACGAATTGCTTTACGCTGCGTAATCCCCAACATTGAAGCATTATTTTCGATTGAAATTCCTTTGATTGATGAATCTGTTTTTGCAAATTCAATCGCATTCAAAACATCGATTAATCCATCGTTATTTTTTTCTGAAAATTCGAAATCAGTTACTCTGGTTTTTCCTCCGTAATCGTTTGTAACCGCAAATAAATCCAATTTAATTACAGAATTATTTTTTACCGATACTGTTGATTCAGATGAAGCTGAAACAGCGATTCCTACGATAAACAACAAAAAGAAAGAAAGCATACTAAAAAGTATAATTCCGACCATTGTTGCTAAGACATTTTTAAAAAAATTCATTTCGTTCCTTATTAATTTAAACTATAAGTAGTCTGTTTTCATTTTTTGTTACATTAAAATAAATATTTTTTTTGTGGAAAACTACTTTTTAAACCGTTGTGATTTTTGCTTGAGATTTGTTTATTTTGCAATATGTATAAACAACATCAAATCATACTTTCGTTAGGAAGCAATCAAGGAAACAGAAAAGATAATTTACAAAATGCTATCAATCTCATAAACAATGAAGTTGGAAGTGTAATTACCATTTCTCCCGTTTACGAAACGCCGTCTTGGGGTTTTGAAAGTGATGCTTTTTTTAATTGTGCGATTTTAATTCACAGTTTTAAATCCGCAGAAGATGTTTTAGCTCATTGTTTACATATTGAAACGCGTTTAGGAAGAATCAGAAATCAAGAAGCTGGATATGCTGCTCGAAGTATTGATATAGATATGATTTCTTTTAATGAAGAAATTATTTCAACCGATACATTAAAAATTCCGCATCCGTTTGTTCAAGACAGAAAATTTGTTTTACAACCTTGCGCTGATTTAAAGTTAGATTGGATTCATCCAATTTTAAAAAAATCGTTTAAAGAATTACTTGTTGCAACAACAGACGATTCTGAAATTAAAAAGATTGATGCACTTGTGAATCCAATGGATAAATATACGTTCAATCAGTTAAACTTTATTGCAATTGAAGGAAATATCGGTTCAGGAAAAACAACATTAACTCAGAAAATTGCAGCAGATTTTAATGCAAAAACGGTTTTAGAACGCTTTGCCGATAATCCGTTTTTACCTCAATTTTACAAAGACCCAAGTCGATACGCATTTCCCTTAGAAATGTCATTCTTAGCTGATCGGTATTCGCAAATTTCAGATGATTTAGGTCAACTTGATTTGTTTAAAGATTTTATTGTTGCCGATTATTTTATTTATAAATCATTGATTTTTGCTCAGGTTACGATTGATGAAGACGAATTTCGTTTGTACAAAAACATTTTCGACATTATGTACAAAGAAGTAACTCAACCCGATTTGTACATTTATTTACATCAAGAAACTGATAGATTATTAGATAATATAAAGAAAAGAGGAAGAAGTTACGAATCTGAAATTCCTGCAGATTATTTAAATAAAATCAATAAAAGCTATGCCGATTTTATCAAAACAAACAAAAATCAAAATACGTTGGTGATTGATATGACCGAACTCGATTTAATCGAAAATCAAGAAGATTATATCGCTATTTTAGATCAGATTCAAGAAAAAATAAAACCGAACTAATATTTTTACTAGTTCGGTTTTTTATTATTTTAAAACTTGTAATTTCTGAAACAAATCCCAGATTACAATTCCGGCACTAACCGAAATATTCAATGAATGTTTGGTCCCTAATTGAGGAATTTCGATAACTCCTTTTGACATATCAATTACTTCTTGAGAAACACCTTTTACTTCATTCCCGAAAACCAAAGCATATTTTACGTTTTCAGAAACTGAAAAATCATTTAACATAATCGAATTTTCAACTTGTTCAACCGAATAAACAGCTACATTTTCTGACTTTAATTTTTCAACAACTTCAACTACATTTTTAGCATATTCCCATTCCACAGTTTCAGTTGCACCCAAAGCTGTTTTATGAATTTCTTTATTTGGAGGTGTTGCGGTAATTCCGCATAAATAAATTTTCTCAATTAAAAAAGCATCTGAAGTTCTAAAAACAGCTCCAATATTATGTAAACTTCTAATATCATCTAATACAATTATAATCGGAGTTTTCTCTGCTTGTTTAAACTCTTCAACATTAATACGATTTAAATCGTCTAAAACTAATTTTTTCATTTTGCTGATTTTGACAAAAATACAATTTAGTTCAAAGTCACAAAAATTATATCTGAAATTAAAATAAATTTATGTTTTGATGTGGTAACTTTGTACAAAGAAAAAAAAAGAAAAAACACTAATGGACGCTCTTATAAAAAGGATTATTACATCACAATTAATCATTTATATTTTTCGATGTATAATAGGTTTTGTAATAGGATATGAATTAATGATGAACTATCCAAAATATGATTTGTTTTGGGTTTTACTTTCCATAATTCTAGTTATTTCTCCGGAAGGAAAAGATTCCAGAAGATTAACTATTGAACGAGTTAAATCTAATTTAATTGGTTCTGCAGTTGGTTTGGGTTGCGAATTTTTTAATGACAAACCTACAATCTATGTCATAATAGTTGGTATAATTATAACTTCAATCATTTGCTATGTTTTAAATGTAATGAATATGGCACGTGTTGCTATTGTAGCATTATTAATTGTTTTACTACAACCTCATTTATCTGAAATCGAACTAACTCCAATTTTCAGAGCTGGAACCGTAGTTTTAGGTTGTATTATTGGTTTTTCGATTACGTTATTCAGCTCCATTCTTATCAGAAGATTAAAAAAACATTACAAGATTATCGAAAGTTAAATTTAGTTTTTTTAGGAATTCGTTTAGAAAAACATCAGCATTGCATTCACTATCTTTGCATTAAATTCAACAAGAAAAAATGTCAAAAAAACAAGATATATTAAATGCTTCCCTTTTTCTATTCACAGAACAAGGTGCTCGAGCAACATCAACAAAATCAATCGCTAAACAAGCTGGTGTTTCTGAAGCTTTGATTTTCAAATATTTTGGAACAAAAGATCATTTACTTGAAGAACTTATCAAAAAAGATTATTTAGATGCAATTGATTTTACAAGAAAATTTCTTGCGGCCAATTCTGCAGAAGAATTTCTAATTAAATTCATTGATTTACCGATTGCATTAATCGACCATCAATTTGATTTTTGGCGTATGATTTATAAAATTCTACCCCTAAATCCGATAGCACAACAATACCATCAAAATTATATGAAGCCTAGTTTAAACAAACTAAAATTTTCATTTGAAGCTTTGAATTATAAATATCCCGAACTTGAAGCTGAAACTTTATTATTACTTACAGATAATGTCTGGAAAAGCTACGTTTCTGACCGCTTAACCAAAGAACGCTATCAAGAAATCGCAACTCTTTTAAAAAAGAAATACGCCTTAATATAACACAACGGTTATTAATTCACCATCCTAAATCATAAAATTATTTTTTTTATTCAAAATTTTTTGTTAATTATGCAAAAAAACAATGATGAAGAAAATTAATTTTTTATTAGTACTCTTATGTTGTCAATTTGGGTTTTCGCAAAACAATCTCCCAACTACAACAGAAGAAGAAGTTGTTTCTGAAAAAGTCACAGAAATTAACGAAAACAAAAACCTTGTCAAATTAAATTTATTAGCGTTAACAATGGGGAATTTTTCTTTTCAATACGAAAGATCTATTGGTTCTAAATTTACAATTGGAGGTTCAATTAATCTTATGCCAAATAGAAAACTTCCATTTTCAAAAAAAATTGAAAGCTTAGTAGATGACAAAACTACAGCTGCACAGCTACAAGGAATTAGACTTTCTAGTTTTTCAATTACACCAGAAGCTCGTTTTTATTTAGGTAAACAAGTTTTCAAAGGATTTTATGTTGCTCCGTTTTTTAGATACGGTAGCTATTCTTTAAAATTCCCATTAAATTATACATATGAAAACCAAGACCAATCAATAAATTTAGACGGTAAAGTAAACACAATTTCAGGAGGTTTAGCAATTGGTGCTCAATGGAAAATTGCTAAAAATGTTTATTTAGATTGGTTAATAATGGGGCCTCATTTTGGTAGTGCTAAAGGAAATTTAACTGGAAATAAAGCTTTAAATGCAGATGAACAAGCAGCTATTGCAGAATCTTTAAATGATTTAGACATCCCAGTTGTCGATTATGAATATGAAGTTAATGCAAATGGCGCTAAAGCTAAAATCAAAGGTCCTTGGGCGGGAGTTCGAGCTTCTATCGGTATTGGTTATCGCTTTTAATAAATCAAAAGTATAAAAGAGAAATATTCGAAATATTATAATGGCAATCCGTAATTGGGTTGCTTTTTTTTGTGTTTTACTTATGGTATATTTGTCTTCTTAAAATAGTAAAATCAAGATGGCAAAAAAAGAAAAAGAAGTAAAAGAAACTCCGTTAATGCAACAATACAATCAAATAAAAAGCAAATATCCAGATGCTTGCTTGTTATTTCGTGTTGGTGACTTTTATGAAACTTTTGGTGAAGATGCCATTCGAACTGCAAAAATACTAGGAATTACTTTAACCAAACGTGGAGCAGGAAGTCCAAGTGAAATTGAATTGGCAGGATTTCCACATCACTCTGTCAACGTTTATTTACCCAAATTGGTCAAAGCTGGACTTCGAGTTGCGATTTGCGACCAATTGGAAGACCCGAAAATGACCAAAACCATTGTAAAACGTGGTGTTACGGAATTGGTAACTCCGGGTGTTGCAATCAATGACGAAGTTTTACAATCTAAAACTAATAATTTTTTAGCAGCTATTCAGTTTGGTAAAAAACATATCGGGATTGCTTTCTTAGACGTTTCTACAGGTGAATTTTTAACTTCGCAAGGAAACGAAGAATACATCGACAAGCTTTTACAGAATTTCCGTCCGAGTGAAGTTTTGGTTCAAAAAGGAACTAAAAATCATTTTTTGCATCAATTTGGTTCTGCTTTTAATTTATTTTATTTAGAAGATTGGATTTTCAAAGAAGATTACGCCAACGAAACCTTAACCAATCATTTCAAAACAAATTCTTTAAAAGGATTTGGAATTGAAGAACTTCAAGAAGGAATTATCGCTTCAGGAGCCGTTTTATATTATTTGTCGGAAACGCAACATAATCGCATTCAACATATATCAAATATTCAACGTATTGCTGAAGATGCTTATGTTTGGATGGACCGTTTTACGATTAGAAATCTTGAATTACATAACAGTTCTAACCAAAATGCAACCACACTTTTAGATGTAATTGACAAAACTTTATCGCCAATGGGCGGACGTTTATTAAAACGTTGGTTGGCACTTCCTTTAAAAGATAAAAATAAAATTACCGATAGATATGAAGTCGTTTCTTACTTAAAAGAAAATCAAGAAACCTTACAATTCTTTCAATATCAAATCAAACAAATTTCAGATTTAGAACGTCTGATTTCAAAGCTAGCAATCGGAAAAATTTCTCCTCGCGAAATAATTTATCTTAAAGAATCTTTAGATGCAATTATTCCGATGAAGGAAAAAGCTTTGCAATCTAAAAATGAATCTTTAAAAACCATTGGCGACAATTTCCACGCTTGTGAATTGCTTCGTGAAAAAATCAAAACTACATTAAACCAAGATGCGCCAGTTGCCTTAAACAAAGGAAATGCTATTGCTTCGGGAATTAATGAAGAGTTAGACGAACTTCGAAACATTTCTCAAAACGGTAAAAATTATTTATCTGATTTAGAATCTCGCGAAAGCGAGCGCACAGGAATTCCTTCCTTAAAAGTTGCTTTCAACAACGTCTTCGGATATTATATTGAAGTTAGAAATACACATAAAGATAAAGTTCCAGAAGAATGGATTCGTAAGCAAACTTTAGTTAGTGCAGAGCGTTATATTACAGAAGAATTAAAAGAATACGAAACCAAAATTTTAGGAGCTGAAGAAAAAATCTCGCGTATTGAATCAGAAATTTATGAAAAGTTCATCAATTGGTGTGCACAATATATTCAGCCAGTTCAGTTAAATGCTGGCTTGGTTTCACAATTAGATTGTTTGCAATCGTTTGCACAATTGGCAATTGACAACAATTACATTCGTCCTACTCTAGTTGATGAATTTGTTTTAGAGATTAAAGAAGGCCGTCATCCTGTTATTGAAAAGCAGTTACCAGTTGGCGTTCCGTATATTTCAAATGATGTATATTTAGATAACGATTCGCAACAAATCATTATGATTACCGGACCAAATATGTCGGGTAAATCTGCTATTTTACGTCAAACCGCATTGATTGTTTTATTGGCTCAAATGGGAAGTTTTGTACCAGCAAGCGAAGTTACGATGGGAATTGTTGACAAAATTTTTACACGAGTTGGGGCATCAGATAACATTTCGATGGGCGAATCGACTTTTATGGTTGAAATGAACGAAACGGCTTCCATCTTAAATAACTTAACCAACAGAAGTTTAGTTCTATTAGACGAAATTGGACGTGGAACTTCAACGTACGATGGTATTTCGATTGCTTGGGCAATTGCAGAATATATTCACGAACATCCAAATAGAGCAAAAACACTTTTCGCAACGCATTATCATGAATTAAATGATATGCAAGAACAATTTGAGCGCATCAAAAACTTCAATGTTTCGGTAAAAGAGCTTAAAGATAATGTACTTTTCTTACGTAAATTAGTTCCTGGCGGTAGCGCACATAGTTTTGGTATTCACGTGGCTAAAATGGCAGGAATGCCACAAACCGTAATTGCAAAAGCACAGAAAATCTTAAAGAAACTAGAAGCAAGTCACAAAGCTGACGGAAAAGTTCAAATAAAACCTGAAGATGATTTACAATTAAGTATTTTTAAATTAGACGATCCACTTTTAGAAGATATAAAAGAAGAAATATTGAATTTAGATATCAATTCGTTAACACCAGTTGAAGCTTTGATGAAATTAAACGAAATCAAAAAAATGGTTAGTAAATAAAGCTATGTCATTCAAAAAAAACAGAACGTACAGAAAAACCAAATACGTAATTTACAAAGAAACCTTACTTAATGTAAACGAACATATTTGGGCATTTATTGGTTCTTTTGTCGGATTGGGTGTTATTTGTTTTTTACAATTTCAAGCACTTTCTAAATTTGATTTAACTTTATTAATTGGTTCTTTTGGCGCAAGCTGTGTTTTGATTTATGGCGTAATTGACAGTCCGTTAGCACAGCCAAGAAATTTAGTTGGTGGACATTTAATTTCAGCAATCATTGGAGTAACTATTTTTAAATTAGTTCCGATTTTATGGATAGCTGCGCCGTTAGCTGTTTCCCTTTCCATTATTGCTATGCAAATAACCAAAACATTACATCCACCAGGAGGAGCAACTGCATTAATTGCAGTTACCGGCGGAACCTCAATTACCAGTTTAGGATATATGTATGTACTCTCGCCTGTTTTATCAGGTGTAATCATATTACTAATTGCTGCATTAATTTTTAATAATATTCCTAAAAATAGAACCTATCCTAAGAAAGGATTTCATCTATTCGGAAAGAAAATAATTTAATTATAAAACAACTTTTTTAAGAGAGCACGATATCAAAATCGGGCTCTTTTTTTTGGTAGAAAAAGTACGATGGTTTTACTGAACAAATCCAATAAAAATAAATGATTCAACTGATTATTATCACAATTTAGAAGCTCCTAAAAAAGTAACTTTAATCAAATTAAAAACACAAATACCATGAAAAAAGTTATATTATCATTAGTAGCAATATTGAGCATATCAACTTCAATAATTGCACAAGAAAACTCAAATAATACAGATTATAAAAAATGGCAAGTTCGTTTAAGAGGCGTTGGTGTTATACCGAATGAAAGTGCAAATATTGGAATTATTGGTGGCGGAGTTGATATTTCAACAACTTTCATTCCAGAATTAGATTTCACCTATTTCTTTACAAAAAATATAGCAGCAGAATTAATTTTAGGAACATCAAAACACAATGTAAAAACAACAGGTTCAAATCTAACAGCTGTAGGTTTACCACCTAGTGTTGATGTTGATTTAGGTTCGGTAATGCTTTTACCTCCTACTTTAACAGCACAATATCACTTTTTTCCAAGCCAAGATGCATTTGCTAAACCTTATGTTGGAGCGGGTATTAACTATACAATTTTTTATAATGTGAAATCAAGCGGAGTTGTTAATGGAGTTGAATATAAAAATAAAGCTTCTTTTGCATTACAAGCTGGTTCAGATTTTAATTTAAATGATGATATTTTTATAAATGTTGATATCAAATATCTTTTCTTGAAGACAGACGTAACTGTTGATGCATCAAATTTAGTTGGTGGAAATACTTTAGATATTCCAGCAGAAGTGAAAATTAATCCACTTTTAATTGGAGTCGGCGTTGGATATCGATTCTAAATTATTAATTCGTGATAGAAGAAAGGTTTTTTATTAAATTAGAGAGCCTTTTTTTATTTGCTTTAGTTCGAAATCGATTTAATAAATGGTACAAATTTCAAATTAAAACCAAGATTTTATTGATGTTTCAAATGAGTCGAAAAAAAAATCAAAATCTCAACAACTAATAATCAAACGATTAAAAAAAACATTCTTTTTTTTATTCCAAAGCTATTGTAGAAACGAAAAAACGTTCTATATTTGCACTCGCAATACGGAAGTAAAGCGAACGTTCTAAAAGATATTTAGTACCAAAAATGCTTGAGTGGTGGAATTGGTAGACACGCTGGACTTAAAATCCAGTGAGCAGTAATGTTCGTGCGGGTTCAAGTCCCGCCTTGAGTACTAAATAAACGTTTTATTAATTTTCGTGAATAAATTAAATTGTTCTTTACAAATCATTGTTTAGTACCAAATGCTTGAGTGGTGGAATTGGTAGACACGCTGGACTTAAAATCCAGTGAGCAGTAATGTTCGTGCGGGTTCAAGTCCCGCCTTGAGTACTAAAAAAACAAAAAAAGGTTTTGCTATCTTAAAAAATATTTTTAAATTTGCATCACTTAACAAGAAGTTCTTTAAAAATAACAATTGCGAAAATAGCTCAGCTGGTAGAGCGCAACCTTGCCAAGGTTGAGGTCGCGGGTTCGAACCCCGTTTTTCGCTCCAATTGCTCGAGTGGTGGAATTGGTAGACACGCTGGACTTAAAATCCAGTGAGCAGTAATGTTCGTGCGGGTTCAAGTCCCGCCTTGAGTACTAAAACCTGAAATTTTATATTTCAGGTTTTTTTGTTTTTAATCCTTTTGTATTTTTTTATATTTTAGTAAAAAAAAACAATGCGTAAAATCTACTACCTTTTATTCTCAGTAACTTTATTGGCAAGCTGTAAAAAACCAGATGTTAATAATAATTCAAACGAAATCACTTCAGAAAATACTTCAGCCGAGACAGTTGAAACCGTTATTTATAAAATCGGTACTTACAATGCAATTAGTAATAAATCTATTGTAAACATTGAAATCAGTAATGACATTCCAAAGGATGAAATTCATATTATTTCAACTAAACAAAATTTAGAAGAAATCAAACATGAAATAATTGAGGGCGAATTGATTCTTTCGCAAAAGAACAAAACCTTTACCCTGAAAAATAAAACGCAAATCATTGCTAAAATAAATTCTGAAAACATTTCAAAATTTAATATTTCTGGATTGGGATATATAAAAAGTACAATTATTCAAAAAGCTGAAAATATCGAAACAGAAATTGAAGGCGCTGGGAATTTAGAATTAACTATTAACAACAATTCTATTTCAAATAAAATTGAAGGTTTAGGCAATATTTCTTTAAAAGGAAGAACCAATAATGCGAAGACAGAAATTGAAGGAGCTGGGAATTTAGATGCTTTTGAATTAGAAACAAATTCTACAATTGTAACTATCGAAGGACTTGGAAATGCAAATGTAAATGTTTCAGAAAAACTAGAAGCAACTATTTCTGGAGCTGGAAACTTAACTTACAAAGGAAATCCAAAAGAAATAATCAAAGAAAAATCTGGTTTAGGTTCGATTAATCAAAAATAAACTCAGTTTAAAACTTAGAAACAATTATTGACTTTTACAAAAAAAATAAACGAATGTTTTGTTCTATTTTTGTGTTTATTCAAAAATAAAAATGGGCACTTTAGTAATTACAATCAAAGAAAATCAAACCTATAAATATTCTTACAACAACTACAAAGGAAACACTTTATTTACAAGTAATACATTAAAATCTAAAGCTCAATGTTTTAGTGAAATCAATATTATTAAAAATAATTTTGACGTTTTGCAGTTTGTGAAATTTAAAACTCCTGGCGGAAAATTTTTCTTTAAATTAGAATTAAATGGTTTTATTTTAGGAAATAGTAGAAAATTCACTACACCACTTTTAATTGAAAAAGGAATCAATGATATTAAAAAAAATTTCATATCTTCGGAAGTATTAGATTTCACTGAAAATATTTTTGGAGAAATCCCCGAATTTGAAGAACTTTTAGAAAATCAATAACATGAAACTAATTTATATTTTAGTATTTATTTTAGGTGCAACTTTAAATGGAAATGCACAAACTCAAGGACCCAGAAAAGTTAAAGGAAATGGTCGTGTAATTGAAAAAGAACGTCGTTTACCTGAATTTGACCGTATTGAAATTTCTGGAAATATCGATGCAACGATTTTAAACAACGATTTTCAGAAAAAAATCATGGTCAATGGAGATATTAATTTACAAACTTTAATTAAATCGAAAGTCGAAAATGGAACTTTGTATTTAACTTACAACAATAATGTAATTATACTTTCGCAAACCGAACCGTTAAAAGTTAGAATTCCTTCTAAAAAAATCAAGGAAATCGTTTTAAAAGACGGTGCTAAACTAACAAACTTAGGAGCAATTGAAACATTACAATTAAAAATCACATCAACAGATAACAGCACAGCTGATTTGAGATTGAAAGTTGATGAAGTAATTTTGGATATTGAAAATGATTCGGAAATTAAATTAAATGGTTCAGCAAATATTTTAAAAATCAACTACAAAGGTTCGAAAGATTTTGACGCTAAAGAACTTTCTAATTTCTTCACTGAAATTGAATTAGAAGGAAGTGGAAATGTTTACACAAATACGGTTAATGGAATTGATGGAAATATAAATGGAACAGGAAATTTATATTACAAAGCTACAAAAACAGTGAATGTTACTGACAACGGAAACGGAAAAGCAGAAAAATATTAAACTAAAAAAAGGGACTTCAAATTTGAAATCCCTTTTTTTTTATTTCTTAGTTGTTAGCATAAAATCTTTTAAGTAATATGGCTCAAAATAAGCCACATCTTCGAACTTTTTATTTAAATAAGCATCGTAACTCAACTCAACCATTTCTTTAGCTGAAGGATATTTTAAATGCGAATAATACACAAAACGTTCCGATTTTAAAACTGCCTCTGACTTCTCAGCTCCATCTCCAATAAAATGTATTTTTTCTTGAATATCTTCAAACGAATTTTCGTCTAAAACCAAAGCCTTTGTTTGTCCAACTATTTGATGTTTTTGGTCAAAAGAAGCCGTAAAAACTTCCATTCTTCGAGCATCAATCATCGGCTGAATAATTCCTTCAGAAATCTGAATTTGCTTAGCAATTATCTGTAACGTATCAATCGCGATAAGCGGAATATCTAAAGCGTAACACAATCCTTTTGCTGTAGAAACACCAATTCGTAAACCTGTATAAGAACCTGGTCCTTTACTTACAGAAACTGCATTCAAATCACTTAATTTGATATTTGATTCAGTCATTACTTCTTCAATAAAAACATGAAGTTTTTCTGCGTGATTGAAATTTTCTTCAGCTAATTCACGAAGCGCAATCAATTCGTTATTTTTAGAAACGGAAACCGAACATTGTTTAGTTGCCGTTTCTATATTTAAGATATAAATCATTTTTTTACTTGTTCTCCTTTAACAGACACCTTATCTCCTACTTTCAAAGTTTTACTTACAACAGAATAAGGCCCTACGATTATCTTGTCTCCTGGTTTTAAGCCTTCTAAAATTTGAATATTTTTATTGTCTTGAATTCCAGTTTTCACAAAGCGAAGTTCGGCTTTATCTCCGTTTTTCACAAATACTGCTTCATTTTTTTTCTCCTCTGTTTCAACAACAACATTTTCTGAAATATCAATTTCCTCTTTTTTCACTTTCTCATCAACAGTTGTAGAAACTACAGATTCAGATTTCGATTTCATAACAATTGCACTAATCGGAACCATCGTAACATTTGTAAGTTTCTTAGAAATAATATCAACCGTAGCAGTCATTCCTGGTCGAAATGGAGAATACGAAGCTGGTTTACCTTCTAATAAATCTTCATAAGATTCTTTTAAGATTCTCACTTTCACTTTGAAATTTGTAACCTGATCGGCAGAAGTTGTTGTATTTGTAGATGAATTTGAAATTGATGTAACAATTCCTTTAAATTCTTTTTTCAAGAAAGCATCAACTTCGATAATAGCTTCGTTTCCTACAGCAATTTTAACGATGTCATTTTCGTTAACATCAACTTCAACTTCCATATTATCTAAATTAGCAACACGCATCAATTCGGTTCCAGTCATTTGTTGCGTACCCAAAACACGTTCACCAAGTTCAACATCTAAACGAGAAATCGTTCCAGCAACTGGCGAATAAATTGTTGTACGATTCATGTTATCTCTTGCTTCAGTTACCGATGCTTGTGCTGCCTCGACATTGAATCTAGAAGAATTTTTTGAAGCAACTGCAACTTCATAGGCCGAAACAATTTTATCCCATTCTGCTTTTGAAATTACACCTTTATCTAAAAGAACTTTATTTCTATCATAACTTAATTTAGCTTCTTTCAATTGCGCTTCTGATTGACTCAATCCTGCTTTTGAAGTAGCTAAAGAAGCAACCGTTCTGTCGATACTTGATTGATATAAATCGGGATTGATACGAACTAAAAGTTGACCTTTTGTAACAAGTTGACCTTCCTTTACAGGTAAATCGATAATCTCTCCTGAAACTTCAGATGAAATCTTAACTTCAATTTCGGGTTGAATTTTACCCGTTGCAGAAACTTTTTGAATAATTTCACCAGTTGCCAAAGTTTCAACTTCAACTTCTGTAGATTTATCTTTGTTCTGCTGAGAGCTATAATAATAGAATCCTAATCCCACCAATACAACTAAAACGATGGCAATTATAATCTTTTTTTTATTGTTCTTTTTCTTCGTTTTCATTAGTTTTCGTTTTTAAAGATTGGTAATCCGAAATAATATTCTAGAATTTTAGTTTTGAAAATGAAATCATATTTTGTTCGTAACAATTCAGATTCAGCAGCGATAACTAAATTTTGATTTTGATTCAAATCGAAAATATTCAATAAACCAACATCATATCGCTGTCTTGCATATTCTAATGATTGCTTACGAGCTGTTAATGTTTTTTGCGCTGCTTTATAAGTTTGTAAAGCACCTTGGGTATCAGAATAAGCAGTATAAACTTTTTGTTCGATTTGTAAATTGGTTTCTTTTAGATTTAATTCAGCTGTTTCAAGTGCAATTTTTGAACGACTTACATTATTACGAATCTGAAAACCATTTAAAATTGGAATAGAAATTCCAATCCCAAAATTCTGTCCTTTGTTCGTATCAAATTGATCAAAAATACCTTTTGCTGGTCCAAGAACAGGAGAATAGTTTGGCGTTAAAACACTTTGATTCGTTCCTTCTACATATCCAATCGTACTCGTTGGATTCGCTTGATTCAATTCCATACCATTTACGATTTTTGAATAAGCGGCACGTGTTTGAAAACTATAAAAACCACGAATTGTTGGCAAATATGAAGCTCTTGCAATTTGAATATCTTTTTTAGCAATTTCTAATTCTGCTTCATTAATTTTTGAATCTAACAAAACATCTTTAGATTTAGCTACAATAGTCTCTGGCGATTCTAACAAAACCGAACTATCTTCTGCTACAATATTTTCTTCAATCACATCGAAATGTTCGTAATCTGTGATTTGTAATAATTGTGCTAAAGCTAGTTTTGAAATTTTTAGATTATTTTCAGCAATTGTCATATTCTGTAATGTCGTAGCTAAAGTTGCTTCACTATCCAACAAATCACCAGCTGGAACATTACCTGCTTCAACTAATATTTTGATTCTATCATATTGAGACGCATCATATTTATATTGCGATTGATACACTTTTAGAAATTCTCTATTAAAAAGAATTTGTAAATATGAATTAACAACATTTATAGAAATATCATCTTGTAATTTATCTTGTTGATATTTAGCAGACAACTCAGTTAAACGGCTACGTTGTAATTTATACAAATTTTGAGAACCTTTGTAAATGTCAATTCCAACATCTAAACCAGCTGAAGTAAATTGCGTCGTTTGATTTTCAAGTAAACCCGTTGTTATATTTTGATTCAAACCAATATTCCAAGAATGCGAAGACGAAACATTTGCAGAAGGTAAAAAATTACCGATTGCATCACTTTTGTTTATCAAAGCGTTTTGATATTGTAATTCAGACTTTTGAACGAAAATGTTATTTTCACGAGCATGAGAAATACATTCTTGTAAAGTCCAAAGTTTATGCTGTGCAAAAGTTGCGGTTGTAGAAACCAAAAACAACATTGCTATATTCCAAAAACTCCTTTTCATACTTTTTATTTAACATTATAAGTAGATAAATCTTAAAATATGTTACACCAAAAACAAAAAAAAACTGCAATAAGCAGTTTTTTATTTTTATAATTAAGTTGTCTTCTTTTTCTTAGTCATCACACTGTAAATTGCCCAACCAACAACAGCTAATAAAATATAAGGAAAAGCCATTAAATAAACAATTCCATCGTTAATTGATTCGGCTTGGATTCCTGATTCTTCAGATTCTAAAACAGCTCTACACATAGCACATTGAGCATTGGAAAACTGACTAAATAATAATATTGCGAAAACAAGAATCGTTGTTTTTATATTCGGTAATTTCATTTCTATAAAATTAATTTACATAATATGGAGAAATCATCAAATACACAATAACACCAGTAACAGCAACATACAACCACATTGGATACGTAATTCTTGCTAATTTTTTGTGTCGTTGATATGACCCTGAAATCCCTCTTACAAATGTAATTAAAACAAAAGGAATGATGATAATCGACAATAGAATATGTGTAATTAAAATAAAGAAATATACATATCTAATATAGCCTTCTCCGCCAAATTTTGTTTCGATTGACGTCATGTGATAAGCTACATACATGGCAAGAAACGCAATCGAACAACCGATACAAACTTTGATTAACTTTTCGTGTAATTTTACATTTCCTTTTTTAATAGCCGCAACAGCTAAGAATAATAAAACAGCAGTAATACCATTAATTGTAGCGTAAATCGGAGGCAAAAAAGACAATGGTTTAACATCATAACCCAACTTCTGTAAGTTAACAGTAAATAATATGGCAACCACTACAGGAATTGCAATAGATAAAATCCAAATCCAAATATTATATTTTTTTTCTAACTCTCTATTTTCCATTACTCAGCTAATAATTTTTTAATATCTTCTTTTATCATTTTTACACCTTCATCTGTCGTACCATCATAATAGACAATTGGATTACCAAAATCATCTTGACGTGAGCGTAAATTACCGTTTTTATCAATCAAAGCAAATAAACCAGAATGCTCAAATCCTCCAGGCGCATCATTGTTAGCTCCAACAAACATATTGTAATTCTTAGCTAAACCAAAAATGGCATCTTGCGTTCCTGAAAAGAAATTCCAATTTTCATGAACTGCACCAATTTCTTTTGCATGTTGTTTTAAAACTTCAGGTGTATCGTTTATTGCATCAATCGAGAATGAAGCAATACCAAAGTTTTTATCATAAATATGTTCCTTTTGAATTTTAACCATATTTTCGTTCATGATCGGACAGATCGTTGGACAAGAGGTAAAAAAGAACTCAACTAAATACACTTTATCTTTATAGAATGCATCAGTAATTATTTCATTGTTCTGATTTGTAAAACTGAATTTTGGTGCAGCTGCAATTTCTACTAATTCACTTTTAGGAGCGATATTCAAACGGTCGTTATCTACCATTGCATCACCTTTGAATCGGTCAACAATTTTTGGAACCACTAGAATTCCAAATACAAGTATGATGAATGAAATTCCAATATAAGCTTTATTCTTCATGATTTATCGAGTTATATTTTCTTCTTTATTATTCTTTTTAAGTGCCAAACGATATTCTGCTAAAATAACTTTTACATCGTCAGACATTTCGTTATGTAAATCAGCAGCTGATGTTGTATTATATCCTTCTCTATATTCTTCAACTCCTTTTTTATTGGTTCCTTTTCTACCTCTAAGATTTAATTCTTTATCGATAATAAACACATTAGGTGTTGCTGCATCAGAATCTAAACCACCGACTAATTGAAGCTTTGAATAATATTCAGAAATCTCATCTGGAGTAGCAAATACAAAAAACCATTTAGACAAATCAGCGTCACGACTTAAAGTTTGAACAATTTTAGAAATTTCTTCTTCTGTACCAAATGGAGCAACATAGACCACTTGAAAATCCACAAACTCCATATTTTTAGAATAGATTTTATGACATAGATTGGTAATATTACCTTTAAATTCATTTACATTATTACCTGGAAAACCAAGAATTGTAATTTTATTTTTTAGTTGAATCACACTATCATTTTGATTTTTAAAATTTGGTAATTCAGGGACGTTTGAGGTAACAATTGGCAGCTTAACAAAGTTATTTACTCCTGAGGCAAAAAATAAATAAGCGACAATTGGAATTATAAATAAAGCTACAATAAGAAAGACTTTTTTCATTATGAAAATTTTTACAAAAATAAAAAAAAGGCGGTAAAATACCGCCTTTTTAACTCATTTTTATGGATTTAGAAAATCCATTTATAACTTGAATTTTGGAATACTTGATGAATATATTCACCTTCGATTAAAACGATAGCAGTTAAGTAAACACATAAAAATGCTAATGTACCAACTATCGACCATCTGAAAGATGCTTTTTCACCTTCTAAGTGCATGAAAGCCCACATAATGTAGTATGCTTTCCAAATTGTCATTAAAATAAATATCCAGTTTAATAAACTTAATGTTAAAAACTCGGTGTAGAATAAAAATGCTGGTTTTACAATTCCTAATGCTACCTCAACAATTGTTAGAAGAGATAAATAAATAAAAACCATCCAAATTCTTTTGGTATTCGATCCGTGTGCGTTTGCTCCCATTTTTTTCTAATTTAAAATTATACCAAGTAGAAGAATGTGAATACGAATACCCAAACTAAATCTACAAAGTGCCAGTATAAACCAACTTTTTCAACCATTTCATAACTTCTTCTTCTTTCGTAAGTTCCCAATAATACATTAAAGAAAATAATAATGTTTAACAAAACTCCAGTTGCAACGTGGAATCCGTGGAAACCAGTAATAAAGAAGAATAAATCAGCGAAAGATTTGTGACCATATTCGTTTCTAACTAAGTTAGCACCTTCAACTACATATTTAAATTGAGAAGCTTGAGCTAAAGTTTCTTCTCTAGAAAGAATAACTTTTTTATGTCTTCCTTCATCAAATTGCGTTCTGATTAAAACATCTGGATTTTTCTCTAAACCAGCTTGAATTTGCGCAACTGAATAAGTAGGTGGTGTTGAATTCCCAAGGAACCAAAAAGCTTCGCTATTATTTAAAGCAACACGCTCATTTGGAACAGATGTATCAGCAAAATCAGCTAAAGCAACTCTTTTTCCGTCTTTATCAACAAATTGTAAAATCTGACCTCCTTGTGTTTCTACAGCTCCGTAAGTTCCAGTAATGAAATTTTTCCACTCCCAAGCTTGAGAACCTAAGAAAATAAAACCTCCTACAATTGTTAAAAGCATATAAACAGCAACTTTATTCTTTTTCATTTGATGTCCAGCATCTACTGCCAAAACCATCGTAACAGATGAAAAGATTAAGATAAATGTCATCAATGCAACATAATACATCGGTAAATTCATACCGTGCAAAAACGGAAAGTGATTAAAGACCTCGTCGGCGATTGGCCAAGAATCGATAAATTTAAATCTTGTAAAACCGTAGGCTACAAGAAAACCACAAAATGTTAATGCATCTGATAATATGAAATACCACATCATCATTTTTCCGTAGCTTGCGCCTAGAGGTTGCTGTGATGCTCCTCCCCCCCAGACTTTTTCTTTAGTCGCTGCTGTAGTAACTGTCGCTCCCATAAAAATTTTAAAAAGTTAAAAAGTTCCCAAATTTACACATTTTTTCTATTCAAGAAAAGTAAATTCACTAATTGTAAAAAGTAAAAAATAAAAATAAATACAACCACAAGAAGTCTAAGAAGTGCCAAAACATCGCACCTAACTCTATTCCAAGACTTTGAGTTGAATTATACCTTTGTTTATAATGATTATAAATTACTATCAATAATGAAATTAAAGCTCCGATAATATGTGCCATATGCACTAACACCAAAACATACAAAAACGAAGTAGTAATATTACTTTCACTTCCTGTAAAATAATATCCCTCAGAAACAATTTGAGAGAAACCTTCGAACTGTAAAGCTATAAATACAATCCCAAAAAACAAAGTAAGACCCAAACAAATTGACGTTAGATTACGATTATTTTTCTTAATCGCAACTTTAGCCATATGAAAAGTCACACTACTAACAATCATGATAATTGTGCTATACAAAAACGCACTAGGCAAGTTAAATTCAGCCAACCAATCAGGCCTACTTTTACTAACAACATAAGCACTTGTCAAGGCAGCAAAAATCATAACGATACTTCCCATTCCTAAAAACAACATCGTTTTATAGGCTTTTTCCTTTTTCTCGCGCTCCTTATTAATTTCCAATGTATTCATTATCTAATAAATTTATCAACTATATATATAATTTGTATCAATGAGATATAAGAAACACTCACCAACATCAACGAACGAGCAGCTTTTGCAGTTCTTGTTTTATACAACTGAACCGCTGCATACAACATCCATAATCCACATAATAAAACCAAAACGGCAGCAATAGGAGTTAAAAACAATCTTCCTGTTAATCCAAAGGCCGGGAAAATCGAAACTAAGATTAACCAAATCGTATATAATATTATTTGTAAAGCTGTTTTTGTATCACGTTTCCCTGTTGGCAACATAGAAAAACCACCTTTTTTATAATCGTCATATAAAAACCATCCGATTGCCCAAAAGTGCGGAAACTGCCAAAAAAACTGAATGATAAAAAGCATTCCTGCTTCAATACCAAATTCACCAGTTGCAGCAACCCATCCCAACATAAACGGAATTGCTCCAGGAATAGCTCCAACAAAAACCGATAGAGGCGTAACTGTTTTTAAGGGTGTATAAACGCTCGTGTAAAGAAAAATTGAAATCGCACCAAACATTGCAGTTTTAGGATTCACAACGTATAATATTGCAACACCTAAAATCGTTAGAACGACAGCCATTGTCAAAGCTGTTTTTGGAGAAACTCGACCAGAAGCTACTGGACGATTTTTTGTTCGGTCCATCTTTGCATCTAAATCTTTTTCAATGATTTGATTGTAAACATTAGATGCTCCAACCATACAATATCCTCCAACAGCTAGTAAAATTAGAGTTACGTAATTAACTTCACTCCAATCATTAACAGCTAAAAAATACCCTGCAATTGTAGAAAAAACAACACTCATAGCCAAACCAGCTTTGGTCATTTCTTTAAATTCAGAAAAAAGGGTAATACTTTTATTATTTATTTGTGCCAAAATAGTAATATTTTGTAATTTTTAACGGTGTGCAAATATACTTTAAAAAATTGGTAAACGCCACAATTCGTTAAATAAGTAACTGTTAAACTTCTAATAATTACTATTTCCTGTTTGTCCAAATAAAATCGCTTTTTGAGAAGATGTTCCAATTCGTTTTACACCTAATTTAATCATATCAATTGCTTCTTGCGTTGTACGAACTCCACCAGCTGCTTTCACAGGCAAAGGCGTTGCGTTTTCTAACATCAAAATAATAGAATGAATCGTTGCTCCGTTTGGTTCACCATTGGGAGTTTTAAAAAATCCAGTCGATGATTTTACAAAAACATTTTCGTAATCTTTTTCTTTGAAGTTTGAAATTACAATTCGTTTTATCAAAGTTGTTAATTGAATAATTTCTTTATCCGATAAAGCAGCTGCTTCAATAATCCATTTTACGACTTTATGATTCGATAATCCTAATTTCGTTCCTTCCAAAATTTCTTCTGAAACCTTATCGATTTCTCCATTTTTAAAAGCATGATAATCCACGACAAAATCCAAATCATCTGCACCTAAATCAATCGCATTTTGAGCTTCTTTCAATTTCAGTTCTAATCCGCCATTCCCAAAAGGAAAATCGATAACTGTACCGACTTGTACTTTTGAATTTGCTTTTGATAACATTTCTTTTGCTAGCGTAATGTAATTATTACGAATCATAACCAATTTGTAGTTATCCACAATTGCATCTTCGATTAATTCAATCACATTTTGAGTTGTCTCGTTTTCGGATAAACCGCTATCTTCTGGAGTTTTTAGATAAGTTGCATCTAAATATGTATTCAATTTCATTTTATTACAATTAAAAAACCTCACTAAGTTAGTGAGGTTTTTATTATTTTGAAATTAATTTACTGATTAATATTCCGGTTAAAATTCCTGAGCAGTTAGAAACTACATCTAAAAATTCTCCTGAGCGTGATTTGGTAAAATATTCTTGAAGGATTTCAATCAAAATACCAAATACACTACCAAAAATAAAAATAAGTAAAGCGTATTTTTTAAATGAATTAGGTTGATTTTTCTTTACTAAACTCCACATCCAAAAAAAAGAAAGTAAAGTATAAAGTGCATAATGAACTATTTTATCAATATTCGGAATCTTTATTTGTTGAACTTCTTTAATATTAGAGAAACTCATCAAGCAAAGAATTGGTATTAATATGGTCCAAAAAATTGCAAATCCAATTCTAAATTTACGCTCCAATTAATTCTTTGTATTGTTCGTCAGATAATAATGAATCTACTTGTGCTAAATCAGAAACTTTGATTTTAATCATCCATCCTTTTCCGTAAGCATCTGTGTTTACTAATTCTGGTTGTGTTTCTAACTCTTCGTTGAATTCGATAATTTCACCTCCTAATGGTAAAAATAAATCAGAAACTGTTTTTACTGCCTCAACTGTTCCAAAAACTTCATCTTGATCTAAAGTTTGGTCTAAAGTTTCAACTTCAACATAAACAATGTCTCCTAATTCTTTTTGTGCGAAATCTGTAATTCCAACAGTTGCAACATCTCCTTCAATACTTACCCACTCGTGGTCTTTTGTGTACTTTAAATTAGCTGGTATATTCATTTTTTAATTTGTTTTTTACAAATGTATAACTTTATTGATAATTCAAAAATTTTTAGGCTTTAATTTCCGAAATTATAACGAATTCTAAATCCTGCTCTAATATTGGTTACTGGGAAAGCTGTAGAAATAACTGCCTTAGAAAAATCATGACTATAATAAAATGCACCTACAATATTTTTTGTGAACTGATAATCAGCAGTTGCATCAATTGTCCATCGATCTGTACCAGCACCAATAATATTATTTTCGTAATCTAAATAACGAATAATTGTTGTTGATTGTCTCCAAGTAAAATCAAATTTCACATTCAAGTCACTCACAATTGTACCTCCGTTTGGAGCTCCCTCTATATCTGTATTGAAACGAACATCTTTGACTCTGAATCCAACTCCTAGAACGTAATCATTTCCTTGAACTTCTGTTAATAAATTATTATCAAAACTCATCGAAAGTAAACGATCTCTATTTATAGAAGCATTGAACTTGAACATAGATTTTGTCTGAAAATCAATTCCAATCAATGGTCTAAATTGTTCCGTTAAATTAATATTTCCAACAACTGTTTCAGACGGATAATTCCCCATCGTATTTAACACATCACGATTTACTTGGAATTCATAATTTGTTTGGAACGAGTTTACAGTATAGTTCGATTGATAAGCATGCTTCATCGTAAAGTTTGTAAAACGTTCTTTGAACCATTGCAAACGAACAAGTCCTGAATAATTCACATCCCAGTTTGGAAGAGGAAAATCTCTAAAAATTCCTTTTTTGACTGTACTTGCATCTCCACCTGTATAAGCTGATAAAAATGCTGGAATTAAAACTTCTTGATTCGTTCTACCATAACCGACTGGATAACCATATTGATCTATATTCGCAGGATTTGTCAAATCAATTCCTCTATCAGTAGCTAAACGATTTGCAACGATTTTTCTATTTGCTCTAAACGTATTGAATGTCTCAGAGAAATCAACTGTACTTTTATTAAAAGCTGTTTTAATTAAAATCGTTGAAATTCCAAAATTACCAAATTCATAAGGTGAACGAGAATTATACAATCCATCTTGAACATCGAATTGTTCGTTTAAACTTTTCGAATATTGTCTATCTCCTCTTAATGTAATCGTTAAGTTAGGAATCGGACGAATATCAGCATTATATTGTAAACGTTTTGTATTCACACGACTGAATTCTTGATTGAATTCTGGATAAATACTTAAATAACCTCTTCTTGCAGCTTCATATCGAACATCGGCTTGGCTACCAAAAATGAATCCCATTGTTGGTTTTGTTGAACCAAAGAAACCTAAACCTGGTAAGAATCCAGGAAGCGCTGTACCGTTTGTTTCGTTATAATCTACTCTAATTTTCTTAATTGAAGTTGCGATTCCAATTAACGCATCTGTAAATTCATTCGATTTAGATTCTTCAGGTTTCTTCGCAATTTGATTTCTCTCAATTTTTTCACCTGGTTTTGGAGCAGCTTGTTTTGTGTCTGCTTTCTTTTTACGTTGTGAACTCGGAACCAAACCAACATCTTTATACAATTTTTCAAATGATAAAGTTGTACTTAAACGATGTGTATTTGCATTCTGAATCGTATTTCCTAATTGATAATTTATACCTTCAAAATCTACATTCGAAAATGCATCAGAAGAACGTTGCCAACTATAATCTCCCGTATAAGCATAATCTGATTCTACAAATGATAAATAAGGAATTTTGTTAATTGGTAATTTGTAATTCAGTTTAAACTGTTGCATTCTTGCATTTGCTTCCCCAACTTCAAAATACCCATCCCAAACATCTAAATCATTATTTACAACATTGAACTCGTTCATGTAATTACGAACAATATTGTTTACAGAAACTGCATATCCTAAACTTAATGATTTAGTCAAATTAAAATTGAAACCATAGTTGTAGTTAAAATTATAATTTCTTCTATACAATGGTTTAATTGCAATTCCTTCTACTTCTAACGAACGGTATTTCTGACGATTGAATTGACGTAAAACATTTGTATTAAATGTAATATTTGTCGGTAATAAATTCAGATTGAAATCTGTTAATAATTTCAAACTTTGTTTACTTTTTATATCCTTAGAATTTTTGAAAGGTTCAATATTCATTGGTTTAAAAGAGAAAGCATAATCTAAAGTTGTTCTAGTTTGCTTGTCTAAAACACTTTCGATTTCATAATTATGTTGCTCTAAAACATTATACGATTGAGACAAAGAGAAGTTTTCTATATCGTAGAATCTCTGTTCTTGTCCTTCACTTCTTTGTTTTCTAACACCAATTAAATTTACACTTGTACGTTTTGTATAATCAATTGCACGTTCTTTAATCTGATTTTTCTCTTCGCGTGTTGCAGCCTGATCCATCATATCTTTTAAACGAACATCCGGATTATTTGGATCATATTCTGGAGTAATTGTAGCTTCAGAAATCGCATAACTAAACGGAATATTCAAATTCCATTTTTTAGGTAACAATTGATTTACGTTAACAGCTGTTGCAATATTATATTGAAAAACATCTTCACGACTTCTTTCTTGTGGACCTTGTTCAATTGAACCAAATCCAATAGTAGATTTCATTGCTGAAGCATTTATACTTGCAAAATCCGCAATCTTAGCGTCGATTGTTGATACAGCTGCCCAACCTGCTTTTTTATCCATATCGGACAAACGCAATTCGTTGAACCAAACATCACCACGAATATCTCTTGGAGTTCCCGTATTTGCGTATAAAATATCCGTATTATTTCGAACACCTAACATCATATTACGAACCAATCCAAAGTTTGGATTTCCTTTTACTCCAATTCGCAGTTTATTAATTTTTGTTGCTAAAGAAGGATCAAGCTCCATTTCATCTTTGAAATAAATGTAGCGTGGATCATAATTCGCATCTCTATTTTTTAAGTTTTTTAATTTCGTTAATAAATCTAATTGAACCTCAATCTCATTTGCTAATTTCCAAATCTCGTTTGGATCTGTTGTATTCCATTCTGTAACTTTTAATGGAATTTCAACTTGATAAAAGTTTTCTGTAAAATCATTTCCAAATCGAATAAACGCAACCATCTCATCATCTTTCAATCGATCAGAAGCAGTTGGCGATTCTAAAGATTCGGCATGTAAAAACATACGTAATTTTTTATATTGACGCATATCAACATTAACCGATTTGAAAACCGCACGCGAATCTCCAGGCTCTAAACCATTAGTTGAAGTTACATTTTGGCTTTGTCTATAAACACGTAACGACAACGATTGCTCATTTTGATTTACTATCGTATTATTCTGATTTACACGTTCACGAACTAATCCAGGAGGAAGTACATACGGAATTGGTTCACGAGCAAAATTCTCAATAATGTTCAATGTTGTTACATCGAAACCTGTATTTGTTCCTAAAGGAGTAATGGTTGGATCTTCAACTAATGATTCTTGATAACGTCTCCAATCACTACGAACTAAATTTAAACTACCAAAACGAAGCGTAACTTCATCTGTAAATCCAGTCACGAACATACGCATAAAACGAATCGATTGTAAATCTGAAATCGCTCCAACGGCAAACTCTGGTAAATCTGAAATCGGTACTTTATATTGAACCCATTTCACAGGAGTTGTTCCTCCATTTGGTAACTGCGCAGTTGTTGTTTGAACATCTACAACATAATTTTGTCCAAGTACTGGATTTGGAGTAATTGGAACTTTATATTGAAAATATGCATTGATCGTATTCATGGTATTATCACCATCAATATCTTCAACGTCTGGAAGATTCTTCGCACCACGATCATTATCAGAAAAACTTACAGGCGAGTTTCCTTGTAATCCATTAAAATTTTTATAACGTTGTAAAACATTTCCTGTTGCATTTAGAAAGTATTCGTAGTTATCCGCAGATGGATCGCCGTATTGAGCGAATTGCGGAAATTGAGCTGCTTCTTCTCCATCCAAAATTCCATCTAATCCAGAATCTTGAATAACACGATTTGCCGGATCAGTATCAAACGCATACAATAAAGCAGTTGACGCTGGTACTTTTCCCCAAATTGTACTTAAAGTCGATCCTTGACCAGTTGCTCCTGGTAAACCATTTTCATATTGTTTCAATCCATCTTGAAGAATATCTTCAGAAATATAACCTAAGTTCAAATTTAATTCTCCAACATTAGTCATATCAGCTACATCATTTGGATTTCCAGTAAATGGATCCAACATCCAAAATTCTACATATTCAATATTTGAACGTTCGAAATTTGAAGTTGAAATAGCGCGCATGATTCCACCCCAATGATCTTGTGGATTTGCAAATGAATTGCTTGCTAAGTATTGTGGATTGAAATTATATGGTCCACGTTCTTTTGGATAATAAGTTAAATCTAAAGTATTAATCGTTAAATTTTCACCATTAGCAACATCCATTGTAGGAAACAATTCTTCTTTATAAATTCTTCTTGTTCGGTTTGAAGAAACATCATTTTCAGTAACTCCATCAGGACGACGTGAAGATGAATGGAAAACTTGATCAATATTATACCAAGATAATTTTGATCTTTTATAACCAGAAGATAAATCCGTTTGATCAGCACCAAATCCAATTGGCACACTCGAAAGGAACCATGAATTTGCAGATGAAATATCAATATTTGTACGAGTTGCTTCAAAATCATCTACATAAGAAGTCGCTTCCCCATTCATTTGATCTACTTTTGAATTTCCTGGAATTAAGTAAGCAAGTTCTGTCTTGAAACTAATATTCGATGGTACATCAGTATCGATATTTGGTAATTTATTTACCCAACGTGTAAGGAAAGGAGCTTCTGAATTGTAATTAAAATTCAAACCAAGCATGGTATTATTTACCGATTCTTGTCCATATGAAGATTTAATTGTCAAAGGTGTTTCTGATAATCTCAAGAAAGTAGCACCTAATGAAACATCTTTGTTGAAAGTATGTTCAACATGAGCACCGAAGAACGTTCTACGATTCATGCTCATCATATTATTATTTTCAACAGTTACGTTAATTGGTGTATTAGATTGTGCTAATGACGGATCTAGAATATCCACACGTCCTGATGAATAATCTACCGTATAATCAGAACCTTCCATTAAAGTTCTTCCACCAGCAGTAACCACGACAGAACCTTGAGGGACATTCATTCCAATATTAATACCTCCGTTTTCACTACGGAATTTACCTTTTACTTGGAATTTATTTTTTGACGCATCTTGAATCGCTTTTGAATACGATTGACGATATAAATTTTTATAAACGTATTTCTTTTGATTCTCGTTATATGACGCATCGATTTCGTAATCTTCTCCTGCGTTTACAGACAGTTTATTAAACAAGTAATCTCCAAATGGTTCAACACTTGTAAACATAATCAATCCTCTTTCAGAGTCAATCGTAATCCCTTGAATTGTATTTGTATTCTGAGATCCAGATTGATTTGAATATGGATTCGAATTAGCTTGATTTGCAAACGGATCAGCAACTGCTGACGAAACAAAATCGAAGAATCCATCTCCACCTAATTCTGGGTCATTAGTAGAATTTAATCGATCTAAATTAAATACATTTAATAAAGGCGTATTAGCAACATCTTCAGGTAATGGAGTTGCCCCAACTGGTGTAATATAATTTAAAGGTGATGGATCCGTATAAAGAATGTTTAATCTAAAACCTTCTTGTGTAATATTTTGAGCACCTGGTAAAAGGTAAACGTTTTTCATCATCAAATCCCAAACAGGTTCTTCAGTTGAAGTTAAACTACTTTTCAGAAGTTTTAAAATCAAACTTTGAGAAGTTGGAACATCTTGACCGTTTTGATCTTGACCAACAACTGTTGCATCAATTCCATCTGTACCAAATTCCCCAACACGATAAATTTTTTCACCAATCGTATATTCATAGGCTACAGCGATTACTTCATCATTAGACATTCTTTGATTTAACGAAATGTATCCTAACTGCGGATGAAATTTAAATTCTGAAGGAGAAAGTTTTCTTGCATTTTCCAATTTCACAAAATCCCTTCCTTCTGTAACTGGAATATTAAAACCAGAAGCAGCTGTATTTATATCTCGAATACCAGGATTTAAAAAATTTGTACCAATATTCCCCGGATCAAATTGGTTATTGGCATTATTTGTTGGTGTATTAGTTGGCGCTATTAAGAAATTAGGATATAAATTCAAATCAATTCCAATACTACGATCAGCAGGAACATTTGAAAGACGTGTTTCTCCTAAATCTTGTAAACCAAGAATATTTCTAAAGTTATTGTCTTTGTTAGCAATACGATTTTGTTTATTAGTAATCCAAACTTCAACACGTGTAATACGTGTACGACTGTTTACATACGGATAGTTTACTAAAGCTTCATCATAACGATCTCTAAAATATTGAGATAAAAAGAAGTGGCGATCGGCATCGTAATCCAACGCAAAAAAATCATAATCTGTAACTAAACCACCACCTTCTGTTGTAATGGTTCTTGATTCTGAATTTTGTTTTGAGAAAATACCTGTAACTCTTGTTTTACCAAATTGTAATTCTGTTTTAACACCAAATAAACTTTGAGCACCTCTAATTAATGAGTTATTAATTGGCATAGAAACATTACCAACTTCAATTTTTTGAAGAATATCGTCTTCTTCTGGAGTATAATCCAGTTTAATCATTTGTTGCTGAATTCCAAAAGTAGCTTCGGTATCGTAATTGATATTAACATCCAATTTTGTCCCAACTTTTCCTTGCATACTCAATGTGATTTTCTGATCAAAATCCATGGTAAAAGTACGTCGGTTTCTAGGAGAAATTAACGGATTATCTTGTTTTGTATAACGAACTCCTAAATCAACTTCAACAGTACCCAAAGGTTTAATATCTATTGTATTACTTCCGAAAATAGATTCGAATAATTTAGAATTCACATAATATCTTGGTAAAAGATCTTTCTTTTCTTCATCTGTAGCCGTTCCATCGATTGCAGCTTGTTTCTTTTGAAAATATTCAAGCATGGTTTTACGCATCACTAAATTCGAATATTCTTCGCGAGTCAAAAACATTGGATATTGCATATCAAATCCATCAATTGTTCGTGTATAAACATAACGATCAGTCAATGGATCATAAGTATAAGCTTCGATTATACCGTTTACATCTTCAATTTTTATGTTACCGATAAGATTAGAATTTTTGTCATCTTCATTCTCTTCGGTAACGACTTGAGCACTCGTTTGGAACGAAATCCAAAACAAAGCAATAAGCCATAGATATTTTTTTATAAATATTTTTTGTGGTAACGCCTTCAAATTCTATAAGTTTTTTAAAGCCAGTTTAATAATCATTTCAACAGAAGCATCGGGAGTTTGTTCAACGATTTTCTTCACAATTTTTTCTGAAGATTTTCTCACAAATCCAAGAACTTCTAAAGCAGATAACGCTTCTTCTGAATTTGTATTGTGGTAAGGAACAGATAAATCTTCAATATTGAACAATTTAATAACTTTTTCTTGTAATTCAATAATTAATCTTTGGGCTGTTTTTACACCAATCCCTTTAATTGATTGAATTGTTTTTAAATCATTCGAAGCAATTGCACTCATCAATTCTTTAGGATTTGTATGCGAAAGCATGTTACGAGCCGTATTTCCACCAATACCAGAAACAGAAATTAATAACTTAAAAATTTCTTTTTCTACTTTGTCTGCAAATCCATATAATGTTTGTGAATCTTCTTTAACTTGAAAATAAGTATGAAGGATAATATTTTCGGAGGTAGGTAATTGTGCATAGGTATGCAATGAAATATGAATATGGTATCCTACTCCATTACAATCAATAACAACATCTGTGGGTGATTTCTCAACCAATCTTCCTTTTATAAAAGCAATCATAACTCTATTTTTTCTTCAAAAATAGAAAATTTTATTAACACTTTTATAACATTTTAAAACTCTTTAGAAGATTGGTTGAAAGAATCTACTATTTATTTTTTTCTTTTTTTCTTTTCTTGAGCATCCACAACAGCTACAGCAGTCATATTAACCATTTCATCAACACTTGCTCCTAACTGAAAAACGTGAACGGCTTCATCTAATCCTAAAATAATTGGACCAATAGAAGTTGCTCCATTTAATTCTTTTAGCATTTTATATGTTGAATTGGCAGCATCTAAATTAGGGAATAAAAGCGTATTTACTTTTTTACCAACCAATTTAGAAAAAGGAAAACGCTCTTTTAGCATTTCTTGATTTAAAGCAAAATCCATTTGAATTTCTCCATCAACAATCATGTCAGGATGATTTTTGTGAAGATATTCAACAGCTTGTCTCATTTTTTTAGGTGATTCTTCTTTAGACGAACCAAAGTTTCCAAACGAAACCATTGCCATAATTGGTTCCATTCCAAACATTTTCACGGTACGATCTGTCATCAAAGCAATCTTAGCTAATTCTTCAGCCGAAGGATTAGGATTAATTGCTGTATCTGCCAAAAACATAGGTCCGCGTTTGGTCATCATTAAGTTAGTTGTTGCAACTTTAGAAACACCAGGCATTTTAGGAATCATCTGTAAAATAGGTTTGATTGCTGTTGGATAACTACGAGAATACCCAGAAAGCATTGCATCTGCTTCACCTTGAGTAATCATCATTGAAGCAAAATAACTACGCTCTCGCATCATCTTTTCAGCATCCAATAAAGTTACACCTCTACGTTCATTCTTCTCCCAAAAAGTAGTCGCAAAACGAGTTCTACGTTCAGCTTCTTCTTTTGTTTTGGGATCAATAATTTCAACATCTGCATCGAAACCAATTTCTTCTTTAAGTTCTAAAATAATTTCTTTATTACCTAACAAAACCGGAATTGCAATTCCTTCTTCATGAGCAATCTGAGCTGCTTTTAAAACGTTTAATTGATCTGCTTCTGTATAAATAACACGCTTAGGTTCTGTTTTTGCACGGTTGATTAACAAACGTACCATCTTATTGTCGTTACCCATTCGTGTAACTAATTCTTCACGATATTTATCCCAATCGGTAATTGGAGCAGTTGCAACTCCTGAATCCATTGCAGCTTTTGCTACTGCTGGAGGAACTTCAGTAATCAAACGAGGATCAAATGGTTTTGGTAAAATATAATCTTTTCCAAAAACTAATTTCTTCTCTCCGTAAGCGATATTCACTTGCTCAGGAACCGATTCTTTAGCTAATTTAGCCAAAGCATGAACCGCTGCCATTTTCATCTCTTCGTTGATTTTAGTTGCACGAACATCTAAAGCTCCACGGAAAATGAATGGAAATCCAAGAACATTATTCACTTGGTTTGGTTTGTCTGAACGCCCTGTAGCCATGATGATATCTTCACGAGTTGCAACTGCCAATTCGTAATCAATTTCCGGAACCGGATTTGCCATTGCAAATACAATCGGATTTAAATTCATGGTTAACAACATTTCTGGAGTTAAAACATTTGGAGCCGATAAACCTAAGAAAACATCACAACCTTTCATTGCTTCAGCTAAAGTCATGCCTTGAACATCTTTTGCATATTGCATTTGTACAGGAAGTAAATCAGTTCGATTGGTATGAAGTACACCATCTTTATCAAACATAATTATGTTTTCAACTTTAACTCCTAACAATAAATATAAATTAGAACAAGCCAAAGCTGCAGAACCAGCACCTGAAACCACTAATTTGATTTCATCGATTTTTTTGTCAGATAATTCTAATGCGTTTAATAAAGCAGCAGCAGAAATGATTGCAGTTCCATGCTGATCATCATGCATTACAGGAATGTTTAACTCTTCTTTTAAACGTCTTTCGATTTCAAAAGATTCTGGAGCTTTAATATCTTCAAGATTAATTCCTCCGAAAGTTGGAGCTATATTTTTTACAGTTTCAACAAATTTATCAATATCTTTTGTATCAACTTCAATATCAAAAACATCGATATCTGCAAAGATTTTAAATAATAAACCTTTCCCTTCCATCACAGGTTTAGAAGCTTCTGGACCGATATCACCCAATCCTAAAACAGCTGTTCCGTTTGATATTACAGCAACTAAATTTCCCTTAGCTGTGTATTTATAAACATTCTCAACATTCTTTGCAATCTCTAAACAAGGTTCTGCAACACCAGGAGAATATGCCAATGATAAATCTCTCTGAGATGCGTAAGGTTTTGTAGGTACAACAGCAATTTTACCTGGAGTTGGTTTTGCGTGATAAAGAAGTGCTTCTCTACGTTTAGTGTCTTTATGCATAATTTTTTAGTTTCTATTACAAACAAATATACCATTTACAGACCACTAGAAAAAAAATAAAAAGTTTTTTTTATTTCACTTCTTTAATAAATTCGATATTTTTTACCAAACCTTCAAATTTGATTCGTTTAACTGCCGATTTTTTAAAAACTTTATTATATATTTCTTTATTTAACGCATTCCAATCTTGTTTCGTCAACTCTAAAAGATTTGCTCTAGGTTCAAACAAAGGTTCGTTATGTGGTTTTGAAAACCGATTCCATGGACAAACATCCTGACAAACATCGCATCCATACATCCAATCATCAAGTTTACCTTTCATTTCTTTAGGAATTTGATTTTGAAGTTCAATTGTAAAATAAGAAATACATTTACTGCCATTAACCACATAAGGTTGCTCAATTGCTTGTGTTGGACAAGCATCAATACAAGCTGTACAAGAACCACAATGATCTGTTACAATAGTATCGTAATCTAAATCTAAATCGCAAATAATTTCGGCAATAAAAAAGAAAGAGCCTGTTTTTTTAGAAATCAAATTGGTGTTTTTACCCATCCAACCCAATCCACTTTTAACCGCCCAAGCTTTGTCTAAAACAGGTGCCGAATCAATAAAAATTTCAGAATTGATTTCTCCGATATTATTTCGAATAAAAGCGGTTAACTCACTCATACGTTTTTTTATCACTCCGTGATAATCTCTTCCGTATGCATATTTTGAGAGTTTATACGAATCTTCAACTTGAAATTGAGATGGATAATAATTCATCAAAAGTGAGATAACTGTTTTTGCTCCATCAACCAACAATCTGGGATCTAAACGTTTGTCGAAATAATTTTCCATATAAATCATTTCTCCATGCATATTGTTTGACAACCATTTTTCTAAACGAGGTGCTTCGGATTCTAAAAACTCAGCTTTAGATATACCACAAGAAAGGAAGCCTAATCGCTCGGCTTCCTTCTTTATCATTTGAGTATGTTTTGTACGATTTTGCATTTAGAATAATCCTCCTTGAACGTTTGGTTTTTGTCTATCTAAATGTTTATAAGCCTTTTCAGTAACTTCACGACCACGAGGCGTTCTAAAAATAAATCCTTCTTGAATTAAAAAAGGTTCATATACTTCTTCGATGGTTTCGGCATTTTCAGAAACTGCAGTTGCCAAAGTAGATAATCCAACTGGTCCACCTTTAAATTTATCAATTATTGTAGAAAGAATTTTATTATCCATTTCATCTAATCCATATTTATCAACATGTAATGCGTTTAATGCAAAACGAGCAATTTCGATATCGATTTTACCATTTCCTTTAATTTGTGCAAAATCACGAACACGACGCAAAAGCGCATTTGCAATACGAGGTGTTCCACGACTACGACCCGCGATTTCGATTGCAGATTCTAACGTAATTGGAACTCCTAAAATAGATGAACTTCTTTCAACAATTGTACTTAAAAGTTCTGTATTGTAATATTGTAATCGGCTTTGAATTCCAAAACGAGCACGCATTGGAGCTGTTAATAATCCTGAACGAGTCGTTGCACCAACTAATGTAAACGGATTTAGATGAATTTGAACTGAACGTGCATTGGGTCCAGATTCAATCATAATATCGATTTTAAAATCTTCCATTGCTGAATATAAATATTCTTCTACAACAGGACTCAGTCGGTGAATCTCGTCAATAAAAAGAACATCACGTTCTTCTAAATTAGTTAGCAAACCAGCTAAATCTCCTGGTTTATCTAAAACAGGTCCAGAAGTAATTTTAATTCCAACATTTAATTCCGCTGCTAAAATATTAGCAAGCGTAGTTTTTCCTAGTCCAGGAGGACCGTGAAACAAAGTGTGATCTAATGCTTCGTTACGTAAATTAGCAGCCTTTACAAAGATTTGCAAATTTTCTAAAACTTGGTCTTGACCTGTAAAATCGTCAAAACTAAGCGGACGTAATTTTTTTTCCACATCGTTTTCCTCTGGTGTGAAATGTGCATTTGTTGGATTTAAATTCTGATTCATTTCGCAAAGATAAACTTTTTTGGAATTAAGAGATAGATGATAGTATGTAGATTTGATATTTGAAAAATTCTCAAATATTCTTAATCGAATTTTTAAAATATTTAATTGACATTAAAATAAATGGACTTAAAAAACAAGCAATTACTAACATTAAAAAAAAAGACCTACTAAATAATTCAATTGTAGAAAAAACAACTCCAATAAATAGAGAAAAAAGAATATAAAACAAAGTGTTTGCAATTGCTAATCTAAAAACTACAGATCGAATATTTAGATAAGTATAAAAATGTTTTATACATAAAACCCAAAATAGAAGATATAAAAGGAAACGTATCAAGAATATTTCTTTTGTATGCAAAAAAGCTTTATTCATTTGTAAAAATGAAATTGAATTATCAATGTAATATTGAATTTGTAAAAAAATAATAAAATAAAATGCTCTATCAACATTAATGATATTCCAATGCTTATGATATTTAGTAAATATTTCAATTGCACATAATTTATTAATAGCGAGTTACAGTAAATAAAAAATTAAAGTCTAATATTACCATCAACAGAAACGATGTCAAAATAGGATAAATCAACTCTAAAATAATTGTTTTTTAAAATTGGTTCTAATCTTGTAATTCCGTAACTGTCAGTCGGTAAATGAGTCTTGACTTTGAACTTCATTGTATCTAATTTATTTTCTAGAATTATTGAATTATGGTTATAAAGAACCCAACCACAATTGTTATCAGACCAGTAACCAATAATTTCTTCTGCAATAGGGTCGAAATTATCGATAGAAATTTTCACGTAATTTCCTTTAGATAAATCAAAATTATCTCCAGAAATTATATAACGGATTTTATTCGGTTTATCCGTAATAATAGAAATACAACATTCTTTATTCTTCGAATAAATTTGAAATTTTTCTTGACTACAACTGACAAAAAATACACTAAATAAAACAAGAAAAAAAATCTTCATAAAATAATTTAAAATCAAAAATAACAAAAAAGTCCCACACTAAAAGTGCAGGACTTTAATTTTTATCAAACAAAGAGCTTACTTTTTATAATCCGTACGTTGTCTTTTTTTAATGGTTTTACAAACATTAAAAATTACATTAATAATGATAGATTACAGCTGTAACTCAAGTTTTGATGCATTTACATTATTTATCTTCAAAAAATGTCATACTTAAAATAAAAATTCCTACGAAAGCTAACACATAAAAATAAATATAAAATTTCATTTCAGCAGCAAATCCAGGTCCATCTCTAAACTTAGGAATTCTTTGTATAATTATACCTATTAAACCTATAACTAAAAATATAGTACCAACCAAAATCCTCTCCATACTATTTTATTTTCATATTTATTTAATCTTCATCAATAAATATAACAAAAAGTCCCACACTAAAAGTGCAGGACTTGATATTTGAGAGTTATTAATGAGCTCCTCCGTCTTTTTCACCTTCCCTTAATGGAACGGTTTGCATAACGAAATCTTCATCATAACCTGGTTTTGAATAATCGTAAGGCCATCTGTAAACTACAGGTAAATCACCTGGCCAGTTTCCGTGGATTGGCTCTACTGGAGTTGTCCACTCTAATGTAGTTGCTCTCCATGGGTTTTGAGTTGCTTTCTTACCGTAGAAAATACTATAGAAGAAGTTCCATAAGAAAACCAACTGGAATGCAGCACCAACTAATGCGAATACAGTAATTAAGATGTTAACATCTACCATATCATCAAACATTGGGAATGCAGAGTTAGAATAGTAACGACGTGGTAATCCTGCTAATCCGATAAAGTGCATTGGGAAGAAAACTCCGTAAGCACAAACTGCAGTAACCCAGAAGTGAATATATCCTAAGTTTTTGTTCATCATTCTTCCGAACATTTTAGGGAACCAGTGGTAAATACCAGCAAACATTCCGTAAAGTGCAGAAATACCCATTACTAAGTGGAAGTGAGCTACAACGAAATACGTATCGTGAACGTTGATGTCTAATGTAGAATCTCCTAAGATAATACCTGTTAAACCTCCTGTGATGAACGTTGAAACGAAACCGATACTGAATAACATACCTGGGTTCATTTGTAAATTACCTTTCCAAATTGTAGTAATGTAGTTGAATGCTTTTACTGCAGATGGAATTGCAATTAATAAAGTTGTAAATGTAAATACAGAACCTAAGAATGGATTCATACCTGAAACGAACATGTGGTGACCCCAAACGATCGTAGATAAGAATGCAATTGCTAAGATTGATGTAATCATTGCACGGTAACCAAAGATTGGCTTACGAGCATTAGCAGAAATTACTTCAGAACAAATACCCATTGCTGGTAAGATTACGATGTAAACCTCAGGGTGACCTAAGAACCAGAATAAGTGTTCGAATAATACTGGAGAACCACCTTGGTAATGTAAAACTTCTCCTGCTAAATAAATATCAGATAAGAAGAAAGAAGTACCAAAGCTTCTATCCATGATTAATAATAAAGCTGCTGATAATAATACTGGGAAAGAAACCACACCAATAATAGCTGTTACGAATAAAGCCCAAATTGTTAATGGTAATCTTGTCATTGTCATACCTTCAGTACGTAAGTTTAAAACTGTTACGATGTAGTTTAATGAACCCATTGCAGATTGTACAATGAATAATGCCATAGAAACTAACCATAAAGTCATACCTGTACCAGAACCTGGAATCGCTTGTGGAACTGCAGATAATGGAGGATAAATTGTCCAACCTGCTGATGCTGGTCCTGATTCTACGAATAAAGAAGACAACATAACAACACTAGCAATAAAGAAAATCCAATATGATAACATATTCATGAATCCAGATGCCATATCTCTTGCTCCAATTTGCAATGGAATAAGTAAGTTAGAGAATGTACCACTTAAACCTGCTGTTAATACGAAGAATACCATGATTGTACCATGAATGGTAACAAGAGCAAGGTAAATATCATTTCTCATTACTCCTCCTGGTGCAAAATCATCACCTAATAACCATGAGAAAACTTTGAAAGATTCTTCTGGCCAAGCAATTTGCATACGGAATAATAATGACATCACAATACCAATGATTCCCATGAAAATTCCTGTTATCAAGAATTGTTTAGCAATCATTTTGTGATCCATACTAAAGATGTACTTTGTTACGAAAGTCTCTTTATGGTGGTGGTCATGAGCGTCGTCATGTCCGTGTGTTAAATCGTGTCCTACTGCTGACATACTAAAATTTTATTTTTTGTAAGTATTAACAATTATTTGATAACCTGAGCTACAACAGCGGTAGTATCTACCACTGTTTCTAACTCTTGTGTATTTTGTTCAGGAGCAACAACTTCTTCAACTGCAGGAGCTTCAGCAGCAGCTTTTTCATCAGCTACTAATTGTCCTAAAGTTTTTTGTGCAGCGAACCATTTATTAAATTCAGCTTCAGTTTCAACAACTACTTTCATTTGCATGTTATAGTGAGAACGTCCACAAATTTTGTTACATAATAACACATAATCAAATACATAAGGAGCTAAAGCTTCTTCTCCTTTTGCAACAAGTTCAGCACTTCTTTCAGAACGAACTTTATTGATTCTACTTACTCTATTCATAATTTCTTCTCTTTCTCTCATTTCAGTTGTAGTAACTGAAGGAGTCATAGCAAATTGAGTCACCATACCAGGAACACAGTTCATTTGTGCTCTAAAGTGAGGGAAGTAAGCTGAGTGAAGAACGTCTTGAGAACGCATTTTCATAACTACTTTTTTACCTACTGGTAATCTTAATTCAGTTGCTAAAATATCATCTTGAGAGTTTGGATCTGACATATCTGCTCCAGTAACATTCACACCTTTAATAAAACGAACGTTAGCTTTACCTAAAACGTTATCTTTTCCAGCGTAACGAATATCCCAACCGAATTGTTTAGCATACACTTCAACATAAATAACATCTTCTTCTTCGTCAACATTCATGATTGCATTCCAAGTGAATAATCCATAAAGAATTAAACCAGATAAAACAATTACAGGAATGATTGTCCAAATCATTTCTAATTTTTCGTTATCAGAAAAATAGAATGCTTTTTTATCTTTTCTACCTCTATTTGCAAAAGCAAAATAGTGTAATAAGAATTGTGTAATGGTTTGAACAAAAAAGATTAATGCTAATGAAATCCACATTAAGTTATCAACGTCTTTACCATGTTCTGATGCAGAGTTAGCTAAAAGTGGAAAATGTCCATACTTAACAATACTGAAAATAGTTAAGGCATAAATAAATCCTAAAAATCCGAACATTAAATATCCTTGGATATTGTTGTCTTTATCTGTAGCGATTTCAGAATCACATGATTCGTTACCAGAAACATTCTGTGTTAAATCAAATATTTTAGTCAATTGCCAAATCGCAATTCCTAATAATGCTACGATAACTAGTATTAATAAACTCGTCATTTGTTTATTATTTATATATTAATAATGAAAATGTTTACTCTCTTCAATCATTGGGTTATTCTTCACTAATAATGGAGCTTTTGCTAATGCTCTAAATCCAAAATAGATAAATAATCCAGCAAAGAATAATATAGCACCAATTTCAGTAACACCAATATACCAAGAAGCACCAACAGTACCAGGCATAATCATATTATAGAAATCTAAATAGTGACCTACAAGAATACAAGTACCAGTCATTACAATAATCCAAGATAAACGTTTGAAGTCTGTGTTGATTAATAATAATACAGGTAATAAGAAGTTCAATACTAACATTCCAAAGAACGGTAAGTTATACTCTTTAATTCTGAAGATATAATATGTAACCTCTTCTGGGATGTTAGCATACCACATTAACATGAATTGAGAGAACCATAAATATGTCCAGAAGATTGAAATACCGAACATGAATTTAGCTAAATCGTGGATGTGACTTTTGTTTACGAAATCTAAATAACCTTCAGATTTTAAGTAAATAGTAGCCAAAGCGATTACTGTAATTCCTGATACAAAGAATGATGCGAAAACATACCATCCAAATAATGTAGAATACCAGTGAGCATCGATTGACATAATCCAATCCCATGACATGATAGATTCAGTAATAATAAAGAATACTAAATACATTGCTGCTAATTTAAAATTCTTTTTGTAGTAAGTTAAATCACCAGTTTCGTCTAAAGCGATCGAGTTTCTACGAGATAACATTCTAAAGATATTCCAACCAGCTAAGAAAATAACCGCACGAATTAAGAAAAACGGAATATTTAAATAAGCTGCTTTACCTGCAATGATAAAATCATATTTAGGACTATTTGGATCAGTAATACCATCAGCCATCCAAACAAACATATGGTTTAAATGTAATGATGAAGCTACTAATAAAATAAACAAAATAATAGAACCAGGTAATAAATACGCTGATAAACCTTCCATAACTCTGAATAGAACTGGAGACCAACCTGCAGATGCTGCGTATTGAATCTGATTGAAGGTAAAAATACCTAAAGCAATAAACATAAAGAATATAGCAGCAACATAAACAGCAGACCAAGGCTTGTTTTGTAATTGGTGCAATACGTGCTCTAAATGTTTTTGATGAGCTTCATCATGAGCAGCAACTTCAGCGTGTGAATCTCCTACTGCATGACTATCTGTTGTAGCGTGAGCTTCATCATGAGAACCATGACCACCATGGTGTTGTTCTGATAAAATAAGCTCAACATCTTGAACAGTTTTAGGAGCCGTTAAAAAACCATAAGCTATACCAATAACCCCAAGGATTATTAACACAAAAGAAAAGGTTTTTAATTTATTTGAAAATGTGTACATATCTAAACTTTCAACTAAGTTTTACAATTATAATTCCGATTTCAATTTCATCACGTATTCAGTAACTAACCAACGTTCATGTTGAGTTAACTGGTTTTTGTGAGAACCCATTGAATTCATACCATAAGTAATTACGTGAAAAACACTACCAGGAGTAATTTCTCTATCTAAATAACTAGGTACTCCAAGGAATTTTTCTTTTTTAACTAAATTACCTTTTCCGTCTCCAGAATCACCATGACAAATTGCACAATAAATACCGAACAATTTTTTTCCTTCTTCTAAATCTTCAGGAGTAACTTCAGTAAGAGGCGAATTCAAATTCGCTTTAGCAGCTGCTAATCCTTCTGGAGTATTTTCATATTCATAAGGCTCAAAACCACGAGGAATAGACCCCTTAGCTGGCAATTGACCTTCTTTACCGTTTGGGAAAGCCTTAGACTCAGAATAAGTTTCATAAGCTACAGACTCGTACATATTAGGAAACAACTGATAGTTTGGATTTTCCTTATTAAAACAAGAAGTAGTTAAAGCTGAAACTCCTGCTAATGCTACAAATTTATATAAAGTCTTCATTCTACTATTAGTGTTTATCAATTACTTTAACTTCAACTGCTCCAGTACTTTTGAAGAATTCAACTGCCTCTTCTTCGTTTCCGTGTAAAGAAACTTCCATTAAGAAGTGATCATCTGTAGTTCTTACGTCTGGATTTTCAGCTGCTTTGAATGGCCATAATCTACTTCTTAAGAAGAAAGTGATTACCATTAAATGGGCAGCAAAGAAAACAGTTAACTCAAACATTACCGGAACGAAAGCCGGCATGTTTTGAATATAACTAAAACTTGGTTTACCACCGATGTCTTGAGGCCAATCTTGAATCATAATGTAATCCATCATGAATGTTCCGAAACCTAAACCACATAAACCATAAATAAAGGCACAGATAGCTAAACGTGTTGGAGCTAATCCTAAGGCTTTATCCAATCCGTGAACAGGAAATGGTGTGTAAACTTCTTCAATGTGATGATGTGCAGCACGTGTAGTTTTAACAGCGTCCATTAAAACGTCATCATCATTATATAATGCATGTATAACTTTTGTACTCATAATTTATTAATGATTATGTGAATGGTTCCCGTTTTCTCTAGCTCTTTTGAAATTGTCTCCTGAAGATTTTAAAATAGTTTTAACCTCTGCTTGAGCAATTACTGGGAAGCTTCTAGCGTATAATAAGAATAATACAAAGAAGAATCCGATTGTTCCGATGTAGAATCCTGCATCAACAAATGTTGGTGAGAACATTGTCCAAGATGATGGTAAGTAATCACGGTGTAATGAAGTTACGATAATTACGAAACGCTCAAACCACATACCTACGTTTACTACTAACGAAATAATGAAAGATGCCATGATACTTGTTCTAATTTTCTTGAACCACATTACCTGTGGAGAAATTACGTTACAAGTCATCATTAACCAATATGACCACCAGTAAGGTCCTGTAGCACGATTCAAGAAAGCATATTGCTCATATTCTACTCCAGAATACCATGCAATAACTAACTCAGTAATATATGCTACCCCAACGATAGATCCAGTAATCATTACAATAATGTTCATTAACTCAATATGTTGAATTGTAATATAGTCTTCAAGACCAGATACTTTTCTCATAATGATTAATAAAGTGTTTACCATCGCAAATCCAGAGAAGATAGCTCCTGCAACGAAATACGGAGGTAAGATAGTTGTATGCCATCCTGGAATAACAGAAGTAGCAAAGTCAAAAGATACAATTGTGTGTACCGATAATACAAGAGGTGTTGCTAAACCAGCTAATACTAAAGAAACCTCTTCAAAACGTTGCCAGTCTTTTGCACGACCAGACCATCCGAATGATAAGATTGAATAAACTCTTTTTGTAAAAGGCGAAATAGCTCTATCACGTAACATCGCGAAATCAGGTAATAAACCAGTCCACCAGAAAACTAACGAAACTGATAAATATGTAGAGATCGCAAATACGTCCCATAATAATGGAGAGTTAAAGTTAACCCATAATGAACCGAATTGGTTTGGCATTGGTAAAACCCAGAATGCTAACCAAGGACGACCCATGTGGAAAACTGGGAACATACCCGCTTGACATACAGAGAAAATAGTCATTGCCTCTGCAGAACGGTTAATTGCCATTCTCCATTTTTGTCTGAATAATAATAATACGGCTGAAATAAGTGTACCAGCGTGACCGATACCTACCCACCAAACGAAGTTAGTGATATCCCATGCCCAACCTACTGTTTTATTTGAACCCCAAGTACCAATACCTGTTGAAACGGTATAAGCTACACAGCCAACTCCCCAAAGGAAAGCAACTAATGCGATTGAAAAAACAATCCACCACTGTTTATTTGCTCTTCCTTCAACAGGTCTAGCCACATCTACAGTTACATCGTGATAGCTTTTATCACCAAGAACTAAAGGTTTTCTAATGGGTGCTTCGTAATGTGACGACATAATCCTTTATAATGTTTCTAATTAATAATATACTATGAATTTCTAACTTTTACGTGGTAGAAAACATTTGGTTGTGTACCAATGTGCTCTAATAAATGATACATTCTATCGTCTTCTGCTAACTTAGCAACTTCAGATTCTTTATCATTAACGTCTCCAAAAGTCATTGCGCCAGATGAACATGCTGCAGAACAAGCTGTTTCAAATTCATTTGGTTTTACAACTCTACCTTCGCTCTTAGCATTTAAGATTGTAGCTTGAGTCATTTGGATACACATAGAACATTTTTCCATAACTCCACGTGAACGAACATTTACATCTGGATTCAATACCATACGACCTAAATCATCATTCATGTTATAATCGAACTCAGCATTTTGAGCGTATAAGAACCAGTTGAAACGACGTACTTTATAAGGACAGTTGTTTGCACAGTAACGAGTACCTACACAACGGTTATAAGCCATTTGGTTTTGACCTTGACGACCGTGAGAAGTTGCAGCTACTGGACATACTGTTTCACAAGGTGCGTGATTACAGTGTTGACACATTACTGGTTGGAAAGCAACTTGAGGATTATCAGCAGGATTTTCTAAACCTTTGAAAGTTTCGATAGAACCCATTAAACCACTTGCTGCCATTTTAGTTTCAACATCTTCTTGGAATGTATCTTCAGAAGAATAATATCTATCGATACGCAACCAGTGCATATCACGAGATTTTCTTACTTCTGTTTTTCCAACTACAGGTACATTGTTTTCAGCGTGACATGCTATAACACATGCTCCACATCCTGTACAAGAATTTAAGTCAATCGATAAATTAAAATGATGTCCAATTGAACGATCAAATGATTGCCAAATATCAACTGTAGAAGCTAATACTGCTTGGTGGTCTAAAGAAACATGAGGTTTGATATTCCAAACTTTAGGTTCTTTATCATTAAACGTTTTTAAACTTGTATCTTTTAAGATATCACCTCTACCCATTAATGTTTTTTGCAACTGAACACAAGCAAATTCATGCTCACCTGCAGTTTTTTCAATTGTTACATTTTGAGTATTATTGAAGTTGTTGTATAAAGTATAAGCATTTACACCTACTTGCATCTCTTCTTTCATACCAGCTTTACGCCCGTATCCTAAAGCTAAACCAATAGTTCCTTTTGCTTGTCCTGGTTGAACAACAACTGGTACGTTTTCTAAAACTTTATCTCCTAATTTAATAGAAATATAACGCCCGTTCATACCACCGTTTGCAACAAACCAATTTTCTAAACCTAATTCTTTAGCATCAGCACTTGAAACTGTAGCATAGTTATCCCAAGAAGCACGAGTGATTGGGTCAGGGAACTCTTGTAACCAAGGATTGTTCGCTTGTTGTCCATCTCCCATTCCTGTCTTAGTGTATAACACTAATTCGAAACCAGTTCCTTTTTTAGCAGCAGCTAATTGAGAAGCAGCAGTTCCAAAATCTGCAGTTGCAGTTGCGTTACCAGCAGCTTCATAAGTATAGAAACCATTGTGAACTAATTTATTCCAAGTTGTACCAGATGCAATTCCAGTTCCAACAGCTTTTAAATAATCGTAGTAAGATTCTGTTTTCCCTAACCAAGAAAGCATTCCTTCTTGTAATTGTTTTGAATTGAATAAAGGACGAATCGTTGGTTGAGTAACCGAATAATGACCTTTTTTCATTTGAACATCTCCCCAAGACTCTAAGTAATGAGTAGTTGAAGCAGCAATTGTTGTAGCTGCAGCAGTCTCATCTTCTCTTAAAGTATAAGTAGCAGATAATTTAACTTTTTTCAATCCTTCTAAGAAAGCAGCACTATTAGATAATGTGTATGCAGGATTTACACCTGACATAATTAAAGTATGAACTAAACCAGCGTTCATATCTTTTACTAATTGAGTAACTTCTTTATTATTTCCTCCACGAACATATTTCGGTTGCGCAGGATTAAATGCAGCAGATCCTAAAGCTTGGTTGATAGCAAAAACAAGTAATTGAGCATTTACATCATCAATTCCTGTAACTAAAACCCCAGCAGAACCAGCAGCTTTTAATTGTTGAGCAGCTTTTACTACTTCAGCATCAGCAGCTGTAGCAGCTACAGAAACAGAAGAACCAGTAATTAAGCTATATAACTTTACTAATGCTAATTTTTGATCAGCAACAGTCATTGGAATACGTTTATCAGCATTAGCACCAGCTAAAGACATATTTGTCTCAAACTGAATATGCTTAGACATTTTTCCATTTTTTGGAACACGACCTTTTGCATAAGCAGCATCATATCCACCACCTTGCCAATCTCCTAAGAAATCAGCACCAAGAGAAACAATTACATCAGCTTTTCCGAAATCGTAATCAGCTAAAGCTCTTTCTCCGTAAGCTTGTTGGTAAGCATCCAAAGCTGCATCTGAAGAAACTGCATCATAAACAACATGTTGAACAGTTGGATATGCTGCTTGTAATTCAGACATTAATTTATTTGTAGAAGGAGAAGCCATAGTGTTTGTTAAAACTACTACTTTACTTCCAGCCGTTTTAGCTGCTTCTAAACTCGCTTTGATTTTAGAATCAACATCAGACCATGAAGCTGCTTTACCTTCAATTTTTGGTTGTTTAAGACGTAAGCTATCGTATAATGATAATACAGAAGCATGAACTCTTGCGTTAGCTCCAGTTATTGCACCTTCTTCATTATTATTAACAACTTTAATAGGACGTCCCTCACGTGATTTAATTAAAATATTAGTGAAATCAAATCCATCAGCAATTGTAGTAGCATAATAATCTGCTACTCCAGGAATGATTTCTTCTGGTTGCAACACATAAGGAATCGATTTTTTCAAAGGACCCTCACAAGCAGCTAAAGAAGCAGCCGCTGTTGAAAAACCAACGTATTTCAAAAAGTCTCGACGAGTAGTTGAAGATGAAGACAATGTATTTTTATCTCCAAGAAACTCTTCTGTAGGAATCTCTTCAACAAACTCATTGTTTCTTAGCTTATCAACAATAGAACTGTTCTCGTTAAGCTCCTCAACACTTTTCCAGTATTTTTTGTTTGATGCCATTGTTATATATATTAGCTTCTTAAATTATTATTAATAGTGACATTTACCACATTCAGTTCCACCCATCTGAGCAGCTGTTAACTTCTCAACACCATACTTCTTAGATAATTCTTCGTGAATTTTAGCGTAGTAAGCGTTATCATTAATCTTAACATCTGTTTCACGGTGACAGTCAATACACCATCCCATAGTTAATGGAGAATGTTGTCTCATCACTTCCATCTCTTCAACTGGTCCGTGACAAGTTTGACATTCTAAACCTGCAATAGAAACGTGTTGCGAGTGATTGAAATATACGAAATCAGGTAAGTTGTGAATACGAACCCATTTAACTGGCTTCTCTTCTCCTGTATATTCTTGTGCAATTGGATCCCATCCTACTGCATCATAAATTTTCTGAATTTCTGCAGTATAGTATTCTCTACTATAATCTACATAAGTTGAATCTGGATGACCAGTAAACTCATTAATGTTTTTGTGACAGTTCATACAAACATTCAAAGAAGGAATCCCTGAAGTTTTACTTGTACGTGCTGCAGAGTGACAATATTTACAATCAATTCCATTTTCTCCAACGTGAATTTTGTGAGAGAAGTGAATTGGTTGAATTGGCTCATAACCTTTATCAACTCCAATTTGCATCATAAATCCGAATGCGAAATAAGAACCAACTAAGATTAAAGTAATCACAGAAACAATTACTGCAAATTGATTTTTAACGAAAGCTTTCCAAATTGGTAAACTTTTCTGCTCATTAATAGTTAAACCATTTTTCTCAACAACTTTAGATAATACTTTCTTAACTAATAAAAGCATTATTACTAACATTGCTAAAACCACAGCTAGAGCTCCTAATATAACCATATTAGAAACACCGTTGTCAGTCGCTGCACCTTGAGCAGCTCCAGCTCCACCAGCTCCTGGTTTAGGCTCAGCTTTAACTTCCGAAGTATAAGCGATAATATTATCAATATCTTCATCAGTTAAATTCGGGAACGAGTTCATCGGAACTTGTTTCCACTCATTGAAAACCTTGACAGCAGCAGCGTCACCTGATTTAATTAATCCTGAACTATTCTTAATCCATTTGTGTAACCAGTCAGCAGAATGTCTTTCAGCAACACCACGTAAAGCAGGCCCTGTTGAAGTACCATCCAACTTATGACAAGCAGCACAGTTTGAATTAAATAATTCCTTACCCTTTGCTGCATCTTGCGCAAAAGACAACGTAGAAAAAGTTAGCATAAATGCTAAACACAAGAAAAAAATCCTTGAAAACGAATTATGGTTACCCACTTTTTTCATAGTTAAAAAATGATTATCAACTAATTTTGGTTTAAAATTCCTATTAAAACAACAGACTCTTTTACACCTTTTATTTATAAACTTCGACAAAAATACAACATAACACGCACTAACAAAAACCTCAATTACTATAAATTGTAATTTATAATTATTCTAAATAAATGAAATTGTTCATTATTTTTAAAGAATTTGTAATTTTGCATCAAATCACATTCATTATGAAGAATTTAAGAAAACACTATTTTTATTTTATTATAATTTTAACATTTATAGGTGTTAATAAGTCCAACGGTCAAAACAGTCAATTTGAACTAATTCAAGACAATAACTTCGAAAAATTAGTCAAAGAAAAAATTTCTGTTAACAATTCTTTTTCAATTTATAAAAATTTTTCGATTCAACTTTTTAACGGAAATAAAATTGACACTGAAAATAAATTTCACGAGTTTAAAAATATTTTTCCAGACTTCGTAGCAACCATTATTTACGCTGAACCAAAATATAAATTAATTGTTGGAAACTACAGAAACAAAATTGACGCTGAAAGAAATTTAAGTAAATTGAGAAAAAATTATCCTGAAGCCTTCATTGTTCGATTAACAAAATAACAAATCGCCTTTCATTTTGAGAGGCGTTTTTTTTTGTTGTTTACTATTTATAATAAATTATTTGATGTCCAAAATCCGAGAAATATGTAAAATATACAAAACCTATTAAAATGACAATTAAAAAAAGTAAATACACAAAAGCCCCAAATCTTGATTGGAATCGTGGCGCGTAATTTTGTTGCAAATAAAAAACAACCGTTAACAAAAGAAACATTGAAATCATAACTGTAAAAGAAAGTACAAATTTCGCAAAAGACATACCTGCTTCAAAACTGCTTGTCCTAAAAGCTAAATATACAGATCCGAAAGTACAAACAAAAAACACAAAAGCTAAACGAGATTTCCATTTACTATACCAACCACTAAAGCCTGGATAAGTATCAATATGATCTAAATGTTCATTGTAAATATTAACAGATTTTTTTCTAAAAAAACGATCGATACGATTCATTTCTAAAACGACAATTACCATCAAAATTGACATGAAGATAATAAAAAAATAAACGACACCTGGAACCGTATCCAGATACTGAATCATAACATCTAAATTCTCGATATTTTCTTTCATACATTTATAATAAGTTGGTTTATAAATGTATAAAAAAAACGCCTTCTAAACAAGAAGACGTTTTGTATCTAAAATCCAGCGATGTTAATAATCTTACCTGGAACAATAACAATTTTTTTAGGCTCTTTACCATCTAACTGAGCAATTGTTCTTTCGTCATTCATAATGATTTCTTGAATTTGCTCTGCGGTTAAATCTAAAGGTAATTCGATTTTGAAACGCATTTTACCGTTAAAAGAAACCGGATATTCTTTTGAGCTTTCTACTAAATAAGAAGCATCAAAAATTGGGAAAGCAACTTCTGAAATCGAACCTTCATTTCCTAACATATTCCATAGCTCTTCTGCAATATGAGGCGCGTAAGGCGAAACCAAGATTGCTAAAGGTTCCAAAATTGCTTTATGATGACATTTTTGCTGCGTTAATTCGTTTACACAAATCATAAACTGAGAAACCGAAGTATTGAAAGAGAAATTCTCGATATCTTCAGTTACCTTTTTAATGGTTTTATGTAACGATTTGTACATTTCTTTTGTCGGTTCTTCATCAACAATAACTACACCATTATCATCAGCATATAATTTCCATAACTTTTTCAAGAAACCAGAAACTCCAGTAATTCCAGCTGTATTCCAAGGTTTAGCTTGCTCTAACGGACCTAAGAACATTTCGTACAAACGCAATGTATCTGCTCCGTATTCTTCTACAATATCATCAGGGTTAACAACATTATAAAATGATTTTGACATTTTCTCAACTTCACGACCTACTTGATATTCTCCATTTTTATTTCCAACAAAAATAGCAGAAGAAATATCACGATATAAGTCACTATTTCTAAGCTTATCAATATTCAAAACATTAGTAGTTTCATTTATTAACTCTAAAGAAATCTTTCTATTAATAAACTTTGGAGTAACATCTTGCCAAACAGCAGATAAAATACCTTTCTCTTTATACATCGAAATAATGTCTTGCTTTAATTTTTCAAAATCAACATTTTCTTCACCACGTAAAACAGAATCATAAATTTCTTTAGTAACAAAAACTTTAACGTTTGGAACCTCAATCATTACTTCACTAGGTTCTTGAACCAAGACACTAATCATTAATTGATAAGCATAAGCACTCATTCCCAAAATCATTCCTTGGTTGATTAATTTTTTAAAAGGCTCATCTGCTATTACAAAACCACGGTCTTTCAAAAACTTATTCCAGAAACGAGAATACAATAAATGACCTGTTGCGTGTTCGCTTCCTCCTATATATAAGTCAACGCTATCCCAATATGAAATCGCATCCTGAGAAGCAAAATCAACTTTATTATCGGCATCCATATAACGTAACCAATACCAAGAAGAACCTGCCCAACCTGGCATTGTATTTAATTCTAATGAAAAAATAGTTTCGTTATCAATCAAAGTATTTTCTACAACCTTATTATTAACTGTATCCCAAGCCCAAACCGAAGCATTTCCTAATGGTGGTTGCCCGTCTTCTGTTGGAAGATATTTTTCTACTTCAGGTAAAACAATTGGCAAATGCTTAGCATCAATCATTTTTGGTAATCCATTCACATAATAAACCGGAAATGGTTCTCCCCAATAACGTTGACGAGAGAAAACAGCATCGCGTAAACGGTAATTTACTTTTGCTTTTCCTGCACCAATCGCTTCTAATTGTTCGATAGCTTTCTTAGTTCCTTCTTTATAATCTAATCCGTTTAAGAAATCAGAATTCACCAATTCAAAACCAGATTTTTCTCCGAAAGCAGCATCAGAAATATCTTGATTAAAAATATTTTTAATTTCAGGCATTCCTTCCGTTCCTTTAAAGAAATTCGCGAAAGCATAATCACGCTCATCGCCACAAGGAACCGCCATTACAGCACCAGTTCCGTAACCAACTAAAACGTAATCACCAATCCAAACTGGAATCGGCTCTTTTGTAAACGGATGTTCTGCATAAGCACCTGTGAAAACTCCAGAAATCGTTTTAACATCAGCCATACGCTCACGTTCACTTCTTTTTGCAGTTGCTAAAACATAAGCTTCAACTGCTTCTTTTTGTTCTGGAGTTGTGATTTTAGAAACCAAATCGTGCTCTGGCGCTAAAGTCATAAACGTTACTCCAAAAATCGTATCAGGACGAGTAGTGAAAACTTCTATATAGTCTGAAGTCGAAGGTTCAAAGTCTGTAACGTCTTTTGACTTTTGACTTTTGACTTTAAACTTAACTGAAGCACCAACAGATTTTCCAATCCAGTTACGTTGAGATTCTTTAATTGATTCTGACCAATCAATCACTTCTAACCCTTGAAGTAAACGTTCTGCATAAGCAGAAATACGCATTGACCATTGTGTCATTTTTTTACGAATAACCGGATGACCACCACGTTCAGACACTCCATTTATAATTTCGTCATTAGCCAAAACAGTTCCTAAAGCTGGACACCAGTTTACTTCTGTTTCTGCCAAATACGTCAATCTATATTGTAATAAGATTTTTTCTTGTTCGTCTTTTGAAAAAGCATTCCATTGTTCAGCAGTGAATGCAATAATATTATCATCACAAACCGCTTGTACATTTGTATTCCCTTCTTTCGAAAAAATATCGATTAATGTACAAATACTTTCTGCTTTATCTGTAACCTTATTGTACCAAGAATTGAACAACTGAATAAAAATCCATTGTGTGTGTTTGTAATATTCAGGAGTTGAAGTACGCACTTCTCTGCTCCAATCGAAAGAAAAACCAATTTTATCTAATTGTTCTCGGTAACGATTAATATTTGTTTCGGTAGTAATTGCAGGATGTTGCCCCGTTTGAATCGCATATTGTTCTGCTGGCAAACCAAATGAATCGTAACCTTGCGGATGTAAAACATTAAAACCTTGATGACGTTTAAAACGTGAATAAATATCCGAAGCGATATAACCTAGCGGATGTCCAACGTGTAACCCAGCTCCTGACGGATAAGGAAACATATCAAGAACATAATATTTTGGTTTATCTGAATCGTTTTTTGCTTTAAACGTTTGGTTATCGTTCCAATATTTTTGCCATTTGGCCTCGATTTCGTTTGGATTGTATTTCATTTTTAAGCGTACAATTTACCTTAATTAACTTTATTTCAATATATTAAAAAACAAAAAGAGTGAATTTGATTTTTAAATTTCATACAAAAATAAACTATATTTATAAGAAATGTAAATCTTTACACATTATAATAGGTGAAAAATAATTTTCTTTAGTATTTTTACCCTTTAAAAAATTAGTTATGGCAAGTTCGTTCGAGAGATATCAAAAAAGAAGATTAATATCGTCTTATTTTTCAGTTATCTTAAGTATCTTTTTAGTATTATTTTTACTTGGTTCACTGGGATTATTCTTGATAAATTCAGAAAAAATATCAAATAATTTCAGAGAAAACATTCCGATGTCGCTTTATTTCAAAGACAAAGCTACACCTGACGACTTAGCTAAATTTGAAGAAACTTTAAAAACTGCACCTTACATCAAAGATTTTAAATTTGTACATAAAGATTCGGCAGCAGTTGAACAACAAGAAGTTATTGGGGAAGATTTCGTTCACTTTTTAGGATTCAATCCACTTCAAAATTCTTATGACATTCATTTTAATGGAGAATATGTTATAAAGGATAGTATTAAAGAAATTGAATTAACTTTTAAAGAAAATGAACTAATCGAAGATGTTGTTTATGACCAACAACTTGTTGAATTAGTAAACGAAAATATTACAAAAATTACATTTTGGGTTTTAGTTATTAGTGCCGTTTTTGCATTTATTTCGTTCTTGTTAATCAACAGTTCTTTAAGACTTTCTGTTTACTCTAAGCGTTTTATCATCAAAACGATGCAAATGGTTGGAGCAACAAAATCATTCATCAGAAAACCTTTTATTTGGACAAGTGTAAAACTTGGAATGATTGGTTCTATTTTAGCAATTATTGGTGTTTTAGCAATCGCTTATTACGCAGATTCTAAATTTCCAACTTTACTAATTCTTGAAGACACACAATCATTATTCATAGTTTGCGGAGGAATTTTTATTGTAGGAATTATAATTACTTATATTAGTACATTCTTTGCAACGCAACGTTTCTTAAACTTAAAATCAGACGATTTATACTAAAATATATGGAAAAGACAGAAAATAACGATAAATTTTTATTCCACAAAGAAAATTACATCACCTTAATTATTGGTCTAGCAGTCATTGCTTTAGGATTCATCTTGATGTCTGGTGGAGGAAGTGATGACCCAAATGTTTTCAATGAAGAAGTTTTCAGCTTCAGAAGAATTCGATTAGCTCCAACTGTAATCTTCATTGGATTTGGAGTATGCATTTATTCAATTTTCAAAAAATCAAAAAAATAACACAAACCAAAATAATTTAACCTAAAAAAAACAACTTTTCAATGGACATTTTCCAAGCTATCATTATTGCCATTATTGAAGGCTTAACCGAATATTTACCAATATCATCAACCGCACATATGGGATTCACCGCAGCGTTGATGGGAATGGAAGAAACAGAATTTTTAAAAATGTTTCAAGTTTCAATACAATTCGGTGCTATTTTATCAATCGTAGTTTTATATTGGAGAAAATTCTTTGATTTTTCAAACTTCAATTTCTATTTAAAATTAGGTTTTGCAGTAATTCCAGCTTTAGGTTTAGGTTATTTATTAGACGATAAAATCGAAGCTGTTTTAGGTAATCAAATTGCAATTTCAACTGTTTTAGTTTTAGGTGGAGTTGTACTTTTATTCGTTGATAAATGGTTTAAAAATCCAAAAATCAATGACGAAAAAGAAATCACTTTCAAAAAAGCAATTATTATTGGATTTTGGCAATGTTTAGCTATGATGCCAGGAACTTCACGCTCTGCAGCTTCAATTATTGGAGGTATGACTCAAGGTTTAAGCAGAAAAGCAGCAGCTGAATTCTCGTTTTTCTTAGCTGTTCCAACGATGTTAGCAGTAACTGTTTATTCCGTTTTTGTGAAAACTTGGGGAAAAGGAACCGAATTAGAACAAAAAGGTTACGAAATGATTTTAGCTTCAAATGAAACCATTATAACTTTTATTATCGGAAACGTTGTAGCTTTCGTGGTTGCTTTAATTGCAGTAAAAACATTCATCAATGTATTAACTAAATACGGATTCAAATTTTGGGGTTGGTACCGCATTGTAATCGGAATCTTATTATTAGTTTACTTCAACTTTTATAAATAAAAATGACAAAATTATCTCCTGAAGAATTTCAAGCTGGTCAAATATTATTAATCGATAAACCCCTAACTTGGAGTTCGTTTCAAGCGGTTAACAAAGTAAAATACGCTTTGATTAAAAACTTGGGATTACCAAAAAAATTTAAAATTGGTCACGCAGGAACTTTAGACCCTTTAGCTTCTGGATTATTGATTATTTGTACAGGAAAATTCACCAAACGAATCTCTGAACTTCAAGGTCAAATCAAAGAATATACAGGAACAATTACCGTTGGCGGAACTACGCCTTCTTATGATTTAGAAACAGAGATCAACCAAACGTTTCCAACCGAACATATTACAAACGAGTTAATTCACGAAACAACGAAACAATTCATTGGTGAAATCGACCAGTTCCCTCCTATTTTTTCAGCTTTAAAGAAAGATGGAAAACGTTTGTACGAACACGCAAGAGCTGGTGAAGAAGTTGAAATTGCATCGAGAAAAGTTGAAATATCAGAATTTGAAATCACTCGAATTCAATTACCTGAAATTGATTTTAGAGTAGTTTGCAGCAAAGGAACTTACATTCGTTCATTAGCTTTCGATTTTGGAAAAGCTCTGAACTCTGGAGCGCATTTAACAGCTTTAAGAAGAACAAAAATCGGTGAATTCTCTGTAGAAAATGCCATAGAACCTTTAGCGTTCGAAAAAATATACAATCCAAATTTTAAAGAAGCTGAATAAGCTTCTTTTTTTATATCTTCACATTTCAAAACAAAAGAAATGAACCTAAAATATATGTACAAAAACTTTATATTTATTGCTTTCTTTCTAATTTTTAATCAAACCATTACGGCTCAAAATCAAAAATTAGAAAATGGTGATTTACTTTTCATCAACATCAATTGCGGTCCAATGTGTGAAGCAATTAATGCGGTTACCGAAGGTTTTGAAGGTAAAGATTTCAACCATATGGGAATGATTATTAACGAAAATAGCGAATATTTTGTTTACGAAGCCATTGGAAAATCGGTTGTAAAAACTCCTTTGAAAACATTTATTTCATATACAAAAGAACCAATTTATTTAGGTCGTTTAAAAGAAGAATTTCAGAATTTAATTCCAGATGCGATATCATTTTCAGAAAAACAATTAGGCGTTCCGTATGATAATGACTTCATATATGATAACGGAAAATACTATTGCTCTGAACTAATTTACGATGCTTTTTTATCTGCAAACAACAACAAACCATTCTTTAAATTATATCCAATGACGTATAAAGAACCGAATTCGGATAATTTTTTTCCAATTTGGATTGAGCATTTCAAGAATCAAAACATTAAAATTCCAGAAGGCAAACTTGGTTGTAATCCAGGCGGAATGAGCTTGGATGAAAAAATCACTTTCGAATTATTTCAAAATTAAATTGAGTTAAATTTCAAAACCAATTTGCAATATAATAAAAACAGTACATTTGTCAATCTAAAAGAAACTTCTAAATATGCTTTCAAAAAAATGTAAATATGCTTTAAAAGCAATGGTTTGCCTAGCTAGAAATTACCAACAAGGTAGTTTAACAACGGCGGCAATTGCAGATAAAGAAAATATTCCTAAAAAATTTTTAGAGCAAATTTTATTAGAGTTAAAACGTTGGAAGTTAGTAAATAGTAAGCAAGGAATTGGTGGCGGATATTATTTATTAAAAGATCCGAATGAAGTTTCTTTAGCTGATTTATACCGAATTTTTGACGGTCCTATTTCACTTACTCCTTGTGTTTCTATAAATTATTATGAGAAATGTGACGATTGCAAAGATGAAACTTCTTGCTATTTACGTAAACAATTAATAGAAATTCGTGATAAAACACGCGCCAGTATGATGGAAGCTACTTTACAATCTTTTATAAATAGCTAATTGCTATTTTTTTTATTTTTAAAACTCTACTACTTTGGTGTAATTTATAGAATTTATATATTTGCATAAATAAAACATTCTAATGAACAGCGTTTTAAAAAATAAATTCGATACGATTTTAAAAGATAACATCGAAAAATTAAGCTTTGAAGAACAAGTAAATTACATCACAAAACATTTTGAGAACATCGTTTTTTCAACAAGTTTTAGTTATGAAGATCAATTAATTACTTTTCTACTTAGAAAAGAAAACATTGAAATTTTCACTTTAGACACAGGGCGTTTATTTGAAGAAACGTATGAAACTTGGAACGAAACAGTTTTGAAGTATAAAATACAAATCAAAACATATACACCTACCTCAACTCTTTTGAGTGATTTTATAACTCAAAAAGGCCCAAATTCATTTTATCAATCGATAGAAAACAGAAAACAATGTTGTGATATTCGCAAGGTTTTTCCATTAAAAGAAGCAATCCAAAATAAAGAAATTTGGATTACAGGTTTACGTGCCGAACATTCACCAAATCGAAAAGACATGACCATTTTTGAATGGGACGAAACCAATCAAATAATCAAATTCAATCCGCTTCTACATTGGAAAACTTCAGAGGTTATTGATGAAATCACTAAAAATCAAATTCCGTTTAACAAACTACATAACAAAGGTTTTGTAAGTATTGGTTGTGCTCCGTGTACAAGAGCAATCAAAGAAGGTGAAGATTTTAGAGCCGGTCGTTGGTGGTGGGAAGATGCATCAAAAAAAGAATGTGGATTACATATACATAAATAAAATGGATACAAAATATAAATTAGATTACTTAGACCAACTCGAATCAGAATCGATTCATATATTTCGTGAAGTTGCTGGTCAATTTGAACGTCCTGCATTACTTTTTAGCGGAGGAAAAGACAGCATAACTTTAGTTCACTTAGCTTTAAAAGCTTTCAAACCAGGAAAGTTTCCTTTTCCATTAATTCATATCGACACTGGGCATAATTTCCCTGAAGTTATCAAATACAGAGATGCTTTAGCAGAACAAATTGGAGAAAAACTTATCGTAAGAAAAGTCGAAGACACCATAAAAAGACAAGGTTTAAAAGAACAAAACGGAAAATTCGCAAGCAGAAATGCCTTACAAACTTATACGCTTTTAGAAACTATTGAAGAATTTGAACTTGATTGTTGTATTGGTGGTGCAAGACGCGATGAAGAAAAAGCAAGAGCAAAAGAACGCATATTTTCAGTACGTGATGATTTTGGACAATGGGACCCAAAATTACAACGCCCAGAACTTTGGAATCTATACAACGGAAAAATTAATAAGGGTGAAAATGTTCGTGCTTTCCCTATAAGCAATTGGACCGAATTAGACATTTGGAATTACATCAAACGAGAAAAAATCGAACTACCATCTATCTATTTCACCCATAATCGTGAGGTAATTCATATTCAAAATCAATTACTTGCCACAAACGAATTCGTGAAAATTGAAGCGGATGATAAAATCACTTTCGAGAATGTGCGATATCGTACCGTTGGAGATATGACTTGTACAGCAGCAGTTGCTTCAGAAGCGCATTCGATTGATGATATTATCAATGAAATTTCAGCTTCCAAAACAAGCGAACGTGGTGAAACAAGAATTGACGATCGAATTTCTGAAGCTGCAATGGAAGATAGAAAAAAGCTAGGTTATTTTTAATTATTACGAAACTTACAAATGGACATATTAAGATTTATTACAGCCGGAAATGTAGATGATGGAAAAAGCACATTGATTGGAAGATTATTGTACGACAGCAAAAGTATATTAATCGACCAAATCGAAGCAATTGAAAAAGCGAGTAAATTTAAAGATAACGGAGTTTTAGATTTAGCTCTAATTACTGATGGCTTAAGAGCTGAACGCGAACAAGGAATTACTATTGATGTTGCTTATAAATACTTTTCAACACCTAAAAGAAAATTCATCATTGCCGATGCACCAGGTCATATTCAATATACGCGAAATATGATTACAGGAGCATCAAATTCGCAATTGATTATTTTATTGGTTGATGCAAGAACAGGAATTACAGAACAAACCAAGCGTCATACATTTATCGCATCGCTTTTAAAAATCCCTAAAATTGTAGTTGCTGTTAACAAACTTGATTTGGTGAACTTCGACGAATCAATCTATAAATCAATTGAAAATGAATTTAAAGAACTTAATAAAAAGTTAAATTTAAACGAAGTTACCTTTATTCCAATTAGCGCATTAAACGGGGATAACATCGTTGATGCTTCAGAAAATATGTCTTGGTACAAAGGTCCGACATTATTAGATTTTTTAGAAACTGTCAACATTCAAGAAAATGAAAATCTTGAAGCAAGTCGTTTGCCAATTCAATATATCATCAGACCACAAACCACTGAATTACATGATTATCGAGGTTATGCTGGAAAAATCACAAGTGGAATTTTCAAAAAAGGCGATAAAATAAAAATTTATCCTTCTGAAATTGAAGCTACAATTTCGTCAATAGAAGTAAATTTAAAAGAAGTTGATGAGGCGTTTGCTCCTCAAAGTGCTGTTATTCAATTAAACAAAGACATTGATATCAGTCGTGGAGATTTGATTGTGAATTTAGACAAACAGCCAAAATTCACAAACGAATTAGAAGTTCAAGTTTGTTGGATGCATCAAAAAGCATTACAAATTGGAAGTAAATATTTAATTCAAAATCAAACAAATCGTGTAAAAGCAGTTGTAAAATCAATTGAATATTTAGTTGATATAAATACATTCGAAAAGCAATTTGAAACTTCAGAAGTACAATTAAATCAAATTGCTAAAATCAAATTAAAAACAGCAACACCAATAGCGTATGATATATTTTCGGAATTACAAGCTCAAGGAGGAATTATATTTATTGACGAAACATCAAATGTAACTGTAGGCGCTGGAATATTAGATTAGAATATGGGAAACATAGTAAAACCGCAAAAAATTGAAGTTCTACTGATTGGTCATTCTACACTTGCTGCTGAAGAATTAAACAAATTAATACACAGTGAAATTGTAGGTAAAATTTATATTTATGCATCGATAATTAGTGACGACATTCGCTGCTTAATGGATGCAAATAAGACCATTGAAATTATAGAAAATATTACTGAAGATTTTCTTGACAAAATAAGTTTAATCATAGTTGCTGATAAATATAATAATCAAGAAAATTGGTTTGAGATTGCACAAGAAAAAAATATTCTGATAGAGCAATCGTTTCAAATCAAAGCTAGAGAAAGTAATCAAAAATTCTCGGATGAAAAAAAATGGAAATTCATAGCTTATACAGGTTTTGTTCTATTTTTAGGTTTATTGATAATAAATATTTCATCATTTTATTTCACTTGGCAAGATGTAAATCACGTTTTTGAATTTTTAAACGAAAATACAGACGACCGTTTTGTTGCTCTAATAATCGTAGGATTCGTTGCCCAAATGATTGATGGCGCATTAGGTATGGGCTATGGTGTAACAAGTACAGCAGCATTGTTGTATTTTGGAGTTCCACTACCATCAATTAGTAGTAGTATTCATACAGCTGAAATGTTTTCAAGTGGTGCGTCTGGATTCAGTCATTATAAATTTGGAAACATCAATAAAAAATTATTCAAAAACATTGTACTTCCTGGTATTGCCGGAGCTGTTTTAGGAGCTGTTCTGTTATCAACTTTTGGAGAAGAATATTCAGGAATTATAAAACCTATTTTAGCAATTTATACACTTTTATTAGGTGTTAAGATTTTTTCGAATGCCTTTAAAAAACGTACCGAGCGTAAAAAAATCAAACGTGTAGGTTGGTTAGCTGGAATTGGCGGTTTCTTAGATTCGTTTGGCGGTGGTGGATGGGGACCTGTCGTGACAAGTACATTAATCTCAAAAGGAAAAACACCAAAATATGTAATCGGAACTGTTAGTTTAACCGAATTTTTTGTAACTCTTTCAAGTGCATTTACCTTTTTTACTTTAATCGGAATTGGGCATTGGCAACTCATTTTAGGATTGGTAATTGGAGGAATGCTAGCTGCTCCTTTAGCTGCTAAACTTGCAGGTAAATTACCTGTAAAAAAAATGTTCTTAGCTGTCGGATTATTAATAATCGTTTGGAGTTTAAACATCTTTTTGAAAACTTTAGGTATTTATTAAAACTTCAAAATATTAAAAAACTCGGTTTATTTAACCGAGTTTTTTAATATATGAACAATTTCATTTTGAGTAGAAATACCTTTATCTGTGTTGTACCATTTCTGTAATTCTTCTTTAACTTCATCCGTAATCGAACCAAATTTAGCTTTCAAATCAATCATTAATTGAACTGCTTCTTTAGGTCTTGGTCCCCAATCTGCCAAAACATCAAACGTTTCAGGATTTACAAATAACAACTTCGGAATAGCTTTTCCACCATTGGTCAAAAATTGATTCATCAAAGCTTCATTTTCATCACGAAGAACAATTTTAAGTTCAATCGCATCAGACAATTCTGCCATTTTATTAATAACCGGTAAAGCCTGAGCTGCATCACCACACCAACCTTCAGATATAACAATCCACAAAATAGGTTGTTTCAATTCTTTTAAAAAAGTTTCAATTTCTTCTGGAACGATTAATGTTTTATCCAAACGTTTCATACGTTGGTCGTTCATCTTTATATAAGGCAACGCATCAATCCCTTCAACAATAAATGTATCTTGATTTAAAGATTGCGTAACCAGTTCACGATATTCTGTGTAAGTAAAAAATTTCTTTAAGCTTTCTGTGATAATAGTTTTCATTGTGATATATTTATAGCTCTCAAAGATAAATTTAAAACTATTCAAACTAAAATGAAACTAAAAAATTTAGAAATCGGGTTGGTACTTTCGGGTGGCGGTCATAAAGGAATTGCACACGCAGGAGCTCTAAAATTTTTAGAAGAGCAAGAAATAAAACCAAAAATTATTGCTGGAACAAGCGCCGGTTCGATTGTTGGCAGTCTATATTCAGTTGGAATGAAACCCGATGCTATTTTGACTTTCTTTAAATCGGTTGATTTTTTTAGTTGGAATCATTTTACTTTCAGAAAAGCTGGCGTTTTAGATTCAAGTTCATTCAGAACCTATTTAGAAGCCATTTTTAAAGAACGTAAAATTGGAGATTTAAAAAATGAATTATACATAACAGGAACCGATTTAGAACGCGGAAGATTAAAAATTTTTGATTCACAAACGCGTTTATTAGATGCCGTTTTAGCTTCAAGTGCTTTTCCTGGAATCATTTCACCAGTTTCTGTAAACGGAAAACTTTATAGCGATGGCGGAATCTTAAATAATTTTCCTGTAACAACAGTTCAAGGTCGATGTGACTTCATTATCGGAATTAATTTATGTCCGGTTGTAGAAGTTGAAACTGAAAAATTAACTTCAATAAAATCGGTAACATTAAGAGCATATGAAATTATGTTAATGCAATCTTCTGGAGCCTTTAGAGAACTTTGCGATTGGTATATGGAACCCAAAAAACTTGCTGATTATAGTACATTTGAAACAAAAAAATCGAGAATGGAAGAGATTTTTGAAATCGGATATTACGAAGCAAAAAGAACTTTTGAGAACGTTAGAGATAAAATTTAGAAAGCTATTTTAAAAAAAGTTTATAATGTTTATATTTGCACAAAACAAAAAACCTTCTCATGAAATATAAAAGAATACTTCTAAAATTAAGCGGTGAAGCTTTAATGGGTGAAAATCAATATGGTATTGACCCACAACGTTTGTCTGAATACGCTCAAGAAATTAAAAAAATTCACGCTTTAGGGGTTGAAATCGCTATCGTAATTGGCGGTGGAAATATTTTTAGAGGTGTTGCTGGAGCAAGTAAAGGAATGGATCGCGTTCAAGGTGATTACATGGGAATGCTTGCAACTGTAATCAACGGAATGGCTTTACAAGGTGCTTTAGAAGATGCTGGAATGTTAACTCGTTTACAAACTGCTTTAAAAATTGAAGAAATTGCTGAGCCTTATATCAAAAGAAGAGCCGTTCGTCATTTAGAAAAAAACAGAATTGTAATTTTTGGTGCTGGAACTGGAAATCCGTATTTCACAACAGATACAGCAGCTGTTTTAAGAGGTGTTGAAATCAATGCTGATGTTATTTTAAAAGGAACTCGTGTTGATGGTGTTTACACTGCAGATCCAGAAAAAGATCCAAATGCAGTAAAATACGAATCGATTACTTTTACTGATGTTTTAGCAAAAGGATTGAATGTTATGGACACAACAGCATTTACTTTAAGTCAAGAAAATCAATTACCAATTGTTGTTTTTGACATGAACAAAGAAAATAATTTATTAAAAGTATGCCAAGGTGAAAACATTGGAACTACAGTATATTAATTAAGAAATAAACAATCACAAGTCATGACAGAAGAAATTAATTTTATCATAGACGAAGCAAAAGAATCAATGCAAGGTTCGGTAGCTCACTTAGAGAAATCGTTCTTAAATATTCGTGCTGGTAAAGCATCTCCTCAAATGTTAGGAAGTGTTTTTGTTGATTACTACGGTTCTCAAACAGCACTTTCTCAAGTAGCTAATATTAATGTTCCTGATGCAAGAACATTAACTGTTACACCTTGGGAAAAAAATATGCTTCATCCAATTGAAAAAGCAATTATGATTGCTAATTTAGGATTAAACCCAATGAATAATGGAGATAATATCATCATTAACATTCCAGCATTAACAGAAGAACGTCGTCGTGATTTAGTAAAACAAGCTAAAGCTGAAGCTGAAGACGCAAAAATTTCAATTCGTAATGCACGTAAAGATGCAAATACAGAAATCAAGAAAGAAGAAAAAAACGGAACAGCTGAAGATATTTGTAAAGTAGCTGAAGATAGTATTCAGAAACTTACTGATAGCTACATCAAAAAAATTGATGAAGTTTTTGTAGTTAAGGAAGCTGAAATAATGAAGGTATAATTTCATTTACATAAAAAAAATCGTTCTGTTGAACGATTTTTTTTATATTTATTTCTTAAAATATTTAATGACTTGAAACAAATTTTAATCCAACAATAGATCCGATTAAAGTAAAAATAAAAAACACTCTCCAAAAAGTAACTGGCTCTTTAAAAACAAAAATACCGATTAAAACAGTTCCTACCGCGCCTATTCCAGTCCAAACGGCATAAGCTGTTCCTAACGGTAAAGTTTGAGTTGCTTTCATTAATAATAACATTGAAGCTACCAAGCAAACTAAGAAACCTCCATACCAACCATACATTTCGTTCCCCGAAGATTGTTGTGCTTTTCCAAGGCAAGAAGTGAATCCAACTTCACATAATCCTGCAATAATTAAAATAATCCAATTCATATTAATTGTTGTTTTTGAGCGCAAATATAATCACTTTAAAATTAGAAATTTCAAAGCATAGAATATCTTAAAAACTAAAACAAAAAATTAGTATCTTTGCAAGTCGTTAGAAAAACCGTTTTATTTCTAATGTAAATTATAAAAACAAGAAACAATTCACAATGAAACATATTAAAGTAAATGATCTTTTAAACGGATCTAATCTGCTTCAAGAAGTAACTGCGAAAGGTTGGGTACGATCTTTCAGAAACAATCAATTTATTGCTTTAAACGATGGATCTACCATTAATAATATTCAATGTGTGGTTGATTTAGATAAATTTCCTGCAGATTTATTAAAAAAAGTTACAACTGGATCTGCAATTGCAGTTAAAGGAACTTTAGTTGAAAGTCAAGGAGCTGGACAAAAATTCGAAATTCAAGTAAATAACTTAGAAGTTTTAGGAGAATCTGATCCAGAAAAATATCCAATTCAACCAAAAAAACACTCTTTAGAATTTTTAAGAGAAAATGCACATTTAAGAGTTCGTACAAATGCTTTCGGAGCAATTATGCGTGTTCGTAGCGTTTTATCTTTTGCTGTTCATAAATATTTCCAAGAAAACGGATTTTACTACGTAAACACACCAATAATCACAGGTTCTGATGCTGAAGGTGCTGGAGAAATGTTTCAAGTAACATCATTTCCTTTAGATGGTTCTGCTCCAAAAAATGAAGACGGAACAATCAATTACAAAGAAGATTTCTTCGGAAAACAAACAAACTTAACGGTTTCTGGACAATTAGAAGCTGAGACTTACGCAATGGCTTTAGGTCAAGTTTATACTTTTGGACCAACTTTCCGTGCAGAAAATTCAAATACTTCTCGTCACTTAGCTGAATTTTGGATGATTGAACCTGAAGTTGCGTTTAATGATTTAGATGCTAATATGGATTTAGCTGAGGATTTCATTAAATCGGTAATCAAATACACATTAGAAAAATGTGAAGACGATTTAAATTTCTTAGACCAACGTTTAAAAGACGAAGAGAAAAACAAACCACAAGCTGAAAGAAGCGAAATGAGCTTAATTGAAAAATTAAACTTCGTTTTAGAAAACAATTTCAAGCGCGTTTCATATACAGAAGCTATCGATATTTTAAAAGCTTCTAAACCTAACAAAAACAAAAAGTTCCAATATTTAATTGACGAATGGGGAGCTGATTTACAATCAGAACACGAACGTTTCTTGGTTGAAAAACACTTCAAATGTCCGGTAATTTTGTTTGATTATCCAGCTAAAATCAAAGCATTCTATATGCGTTTGAACGAAGATGGAAAAACGGTTCGTGCAATGGATATCTTATTCCCTGGAATTGGAGAAATTGTTGGGGGATCTCAAAGAGAAGAACGTTATGATGTATTAGTTGAAAAAATGAAAGCATTAGACATTTCTGAAGAAGAATTATGGTGGTACTTAGATACACGTAAATTCGGATCAGCAGTTCACTCTGGATTTGGCTTAGGATTTGAGCGTTTGGTTTTATTCGTAACCGGAATGACAAACATTCGTGATGTAATTCCTTTCCCTAGAACACCACAAAACGCGGAATTCTAAAATCAAGCGTTATTCCCATATTAAATAGTTTAACTTAACTACTTTTTTCTTATTTTTGAAGTAAAGAGTTTTTAAGTTAAACTTTTTTTATACCCAAAAATTAAATTTCTTTAGATCACCAAATATGTTAAAACAAAATTTACAATTTAAACTTTCGCAAAAGCTTTCTCCTCAGCAAATTCAGTTAATGAAACTGATTCAATTGCCTACGCTTGCATTTGAACAACGCTTAAAAGAAGAACTTGTTGAAAATCCGGCTTTAGAAGCAGGAAAGGAAGAAAGTGAAGAAATTGATGAATTCGGGGATCAAGATGATTACGACGATTATGATAACGATAGCGAAAGAATTGAGGCTGATGACATCAATATCGACGAATATTTAAGTGACGACGAAACTCCAGATTATAAATTACAAGCAAACAATTATAGCGATGATGACGATGATAAATTTTCGCCAATCGTTGCACAAGTTAGTTTTCACCAAGATTTATTAAATCAATTAAACACCTTTATTCTTAATGATGAAGACCGTGTAATTGCAGAATTTTTAGTAGGAAGCATTGACGATATGGGATATATCCGAAGAGATATTCAGGATATTGTTGATGATATGGCTTTTACTCAAGGTATTTATACCGATGAAGAAAAAGTACATCATATTTTAACTCATATCATTCACGAATTAGAACCTATTGGAGTTGGAGCAAGAGATTTACAAGAATGTTTATTACTTCAATTAAAACACAAACTTCCGTCTGAAACGAATGATTTAGCAACTGATATTATCGAGAATCAATTTGATGCATTTACTAAAAAACATTACGAAAAATTAATTCAGAAATACAACATTACCCAAGACCAATTACGCAAAGCAATTGATGTAATCGAAAAATTAAATCCAAAACCCGGTGGAGCTTTCGCTGGAAGTACAAAAGCAATTGAACACATTATTCCTGATTTTGCTATACGAATTGTTGATGGAGAACTAGAACTTTCATTAAACGGAAGAAATACACCAGAATTACACGTTTCTAAAGATTATCAGGAAATGCTGGAAACGTATAAATCTTCAAATGAAAAATCAACTTCTCAGAAAGAAGCTGTTCAGTTTATAAAACAAAAATTAGATGGAGCTAAATGGTTTATTGACGCAATAAAACAACGCCAAGAAACACTTTTTGTAACGATGAGTGCAATTATGCATTATCAAGAAGAATTTTTCTTAGATGGTGATGAAACCAAATTAAGACCAATGATTTTGAAAGACATTGCAGATATGGTTGGCTTAGATATTTCAACAATTTCTCGTGTTGCAAATAGTAAATATGTTGACACACCTTACGGAACAAAATTGATTAAAGAATTCTTTTCTGAAGCAATGATTAACGACCAAGGTGAAGAAGTTTCGACAATCGAAATCAAGAAAATTTTACAAAATATCATTGAAGATGAAGACAAGCAAAAACCACATCCAGATGATAAATTAGCCGAATTATTAAAAGAAAGAGGTTATCCAATCGCAAGAAGAACGGTTGCAAAATATAGAGAACAACTCGATATTCCGGTTGCAAGAATGCGTAAAAAAGTATAATAAAAAAACCTGTTTGAATTCAAACAGGTTTTTTTTATAAAATATAAAACATCAATCCAACGTTAAAGAAATTTAAGCTTTTCTTATCAACGAAAACATCCTTTTTGAAAATTGGATTAAAGCCGTAATAAGCATAAATATTCCAAGTATTAAAACCTGCAGAAATGTAAGCTCCTATAATATTTTTATTGTAATCTGGATTTGATTTTACATCATATTTTCCAAAAGGCCCATCGTATTTAGAAACATCTCTAAGCAAATAGCTATACTTTACTCCAGCATAAATTCTCCAAAATTTATGTGATTCCATTGTTGAAGTACGCCATCTAAACTCTATTGGAATTTCCAGATAAGTCAAATTTTGAACATTTTTATTGTAATTAGAATCTACATAATAAGACAATCCATCTTCTGAAACAGAAAGATTATTTCTTAAGTTATAAAAAGCAATTCCAACACCAGGAGCAATCGCTACATTTCTCCGCTTATTTACAGGAAAGTCACGAAGAAAACCAAAAGAAATCCCAGTTGAAAATGAATTGGGCTTGTATCCATCAGGTTTATTTGTCAAAATACTATGTGTAATTCCAAAATAAATTTGATCTTCACGATATTTTGGATCATCTACGTCAACGGTACGCTCAATTGCAGGAATTGAATCTTGAACTTGAGCAAATCCAATAGTAGAAAAAAATAATAATATAAATAAATAAAATTTCATCATCAAAAAGTATAAGTTAAACCCACACCGAGTAATTGTTTAAACTGCAAACGTGGACCAGTTATGACTTGAACACCATCAACTTCTTTTTTCGCTTTGATGTCATCATCATAAATCAAATGTGTTCCGATGGTTGCTTTAATAAAATTATTAACAGTCATTTCTAACTGCAATTGCCAATCGATATCGACATTTCCAAATCTATTTAAATAATCGGTATAAATCGAAATCTTGTGATCTAAGATAACGTTTTTTGCAATGGTTTTCTTATATTGATTGGTAATTAAAAAACCGAATTCACTACGAGATTTTTTTCCGGCACGAAGTAATGTTCCATTTTCATCAAATCTTCCTCCTGGCAACCCAAATGCACCAACATTTGCTAAACTATCATTCAATACAAAGGTAGATTTTAAAGTCGCTGGTGAAATATAAACGCTAAAGTCTTTATTTTGAGGTTTATATTCAGCTCCAATCCCGACAAATAAATAAGCTGGCGCAAAAATACTAGAAATTGGATTTTTTGTATTTGGATAAGAGTATCCATTCGCCATTTGTGTATTTAAAGTCAATTTTGCAGAATGATACCAACTCGATTTCACTGAAGTTCGATAACCAAAAGTAGAGTTTAACGCAAATACGTCATCTGTTTTTCTAACTTCTTGATTATCTTGTTTATTTAAACCATAACGAACTTTTAAATCGCTATTCCAAATAATTCTTCCTTTCTCATATTTTCTAAAAAAATCGCCTTTAACAATACCCGAAATTGAATTATAACCACCAGCATTCCAATTTGAAAAGGCACCTTGATTGAAATCTAATCCAACAATATTTTTTTTAGTCCAATACGATTGCGATGTTTTAACTTGAGACAATCCATCAAAAGGAATTACGTATTCTGATGTAGGTTTTCGATTGTATATCATTTCAAAATCATCAGGAATTAAGAAATAAGAAATCTCGGTTTTTCGCCTACGTTTTGCAACTTCAAAACTTGAAAGCACAACTTTCTTAACATCTGGATTTTTGGTTTTTACTTCGGAAGATTCCTGAACAATAATTTTTTCTTCAACAAAAACGGGTGCTAAATAAACAACATCACCTACTCGCTTAATCGAATCAAATGAACTAAAATTATAACGATAAAAATCTTGTATTGCTATTTCCGATATACTATCATTACTTACTTGAGCATTTAAAATACTTAGTTTAAATAATAATATAAACAGGAAAAATATTTTTTTTAATTGTTTCATAACTAATATTTCGAAAAAAAATCGATTAATTTATTTTCACTAAAACCACAAATTTCTTGTTGTTCTAAAACCGTTGCGTGTTCAATAAAAACATCAGGTACACCCAAACAAGTAACTTTTACATTCGGATGCAATTCTGTTACATATTGAGAAACAACACTTCCAAATCCACCAATAATCGAACCTTCTTCAACTACGATTATTTCTTTATGATTTTTTATAATATCTGAAATATAATCTTTGTTAAACGGTTTTATTTGAATAAAATGAAACACCGAAAATAATTCTTTATTTGGTAATTTTTCAATACAATTTAGAACTGTTTCATAAATAGTTCCAGTAGTAAAAACTGCAATCGTATTTCCTTTTCTAATATTTTCGACTTTATTAAAATCTAGGCTTTCAAAAGGTAATTGCCAATTTAGTTGATTACTTCTACCTTTTGGATAACGAACAACTGTCGGATTTTTATTATCAAGTTGCAAAGTGAATAAAGTATTTCTAAGTTCAATTGCATCTTTTGGAGATAAAATTTGAAGATTTGGAATCGCATTCAAAAAAGCAATATCAAAAACTCCTTGATGTGTTGCTCCATCTTCTCCAACCAAACCAGCACGGTCAACACAAAAAATTACAGGAATATTTTGCAAAGCAACATCGTGGATAATTTGGTCGTAAGCACGTTGCAAAAATGTTGAATAAATAGTACAAAAAACTGTCAAACCATCAAGAGCCATTCCTGCAGCCAAAGTAACTGCGTGCTGCTCAGCAATCCCAACATCTATAGCACGTTCGGGAAAAACTTCCATCATATATTTTAACGAACTTCCTGTTGGCATTGCTGGAGTAATTCCAACAATTTTATCATTCTTACGAGCCAATTCTAATAAAGTTAAACCGAAAACATCTTGATATTTAGGTGGTAAGTTATCTTCAATTTTCGGAAATAAATCTCCGGTTTCTTTATTAAATTTGCCAGGAGCGTGATATACAATCTGATTTTCTTCAGCTTGCTTCAGCCCTTTTCCTTTTGTTGTAACAATATGTAAAAATTGAGGTCCCGTTTTCTTTTTTAAACGTTTTAATTCTGCAATTACCAAAGGTAAATCGTGTCCGTCAATTGGTCCAGAATATTCAAAATTTAAAGCCTGAATCATATTATTTGCCTTCGGATTTCTTCCTTCTTTCACTTCGGTTAAATAACTTTTCAAAGCACCAACACTCGGATCAATTCCAATTGCATTGTCGTTCAAAATAATCAAAACGTTAGCATTTGTATCGCCAGCGTGATTTAAACCTTCAAATGCCATTCCTGCTGCAATAGAAGCATCACCGATTACAGCAATATGCTTTCTGTCTGAATCGCCTTTTAATTGAGCAGCCAAAGCCATTCCTAAAATTGCCGAAATCGAAGTTGAAGAATGTCCAACACCAAAAGCGTCATATTCGCTTTCATCGATTTTTGGAAAACCACTGATTCCGTTTAATTGTCGATTCGTATAAAAAACATCTTTTCTACCCGTTAAGATTTTATGTCCATAAGCCTGATGCCCAACGTCCCAAATCAATTTATCATTAGGCGTATTAAACACATAATGCAAAGCAATTGTAAGTTCAACAACTCCTAAACTTGCGCCTAAATGCCCTTCTTTTGTAGCAACTACATCAATAATAAACTTTCGCATTTCCGAAGCTAATTGAGGTAATTGATTCAAAGTAAGTTTCTTTAAATCTGCTGGATAATTAATTTGAGATAAAATGTTGTTCATTTTTATTTAAATAAAGAACAAATTTACGATAATGTTTTATTTTTGATGTGATAAAATCAATTATGGACGATATATTTACAGATGAATATTATATGCGAATAGCTTTAAGTGAAGCAAAATTTGCATTTGAAAATGGAGAAATACCAATTGGAGCAGTTGTTGTGGCGAATAATCGCATTATTGCAAAAACACATAACCTAACTGAAACATTAACTGATGTAACGGCGCACGCAGAAATACAAGCAATTTCATCTGCAGCAAATTCAATTGGTGGAAAATATTTAAAAAATTGTACAATTTACATCACAGTTGAACCTTGCCAAATGTGTGCAGGTGCATTATATTGGAGTCAGGTTTCGAAAATCGTTTATGGTGCAAGCGATAACAAACGTGGTTATACAGAAATGGGTGGGAAATTACATCCAAAAACAGAAATTATAACAGGTGTTTTAGAAGCCGAATGTTCAGCCATAATGAAAGAATTCTTTCAGAAAAAGAGATAAAAAAAGGAAATTTCGTGATTGAAATTTCCTTTTTGCATTTTTATAAAAATCTGTATCCAACTCCAATTTGGAAAACATCATTTTTAGAATTTGTCCCAGATGATGGAATTCCATCGATAGAAGTATTTTTACCCAATTTAGACAAACCAAAATTGTAACGTGCATCAACATTAATTCCTAAAGGTAATTTATAAGATAATCCGATACCTAAACCAAAATTAAACGATTGATATGAATCTTTGGTGTCAAATTTTGTGTTTAAAAATTTCGTATCTGATTTTGTAAGAAAATCAAATTTAGGACCTAATTCAGCAGAAAGACCAGCTATTAATTTATACTTAAACATAATTGGAACAGAAACATAACTGTTATTAATTTCTACTCCTTCAACTTTACCTCCTTGAGCCGTATATAAAACCTCTGGTTGAATAGATAATTTTCCGAATCCAACTTCTGCAAAAGCTCCAAAATAATAACCTGTTTTAGATTTTCCGTCTTTTACACCAGTTAAACTAGAAAAGTTAGCACCAACTTTTGGTCCTACACTAAAACTTTGAGCCTGAACAACACTTGTAAAAGCAAAAAGTATTAAAACACAAAATGTAATTTTTTTCATAAATTTTCGATATCGTTTGTTATTCAAATAAATATAATATTTTAATTAATATTAACAAAACAAAAAAACCACATATTTCTATGTGGTTTTTTGTTAGTCAATTTCATTTCCTTCTTTATCGAAGAAATGATATTCTAAATACGTGTAAGCGTCACGAGGTACAATTTTCACCCATTTTTTATGTTCAAAAAGCCATTTTGAACGTATTGATGGAAAACCTTTTGTAAGGTAGGCAGCCACGAATGGATGCGCATTCAAGACCAATTTTGATTGATCTTTGATAATTCTTTCTAGGTCAGCTGATATTTTGTCAATAACTAAGATTGGAGCTTCAATTTCACCGTTTTCATTATTCGGATCTTCTTCTCTTGTTTTGATAGAAACTTCAGGTCTAACTCTTTGTCTAGTAATTTGAATCAATCCAAATTTGCTAGGAGGCAAGATTTTATGCTTCGCTTTATCATCGCTCATTTCTTCTTTAAGGAAGTCGTAAAGTACTTTTCTATTTTCTGGATTACCCATATCAATAAAATCTACTACAATAATTCCTCCCATATCGCGTAATCTCAATTGTCTAGCAATTTCGGCAGCTGCGATTAAATTAACCTCAAGAGCTGTATCCTCTTGATTTTGAGCTTTGTTTGAACGATTTCCACTATTTACATCAATAACATGTAACGCCTCGGTATGTTCTATGATTAAGTAAGCTCCTTTGCTCATAGAAACCGTTTTCCCGAAAGAAGTTTTAATTTGACGTTCGATGTTATACTTTTCAAAAAGAGGAACCTCTTTTGATTGATAATGTTTAACAATAGAAATTTTAGAAGGAGCTATTTCTTGCAAATAGTCCTTAGTTTGATAATACAACTCTTCATCATCTATATGAATTCCGGTAAAAGTATCATTAAAGACATCTCTTAATATAGAAGATGCTCTATTTACTTCACCTAAAACTTTTGACGGATGCATTGCTGTAGTTAATCGAGTACACATATTAGACCATTTGTCTAATAATGATTGTAAGTCTTTTTCTAATTCGGCTACATTTTTGCCTTCGGCCACTGTTCTCACAATAACCCCAAATCCTTTTGGTTTAACAGCAAGAACTAATTTTTTTAGTCGATCTTTTTCTTCTTTTGAATCAATTTTTTGAGAAATTGAAACGCGATCAGAAAACGGAACTAAAACCAAATAACGTCCAGCGATAGAAAGTTCAGAACTTATTCGAGGACCTTTAGTTGAAATTGGCTCTTTAACTATTTGAACTAAAACTGATTGATTAGCACTTAACACATCGGTTATGGCACCATCTTTATCAATTTCTGGCTCAAAAGGAAAGTTTTTAAGAGTGAAATCTTTTAATTTACCTGCGCTTACAAGTTTTGTGAATTTTAAGAGAGTTGCTAAGTTTGGTCCCAAGTCATGATAATGCAAAAAAGCATCTTTATCAAATCCAACATTTACAAATGCTGCATTCAATCCTGGAACGGGTTTTCTAATTTTAGCGATAAAAATATCACCTACTTGAAAACCTTTTTCATCTTCCCTATCTCTATGTAATTCAATTAATTTTCCATCTTTTAACAAGGCAAAATCTACTGTATTTGAACCAGATCTAATAATCAATTCTTTGTTCACACGGTACATTTTTATCCATACATATTTGTCTTGATATGTTTTAAAATTCAAACTTTATTTGAACTAAAAATACACAGGAAGAACCTTTTGTACAGATGGATTAAACATTAATTACAGGTATTATTACCCATTAATTTCTCTAAACCCTTACAGAATAAGGCATTTTCTGTTTAAAGAAATTGTTTTCAAAGAACAATCTAAAAAAAAGAAAAAAGTAGTTTAAAACTACTTTTTCTTTTTGTGACGGTTAGCTCTCGCTCTCTTTTTACGTTTGTGAGTCGCTACCTTATGTCTTTTTCTTTTTTTACCACTTGGCATAATCGTGTAGTTTTGAGTTAATACTTATTTAATTTTTTACTTCTGTGTTTGATTTGACACCTTCAACAAACACTTTAGCTGGCTTAAACGCTGGTATATTGTGAGCTGGAATCTTGATTGTTGTATTTTTCGATATGTTTCTACCTGTTTTTTCAGCTCTAGTTTTGATAATAAAACTACCGAAACCTCTTAAATACACATTATCACCACTTTCAAGAGAAGTTTTCACTTCTTCCATAAAAGTTTCCACTGTTGCTTGCACATCACCTTTCTCAAGCCCTAATTTCTCTGAAATCTTAGCTACAATGTCTGCTTTAGTCATTTCCTTTATAAATTAATTTGTTGTCCGTTTTTTCGAGAGTGCAAATATATTAATTAAAATTCCATTTTTCAACCATAACGGATTAAAATTTAAATATATAATTCTTTTATTTTTGCAAACACATATAAATCTCATGAGCTTCTCTACAATTTTAATCGATTGGTACCTTAAAAACAAACGTGAATTACCTTGGCGAAACACCACAAATCCATACCATATTTGGTTGTCTGAAATCATATTACAACAAACTCGAGTAAACCAAGGACTTCCTTATTTTGAATCTTTTACTTCAAATTTCCCTTCGATTAACGATTTAGCTAATGCGACTGAAGATGAAGTTTTGAAACTTTGGCAAGGACTCGGCTACTATTCTAGAGCACGAAATTTACACGCAACAGCTAAATTTATAAGTGCAAATTTAAACGGAATTTTCCCAAAACAATACGATGAAATCATAAAATTAAAAGGAATTGGTCCTTACACAGCGGCTGCAATTGCGTCATTCGCTTATAAAGAACAAGTTGCAGTTGTGGACGGAAATGTTTTTCGTGTGATTTCTCGTTATTTTGGAATATTTGATGACATCTCAACATCCAAAACTCGCAATGTTTTTCAAGATTTAGCCAATGAATTAATTTGTAAAATCAATCCAGATTTGTTCAACCAGGCGATAATGGATTTCGGAGCAACTCAATGTACTCCAAAAAATCCAGATTGTTTGAATTGCGTTTTTCAAGAGAATTGTTTTGCTTTTCGAAATCAGAAAACAACAGAATTACCAGTTAAATTAGGAAAAACAAAAGTTAGTAATCGCTATTTTAATTTTATTATCTATAAAGATAAATCAGATTTCACGATAATTGAACAACGTGTAGAAAAAGGGATTTGGCAAAATTTATTTCAATTTCCACTGATCGAAACATCGGAAAGTGTCGATTTAAAAAACATCAAATCATTGATTAACGAATCATTTCAAAACATAATAAAACTGAATCAAACTGAAATTATTCATAAATTATCACATCAGAAATTACACATCAATTTTTGGGAATTGGAAGTTGATGAGATTTCAAACGAAAATAAAATTTCTATCGAAGATTTAAATACATTTGCATTTCCTATAGTGCTTTCGAATTTTATAAAATCGCACTATGAAATCTAAAAATCATTTTTTATATTTGAATCATAACATATAATTATGCACGGTACTTTAAACAAAGTTACATTAATTGGACATTTAGGCGACGAAGTTAAAATGCACTATTTTGAAGGCGGAAATTCTATTGCACGCTTTTCTATTGCAACAAACGAGGTTTATATTAATAAAACTACAAACGAAAAAATTACTTCAACCGAATGGCACAATTTAGTTGTACGAAATAAAGCTGCAGAATTATGTGAGAAATATCTTTCTAAAGGTGATAAAATCTACATTGAAGGAAAAATCAGAACGCGTCAATGGCAAACCGAAGAAGGAATTACTAAACATACAACTGAAATTCAAGTAACGGAATTCATCTTTTTGAATACAAAAAAAGATATAGATGGTAAAAACAAAAGTTTAAAACACACCGTTGAAGATAAATTAGCCGATTTTGAAATCCCTAAAATATCTGAAATGGAAAATTTAGATAATTTACCCTTTTAATGTTTAACTTAAATCAATAAAATTGGACCCAGAACCCGCCAGATTATTTTTAGAAAACTCCATTTACATTATTCCATTAGTAATTTTCGCTTTACTAATATTGGCTTTGATTGCCTTAATTTCAAGTACAGAAGTTGCTTATTTTTCAACTTCAAAACAAAAGTTTGAAAACTTAAATGAAAATTATCCGAAACAAGCTGACTTGTATCAAAAACTATTAGAACGTCCTGCAAAACTTCAAGCTACATTGAATTTAAGTTCGGTAATTTTTAAAATACTTTTCATTTTCAGTGTTATCGAAATCAAATTTCATTATTTTGATTTACACTTAACAACAACATTTTCTTATTTAATTACATTCATAATACTTTTCATTGGAATTGTATTTTTCGGAGAAATTTTTCCAAGAATGTATGCCTATAGAAATGTAAATCGTTTTATAAAATCAAGTGTAAAAACAATTTATACGTTAGATTTAATTTTATTTCCGATTGCATTTCCACTTCAAAAAATCAGTCAATACATAGCAAATAAATTTTCTAAAAACGATGATTCGTTTACTGTTGAACAACTTTCTCAGGCTTTAGAAATGACTGATTACAGCGAAACTTCAGAAGAAGAACAAAAAATATTAGAAGGAATCGCATCGTTTGGATTAACCGAAGTTTCTCAAGTTATGACACCAAGAATTGACATTTTTGCTTTAAGTACGAATGAAAGTTTAAGTGAAGTTCTTCCAAAAATTATTGAAAATGGTTATTCAAGAATTCCTGTTTACAATGATAATATTGACGAAATTGCAGGTGTTTTATTTATTAAAGATTTGATTCCGCATTTAAACAAGAAGTTTTTCAATTGGAAAACATTGCTTCGCGAAGCTTATTTTATTCCAGAAAACAAAAAACTTGATGATTTACTTAAAGATTTTCAAACACAGAAAAACCACTTAGCTGTTGTTGTGGATGAGTTTGGTGAAACCGCTGGAATCATAAGTTTAGAAGATATTCTTGAAGAAATTGTTGGTGAAATCACCGATGAATTCGATGAAGATGAAAAAATGTTCACCAAAATAGATTCTGAAAATTATTTATTTGATGGAAAAATTTCGATGAAAGATTTTTATAGAATTGTACCTGTGGATGAAGATGAATTCGAATCCGAAAGAAAAGAAGCCGAATCATTGGCTGGATTTATTTTAGAACAAACAGAAATTTTTCCGAAGGTAAATGATGTTATTTCATTTGCAAACTGTAATTTTACCATCATTCAAGTGAATAAACGTAGATTGCAACAAATTAAAGTTACAATACAAACCAATGAAACAAATAACTAAAATAGCTTTTTTACTTTTTACTTCGGCTTTATTTTTAACAAGCTGTACCAAAGAAGCAAAACCAAAACCTGATAGTTTATTACGATTAGAATATCCAAATCCGGTTTATAAAAACTTTGATGAAACTTGTGCTTTTTCTTTTCAAAAAAACGAATTGAGCATTGTTGAACAAGAGAAAAACTGTGCTTTTAAAATCAATTATCCTAAATTAAAAGCAACCATTTATATGAATTACAAACCTGTAAATGGCGATTTAAATAAGCTTTTAAAAGATGCACAAAAACTAACTTATGACCATACCATAAAAGCTGATGGAATCATTGAACAACCTTTTGTAAACCCCGACAATAAAGTTTATGGAATGTTCTATGAAGTTGAAGGAGATGCTGCAACAAACGTTCAATTTTATGCAACCGATAGCGTTAAAAACTTTGTAGTTGGTTCTTTATACTTTTATGCTAAACCAAATTACGATTCGATTTACCCAGCAGCAGCTTACATAAAAGATGATATTCGTCGAATTATGGAATCGATACAGTGGAAATAAAAAATGCTTTCAGTCTAATAAACTGAAAGCATTTTTTTATTAATACTCCTTCATTTCCATTGGTTCCAATGTTTTTCGATAATCTTCATATTCTTCATCTGTTTCTTCCAAAGGTACTTCTTCTTGTTTACCTAGTTTAATTTTCATATTATCTGAATTTCCAGTAATTATCATCGGAATACCAATAACACCGAAAGGAGGTAAACCTAATCTAAAGCCAAGATTCATTCGTCCGTCTAACGTAATCTGACCTTGAATTCGAGGTCTAAATCCTGAAATTCTAAACTTGGTAGGTTCAATAGTCATCACATTGTTTTTAATTGATGTTTTCACTTCTACTCTAGAGGCTTTTGCATCATGTAAAGACTCAAAAGACGTTTTTTCTGAAACAGCATTAAACAACTTAAATCCTTTAAATTGAATATCTTCTAGCGTTAAAATTCCTTGCCCTTTTACCGTTTTTAACTTAGGCATCATATCAGCATCTAAAATACCAGACAATGAATAATCTAAAGAAACAACTCCATAAACGTTTTCTGCTGCAGAAGCTAATTCTCTAAAAATTGTAATTTCTTTGTAGGCTTTTTGAATATCAAAATCGTTTGCTTTAATCGTGTAATCAAAATTAGCCATTCTTGGTGAAATAGGCTGATAAGACCCGGACATTGAAAACTTACTTCCGATCAAATCAAAATTAGTTTCATTTAGATTAACTTTTCCTTTATTCACAGAAAGATTTCCTTTAAAATTAGCCAATTCAATTCCTTTAAAAAACACTTGATTAGCATTAGCGTTTAAAGCAAAATTAGAAGGAATCATAATCACACCACTTGGATTACCTTTAGAAGCATTCACAACTGTATTATTTGAAGTTGTATTATTAAAAGCCATCAATTCATCTAGCATAAGTTTTTTTGCTTCTACAGTAACATTTCCGTTAAGCACGGCAGCATCATTAAAAACAAAATTCATATAATTAGAAACTTCTCCTCCTATTTTAAAAGAATTTGATGCGTATTTGGCATTTATATTATCTAAAAGAATTTTCTCTCGTTGAAATTTCAATTTTCCATTTTGGATAATAAAACTATTAGGAAACAAATCTGAATCTAAAAAAATATTTTTTAAATCAATAAAACCTCTATTTCTGACTGTTGAATTGTCTGAAGAAGTACCTTTTCCAAAAATGTTTAAATTCGCCTTAATCATTCCGTTTACATTGTAACCTTCAATGGCAAAAACACGATAAATTTTATTTAAATCTAAAGTACCTTGCGAATTAATCTTATAGGTAAGATTATTAAAATTATACAAATCAGCATCCAATTTAAATTTCTCTCCAGCTAACTTAAACGAAATCGGTAGTACTTCAATTTTCAAATCATTAATCGACCCTTTAGCAGAACTTACATTCATTTCAATATCAATATCTTCAATTGGTAACTCTGGAATATCGGTATATTTAAGGTATCCATTATCTAATTTCAGATGTGAATTACTAATCGGAAAAATGTTCTTTTTCGGTTCATAAGTTCCATTAGCTTTAAAATCAATTTTTAAATCACCTTTTACTTTGAAAGACTCAACTGGAAAAATAGAAGTAATATTCGCTAAATTTAAATTTGCTTTTAAATTAGTCTCTAATTGATAGTCTCGTAAATTATAAATTTTAGCGTATCCATCTATGAAATTATTAGATGCTTTTGCTTTTATTTGATTCACCAAAATAGCAGTATTTTCAAAAACTCCATCCAAATTTTTAATTTCAAAATCTGCGTAAATTTGCTCGATTGCCATCGGAAGTTCTTTCATTTTAAAATATCCGTTTGATAATTTAGCAATCATATTTGTTTTTGGAACAGAAGAAATAAATATTTGTTCGTTATTTCTAATTCCGACTTTTCTAGATTCATGAAGATAAGCACCATCAATATCTGCGTTTATTTCTAATAAACCTTTGATATCAAAAGCAGACAATCCGATAGCTTTTTGTAAAATAGCTAAATCTAATTTTGTCTCAATTTTCGATTTTATAGTTGTTGGCGCTTTAAAATCTAGATTTCCTTTTACAAATCCCTGATTTAAATCAAAATTAAAATCTGAAATATTAACTTCTAAATTTTCAGGATTCAAACCTGGAATATTAATAAATGACTTTAAATTTAGATTTTTTAAAGGAAATTGTCCGTTGTTATAATTTATCAAACCATTTGAAACTTGAAGTATAAGTTTCAAATCCGGTTTCAAGTTCAAAGATTCATTCATTTTTCCTTTTAATGAAAAATCGAATGTTGAATTCCCTTCAATTTTTGTATTTTCATACCATTGTTGAAAATGAACCGGAACAAGCGAAAGCAAATCGGACAATTGATTGTTTTGAGATGAGATTTTTAAATCGAAATCAATTTCATTATTAGGTAATTTAATTCCACCATGAACTTCAAAAGGAAATTTAGCCAAAACGAATTTATTCTTATTGAATTTAAGACTTAAATTTTCTAAATCAATTTGCGTATCAACTTCAGCATTCAAGCTTTTTTTATCGATATAAATTGACTCATCGAAGGCAAAGAAAACTTCATGAATTTTAGTTTTAGCAGCTAAATCAATTTTATTTTCAATAAAACTTACTGAGCCTTTATAATTGAAATTTGAAGCCTTAAACAAGATTCTAGATTTCAAATCTTCATATACAAGATTCGTTTTGTTTATGTTTATCCTTTCGAAATTTAAATTTACCGAAGAATCTTCTTTAGGAGCCTCATCATCAGAAATAAAAATATCAAAATTTGAATTCCCTAAAGAATCTGTCTTAATTGAAATTTCTGCATCAGAAAGATATAACTGATTAAATGTGATTTTATCACCAAACAAACTAAACAAATCGATTCCTAACGAAATTTCGTTAGCTTTGATTAGATTTTGCTGAGGAAAATGTTCAGATCCACTAATTACAGTATTATCTAAACTCACAGTAAGATTTGGAAAATGGGTATAAAAAGAAAGATTAATGTTATCAAACTTAACATCTGACTTAATATAATCTTCAGCCAATTCAATTACACTTTTCGAAATGGTATCTTTAAAAAAATAAGGTAAAACATAAAGTAAAACAGCAAAACCTCCAACAGTCACCGCAAAAATTTTAAAAAAACTATTCGCCTTCAATTTAATTTTTTTGAAAAAAATCATATTTATTATTTGATTTACAAATATACAGCTCAAAAAATTAGATAAAAAAAATAATTTATATAGATTTAGTAGATTATTTATCTAATCGAAATTTTTAATAAAAATAACATTTGTCTAAATAAAAAATAAAAAAACGATTTTTATTTGTAATTTTATAAAGATTACAAACCTGACAAATACAATATTTAAAATGGAAAAAGAAAGAAACTTAAACAAATCTATTGAGTCAAATTCTACAAATAACGTAGCATTTAAATCATTTGAAGAACTTCAATACAAAGGAGAAAACGGAGTTGCTCCATTTGCTTGTACCACATTGATCGTAAAAGATAAAAACAACAATGTGTATCACGGAAGAGGAATGGAATTAACTTTTGGAGAAGGTTTGTCAAGTTTAACCTATTATCCAAAAGGTTATGTTTTCCAACATTTAGCTCCAGATCAAAGTAAAGGTTTACAATACACCGCTAAATATGCGGTAATGGCTGTTACAACTCCGATTAGTGCATTTGATCCAAAATGTGCAATGGAAGGTTTCAACGATGCTGGATTGGCTTTCAGTTTGAATATGATGCCTGCTCCGCCATTAAAAGATTTAACTCCTGACCAATATCCAAATTCAGTTCCTTTTGCCTCTTTTGGAGAATATATTTTAGCTGTTTTTGCTACTGTTGAAGAATTAAAAGCAGGAATTACGCAAGGCGTTAATTTTTGGTCAGAATCTTTACAAATGTTGGGTGGATTAAAAACACCTTTCCATTTTGCAGTTTATGACAAAACTGGCGGTAGTGTAGTAATTGAAGTTAAAAATGGTGCATTAATCGTTTATGATAATCCAACAGGAGTTATGACAAACGGTCCTGAATTCCCTTGGCATATCGAAAACTTAAACAACTATTCACATATGACTAATATTGAAACAGTTGTAGGTCAAGTTGGCGACGTGAAATTAAGACAACCAGATAGCGGAATTGCAACAAGTGTTTTACCATCTTCTGCAACTTCAGTTGGACGTTTTGTAAAAGCAGTTTATTATTCAGCATTTGCAAACCGAGTAGATAATCCAGATGTTCAACTTGCAGAATTAGGTCACGTAATGAACAACTTTGACCGTCCAAAAAACATCACTAAAGAATTAGCTGCTCCTGCTAAAGAAGATGGAACTCCAGCTAAATATATGACAGAATTCACACTTTGGGTTGTATTAACGGATTTATCTAGAGGTGAAATGCACGTTCGTTTATACGATAGCTTAAATTATCAAAAATTCACTTTCGAACAGTTCAAATCAAATACAGACGAAGTTTCAATACTTTTGAAATAAACTCATTATTTTCTATTAAAAATGCTTTCTACACTTTAGAAGGCATTTTTTTCACCCTTAGATTTAAAGACTTTTAAGAGAAAACATTCAAAAAAAATTGGCATTACCAAATTTTAGCTTTTGGCAAATAATAAAAACTTGTATCTAATTCATTTTGCCAAGGTGCTTGATAAAAATACCAAGATTCTGGAATGTTATCAAAATTTTTACTCATACTTTGTTCACCCCATTGATAGCCAACTTTATAATCAATGCCATCACTAGTAATCGTTCCAAACACGAATGGCGAACTTGTACCAGAAACTCCATTTGTATATTGAATTGCTTTTTCTATTTTAAGAGAAGCTCCTTTGGGAATTTCAAATATTGTTTCAATTTCGTTAATTTCTACAAAATTAGGAATAGATATCCAGTCAGGATCTTTGCTGTCTATTAAAAAATAAGGATAATTACTATGAAACACTTCAGCAGAATTTTTATACTTATAAAGAATTACATCATTGTTTAACACCACTGTTTTGCCTATCAATTCTTTATAAGGAACAAAGTTATTAAGGCTAGTAGATTTTGTTTTTATGGTTTGAAAAAGAAACAATGCAAATAATACGATTACTACAAAAACTACAATTCCGATTATCTTACCTGTTGACATATACTAATTTTATTATCAATTATTTATTCTCATTTATTGTTTCAAATATTACTTCCATATAAGGGGCAGTACTAGCTAAGTCATAAAATATTACTTCATCGTTTTTTAGTTGAATTTCCCGATACCTCCTAGTAGATTTTTCATCTTCAATGACAATTACATCGTTATCAGAAACTTTTCTTTCAGCTAAATTCTCGTTTTTAATAAAAGAAATAGATTGATGTATCGGATCTAGATAAATATTAAATCCATTTATTGAAAAATATGGATTATTATTATACTTATTACAATACGTTCTGGTCTGTCCTTGGTCTAAAACAAATTTTACAATAGTTTCAAAATCTGCTTTCGTTAATTCAACTTTTTTTTCTGTATTATGCATATTTTCATTCACTAAAGGTTCATTTGTATTTTGTGCAAACATCTGTTGATGAATACAAAAACTGAGTAGAAAACAGATTAATATATATCGCATAATTCATTGTTTATTGTTCACAACTACATCATCGGTTCGTTTGGAGTTTTTTTTAAAATTTCATATAAGCTTAGCATCAATAACTTAAAAACAAATTCCAATCAACTTTAATAACTGATAATTAAAGATATGAATTTAAACAACTTGTAAGTTAATATTTCAAAAAAAATACCGCAAACAAATAGTTTACGGTATTTTGATTTCTATAAAAGAAAATTATTTATTCAATTTCCCTCTTACATGATCCATCCAATCGTGGAATTTATGCATTTGTTCTTGAATGAAGGTCTCTTTTTTCTCTTCATTTTCGTCAATTGCATTTCCAGGAATGATGTGCTCGTAATATGTTCCTTTCATAATTTTACGAAGTAATCCTTCTCCTACGAATGATTCTCCATCATTTAAAGCTTTAGTTGCTTTCAATAAATGACGAATATCGTATTGAGATGGATAAACATCAGGTACTTGTTTGTTCAAGTTCAATAATGAATATACCGCAACACGAGCTGTACGAACCGAACTTTCCATTGTAAATACAACGTCGTTATTCGTTTCAACAAACTGACCTACTAAACCTAAGTTAGTACATCCTTCTGGTACAACAGCAGGACGATCTCCTTTAGCACGTGGCATAAACATCGAAGTAATGTATGGCATAAACGCTGTACGAACTTTTGTATTTTCGATTACATTATCCAACTGATCTTCGATGCCTAAATGGTAACATAACTCAGCTAAGATATCATTACCAGTACATTCTGGCATTGCTTTCTTCACATAGTTACCATCTTTATCCATAAATAAAGCATAAACCCAAATTACCAAAATATCATCTGGTTGCGTTGGATAATGTGGTTGGCGATTACATGTAAAACTCATTAACCAATTAGAATCCGTAATTGTGATAATACCACCAGTAACTGTTTTTCCAGAATATGGATCGTTAACCGAATATCCTTTCAATTTCTCAACAAAAGCTGAAGGTTTACAAGTTAAAGTAGCTGACATCCAAGAAGATTTTTCGATATCACCACAGAATTTTTCTGGACGACCAAACACTTCTGATTTCGCAGCTAAGTTTTTCCATAATTTCCAACCAGCAGAATTTCCACTTGTAGCGTTATCGATTTTTTGGATTGGTGCTTCCGTGTTGTTTCCGTAAGCTGAATCTTCTGTCATCGAACCTGTAGTCACGATTACATAATCTTCTGCTCCGATTACAATTTGAGCATCTTTCCCGTCTTGAACAGTTTCAATTGATTTTACAACTTTAGTTCCGTCAGCAGCGATTTCAATATTCATATCATCAACTAAAGTATTTAATTGAATTTGAACTCCTTTACTAACTAAGAAATTACGCAATGGTTTGATGAATGTATCGAACTGATTGTATTTTGGGAATACTAAGGCAGATAAATCGTTTAAACCATCTAAATCGTGTAAGAAACGGTGCATATACAATTTGAATTCTAACAATGAATGCCATTGTTCAAACGCAAACATCGTACGCCAGAACGTCCAGAAGTTACTAGCTTTGAATGTATCACTGAAGTAATCATCGATTGTTAAATCGTCTAATTCTTCTTTGTTTTTCAATAATAATTTAACCAAAGCTAATTGGTCTTTTTTGTTTAATCCCAATTTACTAAAATCTTCAACAACACCTTTGTTACTGATTAAACGAGATTTAGAATAGTTAGAATCATTATCATTTAATAAACGGTATTCATCTAAAACACTGTAAGGATGTGGAAGTTCAACCGCAGGAATATCTTGGAATAAATCCCAGAAATTCTCATAAGTCATATCCATTTCACGCCCACCACGAATTAAGTAACCATCTTCTGCGTTACCAGAACCGTCCATAGAACCACCTTCAATATGCAATTGCTCAATGAAAGTAATGTTTTTTCCAGGAACTTGTCCATCACGAATTAAATAATAAGCCGTTGACAAACCCGCAATACCACTTCCGATGATATAGAATTTACTATTATCAAAAGATTTATTTAAAACAGGTCTATTACGTTGGTAATTACCATTTTGATTTGCGTAAGGCATAGATCGCTCTGGACCATTGTGGATTACGTCTTTATTTGCATCTGGTTGATGGTCTACATTATTGTAAAACTTCGACGCATTCAATACTTTGTCAAAATGTTTAGTTGTGTCTTTCATTATTTTCTTTGTTTTGGGTTAATGAAAATTATTTTTTAACGTCGTAACGTTTCATATATTTACTTATCAATATTGGAATTAGTAAAAACACTAAAGTTCCTACTATTAAAAATACTGTATAAAAAGTTGGACTACTTATCGGCAATTCCGAAGGCGGTATAAAACATAGAATTAAAGCAAAAACTACGGCTACAAAACCAACTCCACCAAAAAGCATCATTCCGTTTTTACCACCAGGCACTTTAAAAGGACGCGGTAAATCAGGTTGTGTTTTTCTTAATCGAATCCCTGCTAAATACATTAAAACGTACATTACTAAATAAAGTGTTGCGTTTAATGAACTCAACAAGAAAAAAGCTACGTTAACATTCTCCATAAAGAAATAAAGAGAACATAGAATCGTCACGATTACACCTTGCAATAAAATGATATTAATCTGAACACCATTTTTATCTACAACTGCCATAAACTTAGGTAATTCATTATCCTTTGCAGTATAAAGTAAAGATTTACTTGGACCAGAAATCCACGCAATAACACTCGCTGCACAACCAATTACAACTAAAACAGCCATAACATTGGTTAACCAACTTAAATCATAACGAGCAAATCCCATTTGGAAGGCGTCCATTACTCCAGAATCTAATTCGATTTTATCGTATGGAAGAATCACAGAAACCGCATAAGCACCAACACCTAAAACCACAAAGCACAAAAATGAAGCAATAAAAATAGCTTTTGGATATTGAGTTTTTGGCTTATCTAATTCGTTAGCATGTACAGCAAGAGCTTCGATACCAGAAAATAATAAGATAATGGTAGAAAGGAAAACAATACTTCCTATACTTGTAAGATGAGGAATAAAACGAGGCGTTGTAATTCCGTTTATGGTTTGTGCAATTTCGGTTTGTGCTGCAGGAATGGCATCGTAAGCAATCGGATTTTTATCAATCATCCAATAAATAGCCAAACCAATTAAAATAACCAACGGCACCATTGTCCCCCAAATAAAACCAACACTCGAAAGTTTTGGGATTTTAGTCGGAGCTTTTAACGAAATCCAAGTAGAAATCCAATAAATAATAATTGTAGCTCCTCCAATATACTTACCGTTACTTGCTAATTCTGGCATTCCGATAATATAAAAAATCGCAGCTGAACCAAAAGTTATGGTAATCGGATACCAAACGATATTCTGAATCCATTGCATAAAAACAGCAACAAAACCAACACGTTTGTTATATGCTTCTTTTACCCAAGTATAAACACCACCGCCTTGATCAGCAAAAGTAGTACCTAGTTCCGCACTTACTAATGCTGCAGGGATCAAAAAAAACACAGCGGCGAATGCCATATAAACAAACATCGTCAATTCCACTTGAGACATTAGTGGAACTCCGCGTAAACTCATTACCGCAGCAGTGGTCATTAAGATTAATTGCATAACGGTCATTCTACTCACTTTTGGAGTAGAATTTCCGTTATCAGAATTATTTTGGTTTGAATCAGCCATAAATAATTTTATGAGTTAGATTAGTGTTTAAAATTACCCGCTTCTGCTTCTGTCATAGCTATTGCAACCGGATGGTTTTTAAAGTATTCTATACAAGTTTTCAAGTCAGTTAATAATAAATCTGCCATATCATGGCTAAAACCGTGACGAATTAATACACGTTGAATCACCATATCTTGACAATCTGTCGGTAAAGAATAGGATGCAACTTGCCATCCACGAGAACGTAATTTGTCTGTTAAATCATATAAAGAGAAACCTGGATTTACATCTTTTTTCAACATCCAACAAGCACCTGGGATCCCACCTACTCCATCATAAAGAATATCGAATAATCCAATTTTTTCAATTTCTTTTGCGATATATTGACCGTGATCAGCACAAGTTTGTTGAATTCTTTCGTAACCTTCACGACCGTGACGTAAGAAGTTAAAATATTGAGCAATTACTTGTCCACCTGGACGAGAGAAATTTAATGCGAAAGTCGGCATTTCTCCTCCTAAATAATTTACGTTGAAGATTAATTCTTCTGGTAAATCTTTTTCTTCTCTCCAAATAATCCATCCCACACCAATTGGAGATAATCCAAATTTGTGCCCCGATGTATTGATTGATTTTACTCTTGGCAATCTAAAATCCCATTCTAAATCCTTTTGGATGAATGGCGCTAAGAAACCACCACTTGCTCCGTCAACGTGAATTGGAATATCTAAACCAGTTTCAGCTTGTAGTTTATCTAAAGCATCATTGATTTCTTTTACATTTTCATATTGTAGAGTAAATGTAACTCCTAAAGTTGGTACAACTCCAATCGTATTTTCATCTACTCGTTTTAAAACTTCTTCAGCGTTCATTAATAAACGACCGTGTTCCATTGGAATTTGACGAATTTCTACATCGAAATAACGTGCAAATTTTTCCCAACAAACCTGAACTGGACCAGTAATAATGTTTGGTTTGTCTGTAGATTTACCTTCAGCTTGACGTTTTTTTCTCCAATTCCACTTCATCGCTAAACCACCCAACATCGCAGCCTCACTAGAACCTGTAGTTGAACAACCTAAAGTAGTTGCACTTGCAGGAGAATTCCATAAATCAGCCAAAATATGTACACATCGCGATTCGATTTCAGCAGTTTGTGGATATTCATCTTTATCAATCATATTCTTCACAATGCATTGATCCATAATTTCTCTGGTTGCATTATCTGTGTATGTTTGACAAAAAGTCGATAAATTCTGCTTAGCATTTCCATCTAACAACAATTCATCAAGAATCAAATCTTTGATTAATTCAGGATCATTAGAAGTTTCAGAAATCGCAAACTTTTTTAAAGAAGTTTTGGAGTCATTTTGTGTATATAAATCATATACACTTTCGGCCAATTCCTTGTTTACTTTGTGTGTTGCCATAATTTAGATTTTTTAAAAAATTATTTTTCTTAAAATTACTAAATCCATCACAACAAAACAATAAAAAAATACAATTTAGCTATAAAATAAGATAAAAAATTATAAAAACAAAATATAAGACATAATAATTATCTACTTTTCAAAAAAAAACGTTCTTTTTTAAATATTGTATATTTTATAAGAGGATTAGAAAAAATACGACAAAAACAATGAATTCAATCATCTTAACAGAAACATAAACTAGTGTTTAAAAAAAATTAAAAAAAGAATTCATATAAAAATATTAATAATCGAAATAAAACAATTATATCAGAATATTAACTGAATATTTTAAATCGTCAAAAAATGAATTTTAAACAAAGTAAACAGCATTTTTTCCAGTAAACAAACCAAAAAAATAGGATTAACAATCATTTTTGACTAATTTTACATAGAATTTCTAACTTAAAAAATATGAAAAAAGGATTTTTATACAAAGCGACAATGCTTTTAACTGCGACATTTTTATTTGGAAATATCCAAGAAGCAGATGCATGTACACGAGTTGTCTATAAAGGAGCAAACAACACCATTATTACCGCAAGGTCGATGGATTGGAAAGACGAAATTGATGCTAACTTATGGATTTTTCCTCGTAATATGGAACGTTCTGGAAATGTTGGTCCGAATTCTTTAACTTGGAGTTCTAAATATGGAAGCGTAATTACGAGTGCTTGGGATATTGCTACAACTGATGGAATCAATGAAAAAGGTTTAGTTGCAAATATTCTTTGGCTAGTTGAAACGGAATATCCAAAATTCAATCCGAATGGTTCAAAACCAGGATTAACCATTTCTGCTTGGGCTCAATATGTTTTAGATAATTTTGCTACTGTTGATGAAGCGGTTAAAGCTTTTGAAAAAGATGAATTTGTAGTGGTTTCTGATTATCTACCAGGAACGCAAAAATATGCTACATTACACTTATCTATTTCGGATGCTTCTGGAGACAATGCTATTTTTGAATATGTTAATGGAAAACTAAATATTCATCATAACCAAACCTATACAGTTATGACGAATTCTCCAATTTTTAATGACCAATTAGCTATTAATAAATATTGGGAAGGAATTCCTGGAACCGAAATGCTACCAGGAACAAACCGTGCTGCTGACCGTTTTGCAAGAGCTTCATATTATATCAAAGCAATTCCACAAGAAGCAGATACAAGAACTTCAATCGCAAGTGTATTCAGCGTAATTAGAAACTGTTCGGTACCTTATGGAATATCTTCAGAAGCAGAACCAAATATTTCTTCTACACGTTGGAGATCGGTTGCTGATCAGAAAAACTTAATGTATTTCTTTGAAACTGTAAAAACACCAAATACATTTTGGGTTGATTTAAATAAAATTGATTTCGGTAAAAAAGGAAAAGTAAAAAAATTAAGCGTTAGTCATAACGAAACGTATTCTGGAGAAACTTCTGCCTTGTTTAAAGACAGTAAGCCATTTACTTTCTTAGGAATATAATCTAACTAAAGTTGTTTTTAAACTGTAATTATTCTCAGATTTAAAAACAACTTTTTTTATACAAAAACTCAGATTTATTTAGAAAAAGCTATGAAAAAAATCAAATTTCTATTAATCAGTTTATTTTTAACAACAACAGTTCAATCAATACAAGCACAAACAGATAACGATTCACTTGAAATTAGTTTCAGACCTTATGCAAGTTTCCGTGGACATTTGGCTGTTTACGACAATGAAATCGCTTTACAAGAAAATGTTTCACGTGTTGGAGCAAAGATTGGAATTAAAAAAGGGAATCTAACATTTCTGGCTGCAACGGAATTACACCTTAGTCTTTTTCAGGGCGGTGCGAGCTTTAATGTTGATGGAAATGAAAACAATGATTTTTTAGATGTTACTACAGTAAAAAATAATCAGGCATTTACAAACAGAATTGGTTATATCGGTTTTGATTTCGAAAAATACGGAACGTTAACTTTCGGAAAACAATGGAGTGTTTATTACGATGTTGCTTCATATACCGACCAATTTACAATTTTTGGAGGCAGAGCTTCTGCAACTTATATTGGCGGAACTGATGGCGGTACGTCCGGAACAGGACGCGCAAATCAATCTGTAATTTATCGCAATCAATTTGGTGATTTTTATCTTGGCGCACAAGCTCAAGTTCGCGGTGGAGATAACAATCATTTTATTGATGGTTTTGGATTTTCAGCTCAATACCAAATCGTAAAGGAAATTTTTATTGGAGCTTCGTTTAATCGAGCTTTTTTAAGTAATCAATTAATCAATCAACATCGAATTATTGGATTAGATGGTCAACCAACTTATTATTCGGCTGGAATTAAATATCTTGGCGAGAAATTAACTTTGAGTATTTTAGGAGCTGTTGAAAAAAACGGTGATTTTTCTCAAGGCGCCTACTTTAATTCAAACAATGATTTGATAAATCCGACTGTGGTTTTTGACGCCAAAGGTTTTGAGTTTTTTGCGAACTATCAATTTAAAGATTTTTCAGTTCACGGAGGTTACAACTTATATATTCCAGATAGAAAAAATATAGAAACAGAAAATAATCAAATTCCAGTGAGTTCGAATTTCAAAGTAAATGATGTCATTTTCGGATTGAATTACCAACCTTTAAAATTTATACAAGTTTATGCCGAGCAAAGATTATCATTTGGTCGAAATGCTTTAAATGTAAAAGACCAAAGCGTTTTTGCTGTTGGAATGAAAATCGATGTTTCAAAAACGTTTAACACAAAGATAAACGCGAAATAATATTTTTTTTTACTTAAAATATCAAAACCTCAGAATTTCAAAATTGATTTTCTGAGGTTTTTTTTTATTTACAAATCAATCTATTACAATAAAATGAAATGCTTTTTAGTTATGAACCTGAATTCGATTATTAATACAAAGCTAACTGACTGGAATTTAGATGTTCAAATTTA
>NZ_RQVQ01000010.1 GCF_003865405.1 Paenimyroides tangerinum
AATATACAACTATTTCTTTTTTTTACCAACTATTTTTCTTGATTTATTAATCGAACTCAGGTTGTAAGTAATCTCAATTTTAGAAATGAGATTGTTTAAATTATCTAAGTACTTCAATTTTTTTATTGGTAAAGAATCGATGTTGTATTCATAATCAATTAAATAAGTTGATTCAGATTCGTTTATTACTTTAATTAAATCTTTTTGATTATTGTAAAAGTTTAGTCTCGAAATTGTATCATTTTTCAGAATAATTTTTTCTTCAATTAATAAATCATTTTCAAAAAAATAAATACTCGTCAGTTTGATTTCTGATTTGCCATTCTTGTCCGCAGAATAACTATAGCTCAATTTTTGCTCAGGAAATTGATTATATTCGAAAATATTAACCAAAGAATCATACTGAATATCCATTGGGTAAAAAACACCATTAACAACTTCACTTCTAAGTAAATTGTAATTTATCTGACTATATTTTATTATTTGACCTTTTTGATCGAAATGTTCTTCGGTAATCAAATTTTCATTTGAATATTTACGTTTGATTTTTATACGTTCACTTTTTTCAAATTCCTGAGCGAATGATTTATAAAAAAAGAATAATAAGCAAATGATAATAAACTGTTTCATTTCTGTTTAGTTTTTAATATTTTAAATTTATTTAAAATAATTTCAAAAATCAAATCCTTGAAAATGATTTAAAATCCAAATTAATTAAAATACCTTTGCCGAAATTTTTCAGCCCAAAAATGAACGCATTAAAATATTACATTGCCGCATTTTCCGCATTCTTTATGTGGGGATTTTTTTCGATTGCTTTAAAAGCAATTACGGCTTATTCTAGTTTCGATATTTTATTTTTTAGAATCGTTTTTTCTACTTTTTTGATTGTTCTTTTTAGTGCTTTTTTTCGAAAAGATAAATTGATTTCCGATTTTCAATTGCTTAAAAGATTACCTTCAAAAGATAAAAGTCGAACATTGTTATTAACTTCGCTTGGTGGATTATTGTTGGGATTAAATTGGTTTTTATTTATTTATGTAGTCAATCAAGTAAATGTGCAATCGGCTTCGTTTGCTTATTTGATATGTCCGATTATAACCACTTTTTTTGCTTTCTTAATTCTTAAAGAAAAAATCGAAAAACATCAATGGATTGCCATTTTGATTAGTTTGATTGGTTGTGGAATCTATTATGTCACAAATCCAGGCAATTTGATTTATGCTTTTATAATCGCTGCTACCTATTCGATTTACTTGGTTTCTCAGAAAAAAAATGTGTATTTTGATAAGTTCAATGTCTTGTTGGTACAAATGTTTATCATTTTTCTTTTGGCATTACCTTATTGTTTTCTAGGCGATTTTGTCTTGCCAACAGATTTCGATTTTTACTTTTATATTATATTGATTGCCGTTTTGTTTACTATTATTCCTTTATATTTGAATTTGTACGCTTTAAAAGGAATTTCGGCTTCAACCGTTGGTATTTTAATTTACATCAATCCAATTATTACTTTTGTTTTAGCGATATTTTATTTTAAAGAATCAATAAATATGTTACAAATTGGTTCATATTTATTAATTTTGTGTTCGATTGTGGTTTTTAATTATAAAATCATAAATTTAACGAAACTAGAACCAAGCAAAAAATAGCACACAACGCAATGAAACAAATTTACTTAGATAATGCTGCAACTACTTCCGTTCGACCAGAAGTGGTAGAAGAAATGATTAAAGTTTTAAGAGCTGATTTTGGAAATCCTTCTTCAACGTATTCAGTTGGTCGTCACAGTAAGGCATTAATCGAAAATGCAAGAAAATCAATCGCTAAGCAATTCAATGTTTCTTCTTCAGAAATTGTGTTTACTTCTTGCGGTACAGAAGGAAATAACTGGATTATTCGTTCGGCGGTTCGTGATTTAGGTGTTAAACGAATCATTACTACAAAAATTGAACATCATTGTACGTTGTATTCTATTCAGCAAATGGCGAAGGAATACGGAACTGAAATTCAATATGTAAATATCCTTCCAAATTCTGAAATCGATTACAATCAATTAGAAGAATTGCTAAAAGAAGACGTGCCAACTTTAGTGAGTTTGATGCACGTAAATAATGAAGTGGGAACGATATTAGATTTAAAACGTGTTGCGGATTTATGTATTGCAAATAAAGCTTTGTTTCACACCGATACGGTTCAGTCTGTTGGAAAAGTGGAAATTCCTTTAGATGAAATTCCTGTTGATTTTATTGTAGCTAGTGCGCATAAATTCCACGGGCCAAAAGGAGCAGGATTTGTTTTTATCCGTAAGAAAAATGTTTTAAAAGCGTTAATTGTTGGTGGCGAACAAGAAAAAGGTTTGCGTGCCGGAACTGAAGCGCCTCACCAAGTAGTTGGAATGGCAAAAGCCTTGGAGTTATCTTACGAACATTTAAATGAAGAACGTAAAGCAATTACAGAATTACGTGATTATTGTAAAGCTAAATTAGAAGAAAATTTCCCAGGAATTAAAATCAACGGAAATGGTTCTACTTTTTATAATGTATTAAATATTTTATTGCCATTCACTCCAGAAAAAGCAGCGATGATTCTTTTTAGTTTAGATATGAAAGGAATTGCAGTTTCAAGAGGAAGTGCTTGCCAATCAGGTAGTCAAAAACCTTCGCACGTGTTAGCTGAATTCCTAAACGAAGAAGATATTAAAAAACCAAGTTTACGCGTTTCTTTCGGTCACGAAAACACCAAAGAAGAAATCGACTTTTTAATAGATGTTTTAAAAGAAGTGTAAAAAAAGAATAGAAAAATTGTAATTCTATTTTTTAAATTCAAGAAATAAATCAAATACTCAAACATGTTTTTTTAATGAAAATGTGTTTGAGTATTTTTCGTTATAATATTTTGTTTAATGAATTGCTTTACAATGTTTTTAGCAGTAAATTTGCGCCAACAACACAAAAGAATATGAATTCAGAAACAAATAATCGTTATGCACTTCGCGGAGTATCAGCTCAAAAGGAAGATGTTCATAACGCTATTAAAAACATTGATAAAGGTTTATTTCCTAAAGCTTTTTGTAAAATCGTACCAGATTATTTAACTAACGATGAAGATTATTGTTTGATTATGCACGCTGATGGTGCCGGAACAAAATCGTCTTTAGCTTATTTATATTGGAAAGAAACTGGAGATATTTCTGTATGGAAAGGAATTGCCCAAGATGCATTAATTATGAATATTGATGATTTATTGTGTGTAGGTGCAACAGATAACATTTTACTTTCTTCTACTATTGGAAGAAATAAAAATTTAGTTCCAGGAGAAGTTATTTCTGCAATTATCAATGGTACTGAAGAATTAATTGAAGATTTAAAAAAATTCGGAGTTACGATTCATTCAACAGGTGGTGAAACTGCCGATGTGGGTGATGTAGTTCGTACCATTATTGTGGATTCAACCGTTACAGCTCGTATGAAACGTAGCGATGTTATTGACAATGCAAATATTCAATCAGGTGATGTAATTGTTGGTTTGGAATCTTTCGGACAAGCAACTTACGAATCAGAATATAACGGAGGAATGGGTTCTAACGGTTTAACTTCTGCTCGTCATGATGTGTTTGCGCATTATTTAGCTGAAAATTATCCAGAAAGTTTTGATTCGTCTGTACCAAAAGAATTAGTTTATTCTGGTGGAATGAAATTAACTGATGAAGTTGAGAATTCACCAATCAATGCAGGTAAATTAGTGCTTTCTCCAACGAGAACTTATGCACCAATTATCAAAGCTATTTTAGGTAAGTTTAATTCTGAAAGCATTCACGGAATGGTTCACTGTTCTGGTGGTGCGCAAACAAAAATTTTACATTTCGTAGATAACGTTCACGTAATTAAAGATAATTTATTCGATGTTCCACCATTGTTTAAATTAATTCAAGAACAATCTAAAACCGATTGGAAAGAAATGTATCAAGTATTCAACTGCGGTCACCGTATGGAATTATACGTGAAGCCAGAAGTTGCAGAAGAAATTATCGCTATCTCAAAATCGTTTAATGTAAACGCTCAAATTGTGGGTAGAGTAGAAGCTTCTGAATCTAAAAAATTAACTATTAACTCAGTTTACGGAACTTTTGAATATTAATCCATCACGATTATTGGCAATTGATTATGGCGGCAAACGTACCGGAATCGCTATAACAGATGAGATGCAAATTATCGCATCAGGTTTAACAACGGTTGAAACCAAACAATTATTTCCTTTTTTACAAGAATATTTTTCTAAAGAAAAAGTTTCTAAAGTTATTGTTGGTGAACCCAAACGTTTAAATAACGAACCCTCTGAAATTGCTCCAAAAATTGATGAGTTTGTTGTTAAATTCAAAAAATTATATCCTGCAATTGAAGTTATCCGTATGGATGAACGATTCACTTCTAAAATGGCATTCCAAACCATGATTGATAGTGGATTGAAGAAAAAACAACGACAAAATAAAGCACTAGTAGATGAGATTGCAGCAACGATTTTGCTTCAAGATTTTCTAAATAGTAAAATGTTTTAACAAAAAATATACGAACTGCATGGTAATCTTTTCAGAACTTTGTGGTTACATAATTTAAAGGAAGTTTAAAAAATATAATTTTAAAAATGTCAACAAACAAAAATACAGAAACCGATGTTGTTTTAATTGGTGCAGGTATTATGAGCGCAACACTTGGATTAATACTTAAAGAATTAGATTCAAGTTTATCAATTGAAATCGTTGAGCGTTTAGACAGTGCAGCGAAAGAAAGTTCAGATGCTTGGAATAACGCAGGAACAGGACATTCGGCTTTTTGTGAATTAAATTATACATCAGAAAAAAATGGTGTTGTTGATACAACTAAAGCGTTAGATATTTGTGAGCAATTTGAAGTTACTCGTCAGTTTTTAACGTATTTATTAGATAAAAAAATCATTCAAAATCCAAGTGAGTTCATTAATCATGTACCACATATGAGTTTTGTTTGGGGAAAAGAGAATGTGAAATTTTTAGAAAATCGTTTCCAAGCTTTAAAGAAAAGTCCATTGTTCGCAGATATGGAATTCTCTACAAATCCTAAAGAAATAGAAAAATGGGCTCCTTTGATTATGGAAGGAAGAAATGCCAATGAATCTGTTGCTGCTACAAATATGGATTTGGGAACAGATGTAAATTTTGGAGCTTTAACTCGTAAAATGATTCAGCATCAAGCAAGTCAGAATGGTGTTAATGTTGCTTTTGAAACAGAGGTTTACGATATCAAAAAACAAGCAGATGGACGTTGGAGAATCTCTATTAAAGATTTAAAAACAGGAACTAAATCTACTATCATTACTAAATTCGTATTTATTGGTGCTGGTGGAGCTTCTATCTTATTGTTAGAAAAATCGGGTATTCCAGAAGGAAAAGCTTACGGTGGATTCCCAGTATCTGGATTATGGTTAGTTTGCGAGAACGAAGAATTAGCTAGTAAACATTTAGCTAAAGTATATGGAAAAGCTTCAGTTGGTGCGCCACCAATGTCTGTTCCGCATTTAGATACACGTTATATCGATGGTAAAAAATCATTGTTATTTGGACCTTATGCAGGTTTCTCAACTAAATTCTTGAAAACAGGTTCGTACTGTGATTTATTTAAATCTATTTCTCCTAATAATATTGGAACAATGCTTGGTGCAGGTTTAGACAATATCGATTTGACGAAATATTTGATTTCTGAGGTCCTAAAATCTACAGATAAACGTATAGAATCTTTACAAGAATATTTCCCAAATGCTAAGAAAGAAGATTGGCGTTTAGAAATTGCTGGACAACGTGTGCAAACCATGAAACGCGATAAAAATAATAAAGCTGTTTTAGCTTTTGGTACCGAAGTGGTAAACGCTGGTGACGGTTCTTTAGCTGTTTTATTAGGAGCTTCTCCAGGAGCTTCAACTTCAGTGAGCATCATGGTGAAATTAATCGAAAAATGTTTCCCTGAGCAATATAATAGTGCTGAATGGCAAGCGAAATTTAGAGAAATGATTCCGTCTTTCGGACAAAAATTAAATGATAACCCAGAGTTATTAAATGAATTAAGAGAAAAAACTGCAAAATCTTTAGGATTGAGCAACTAAAATAAAGAATCAAGCCAGTCGAAATCCGACTGGTTTTTTCTTTTAATAATAATATTCAATGAAATAATTTCATTATTGATTTTTAATCGGAATAATATTAAATTTATAACAACACACACATAAAATGAATTTAGAACACAAAGACGACATCAGTCCAGTTTTGCCTGAAGGCGTAAAAAACTATTTGATTGATATTGATGGAACCATTACAGATGATGTTCCGAACGAACAACCAGAACGTATGGAAACTTGCGAACCATTTCCAGATGCTTTAGAAACGGTTAATAAATGGTATGACGAAGGTCATTATATTTGTTTCTTTACTTCTCGAACTGAAGAACATAGAGAAGTTACTACCAATTGGTTAAACAAACACGGTTTCAAATATCATAGTATTTTGATGAACAAACCGCGTGGTGGAAATTACCATTGGATTGATAATCACATTGTAAAAGCAACACGTTACGTTGGTAAATTTACCGACTTAGTAGAAAAATCAACAACCATCCAAGTATTCGAGGACTAATGAAAAAACATAATTTCAGCGCAGGACCTTGTATTTTACCACAAGAGGTTTTTGAAAAAAGCGCACAAGCAGTTCTGAATTTCAATAATTCAGGCTTATCTATCATTGAAATTTCGCATCGCAGTAAAGACTTTGTTGCGGTTATGGAAGATACACGTAAACTAGCTTTAGAACTTTTAGGATTAACAGATAAAGGCTACCAAGTTGTTTTTCTACAAGGTGGTGCAAGTATGGAGTTTTTACGCATTCCGTATAACTTCCTTAAAAACAAAGCAGCCTATTTAAATACCGGAACTTGGGCAAACAACGCAATGAAAGAAGCCAAAGCTTTTGGTGAAACTATCGAAGTAGCTTCTTCAAAAAATGAAAATTACAATCACATCCCTAAAGGATTTGAAATTCCAGTAGATGCAGATTATTTCCATTGCACCAGTAACAATACCATTTACGGAACGCAAATGAAAGCATTTCCAGAAACGAAGGTTCCTGTGATTTGTGATATGAGTTCTGATATCTTTTCACGTTCGTTAGACTTCTCTAAATTCGATGTAATCTACGCTGGAGCTCAAAAAAATATGGGTGCTGCTGGTGTTACGATGGTTATAATTAAAGAAAGTTTATTGAATCAAACCGGTCGTGAAATTCCTAATATTTTAAACTACGCCAAACACATCGAAAAAGAAAGTATGTACAACACGCCTTCTGTTTTTGCCGTTTATACGTGTTATTTAACTTTAAATTGGTTGAAAAACTTAGGTGGAATTGAGGCTATCGAAAAAGTAAACGAAGTTAAAGCCGAGTTGTTATATAACGAGATTGATCGTAACCCGTTATTCCTAGGAACAGCTGCAACAGAAGACCGTTCAAATATGAATGCGACGTTCTTATTGAAAGATGAAACGCATAAAGAATTATTTGACCAAATGTGGAAAGATGCTGGAATTAACGGATTAAGTGGTCACCGTTCGGTTGGTGGATACCGTGCTTCGATGTACAATGCACTTCCGTTAGAAAGTGTTGAAGTGTTAGTAAACGTAATGAAAGAATTAGAAAAAGCAGTGAATTAAGATGAAAATATTAGCAAACGACGGAATTTCTAAAAGTGGAATCGACACATTAGAAGCTGCAGGTTTTGAAGTAATCACAACAAAAGTAGCACAAGAACAAGTAGCAAATTATGTAAACGAACATCAAATTGATGTGGTTTTAGTGCGTAGTGCAACTAAAGTTCGTAAAGATATAATCGATGCGTGTCCATCAATCAAAATTATTGGTAGAGGTGGAGTAGGTATGGATAACATTGATGTAGATTACGCTCGCGAAAAAGGAATCAAAGTAATTAATACGCCAGGTGCTTCTTCGGCTTCTGTTGCCGAATTGGTTTTTGCGCATTTATTTAGCGGTGTTCGTTTCTTACACGATGCCAACAGAAATATGCCTTTAGAAGGAGATTCTAACTTCAACGGATTAAAGAAAGCTTACGCAGCAGGAACAGAGTTAAGAGGAAAAACTCTTGGTATTGTTGGTTTCGGACGAATTGGTCAGCAAGTTGCTAAAATCGCAATTGGTTTGGGTATGAAGGTGCTTGCAACTGATGCATTTATTGAAAACGCAACCATTACGTTAGACTTCTTTGATGGTAAAACCTTAGATTTCGAAGTAGTAACCGTTTCTTTTGACGAAGTAATTTCGCAATCCGATTTTATTACCTTTCACGTTCCCGCGTTAGGAGGTTATTTAATTAACGAAGGCGAATTTGCTAAAATGAAAAAAGGCGTTGGAATCATCAATGCTGCTCGCGGCGGAGTAATTAACGAAGTAGCTTTAACTAATGCTATCGATGATGAAATTGTTGCCTTTGCAGGTTTAGATGTTTTTGAAGACGAACCAACTCCAGCAGTTCAGGTTTTAATGAATACACAAATTTCATTAACGCCACATATCGGTGCTGCCACTCTTGAAGCCCAGGACCGTATCGGTACCGAATTAGCAGAACAAATCATCACTATTTTAAAATAGATTTTTAATGGTATTCTAAACCTTTTTTAGAATCACTTATTCATATACAAGTAACTTCTTATGTTCGCATAAGAAGTTTTTTTTGTTTCTTCAATTACCTAATTTTCAACTTTAAGACTTTCGACTTTCGACTTTCAGACTTTCGACTTTCAGACTTCATATAATATCTATTTTGTCATTCAAAACTTGGTTCAGAATCGCATCAAACTAATAACGTTTGGTTATAAAAAATTCACCCCCATAAATAAGAGCTTGTAGCTGTATTTTTTAGTATAAGTTAATTTAAAAGCTAGATACTCAATATTCCAAAAGCTATCATTTAAATAAATATTTTGTTAATTAAATAATTATAACTAATTTAAAGTCAGAAAATTTAAAAAAAAATGTTATGTCTATTAAATTCAATGTAGTAGAAAAGCCGCAACCAGGAGTTGTAGGTGGAGGCGTAAAAAAATGGTACGCAAGTGTAAAAACTGATGGCGAGGTAAGCATCGATAACTTAACCAAAGAAATTGAAAAGTTCTCAGCATTGTCTGAGGCCGATATCCGAGGGGTAATTATTGCTTTAGAAAACGTTATCGTTAACGAAATTGTAAATGGAAAAATTGTTCGATTAGACAAATTGGGTAGTTTTTATCCGAGTTTGAGTAGTGAAGGCTCTGCAACGGAAGCCGATTTTAATGTAAGCCTTATCAAAGCAGCAAAGATGAATTACCGCCCTGGTACACGTATCAACGATGCACTGAAAACGGCTAAGTTTAAAAAAGTAAAGTAACATTAAAAAAAAGGAAGCTTCTCGTTGTCAAACAAGAAGCTTCTTCTTTACAAACGAGAAGCTTCTCGTTACCCAATAAGAAGCTTCTCGTTGCTAGTTGAGAAGCTTCTCGTTTTAAACCCAAAAAGCAAGACCGATGAGGTCTTGCTATTTGGGTTATAAAAACACGGTAGATTCGATTCCGATCACCATCAATTAGACGGCTTCAATGACTGAGCAGAGTCGAAGCCCTCGTGTATTTTTTTTAAAAAACATGCTGTGGGCTAACTACTTCCGTCGCTGCTGCGACTTACGATTTGATATATTAATCTTGAAATAGTTTTACTATAAATTAAGTAAGCAATTATAATATTAAGATTTCTATTTGCTAACTACCAAAATGGTTTAATATCATAAATTCAATAGTATTCTTCTTTTTTAGCTTGGTTGTTTGTTTTTTGGGTTAATAATTATATTTTTATAAAATTAACAGTAAATTTTTCAGGTAATAACCAGTTGTTGAATTGTTTTCTATACGAAGATTTATAAATGTTCATCAAAACAAAATAGACTATTCAACAGAATCGAAACCTTAAACATTTAAAACCATATATCATGAAAAAAATAATTACCATACTTACAATAACATTCTTCAACCTAACAAGCTTCGCCCAACCCTACCAATGGCAATGGGCAAAAGCTGGTGGTGGACAAAATAAACTTTACGCCGATATTATTTATAACGATATTTATGGTGATGTGCATTATCATGAAGAAGTCGTTGCTTTAAAAAACACTTCAGACAATAATACCTATCTATTAAGCCATGTAGGTTATGGAAATACCAATTATGCAGGAACTTCCTTTGCTACTTATCATCAAGTATCAACGACCGGTTACAGAAGTAACATTTTTTTAAGCAAAGTTGATTGCGAAGGGAATTATCTTTGGCATAAGATTTTTGGGGGGGGGGATGGTGAAAATATAACACGTTCTATGGGTATCGATACTTCAGATAATGTATATGTAGCAATGCGTGTATGGAACAATGGTTATCACGACAGTTTAGCCAATATAGCAGGAACCGCTTTTGCACTACCTGTTCATTTCGATTCCAACAGCATCATGGATCCCATTCCACGTAATTGGGGTGGTGTAACATTACCGAATGTAATATCACCAGCACATAAAAAATTAGCTTTAATCAAATACGACAACGAAGGTCATTTTAAATGGTTGCGCATGCCACAAAGCGATTCGTTAATGCTTAATACAAGCAGAGCTTTTGATTATGGAGTAACTGTAGAACCTAACGGTACTACCCATTGGTTGGTAAGTATGGGAAATGGTAGCCATTTAGATGGTACCATTAATATTTCTGGATTAGCCCAATACGAACAGCAATTGTATATCTTAAAATACGACAGCAACGGTAATTCGTTAGGATATCTATCCGTTCCTTTTCGTCCGAATACAGAAGGTTATCATCCAAAGATGATCAATTTTACTTACGATCCTTTAACTCAACAATATTATTTTACGTCTTGGCGAGATTCCCCATATGATGATGAATATTCTACTATAATCAACAATCAAATATATCAAACCTCTATTCTTATTTGTTTCAATGTTACTGGTCAAGTATTGTGGACCAAAACCGCAAATAACGCTTCGTCAGCTATAGTCGAGGGGGTATTAGTTGATGAGCAATCCAATGTCTATGTTTCAGGTAGAGGAACCAGTAGCACAGTACTTCCCAATGGGTCTAATGGCCCATTAAATGGAAATTTTGGAGGCTATCAGTTTACGAATACATTAAGTCGTCAATCTTTTGTAATCAAATTTAATGCACAAGGCAATCTACTATGGGGCTCTAACGCAGATGGTACTGCAGGAGATGGATTAGGTGGTTCAGGTTCTGAAAGTACTAGAAGTATGACCATTAATGGAGATGAACTGGCTGTGGGTACAGGCTTTTATAACAATACCTGGGGAGCTTATGGCATCACAGGACAACCTGTAGGTTCATTTACCGATCCGATACTGATACGTTTAAACAAAAACACAGGAGTTCCTGTTGGTGGGCATCGCATACAAGGGCCTAATGGCTTCCGTGAAGGTTTAACAGCCGTAGAAACCGACAAAGACGGGAATTATATCGTTGGTGGTTATATACGTAATTATTTATTTACAAATGGTGATGGCTATGTTGATCCTATCGTGGGGCAATTAATGAAAGCTACTCAAGGAGGTGGAACCGATTTCTTTATTGCCAAACTAGCTAAAAACACGTGTAATTATGCCAATACCGATGCGTTTACAAAGTTTAGCTTAAAGGTTTACCCAAACCCTACAACAGCTAATGTATATTTCGAAACCACAGAAAACTTAACAACTTACGAAGTGTATAACATTTTAGGGCAACGTTTACTTAGCAACTCATTTAATGGAGACAACTCCATTTCATTAGAAGCTTTTGCACCAGGAACGTATTTCATCAAAGTAACCACTCAGCAAAATACCCAAGCAACGGTTAAAGTCATAAAGTCATAAAGTTTTAAAGTGATTAGATAATGAGTTAATTAGGTAGTTTGGAGATTTGAAAATAATTGTTAAACACAAAATTGAATATAAAGTAGCATCGCAAACCCGACATACAGGATTTTAACATGAATCTGCAAGGTGAAATTTCGCAATAGGGATGGGAGCTTTGTTTGAGCTCTTTTGCAAATTTTTAATTTGTAAAAAGCGAGTGCGTACAGCCCGACCTATAACGCAGTGGAAGGATTGCCCAAAGATATTTAAGGTGAATTTTAGATAAACAAAAAAGTCGGATTTTTATATAAAAATCCGACTTTCTTTATTTGGGTAATTTAGGTTCTGTTTCTCTGATAACCGTTGTGCTTAACGATTTGATGAATGCTTCAAGCGCATCTAATTCGTGTTCGTTAAGTTCCAAAGGTTTTAAATGTTCTGATGTTACAGGGAACATTGGATCATCTTCTTGACCAGGTTTTGGTTTTAAATTAGGCATTCCTGCGTTATATAAATTCAGTAAACCTCTAATGTGCGGGAAGAATCCGTTGTGCATATATGGAGCAGTTGATTCTAAATCACGTAAAGTAGGTGTTTTGAATTTACCAATATCAGCCAAATCTTTAGTGATGTGGTAGCGTCCTAAATCTTCGTGTTTACGTTGAAAATAGGTTAAACCGGCATTATGAAACTGATTGTCCGAAAACGTAGGTCCGTTGTGGCAATTGATACAACGTGCTTTGGTTCTGAATAAATGTAAACCTTCAACTTCTAAATTTGTTAGTTTGGTTGAATCTCCTTCAATGAATTTATCAAATCTAGATTTTCTACTAACAATGGTTCTTTCGTAAGTTGCAATAGCTTTGGCGATTCGATCGGTTGTTATTTCATCATCACCAAATGCTTTTGTGAAAGCTTCTTTGTAACCTTTTATTTTTTTGATGTTTTTTGTAGCTACGTCAGGATGTGTGTTCATTTCTTTTTCATCTAACATCGGAAAACGTACTTGATCTTCTAAAGAAAGTGCACGACCGTCCCACATAAAAACTTCACCGTAACCAACGTTTAAAATAGTTTTTGAGTTTCGAGTTCCTGGAGTTCTGCCAAATCCGTGAGAAACGCGTTTTCCATCGCTCCAACCCAATTGAGAATCGTGACATGAAGCGCACGCAATCTGCCCTGATTCTGATAATCTTGGGTCAAAAAACAACTGCTTTCCTAATTCTTTCTTTTCGTCAGAATACGGATTGTCTTCAGGGAAAGTCATTTCTGGTAAAACACCAATTTCTCTAAAATTTACAAGAGTTGAATCCAATGTCGCTTTTGGCCACGTTGTTGGATCACCACTGCTATAAAGTTTTTTTAAATCACTGATTGAGTAGTAAGGTTCAATATTAAAATCAAACTTTCCGGCTGCTAGTAAAGCAAATACACCGAATCCGAAACCTAATATTTTAAAACTATTTTTCATTCTAATAGAATATAGAAATACCTGTATTTATATAATGGTTGGTACCATTTATTTGTTGCTCTTGTTTGTTGTTTTTTAAAGCACTTAGATTTTGATAATCGATATTTACACGAAGGGTTTTCCCTTTTCTTAACTGTATATCATAGTACAATTTAGCTTTGGTAAGTAACTTACTTGTACCGTCATAAATATGATCGTGAATAATAACGTTGTTAGCAAAGTCTTGATCTTGTGTGATGGCTTTGTAATCTAATTCGTTTTTTAAAAGTTGGTAGGTTCCAGCTTCTAAATGAGCAAATAGTTTATTATTCTTATTTAATCTAAATTCTTTATTGGCAAAAATACTAAATTCTAATGAATTAATTTGTTTATTCGTCATTCCTAACAAATCTTTAGCAGTTAGATTATCAAGAATAATATTTGTTCCAAAAGCAGTTTTAGAATCGGTTTGTGAATCTTTTAAATAGTTAACATTTAAAGTTAGATTCTGATTTTTTAACTGGTAATTTTGAATAAATGTACGGGTGTTAAAATTAGCTTGTTTGCTGAAATTTATTTTTGCATTTGCAATTAATTGATCTTTACCAAACGATTTAATGTACAATGCATTGATTTTATTTGAGATGGTTCTCAGTTTATATCTTACATTTTCTTCCGTTTGAATCGGTGTATTTGAGTTTGATGAGAATTCGTTTTTTTGATAAAAATTATTCATCGATTTCGAATATTCATAAAAAACACTAAATGCTTGAGTATCGCTTTTAAAGGTATATCCTGCATTGAAACCTTTTGTAAGATCTACATTATTGAACTTATTATAGGTATTGTCATAAATATTATATCCATAACCTGTTGCTAATTTTATATAATATAATGGATCTGAACTTGGATTCAGAAAGGTGTTTTCGAAATAAATGGTTGTTAGTTCATCTTTTTGATTGTATAAACCTCCAACTTGTAAGGTGTGTTTTCCTAAAGTATAAGCGATGAAACCATCAAATCCCATTTCGTTCGATGTAATTTTTGGACGCGGATCTGATTTCCTTGCCAAAGCTTCGTTTCTGTATTTTGCTTTTGCACCAATTGCTAAAGCTTCTGTAATATCATAAACAATTCCACCGTTAAACGCATAAAATTGATTGGTCCAATCTGCTTTTTTCGGAGAATAATAATAATTGGTTGGTAAGACCATTTGATTTTCTGTTCGATTACTTGAAAGGTTGTAACCGAAATTCTTTTCGTTTTGTTTTGTAAAACTAAAATCTCCAAACACAGAAACTTTATCGCTAAAATGATACAATCCTTCAGATGAAAAATTATAATTTAAAACTTCTTCTGGTGTTTGTTGACGTTTGATATTTAAATCCTTAAAATCTATATTTACCGATGTTTTGGTGTAATTTCTAAGATTTAGTTGTTTAATTATCATTGGATTTTCCCATACAAATGATTTCACCTCAGCGAAGTGTTCGTTCTTGGATAGGTTAATACTATCATTGAGCTGTGCATTTGCAGCACAACTCAATAATAATAGAAATAAATATTTGTTTACTTTAAACATTATTTAAGTTTTAGTTTGCGAAACCTTTTGGATTTGCTGTAACTTCTACAAAATCTGCTGCAGAGTTATTGGTGTCTTGTAAAATTTTACGTCCGTTTGCGGTAGTTTTCGTTTTTCTCATTACCGATTTACTTGTAAACGGAGCTGTTATTTTTGTTGATGTATTATCAATTGTACTTGGTAATCTTTGAGGTAAAGCACTTGATGTATTTGCGTGTTGTGTTTCAACACCGTCAATGATAATACTTACTGGAATTTGTAAATTAAATTTAGTTTGTGAGCTTCCTGTATTAACAATTTCGGTTACATCTGGAGTAGGGAAGTCTTTGTAATTTAAACTTTCCGTTCTGAAAATTACATAAGAATCACGTCCTAAATTATCCATTATAAAATCGGCATTTCCATTCCAATAGCCTTCGCGTCCCCAATATCCAATTTCTAAATTTGTAACGGCAGGGTTTTCTAAATCGTATTTATAAGGTTCTTTTTCTATAGAAATTCTAAAGTTTCCTAAATAAGCTTCGAAATCAGCAGTGCTCAAATCAATCGTTAAATCTGGGTTTTGAATAGAAATTGGTTCTCCAGTTAAATCAACTAAAGGAGCTTTATGATTTTGAGCACTTTGTGCAATAACAATACTTTCTCCTGGTTGAATTGGATATTGTGTTCCATTTCCTGGAATTTGGAAAACATAATCTGCATAAACATAATCAGTGTTTGCTTTGTTTCCAATCGTCATTCCTAAAGATTGAGACCAATCCCATTGACCGTTTGCTTGTGTTTTTGGGTGAGAAGTATTATTGTTTTTCCCCATTACTTGTCCGATGTATAAACCATCAGCATAAATAACTTCGTTTGAATTATTGAAAATTTCAATGAATTGATCTCTAAATGAAGCTCCTTGCTGTGCGTGAGATCCACCGTAATAAATTTGTTTAATCACTAAATCACCTAAACGAGCAGTTTTTAAAGTTAAATTGCTCATTGTGTTGTTTGTGTTAACCACAATTTGATTTAGGTTTGCGTTGAATACCACTTCTTCAGTTTCTGGTGCGTAACCAAAAGTAGCATTAAATTCAGCAGCACTTAAAGTAACCGTTGCATTGATATCGTAAGTTCCTGGTAAAATCGATCCAAAGTTTGCGTTTCCTTGGGCGTCAGTTGCCATGGTATATTCGTCTGATGTGTTTGTGTTTTTTAATTTAACTGTAATATTTTTTGCTGCTAAGTTGTCAAAAGTTTCATCATAAGTAACAGAAACTTTATAATCTATTGGTTGAGCTCCAGCTTGTGAGAAATCATCTTCTGAACAAGAAAATAATGCAAATGCAGAAAGTGCAATTAAAAATTTATTTTTCATATTTAGGTAATGTTTTATGTTTAAAATGTAAATTCTATTTTAGTTCCAAAAGATAGATTAACCATATCTGTTCTAACTCGTTCGATAATAACTCCGTTTTCGTTCACATTTTCTAAAGGTTTTAAGTTTAGGAAATTGTTTACGTAAAATGAAAAACGAAAACCATTTAAGAAATCTTTAGATACACGTAAATGGAAATTATGATAAATCGCATCTAATTTTCTGTTATCTGTTGAACGACTTCTAAAAATATGCCCGTATTTATCTGCGTTATTTTGGTCAACTTCAGGAATCAAATGCTTGTCTAAATTTGCATCCAAATAAGCATAAGGTTGTGTGTTTCTGTCATAGAATTCATCTCTAATTAAGAAATGTTCTGAACGAACTGAAACAATTAATCCTAAAGTTGGATTGTGATACGTTAAGTTTCCACCAATCTGAAAGTTTTTAAATTTTACATCATAAGGTTTGAAAACGCCGTAAACTTCAGGTTTTGTAACTTGAGTTGAACGGATGTACGTATCAATATTATTTCGGTTTGTTGTTTCTACATAACTACCGTTAATATCAAAACTTATATTTTTTAGTAAGCTTGGCTTTAATGAAAAGAAAAACTCAATTCCTCTATCGGTAGAATTAAACTTATTTACAATTCGATTTTGGAAATAATAATAATCCTTATATCCAACAATTTCATAATCAGGTTGTGTTGTTCCGTTATTTAGAACTTCAATCTCAGCTAACGGACGAATGATTGGATATGCTTCGTCTGTAATTCCGTTCTTCAATTTATTCTCGTAAGCTGTTACGTTTAAAGTTCCAAAAGGTAACATCACATCATAACCAATCTCTGCACGGTATGATTTTGACGGACCTAAATTTGGATTGTTAATGTCGTCGATAAACGTTTGAACAAAAGCCACGTTGTAAACTCCAGGTAAACGATAATCACCTAAAACCACATCGTAATATCTCGGACCTGTATATATTTGGTTTAATGAAGGAGCTTTTCCTGTGATTCCGTAGCCAGCTCTGAATTTCATTTTAGGAATTTCGTAATATGCATTTACACGAGGTGCTAACATATTAATTCCGTAAAAATTATCGTATCGTAAACCACCTGTTACATTTAGTTTGCTGTTTTCAAAGAAATGAACCATTTCATCTTCAACATAAGCAGATAAGATAGTTTCTGCTTTTACGAATTGACCATAATTAAACGGACGAAATCCGACTCCACCATCTCCAGAACCTAAACCATAAAAATTAACTTGTGTATCTGGTGAACCTAATCTTCCTTTTCCTTTATTATCGCTCATTCGATATTCAACACCATAACTGAATAAGTGATCTGTATTTGCAAAACTCAAGTTTTTACTGAATTGAACCGAAGCAAATGCGCTGATTGGTTTTCCGTCAACTGCTTTTTCATATCGATAAGATGGAGCGGTGTACGAACCCAAATAAACGCCTTCTTCTAAACTTGTTCCAATTACTTCTCCGCCAACATTCACTGTTTTTGCATCGAATGAATATTGTTTGGTGTATTTAAAATTGGCATTGATGTTTAAATTATCAAATAGTTTTTTATCTGCATTCCATTTAAAACGATTAGAAAATCCATAATCGGTTCTATCGTTTTTTGTGATTTTATTTTCTTTATTTTCAGCTTCGTAATTCGCATTGTCTTTATTAAATCCGTAATCAAAAGAAAATGAATTTCTAACTTTTTTTGATTTGTCATTCCAAGTCCACATCAACTGCGTGTTGATACGTTCATACGAAGTATAAGTTGATCTCGGATCTGAATTAGAATCTAAATAATCAACGGTTGCATTTAAAGCTCCTGCACGTTCTCCTAATCTAAATCCTTTTGTGAAGGTATGTTGCATAGTTCCTTCGCGTAATGAACTTGATATTTTGTAAGGAGATACTCCAGCTCTTTGTTCAATTTTTATTAGTCCAGAAGTTAAATCTCCATATCGAACAGATGGTACTCCTTGTACAACTTCGATGCTTTCAATGTTGTCAGTAGCAATACCACGTAAATCTGAACCGTAATTTGCATTGGTAAAACTTCCATTAAACGATGAAGCTCCATCTCCAAATCCTAAAAGGCTATTTGAGTTAAATGTATTTCCGTTATTTGAACCATAAGATTGCATATTTTCATTATTCCCCATCGGAATTCCATCTAAATAAATTGCAGTTCCGAATGATTTATTACCGAATGCATTATCTGAAATAGTTCTTGGTCTTGCTGTTCTAAAAGCAATTGTTTTAAATTCGTTTAATGTGAAATTAGTAATAGATTGACCAGGTAATAATTCTAAAACATCGTTTAACGACATCGCTTGAACTTGATCAATTTGCTCTCTTCCAAGCTTTATTTCCGAGAACTTGTCTGATTTTTTTACGTTAATAACCAATTCATCTAAACGTAAATCTTGATCATCAAGATATATAGTTTGTACGATTCTAAACGTATCTGATGTAAATGAAATAATTTTTTCTTGTTTGCCTAAAATTTTAAAAGCAAGTTTTAAGTTTTTTGTTGAATTTGTATCTATTTCAAAACTTCCGTCAATATCTGAAAGAACCCATTTTTGGGTATTAACATCTTCAACGATAACAGAAGAAATAGGCTGACCTGTTTCAGTACTTAGTATAATTCCTTTAAAACGATCTTGTGCAAATAATGAAGTGCTTAGGCACAAAAGAAATATTAAGTATTTCACTTTTTTTATATTTTCTGCAAAGTTAAGAATAAAAGTTTATTTAGACTTAGAATAAATAAGAATTTTTCTATTTCTTGAAATGTTAAATTTTAGTTGGTTTATTAATATAGATTAAGTTTAAACGTATTCCGTTTTTGTAACTTTACATTATAAAATTTGAGAATATGAACAACCTATATAATTTCACAAAAGATTTTAAAGTTAGAGAAAAATTGCAGCCTGTTTTTTTTATAGGTCACGGATCTCCAATGAATGGAATTGAAAATAATGTTTTCTCAGAACAATGGAAAAAAATTGGTAAACAAATCGATTTACCGAGTGCTGTTTTAGTAATTTCTGCGCATTGGTTGACAAAAGGGACTCACGTTACCGCAATGAAAGAACCTAAAACAATTCACGATTTTGGTGGTTTTCCTCAAGCTTTGTTCGATGTGCAATATCCTGCTCCTGGAAGTCCATTTTTGGCCGGTGAAACGGCTAAATTAATCACTTCTACAGATGTAGGTTTAGATCACGATTGGGGATTAGATCACGGAACGTGGACCGTTGTTCGTCATATGTTTCCAGATGCAAATGTTCCAGTATTACAGTTAAGTATCGATTATAATCAACCTGCTTCATACCATTATAATTTAGCTAAACAATTATTTGATTTAAGAAAAAGAGGTGTTTTAATTCTGGGTTCAGGTAATATGATTCACAACCTTAGAATGTTAGATTGGCGTTCAATAGATTCTCCAGGTTTTGGATTTGATTGGGCGATTGAATTAAACGATATTTTTAAAAAGAAAATTCTGTCTAAAGATCATACATCGTTAATAAATTACGAAGGATTAAGTAAAAATGCTAAACTTGCCATTCCAACACCAGATCATTATTATCCAATGATTTATAATTTAGCATTACAATCAGAAAAAGACAATGTTGAATTCTTTAATGATGATTATGTTGGCGGTTCTTTAAGTATGACTTCTTTTAGATTTGGATTATAAACGCATTATGCACTATCTTTACTTTTCATAATGAAATTGAAAATGAAAAAGATAGTGCTTTTTTTATTATTATTAATAAGTAGTTTTTCACAAGCGCAACCTAAAGCAATTATTGGAGAAACCGATTATAATTTTTGGATCAACCTTCCAAAACAAGAAATCTTAGAAAATAAACCTCCTGTTATTATTTTTCTACATGGACGTAGTTTGTCAGGAACAGATATTAATCGTGTTAAACGTTATGGTATTTTACGTGCAATAGAAAAAGGTAGAAATATTCCAGCAATTATCGTCGCTCCTCAATTACCTTTTGGACCTTGGAATCCTGATAAAATCAACCAAGTTTTAGAATATGTTCAAAAAAATTATGAGATAGATTCTACACGAATTTATGTAACAGGAATGAGCTTAGGTTCTTACGGTACGATGAAATTTGTAAGTAAATATCACGATAAAATTGCAGCAGCTGTTTCTATTTGTGGTGGAGGTGAAGAAGCTGATGCTTGTAATTTATCCGAAGTTCCGATTAAAGTTATTCACGGTGATAAAGATTTTATTGTACGTTTGTCCGAATCTCAAAAAATTGTCAACGCTATAAGAAAATGTAATAAAAATGCACCACTCGAATTTCAAATCGTAAAAGGTGGTACACACGGAAGTGTTGAGAATTTTTATAGAGAAGATGCAATCTACGAATGGTTGTTTAAACATTCAAAAGCAAATATGTCTGAACTTAATTTATAAATTACGTAATATTCAATATATTTGCAAACTTAAAAATCAAAGATAAAATACATTCACATATATGAAAGCAGGAATTGTAGGCTTACCTAACGTTGGAAAATCAACTTTATTCAACTGTTTATCGAACGCAAAAGCACAAAGTGCAAACTTTCCATTCTGTACAATCGAACCAAATATTGGGGTTGTAAACGTTCCAGATCCAAGAATCAATCGTTTAGAAGAATTGGTGAAACCAGAACGCGTACAAATGGCAACTGTTGATATTGTTGATATTGCAGGTTTGGTAAAAGGAGCAAGTAAAGGTGAAGGTTTAGGAAATCAATTCTTAGGAAATATTAGAGAATGTAACGCTATCATTCACGTTTTACGTTGTTTTGATAACGATAATATTGTTCACGTTGATGGTAATGTAAATCCAATTCGCGATAAAGAAACGATCGATATCGAATTACAACTTAAAGATTTAGAAACGGTTGAAAAACGTTTAGAAAAAGTAAAAAAAGCAGCTAAAACTGGAAATAAAGAAGCGCAAGTTGAGGCAGCTTTATTAGAAAGAATTCGTACAACTTTATTAGAAGGAGTTTCAGCTCGTACGGTTGTTCCTCAAAATAATGATGAAGAAGAATTAATGGAAGCTTTCCAATTAATTACAGCTAAACCAGTTTTGTATGTTTGTAACGTAAACGAAGAAGCTGCTGTTAACGGAAATGCTTATGTTGAGCAAGTTAAAGAATTAGTTAAAGACGAAAACGCTGAGGTAATTATCTTATCTGTTGGAGCTGAGGCTGATATTACAGAATTAGAAAGTTACGAAGAACGTCAGGTTTTCTTAGAAGATATGGGATTAACGGAACCAGGTTCGGCAGTTTTAATTCGTGCAGCTTATAAATTATTAAACTTACAAACGTATTTCACAGCTGGGGTAAAAGAAGTTCGTGCTTGGACTATTAAAGTTGGAGATACAGCTCCGAAAGCTGCAGGTGTAATTCATACTGATTTCGAAAAAGGTTTCATCCGTGCTGAGGTAATCGCTTTTGAAGATTTTTCAAATTATGGTTCAGAAGCTAAAGTAAAAGAAGCAGGTAAATTAAGAGTTGAAGGGAAAGAATATATCGTTAAAGATGGTGATGTTATGCACTTCCGTTTTAACGTATAATTTTCAAAAAATATAAATACAAAAAAAATCCAAACGAAAGTTTGGATTTTTTTATTAGTGCTTATCTCAATTGAATTTTAATCGGAAGCGTAAACATTGAACGAACTTTTTTACCGTTGTGTTCAGCTGCTTTCCATTTTGGCATATTTTTCAAAATACGTTCCGCTTCTTTTCCAACTCCGTGTTTGTCATCAATGATTTGAATGTCTGTAAAAGAACCATCTTTTTCTACTACAAATTTTACTTTTACAACAATTTCATTTGCGCTTGTACTCAAATCTTGTGAAGATAATTTTTTTGCAAAAGTAGAGTAGAAGCGATCAAAACCTTCTTTTGGCTCTGCTTTGTTTTGTCTTAAATTATAAATTTTATCATCTACTTTCTCAACAGTTGTTGTTGCCTCAGTTGTTGTTCTGTTTTCGCCTTCAACACCTTCAGTTGCTAAACCCGTATTTTCACCTTTAGATTTTAGTCTTCCATATTCTGTATCTGCATCAGAATCTGCAACACCTGAATTAATTTTATCAGTAAATTCATCTTGAGCAGTTATTTTACCTTTTGCGTTATCATCTGTTGTAACAGTAATTTCAGTTAACGTTTTGTTCTCCTGAACATCTGTTCTTGCTGAACTCGCTTCTGTTTTGGTGTCTTTTTTATCTTCTACAATTGGATTGTCCTTCGGTTCTATTTTTGGTTCTACCTTTGGTTCTATTTTTGGCTCAACTTCTGTTGGATTCATCGGATCACCGTCAACTAAAATAACTGTTACTGTTTTGTTTGCATTTGATGCGTATAAATATGAACCGCCAAATATTAAACTTAAACCTCCAATTCCAAAAACCAAAGCCAATGCTGTATTTTTTACATTTTCTTGTCTTAATTTATAAGCACCATATAATTTATTGCGTCCTTCAAATACAATGTTAGACCAATCTTTTCCTAAATAATTGAAATTTCCCATGACTTTAAATTTAAAAATTAGAATTTTATTAAGTTTTGTTTTTTTAACAATAAACGTATTGTTTATTTTGATTATATAGTCATAACGTAAAATATGTTTTAAATATTGTTCTGTTTATTAGTGGTAATTTAGTTAAAGTTTTTGGTTAAACTTTAATTTTAACAGAATTCGAATGTTAAAGTTTTGAATGTGTTCTTGTACTGAGATATGTTTTTATTATCAAATCAATTTCATTTTTCAAATAGTTGCTTTCTATTGAAATTGTTTTTGGATAATTCGTAAATTTGGATTTTAAAACAGTAAAATTTTACACATTATATAATGAGTCAAGAAGTAAGAAATTTAGAACCAAAAGTTCTTTGGAATAAATTCGCTGACCTGAATGCAGTTCCTCGTCCTTCAAAAAAAGAAGAAAGAGTAATTGCTTTTATGATGGAATTCGGTGAAAAGTTAGGTTTACCAACGATTAAAGACCACGTAGGAAACGTAATTATTAAAAAGCCTGCAACTCCAGGAATGGAAAATCGTAAAACAGTGGTTTTACAATCGCATTTGGATATGGTGCATCAAAAAAACAACGATACCGTTTTTGATTTTGATACTCAAGGAATTGAAATGTATGTTGATGGTGACTGGGTTCGTGCAAACGGAACAACCTTAGGTGCAGACAATGGTTTAGGAGTTGCAACAATTATGGCAATCTTAGAATCTACGGATATTCCGCATCCAGCGATTGAAGCTTTGTTTACTATCGATGAAGAAACCGGTATGACTGGTGCAATGGGATTACAAGGTGGAATGCTTGAAGGTCAAATTCTTTTGAATTTAGATACAGAAGAAGATGATGAAATTGATATCGGTTGTGCTGGTGGTGTAGATGTAACTGCTGTTGCTGAATACGATGAAGAAGAAACTCCTGAAGGTTCTGTTGCTTATCAAATTACCGTTAAAGGTTTAGTTGGTGGACATTCAGGAATGGATATTCATAAAGGTTTAGGTAATGCAAACAAATTGATGAATCGTTTATTGTTTGATGGTTTTGATAATTTTGGTTTACAAATTTCTGAAATCAACGGAGGAAGTTTACGTAACGCAATTCCACGTGAAAGTGTTGCAAAAGTGATTATTGCTCAAGCGTATGACGAAGCTTTTGTTTTTGATATGCAACAAATTGTAAACGAAATTAAAGCTGAATTTGCTTCGACAGAACCTAATTTAGAGGTTGTTTTTGAAAAATTGGAAACGTTGCCTGCAAAAGTAATGCCTCCTGTTGCTCAATTCTATTTTGTTCGTGCAATGTACACAGCTCATAACGGAGTATATAGAATGAGTGCTGATTTCGAAGGATTGGTTGAAACTTCAAATAATATTGCTAAAGTAAATGTTGGAGAAGGAAAATTATCTGTAAAATGTTTAACACGTTCTTCAGTTGAAACTTCTAAATTTGATTTAGCAAATGCGTTACGTTCTGCTTTTGAATTGATGGGATGTGAAGTTGAATTTTCTGGTTCTTATCCAGGTTGGACGCCAAACGCAAAGTCTGAAATTTTAGATGTTCTTACAGAAATATACGAAAAACAAAACGGAACGAAAGCAGATGTAGTTGCTTGTCACGCTGGTTTGGAATGTGGGATTTTAGGAACTAATTATCCAGATATGGATATGATTTCTTTTGGTCCAACTATTAAAGGAGCGCATTCTCCAGTTGAAAGAGCTTCGATTTCTTCTGCTCAGAAATATTGGAAATTTGTTTTAGAAATTCTAAAAAATATTCCTTTAAAATAATCAGAATTATATTCATAAAAAAACGTCTAATTTTAAAGTTAGACGTTTTTTCTGTTTTATCGTTTTAAATAAGTTCCTTGATAATTGATATTCAAAGAATCTTTACATTTTAATGGAATTGAATCTTTAGAAACATTTTCAAAGAAAACATGCGCTTCTCTTACTGTAAATAAGATTTTCATCAACTGCTGTATCGAATCATTTTTCTCACTTAATTGAACTTCAATTGTGTTTTCCTTATTTAATTTACCATTAAATTTCAAAAGACATTTCGAAATTGAATCATTTATCATGTAAGAAGAAAGTTCTATAGAAATATTATTTTTCTTATTTTGAATAATCTCAAGTTTGTTATAATTCTCAGCCTGATTTCCCATAAAATACGAACCTAAATGGTCTTCAATACTAAATGGTTTTGTGCTTTTGAAAATATAATTTTTAGCTAAATCACCATCAACTTCTTTTAAATCTGAGCCAACTCTTAATATTGAATTTCCGGATTTAATTTTATAAAAAAGTTTTTCTCTATCAAATTTAGCTTCAAAAATAGAATCTTTCAACTTCCAAGTTCCCATTTTTGTTTCAGGAAGCTCATTTCTTCCTTGATAATAAATCGTTCTTGAAATAGTACTATCTTTAAAAATTCTAATAGTTGTTTCAATTCCAGCACAATCTGGGCATGGAATAATTGCTTCAAACGAATTTGAAAAAATAGAGTCAAGTAATTCAGGCTGAATCACAACAGGTGGTTTGTCTTTGTCTTTAAAATTGCACGAACCTAATGTTATAGCAGCCAAAAATATCGTTAGCAAGTGTTTTCTTGAAATCATTATCTAAAGAAAAATGTTAATTTATTTGTACCAATTCTAACAAAAATAGTTCCAAAAAATGGTTTTTCAAAGAGAAATTTTTTAAAAATCTTTTATAAGAAAATAAATTTCGTTTTATATTTTTGAATCTTCAATAAATGCTTATTTTTGCACATGCAACACAACGTACTTATTTTAGATTTCGGATCGCAATATACTCAACTTATTGCGCGTAGAGTTCGCGAGTTAAATATCTTCTGCGAGATTCTACCTTTTAACCAAATTCCAGAAGATTTATCTTCTTTTAAAGCTGTAATTTTATCGGGTAGTCCATATTCTGTTCGTTCAGAAGATGCTTTACATCCAGATTTATCAAACATTAAAGGTAAATTACCTTTACTAGCTGTTTGTTACGGTGCTCAATATTTAGCACATTTCAATGGTGGTGAAGTAGCACCTTCTAATTTGAGAGAATACGGAAGAGCTAATTTAGCTTTTATAAAAGAAGACGAAGCTTTCTTTGAAAACATTCCTGCAAATTCTCAGGTTTGGATGAGTCATTCAGATACAATTAAAACATTACCAACAAACGGTGTGCGTTTAGCAAGTACCCATGATGTTGAAAATGCAGCCTATCGTATTGATGGAGAGCAAACGTATGCGATTCAATTCCATCCAGAAGTTTTCCATTCAACAGATGGAACAGAATTAATTAAAAATTTCTTAGTAAACATTGCTCAAGTAGCTCAAGATTTTACGCCTAATGCTTTTGTAGAAGAAACTATTGCTGATTTAAAACAAAAAATTGGTAACGACCGTGTAATTTTAGGATTATCTGGAGGAGTTGATTCTACTGTAGCTGCAGTTTTATTAAATAAAGCTATCGGAGAAAATTTATATTGTATATTTGTAAATAACGGTTTGTTACGTAAAGACGAATTCCAAAGTGTTTTAGATCAATACAAAGGAATGGGATTGAACGTAAAAGGTGTTGATGCTGCTGATCGCTTTTTAGGTGAATTAGCTGGTATTGAAGAGCCAGAAGCAAAACGTAAAGTAATTGGTAAAGTATTCGTTGATGTTTTTGACGATGAATCAAAATTGGTTAAAGATGCTAAATGGTTAGGTCAAGGAACTATTTATCCTGATGTAATCGAATCGGTTTCTGTAAAAGGACCATCAGCAACAATTAAATCGCATCATAATGTAGGTGGATTACCTGATTATATGAAATTACAAGTTGTTGAACCATTACGTATGTTATTTAAAGACGAAGTTCGTAGAGTTGGTGCTTCTTTAGGAATCGATCCTGAATTATTAGGTCGTCATCCTTTCCCAGGACCAGGTTTATCGATTCGTATTTTAGGTGATATTACTCCAGAAAAAGTTGCTATTTTACAAGAAGTAGATGCAATTTTTATTAATGGTTTAAAAGAACATGGTTTATATAACGATGTTTGGCAAGCAGGTGCCATTTTGTTACCAGTAAATTCTGTTGGTGTAATGGGAGATGAGCGTACGTACGAAAAAGTGGTTGCTTTGCGTGCAGTTCAATCTACAGACGGAATGACGGCTGATTGGGTTCATTTACCTTACGAATTTTTAATGGAGATTTCGAATAAAATTATAAACAGAGTTAAAGGAGTAAACCGTGTGGTTTATGATATTAGTTCTAAACCACCAGCAACAATTGAGTGGGAATAAATTATATAAGAAGTCGTTGTTTTTCAGCGACTTTTTTTAATTAAATGTTTTTTATAGATGAAAAATAAGATTGGAACTTTGTTTTTATTGATGTTTACTTCGGCTGTAAGTTTTGCACAAGAAGCAACTCAAAAACATACGGTACAAAAAGGTGAAACGATTACACAAATCGCAAAAAAATATCAAACATCAGCAAACGAAATATTTTTGTTGAATCCGAATGCAGTTAACGGAATCAATGAAAATCAAATCTTACTAATTCCAAATTTAAATTCGGGAGCGATTCAACATGAAGTTTTGGCTCAAGAAACCATTTATGGAATTTCTAAAAAATATAATATTGCAATCGACCAATTGTATTTATATAATCCAGGTTTGAAAGAAAATGGATTGAAAATTGGTCAAAAAATCAATATTTCAAAACCTAAAACAGTATCAAATACAACTTCAAATTCAAGCGAAAGTAAAGTTGTTACTTATCGCGAAATCGAAGTAAAAGAGAAAGAAACGATTTACTCATTAGCTAATCAAAATAATACAACAGTTAGTGAAATCTATGAGTTAAATCCAAAATTGGAATCTGATGGATTAAAGAAAGGTCAGATAATTAAAATCCCGAGTTCAAAAAAGAAAACAGAATCAAATAATCCGACGTACGCAACAAGTAGTAAGGTGAATTTTATTTTTGTTGAACCAAAAGAAACTATTTTCGGAATTTCAAAAAAATACAATGTTTCTAAAGACGATTTGATGACTTGGAATCCAGATTTGCAAAATGGTTTAAAAGAAGGAATGAAGTTATATGTTCAAAAACCATTACCTGAAATTGCTGCTGTGTTGGAAATAATTGAAGATGAACCAATCGTAGAAAAAATTAAAATAAATAAAAGTAAAAATCAAGTTCAAGAATTGACATTCTTGTTGCCGTTTAATATTAATGAAGATTCTTTTTCGGATCGAGCTGCTTTGAATAAACGTTTGAATACAGATGTTTTCTTGAATATGTCTTTGGATTTTTATTCAGGTGCTTTAATTGCCATCGATTCTGCAAAGGCGATGAACCTTCCGATTCATATAAAAATTGTTGATTCAAAAGAAAATAACCGTTCATTGAATATCGAAGAATTAAAATCTCAAATTGATTTCAGTTCAACTGATGTTGTGATTGGTCCATTTTTTCAAAAGAATGTAGATGCGTTTTCTGAAGTATTCAAAAATCAAGATTTGATGGTTGTTTCTCCTTTGTCAACCGACACAGGAAAACCTTATCCAAATCAGGTTCATGCGATGCCAAATAACGGTATGATTCGTAATACGATGATGGAATATTTACGTTCAAATTACGGGAATTTAGTTGCAGTTGTTAATCCAAAATCAAATTCAAATAAAGCTTTTTTTACTCAGAATTATTCTGAAGTTAAGTTAGTAAATACGTCTGATAACGGAAGTTTAAGTGCTTCTAGTATCGAATCAGAATTGATTCAAGGAAAAGTGAATTATGTTATTTTGGATTCGAATTCAATGAAAACTGCAATTGACTTAATTACTTCGCTGAAAAAATTAAAATCAAAATTTGATATTCGCTTAGTAGCTTTAGAAAAATTGGATGTTTTAGATTCAACAGAAGTTCAAATACAAGATTTAGTTGATTTGAAATTTACGTTTCCATCGGTTACAAATGATGCAACTTCGAACGTAAATGTAAAGTTTGAAGAAGCGTTTAAGAAACGTTTTAATACTTCTCCAAATCGATTTGCAATTCGTGGATTCGACGTTACTATGGATGTGATTTCTCGAATGATGCAAGATGATGATAATGGAGAAAATATTTTTGGATACGGTTCAGAACAAATTGAAAATAAGTTTACTTATGTAAACGAAAACGGTGGAATTTTCAATTCAGGAATTTATGTTTTGTATTACGATAAAGATTTAACCATTAAAGAAGCACAATAATGACATCGAAAGTAACGTATTTAGGAAATTTAAGAACAGAATCTACGCATTTACAATCAAATCAAACCATTGTAAACGATGCACCTGTTGATAATCACGGAAAAGGAGAAGCTTTCTCGCCAACCGATTTAGTATCAAATTCATTAGCAACTTGTATGTTTACGATTATGGGAATTAAAGCTGCTGAAATGGATGTGAATTTAGAAAATTCAACTGCAGAAGTAACTAAGATTATGCAAGCAAGTCCACGTAAAATTGCTGAAATTAAAATTGATTTTACGATGAATGTTCAAGTTGATGAGAAAACGAAAACCATTCTAGAACGAGTTGCTTTTACTTGTCCTGTTTATTTAAGTTTGAATCCAGATATTATAAAAACGATTTCGTTCAATTGGAAGTAAAAACAAGATATATGAAAAATTACATCATCATTCTTTTCTTATTCATTGGGTTTTCAATGAATGCCCAGGTTGAAAAAATAGTCGGAAATTGGTCTGTTAAAGAAGTTGTTAGTCCAAAAGGAAATCCTGTTTTTGAAGAGCTGATTCAATCTTTAGATTCAAGTACGTTTGAATTTAAAAGCGATAAAACTTTAAAACTAAAAACGAATCAATCGGCTGGTTCGCTAGATTATATGGTTCAAATGATTGAACAAAGTAAATGGAATTTTGAAAATGATATCATCACTTTAACGGATAAAAGTGGTTCGATGATTTTTATGAAAATATACGTTTCGACAAAAGATGATAAAACCTTATTTTCTTTTCAAGAAACCGATTTGATTTTAGAAGTTAGTAAAATATAAGCGCTCTTTTCAGAGCGTTTTTGTTTATTTTTGCTTTAGGATTAATTTTAAAGATATTTACAAACTCTTGATATTCTTTATTTTTCAATTTTTTATGAAGGAAATTTACAAAAACAAAATTTTTAATTGGGTTTTAATAATCTTGTCTTTATTTGTATTGATTGAAAAGTCGATAAGTTTATTTCAAGAATATCAATTTATGAACGTTTTGATAGTCAAAATGTTTTTATTTTTTGTTCCGTTATTTTCTCTTATCTCTTTTTTTGTAAAGAAATTTTCTAAAGAATTTTATTCAAAATTATTTTTAGTAATTAATTTTATTGTACCTCTGATTACACTATTATATCATTTTTTGGTAGATTTAATTATTTATTCAATATCAAGAACTGAATTGATATCAAATCCAATAATTTATTTAAATTTTTTTGTTGGAATTTTATTGTTTTATTTATCAATCAAATTTTCAAAAAAGTCCAAAATTGAACAACAAATTGAATACGGAAAAATGTTTTTGAGTTTAGGATTTTTTCTAATTTTATTAAATGCTACTTCATTTTATGACTCTGAAAATTTTTCTACGACTGAAATTTTGATAAAATTTTTAATAAGTATTGTAATTGCTTTTGTTGGAAATAAACTTAGAATGAACTTGATGAAATTTAAAAAAGCGATTTTATTTATTAGTATCTTATTTTTTGTTTATGGTCTGATATAATCAAAACTAAATGTTTCATTTGTGTCTATTTTTATTTAAAAATCAGGGTTTTCCCTTGAAACTTTTTTTAACTATTGTATTAAATTGCGAAAAAAAATAAAATACCTTTTAATATAAATATGAAAACCTTTTTCTTATTATTAATTCTCTCTCTTCCGTTTTACGGAATAAGTCAAAAAAAGCCATTCTACAAGCGTACTTTAGTTGCTTATGAAATGAATAAACAAGATACAATCAATAAAAAAGTGATGATAACGTATCTTGATAGTCTAAAAAATGTTATTTCGACCGAAAATAATATTTCAAATGCCATTTCTGGAGCTAAAACGAATCCTGTAAAAACACATTCTATAATTGAAATTGATTCAGATAGTTTGTACGTTTCTGCTGAAATTGATAAAAATGGTGATATTATTAGTAAAATCATTAGGATATATGATGAAAATAAAAATAATATCGAAAAATATCAAGTTCGTAAAGGTGATACTATTGATTGGCAAAAACGCGAGTATAATGAATTTGGAAAATACACAAAACTTTATAATAAGCAGAAAGAAAGTAACGATTTCATTCTTTCTATGGAATGGACTTATGATGAAAAAGGAAATCAAATAGTTGAAAAAAAATATAACGATTTAGGTAAATTAATCGAATATCATAAAAACGAAATTGAATATAAAAAAAACGAATTTATTTCAACTAGATTTTCTTATGAAAACGGAAAAGGATTTGTTAAAAAGCAAAAAAATATTACATCAGGAAACATACAAAAAACCTATTTTTATGAAAACAAAAGCGGTTATAATTATGGTTTAAAACTTGTTTTTGTAAATGGTGGAATGCAAATAGTTGAAAGAGATGCGGCTGATAATCTTAAAGAACTGAAGGTGTTTGATAGAGATAACAATTTGACCATTCTTGTAAAAAACATTGAAGTTTTATTGTAATTTAAAATAGCATATAAGCAATCCATTGGGTTGCTTTTTTTTGTGATTATAAATCCTGAAAATTAAATTGTAAATATAACTTTTAGCTTAAAATAGAATTGGTAAATTTACCTTTTCTAATAAATCGAAAATCTTACTTTGGAATATTCATAGCTTACATCGATTTATAAATCTACTTTTACATGTCCCAAGAACAACAAAAACTTTTAGTTGAATTAGCTCATACCAAAATGCCTTTTGGGAAATTTGAAGGCAGATTCTTAATCGATTTGCCTGAACATTATATCGTTTGGTATAACAATAAAGGTTTCCCAAAAGGGAAATTAGGCGAACAATTGCAATTGGTTTATGAACTGAAATTAAATGGACTTGAAGATCTGATTCGAAATATTCGCATCAAATATCCCAAACCTTTAAAATAACTATAATTGCGACTTAATATTTTCGCAGTACAAATTATAGTTGTACTTTTGCCAAGTTTAATTAACAACAACGCAACGCAACATAATTAATAATGAAACAAACAAAGTATATTTTTGTAACAGGTGGTGTAACATCTTCTTTAGGAAAAGGAATTGTAGCAGCATCTTTAGCAAAATTGCTACAAGCAAGAGGATATCGTACAACAATTCAAAAATTTGACCCGTATATCAACGTTGATCCAGGAACGTTAAATCCGTATGAACACGGAGAATGTTTTGTGACAAACGATGGTGCAGAAACAGATTTAGATTTAGGTCACTATGAACGTTTCTTGAATGTTCCAACATCTCAAGCAAACAACGTAACTACTGGACGTGTTTACTCATCAGTAATTGAGAAAGAACGCCGTGGAGAATTTTTAGGAAAAACGGTTCAGGTTGTTCCACACATCACAAACGAAATCAAAGAACGTATGCAATTGCTAGGTAAATCTGGTGATTTTGACATTGTTATTACAGAAATCGGAGGAACGGTTGGAGATATCGAATCATTACCTTATATCGAATCTGTTCGTCAGTTATTATGGGATTTAGGTGAAAACAATGCTATTGTAATTCACTTAACTTTAGTTCCTTATTTAGCTGCAGCTGGTGAGTTGAAAACAAAACCAACGCAACATTCGGTTAAAACTTTAATGGAAAGTGGAATCAAAGCTGACATTTTAGTTTGTAGAACCGAACACGAATTATCTACTGAAATTCGTCAAAAATTAGCAGCTTTTTGTAACGTAAAAACAGAGGCGGTTATTCAATCAATCGATGCGTCAACAATCTATGAAGTTCCTAACAATATGTTAGCTGAAGGATTAGACCGTGTAGCATTGAAAAAATTAGATTTACCTGAAAAGTCATTACCAGATTTAGTAAAATGGAATGATTTCTTACATAGATTAAAAAATCCTAAACATACGGTTAACATCGGTTTAGTTGGAAAATATGTAGAATTGCAAGATTCTTACAAATCAATTTTAGAAGCATTTATTCACGCTGGAGCTGAAAACTTAGCTAAAGTAAACGTGGTTTCGATTCATTCAGAATCATTAACAGTGAAAAATGTTGCTGATAAATTGAAAAATTTAGACGGAGTTTTAGTTGCACCAGGATTTGGTTCTCGTGGAATTGAAGGTAAAATTGAAGCGGTTCGTTACGTTCGTGAAAATAAAATTCCATTTATGGGAATTTGTTTAGGAATGCAAATGGCAGTTATTGAATATGCTAGAAACGTTCTGAAATTTGAAAATGCAAATTCTACTGAAATGAATGATAATACACCTTATCCGGTAATTACATTTATGGAAGAGCAAAAAACAATTACAGATAAAGGTGGGACAATGCGTCTTGGTGGATGGGATTGTGAGATTAAAGAAGGAACTAAAGCTTACGAAATATATGGTTCTACTTTAATTAATGAACGTCACCGTCACCGTTACGAATTCAATAATACGTATTTGGAAGAATTTGAAAAAGCTGGTTTAATTGCTTCGGGTGTTAACCCAGAAACAAGATTGGTTGAAATCGTTGAAATCGAAGACCATCCGTTCTTCGTGGCAGTTCAATATCATCCAGAATACAAAAGTACAGTTGCAAATCCACATCCTTTATTCGTGAATTTTGTAAAAGCGGCTGTAAACAAAAAAGTAAACGGATAAAATACGAGGATTAACCTCAAGAATTATTTGAAAATTAAGTAATAATTAAATGGAAGAAAAAAAATTAGACAAGAGTAGTTTAATTGGAATGGGATTACTCGCAGGGCTTTTATTTTGGATGGTTTCTGGAAACTTCGGTAAAGAAGATGAGAAACTTGAAGATGAGAAACAAAAGACTGAAAAGGTTGATACCACTGAAATGGCGGTTGCAGAAATCTTTAATGCGCCTCCAACCGATTCATTAGCAACAGAAAAATTCAAAGCTGCTTTAGGTGATTTCGCTTATAGCGCTACGTTACCAGCTGCTTATGATGAAGAAGTTGTTGTTGCTACCGATTTTTTAACTGTTACTTTTTCAAATAAAGGAGGTTATATCAAAACTCTTGAATTAAACGGAATTCACGCAATTTCTAAAAATTCAAAAGAAATCGTTACTTTAATTAAGGATAATAATTCTAAGTTAAACTTAAAGTTTCAAACAAAAGACAATCGCGTTTTCAATACTAAAGACTTGGTTTTCGAACCAACTGTTTCTAAAGAAGGTGAAAATACAGTAGTTTCAATGCGTTTGAAATCTTCTGCAAATGCGTTTTTAGAATATCGTTATGTGATTAAACCAAATAATTATATGTTAGATTTTACAATCAAAACGGTTGGATTAACTAATGTAATTAACGGTTCAAATCCTGCAGATTTAGATTGGCAATTAAAAGCATATCGTAACGAAAAAAGTATTTCTTATGAAAATAGATATACAGAAATGGTTTACGAATATGACGGTGATAAAGACGATTATTTAAGTGCTTCAAGTGCAGTTGATGATGCTACTGAAAAAGATGTGAATTTCATCGCTTTCAAACAGCATTTCTTTACGTCGATTTTATTAACAGATACAACTTTTAAATCAGCAGTTTTAAAATCAGAAAACTTAGTTAAAGATGAAGCTGTTGATACTACTTTTACTAAAAATTTCCAAGCAAGTGTTCCTTTAGAATTCAAAGGTGGTGAGTTAAACTATAATATGAATTTATATTTTGGTCCAGCTTCTTATGATATTTTAAAAAGTTATGAAGGTAAAAACTTAACTAAAGTTATGCCACTTGGTTGGGGAATTTTCGGATGGATTAATGAGTTTATTTTCATTCCTGTTTTTGGAATTTTAGCTTCGTTCTTACCTTATGGAATTGCGATTATTGCATTAACGATTTTAGTTCGTATTGTAATGTCTCCAATTACTTATAAATCATATGTTTCTCAAGCTAAGATGAAATTGATTCGTCCAGAAGTAAATGAAATCAACGAGAAATATAAAAATGACCCAATGAAAAAACAGCAAGAAACAATGAAATTGTATTCTGCTGCAGGAGTTAATCCAATGGCTGGTTGTTTACCTGCTTTGGCGCAAATTCCAGTTTTCTATGCGTTGTTCCAATTCTTCCCTTCAGCTTTTGATTTAAGACAAAAATCATTCTTATGGGCAGATGATTTATCATCCTACGATAATGTAATTCAATTACCATTTACAATTCCATTCTATGGAGATCACGTAAGTTTATTCCCAATCTTAGCTTCTGTAGCCATTTTCTTTTATATGAAAATGACAACCGGAGATCAGCCTCAAATGGCACCACAAGAAGGTATGCCAGATATGAGTAAGATTATGAAAATTATGATTTACATTTCTCCTTTAATGATGTTGTTCTTCTTTAATAATTACGCATCTGGATTATCGTTGTATTATTTTGTTTCTAATATGATTACTATTTTAATTATGTGGGTCATCAAAAACAAAATTGTAAATGATGATAAATTGAAATTAAAAATGGAAGAGAATAAAACGAAGGAAAAACCTCAAGGTAAATTCCAACGTAAAATGCAACAAATGATGGAGCAAGCACAAGCTGCTCAAGAACAACAAAAGAAAAATAAAAAGTAATTCTTTTTTTAAGTATATTTAACAGCCCTGAATTTTCAGGGTTGTTTTTTTTTGGTAGATATTTAAGTGAAATTCGATTATTAAATTTTTGAATATGAAAAAGGTTTATAAAAATATAGTTTTCTTCGGTTTGATTCTATTTAGTAGTTTCAATTCGATTGCTCAAGATACAAATCGTACCAGCGCAAATGGTAAGCGCGAAGGAAAATGGATTGGATATTACGAAGGAACTAATAATAAGCGCTACGAAGGTGTTTTTGAAAATGGAGTAGAACAAGGTGTTTTTGTTTTTTATGACGATTCGCCAAGTGCTAATGTGATTGCAAAAAGAGATTTCTCTAAAGGTAACGGAATTGCTTTTACAACTTTTTATGATTCAAAAGGTAAAAAAGTAAGCGAAGGATATTTTAAAGGTAAACTTAAAGAAGGCAAATGGATTTATTTTCATATGGATGGAACAACCCTAATGTCTGAAGAAACTTATGTTAATGGTAAATTGGAGGGTGTTCGTAAGGTTTATTATAAATCTGGAAAACCATCGGATGAGATGAATTATAAGAATGGAGTTTTAGAAGGTAAATTGTTTAAATACACTGAAAACGGGCAAATTATTTCCGAAGAATTTTATGTTAATGATGCAAAACACGGAAAAGCAATTTATAGAAACGCTTCAGGAGTTATTGTAGAAGAAGTTGATTTCGACAATGGAAGAAAAATCAAGTCCAATAAGAAACCTTAAAATGCTCTTAAAAGCAAAGTAGATTTCGTTAGAATTATCGTAATTTTGCAGTTCAGTTTTTTAAAATGAAAAAAAGAGTAGTAGTAGGCCTTTCTGGTGGAGTAGATTCTAGCGTGGCCGCATATTTATTAAAAGAGCAAGGTTATGAAGTAATTGGATTATTCATGAAGAATTGGCATGATGATTCGGTAACTATTTCTAATGAATGTCCTTGGCTTGAAGATAGTAATGATGCTTTAATGGTAGCTGATAAATTAGGAATTCCTTTTCAAACAGTCGATTTAAGCGAACAATATAAAGAGCGAATCGTTGATTATATGTTTAACGAATACGAAAACGGACGTACACCAAATCCGGATGTTTTATGTAACAGAGAAATCAAATTCGATGTTTTTATGAAAATAGCTTTGGAGCTTGGTGCTGATTTCGTTGCAACCGGACATTATTGTCGTAAGCAAACTCAGATAATCGACGGTAAAGAAGTTCATAGTTTAATGGCTGGTGTTGATCCGAATAAAGATCAATCATACTTTTTATGTCAATTATCTCAAGAGCAATTATCAAAAGCATTATTTCCGATTGGCGATTTATTAAAACCAAAAGTTAGAGAAATTGCAGCTGAAAATGATTTAATTACTGCAGAAAAGAAAGATTCTCAAGGTTTGTGTTTTATCGGAAAAGTTCGTTTACCCGAATTTTTACAACAACAATTAAAACCAAAAGCTGGATTGATTTATGAAGTTTCTAAAGATCATCCTGTGTTTAATAAAGAAGAGAAAAAGTATAACTCTCTTGAAGAACAATTATTTGCTGAATCAACTTCTATTAAATATACACCAGAAACGGGTAAAAAAGTAGGAAATCACAACGGAGCTCATTATTACACAAACGGTCAGCGAAAAGGGTTGAATGTAGGAGGAACTGTTGAACCTTTGTTTATTATTGCAACTGATGTAAATGAAAATGCAATTTACACAGGACAAGGAAGTTTTCATCCAGGATTATTCAGAAAATCTTTATTTGTAAAACCAGAAGAAATTCATTTTATACGTGAAGATTTAGCTTTGAAAAATGGTGAATCTATGGAAGTTATGGCACGTATTCGTTACCGTCAACCGCTTCAAAAAGCTACTTTATATAAGTTTGAATCTGGAATGTATGTACAGTTCGATGAACCTCAATCAGCAATTACTGAAGGGCAATTTGTTTCTTGGCATTTAGGTGAAGAATTGATTGGATCAGGAGTTATTTCTAAATTATAAATACCTTTCATAAACATTATATCAAACCAAACTTGAAAAAGTTTGGTTTTTTTGTATCTTTCAATTTCCAAATTAATTTAAAAAGACATGAATAGAATAACACAACTTTTCAATATAAAATATCCAATCATTCAAGGCGGAATGATTTGGAATAGCGGATATAAATTGGCAGCAGCAGTTAGTAATGCAGGTGGTTTGGGTTTGATTGGCGCGGGTTCAATGTATCCAGAAGTTTTGCGTGAGCATATCCAAAAATGCAAGAAAGCAACAGATAAACCTTTTGGGATAAATGTGCCTATGTTATATCCAAATGTTGAAGAGATTTTGAATATTATTATTGAAGAAGGTGTAAAAATTGTTTTTACATCTGCTGGAAATCCAAAAACATATACCTCATTCCTTAAAGAAAAAGGTTTGACGGTTGTCCATGTCGTAAGTTCTACAAAATTTGCTTTAAAAGCTCAAGAAGCTGGTGTTGACGCTGTTGTTGCCGAAGGTTTTGAAGCGGGTGGTCACAATGGTCGTGAAGAAACAACAACTTTGACTTTGATTCCAATGGTAACAAAAGAAGTTTCAATTCCGGTTATCGCAGCAGGTGGAATTGCTACGGGTAAAGGAATGCATGCAGCTATGATTCTTGGTGCAGATGGTGTTCAAATGGGAACTCGCTTTGCGATGACTGTTGAAAGTTCAGCTCATGATAATTTTAAAAATCTTCTTGTAGATGTAAAAGAAGGAGATACGCAATTAACTTTGAAAGAATTGGCACCTGTCCGTTTGATTAAAAATGAATTTTTCAACCAACTTCAAGAGGTTTATAAGAAAGGAGCTTCAATTGATGAATTAAAAGAAGTTTTAGGACGTGCTCGTGCTAAAAGGGGTATGTTTGAGGGGGATTTGGTTGAAGGTGAGTTGGAAATTGGTCAAATTGTAGGATTAATTTCAGAAATTGAAACTGTAGCCCGTGTTTTTGAGGGGGTGATTTCAGAATTTAATGAATCTGTTAAAATTGATTTTAAGTTTTAGAATAAATAAAAACAAAAAAATAACGATAAAAATGTGTTTTTATTTTTTTTAACTTCTTTAAATTATGTTATTGTTAATAATATTAAAAAAAAAATAGTTAATTTTATAGAAACGAATAAATAAGAAGATACAACATGAGTTATTATAAAATTGGTGACTTAGAACAATATTTTAAACACTATAAAAAATCGGTTAGAGAACCACGTAAATTTTGGGGCAAAATCGCAGAAGAAAACTTTGTTTGGTACCAAGCTTGGGATAAAGTTTTTGATTTTGATATGGAAAAACACGATATCAAATGGTTTACCGATGGAAAACTAAATATTGTAAAAAACTGTATTGATAGACATTTATCAAAAAGAGGTGAAAAAGCAGCATTGATTTTTGAGCCAAATGATATAAACGAGCAAGCGCAAGTAATTTCGTATAACGAATTATATGTGCGTGTTGCTAAAATGGCGAACGTTTTAAAATCTCAAGGGATTGAAAAAGGAGATCGCGTTTGTATTTATTTACCTATGATTCCAGAATTAGCAATTGCTATGTTAGCTTGTGCTCGAATTGGTGCAATTCATTCGGTAATTTTTGCAGGTTTTTCTGCTGAGGCAATTAAAACAAGAGTTGAAGATTGTGGTGCTAAAATGGTTATTACTTCAGATGGTGGTTTCCGCGGAGCTAAGACAATTCAATTAAAAAATATAGTTGACGACGCAATTAAAGATTTATCTTCGGTTGAAAAAGTTTTAGTTGTAAAACGTACAAACGAAGCGGTTCAGATGAAAGAAGGACGTGATTTGTGGTTAGCTCCTTTATATGAAGTTGCCGAAGAATCTAACGTAGCTCAAATTATGGATTCTGAAGACCCGTTGTTTATTTTATATACTTCTGGTTCAACAGGAAAGCCTAAAGGAATGGTTCATACAACGGCTGGTTATATGATTCAAACTGCTTATACATTCAATAATGTGTTTGACTATAAAGATGATGATATTTTTTGGTGTACTGCCGATTTAGGTTGGATTACTGGACATTCATATATATTGTATGGAGCTTTATTAAACGGAGCAACAACTGTGATGTTTGAAGGAGTTCCGTCATATCCAAATCCTAGTCGTTTTTGGGATATTATCGATAAGCACAAAGTAACTCAATTTTATACAGCTCCGACAGCCATTCGTTCGTTAATGACTGAAGATTATTCTTATATTACAGGTCATGATTTAAGTTCATTGAGAATCTTAGGTTCGGTTGGAGAACCCATTAACGAAGAAGCTTGGCACTGGTTTAACGATTTCGTTGGTAAAAAACGTTGTCCGATTGTTGATACGTGGTGGCAAACAGAAACAGGAAGTATTTTGATTTCGCCTTTAGCAAATGTAACACCTACAAAACCTACTTATGCAACTTTACCTATGCCTGGGATTCAAACGGTTTTGATGGATGAATTGCATAACGAAATTACAGGTAATCAAGTAATGGGTTCGTTATGTATCAAATTCCCTTGGCCTTCAATGGCTCGTACGATTTGGAATGACCACGAAAGATACGTTCAAACTTATTTTTCAGATTTTCCAGGTTGCTATTTTACAGGAGATGGTGCATTAAGAGATGAAGTTGGATATTACAGAATCACTGGTAGAACAGATGATGTTGTAATTGTTTCTGGACATAATATTGGAACAGCGCCGATTGAAGATGCTATCAATCAACATCCAGCAGTTGCAGAAAGTGCTGTTGTTGGTTATAATCACGATATTAAAGGAAATGGGCTCTATGGTTTCATTACTTTGAAAGTGGAAGGTACAACGCGTGACCGTGAAAATGTGAAAAAAGAAATCAATCAATTAATCACTTCACATTACGGACCTATTGGAAAATTGGATAAAATTCAGTTTGTGGAAGGTTTGCCTAAAACGCGTTCTGGTAAAATTTTACGTCGCTTATTACGTTCAATTGCAACCAACCGTTTAGATACTTTTGGAGATACTTCAACGATGATTAATCCTGAAGTTGTTCAAGGAATTATCGATGAAAGACAATAATATTTAATCCCAGTGAAAGCTGGGATTTTTTGTTTTATAAAGGCTAATTATGTATTTTTGATAAAAACTAAAAATGGAATCTTTTTCTAATCAAACAATTAATTTTAACGAACTTCCCGATTATAAAAAAACGGAATTAACTCCGATTGCAAAACGCTATAAAAAAGTATTGCTTTTCAATTTAATCGTTTCGACTGTTATTATTTTTGGAATCGCTGTTGCTGTTTCTATTCTGTTTCTTGATCAATTTTCTTGGATTTACAAAGGAATTGCTCTGGCGATTTTGTTTTTAATAATAATGATTTCAAATGTCTTTTCTTTAATCGCATTTAAAAGAAAAAGTTTTGCTTTCAGAGAACAAGACGTGATTTATTGTTCTGGAGTTTTGTCCATTTCGTATGAAATTGTTCCTTATAACCGTTTGCAACATGTTGTTTTAAAGCAAGGTTGGCTTTCTCGTTTTTTAGGATTAGCAACGATTGAGTGTTATACTGCGGCAAGTAGTAATAACGAAGTTGCGATTCCAGGTTTAGAATTGGATCAAGCAGAAAAAATAAAGAATTTGTTATTAAATAAAATCAATCAAGTCGAGTTAAAAGAAACTTCAGATAATGAAGACGCTAGTAATGATGATATAAATAGTAATTCAATTTCTACTGACCAAAATTTAGAAGAAAATGCTACAAATTGATTTGAACCAGCCACAAAGGCAATCCAAAAAAGGTTTGGCAATTATTTTCTTTAATGTTGTAAAACCTTTTGTAAAATCGTTTTTACCAATTGTTTTGATTTTATTCTTTCGAGATGACGAATCAAGTAAATTTTTTAAAATTTCTTTAATATTAGGAAGCGCTTTTCTTTTGATTTCGATATTGAGTGTGTTGAATTTTTTGTACTTCAAATTTTATATCAATTCAGATTCTAATGAATTTATTATTGAAAAAGGTTGGCTAAATAAATCGAAAACCGTTGTTAAATTTGATAAAATTCAACAAGTAAATTTAAATCAAAATTTTTTACACAAACTGTTAAATCTATATTCTGTAGAAGTTGAAACAGCTGGTTCATCAAAAACCGAAGGTAAAATTTACGCAGTCTCTGGTGATGTGGCGCATGTTTTAAAATTGAAATTATTAGAAAAAGATAAAACGATTAATGAATATCTTCAAATAGATTCAAATCCTATTGAAAACCAAACAATCGTAAATCAACCGAAAAAGAAGTTTATTGAAATTTCACTTTCTAGTTTGGTAAAAGTTGGAATAACAAGAAATTATCTTCAAACGTTTTCACTGCTTTTTGTTATTTTAATTCAAGTTGTCGAAAAAATTCAAGACTATTATCGCGACGAAGAGATCAATGTATATTCTCAATTTGGTGATTATGCAGAGAAAAATATTTCCTTGATGTTGTTGCCTTTTTTCATTGTCGGAATTTTCTTGTTAGTATTAATCATTAATTTGGTTCGAACTTTATTGAAGTATTATAATTATAAAATCGATGTGGTAAATCGAAAATTATTTATTTCATACGGACTTTTCGAAACAAAAAACACCATTATTAAGTCGCAACGTGTTCAAATTTTAAAAATAACGCAGAATTATTTTCAGAAGTTGCTTAACGTATTGATGTTAAAAATTTTACAAACAGATTCCGATGAGAATACGTCCAAAAAAGGAATTGGAATCGATATTCCTGGAGTAAATAAATCTGAAAAAGAAGCGATTGTTGACCAAATTTTCAAGAAAGAAATCCAACTAGAAAACGGAATCAAACCAAGTATTCGTAAATTTGTGGTTCATTTTATTTGGTTTAGTATTTTTCCATCGATGGTTTATTTCGGAATTGCTTGGTTTCAGTTCGAAGAAATTTATATTTTTCTAACGATTCCACTTTTTTTGATTACTGCTTTATATCAATGGATAACTTACAAAAATGCTTTTTTCTATTTTACCGAACATTTTATTGTTCAGAAAAGTGGTTTTTGGGATGTGACTTATAGTATAATTGAACCTCATAAAATTCAAAAAATAAAAACTTATCAGCGCATTTGGCATTTGAACTTAAACTTAGGAAGCGTTGTTTTATATACAGCTGGAGGTTTTTTGAGTTTTTCGATTGCTGATGAAGTTGAAATTCGTAACCGAGTTAATTTTTGGTTATATAACATTGAAAAACAAAATTTAAATTGGATGTAATGCAGATTGAAGAAAATCATATTTTAATACAAAATAGTTCTATTTATTATAAAAAAGTAACGTCTCAAAATGCTACGAATACTTTGATTTTATTACATGATTCGTTGGGTTGTACGGTTCTTTGGCGCGATTGGTTAGATATTTTAGCTCAAGAACTAAACGTTTCTGTTTTGAGTTATGACCGTCGTGGTTACGGAAAATCATCAAATTATACCGTTCCACGTCCAATCAATTATTTAGAGCAAGAAGCTCAGATTTTAGATGAATTAATTGAGAAATTAGAACTTAAAAATGTGCATCTTTTTGGATTTTCGGACGGAGCAAGCGTAGCAACTATTTATGCAGGAATGTTTCCTGATAAGATTCATTCATTAACTATTGAAGGAGTTCATGTTTTGATTGAACAAGAAACATTAGCAGGAATTCGTCAAGCAAAACATACATTAGAAACGACTCAAATTGCAAAAGTTTTAGAAAAATATCATGGAGATAAAGTAATGGATTTATATTTGGCTTGGACAGAAACCTGGGTGAGCGAATCGCATCAATCGTGGAATATTGAACATTTTATTCCACAGATAAAAGCTCCGATTTTAGTTTTCCAAGGAGAATTTGATGAATTTGGTACTGCTGCTCAAATGGATGCTTTTGACAAAGCTCCAAAGGCTGAAAAATATTGGGTTTTAGGTGCTGGGCATACAGCTCATAAAGAAAAGAAAGAAGAAGTATTTGAAAAAGTTACTTCGTTTATCAAACAACATTTGGTTTAAATGAAAAAGTGGATTAAAGCGGCACGTTTGCGAACATTGCCTTTGTCAATATCTGGAATTTTTGTTGGAAGTGCTTGTGCTTATCAATCGTATCATAATCAATGGAATTATTGGTTAATTTTCGGATTATGTTTCTTAACGACTTTATTTTTTCAGGTTTTGTCTAATTATGCTAATGATTACGGTGATGCAGTTAAAGGGACAGATAATGAAAATAGAGTAGGACCGAAACGTGCAATCCAGAGTGGAGAAATTACTAAATCTCAAATGAAAACGGCGATTATTATAACTTCTGTTTTGTCTTTACTTTCTTCTGTCGGTGTTATTTATGCTTCATTTGGTAGTGAAAATTTTATTCAAGCAACAATTTATTTGATTCTTGCTATTGCTTGTGTTGGAGCTGCAATTAAATATACGGTCGGTAATTCAGCTTACGGTTATCGTGGATTAGGCGATGTTTTTGTGTTTATTTTCTTTGGATTGGTGAGTACTTTGGGTTCGTATTATTTATACGGGCACTCGTTTGATTTCACCGTTTTACTTCCTGGAATTGCGATTGGTTTGTTGAGTATGGCGGTTTTGAATATGAATAATATGCGTGATATAGAAAACGATGCGGCAATGGGAAAAAATACTATTGTTGTGAAATTAGGTTTCAATAAAGCTCGTATGTATCATTTCTATTTGATTGTCTTAGCTGTAATTGCACTAAATTCATTTGCTTTAGAAAAAGGATTTAAATGGTATCAGTTTGCCTTTGTTTTTGGGTTTATTCCTTTGTTAAAGAATCTAAAAGTGGTCAACACAGTGACTAATCCCAGAAGTTTGGATCCAGAGTTAAAACGTTTATCATTAACTACTTTTTTAATATCTTTACTATTATCTATTGCTTTAATCTTAATGTAAAAAATATATGAAAATTACTTATTTAGGACACGCTTCTTTAGCTATTGAAGTTACAGGAAAAAATATTATTGTAGATCCGTTTATTTCTGCTAATGAATTAGCATCTCATATCGATGTAAATGCTTTAAAAGCCGATTATATTTTGATAACACACGCTCACGGAGATCATATTTTAGATGTTGAAACGATTGCTAAAAACAATCCAAATGCAGTTATAGTTTCAAATGCAGAAATTGCTGGTCATTACGAAGCTAAAGGTTTTAATTCACATCCGATGAATCACGGTGGTTCTTGGAATTTTGATTTCGGAACGGTTAAATATGTAAATGCCATTCATTCTTCTTCATTTCCAGATGGTTCTTACGGAGGTCAACCTGGTGGTTTTGTAATAAGTGCGAATAATAAGAATGTTTATATTGCTGGAGATACTGCTTTAACACAGGATATGAAATTGATTCCATTGCGTACCAAATTAGATTTAGCTGTTTTACCGATTGGAAGTAATTTTACTATGGATGTTGAAGACGCTGCGATTGCTGCCGAATTTTTACAAGTTAATAAAGTTTTAGGTTATCATTTTGATACGTTTGGATACATTAAAATCCATCACGAAACTTCAAAAGAACGTTTTGCAAATCACAATAAACAACTGATTTTATTAGAAATTGGTTCGTCAATAGAAATTTAATTTAAAGCTTCGAAAGAAGCTTTTTTTATGAAATTATATATGAAAGCTACCGTTAAAAAATATATTTTAAACTTTAAACAAGCATCAGGAACTTCTCGTGGTGTGATGACAGAAAAGGAAACTTGGTTTCTGATTTTAGAAAATGAAGGTAAAAAAGGAATAGGAGAATGCTGTATTTTTAGAGGTTTATCTTATGATGATCGTTTAGATTATTCGGACAAGTTAAATGAAGTTTGTCAATGGATTAAAGCTGGTAAAAAGGCTGATGAACTTTGGGAAATGTTACGAGATTGGCCTTCGATTCAATTTGGTGTGGAGCAAGCTTTTTTATCTTTAGAAAGCACAAATCCTTTTGTTTTATTTCCAAGTCGATTTACAAATTCTCAGGCTGCAATTCCAATAAATGGATTGGTATGGATGGGAAACAAAGAGTTTATGAAAGCTCAAATTGATGATAAGCTTTCGAATGGTTTTGATTGTATAAAACTTAAAATTGGAGCTATTAATTTTGATGAAGAATTGGATTTAATTCGATACATTCGTAGTAATTATTCTAAAGAAATTGTTGAGATTCGTGTAGATGCTAACGGAGGATTTAGTTCGATTGAAGCTTTATATAAATTAACCCAATTGGCTGAATTAGATTTACATAGTATTGAACAACCTATTAAAAAAATTCAATATGACAGTATGTCAGAGCTTTGTAGAATAACACCTTTGCCAATCGCATTAGATGAAGAGTTAATCGGGGTTGTAAATTTGAACGATAAAGAAAATCTATTGGATAAAATTATGCCTCAATATATCATTTTAAAGCCGAGTTTGGTAGGAGGTTTTAAAGGTTCTCAAGAATGGATTCGATTAGCTGAAGAGCGAAATATTGGATGGTGGATAACTTCTGCTTTAGAAAGTAACATTGGTTTAAATGCTATTGCACAGTGGACATATAATTTAGAATCGACTATGTTACAAGGTTTAGGAACTGGTGCTTTATTTACGAATAATTTTAGTTCGCCTTTAATTGTAAAAAACGGACATTTATGGTATGATGATAGTCTAAAATGGGATTTGGATTTTAATTTATTCGATGATTTTATTGTTTAGTAAATGTAGATTTTAACAGTTTGTAACATTGTGTCTGTTTTATTTAGAAAATATTTAGATTTTTTTTTGTTTTTATAATAAATAATGATACATTTGATATGCGTTGAGTTTATGTTAAATTTATTCAAAAATGGTTTTACGGGCATTTAACTATTGAATTGTAAATTTAATTAAGAGTATAAATCAATGTGGTAATTTTTTTTTACGTCTTTTATAAATTAGAAAAATTAGATCGTATTTTTGTTGTTTTGTTGATTATCACACAAAGTTTATCTTTTTTAGAACTCAATGTTTCATTATCAACCACTATAGGTATTGCTATGAAATCTTAATAGATAATGGATAAAAATCTCGCGAAAAAGCGAGATTTTTTTATTTAAAAACCAAAGATATTCTATATATTTGCAACCTACTTCTGGGGCCGATCGGTTTTGACAGCGAGTGGAATTGAACGGTAAGCACGTCGAGCGCTGGAACACAGCTCGTAAATATCATGTTTCAAACTTTTTACACGGCGAAGAAAACTACGCTTTAGCTGCTTAATCTGAATTAATAGTAAGATACGCCCAGTTCCTATTAGATAGGAAAGCTGAATTCTCCTAAAAAGCCTTGGTTTATGGCGTTTTGTTAAGGGGAACCGTAAAAGTAAACCTAGAACGATTAGTATCTCGGATATCGTTTGAACACCTTAGAGGTTAAGTAAAGAGTGGCTGTTTTTGGCCTTGCTTTTTAACGAAAATTCAATCAAAAACTAAACGCGTAGAAAGCCCTTTGATTGCTTGTTTGGACCAGGGTTCGATTCCCTGCGGCTCCACTGATAAAACACTGAATTTCAGTGTTTTATTTTTTTAAGACTAAGTTTTATGTCCATTTTATGACCATAAAGCATTTTGAAATTGCCCTTTCAATAGTTCTTAGCTGCTCCTTAAAACCGAGCAATATGATTAAATTAAAAATTAAGAAGTCGAATTTTACGACTCCGATAGTTACTAAGAATGGTGACTATCAAATTATCCAATTCCGTTTTGATGGTGTTCGATTTAGAATGTCTTTTGATTTAAATAAAATTAAAGACAAGAAAGCTCGAAATAGACAATTCGAAATTTATCGCGCCGAAATTGAACGAAAACTGAATAACGGTTGGAACCCTAACGTAAACGAGGAAGACGAGGTTCAGCAAAGCAGTTACAACTCTTTATCTGAATCCTTGAATTTTGCTTTAGAGAAGAAACGTGAGACTGTACGTGAAAGTACCTTTAAAGATTATGAAACTACCGTTTCTAAATTTATAAAGCATTCTAATAAGTTTAAGCTTGTAGATTCCGATATTAAAGACATCACAAGAAAAGATATTCTAAATATTTTTAACGATATGACCACTGCCTATAAGTGGGCAAATAAATCATACAATAAATATTTAGGTAATGTTCGAACGCTTTTTTCTGTTTTAACGGAATGGGAATATATCGACAATAATATCTGTCGTGATATAAGTCTAAAGAAAACTGTTCAAAGTGATTTCTATGAACCCGCAAGTGATATCGAACTAAAACTTATTAAAGATAAATTATCTGAAGACTTTTCTAATCTTTGGGATTTTGTTTTCTTTTTGTTTCAAACCGGATTACGTCCTCACGAAATTTTATTGATTCAAATGAAGATGATTGATTTAAAAAATCGTGTAATCATTCTTCCAAAGGAAATTATTAAAACATCAATAAAACGTATCGTTCCAATTGATGAATATATCTATGATTTTTTATTAAGTAAAGATTTAAGCCTATTAAATAAGGACTTCTACTTATTTGGTACAAATAGACCCTATAAGAATAAAGGAGTTTCAAATGAAACAGACTTAATACCTGCCGCAGAACCATTATCAAGAAAAACTGTTTCTAAATGGTGGCAGCGTAAAGTTGAGATTCCTTTAGGGATTGATGTCAAACTATATTCATTTAAGCATTTAACTGCAAATAAAAGGCTAGAGGCTGGGCAAAGTTTAGATGATGTTCAACATTTATTCGGACATACTAATAAAGCAATGACTAGAGTTTACGCAACCCATTTAACCAATATTTATGTAGATCGTTTAAAACAAAATAAATTAAGTTTGAATGATGTTGGATTACCAAATTAAAAACTTGGTCAATAACTTCTGAAGTAAAAAAGTTTGAGATTAAAAAAGCAATACTATATTAGCCGTATTCAAATCATAATTCATACGGATTGGGAATTGGTAGATTACGGGTTTAAAGCGAGGGTGGTTCCTCGCTTTTTTTATTTATTGCAATTTGCCTAGTGGTGTTTCGCTATCTAAATTATATTTCTATATTTACATGAATTGTACGAAATACAGAGATAGGTTTGGTTTGAAGAAGCCGTGGCCCTTATTCGTTTCGGCAAAAAAAATGTTAGCGGTAATTTTACCCATAAATGTGCACAAATGAAACAATTTTATTTAAAAGATAAATCTTTCGAATTTCAATTAGGTTTTGGGTTTTACCAAATTTACTTTACCGGGGGTTGGTATATAAAAAATCTTGAAGAACTAAACATAGAATTAATAGATTTAGATACAAATCAAAAAATAACTCTAAAATCTAAAGATATTTTTGGTTTACGAAAACAAGATTATATTGGAGGTAAAAAAGCTGTTCAAGTATTTGAGTTTAATTTAGCTAAACCAACAAATCTCAAAATCTCTATAAATAATCCAGAAACTTTAATAATGAAAAAAGTTCATCCATTTATGTTTATATATAGTATTTTATTTCCTAGAAAAATTGAAACTGATATAATTCAAGTGGTAATTAAATAAAAACTACCGCTAATAACTAAGCTTTCGTCTTGCTTCTTGGACATGAAATAAGATAAAAGAACCAAATATAAATTGATTTAATTTTTTCGGTCAATAACTCAAACATCAATTACTACATTATATCATTACCATATTCTATTTTAGATATGGTAATTTTTTTTTCATATAGTTTTAGTTAATAGTTATTCATGAGCAAACCTCTCACAATTAAGCAAGAAATATTCTGCCAAGCGTATTTACGTTTAGGAGATAAATCTGCAGCTTATCGAGAGGCTTACTCATGTTCTAACATGAAAGCCGAAACTATACACTCAAAGGCTTCACTGCTTTCAAGCGAGGATAAGGTTAGGGCAAGGATAGAACAACTTCAAAAAGAAGCTATTGAAAGAAACAAAGCAACATTAGACGAGGTACTAATTGTACTCGCTGATATTATTCGTTTTGATCCAGCTGCAATGTACGATGAAAACGGAACCCTTTTACCAATTCATAAAATGCCAAAGAAAGTGAGAATGTGTATTCAGTCTTTTGAGGTTCAAGAAATTCCAAGCTTTAATGATGAGCAACCGGAAACACTAACTAAAAAAGTAAAGCACTACGATAAACTTGCCGGAGTTGAAAAGCTAATGAAGCACTTAGGCGGGTATGAGCTAGACAACAAACAAAAGGCCACAAACATATTCCAACCAGACGATAGACAAATCCGATTAGATAAATTAACCTCAAAATTGAAAAAGTAATATGCTAACCGATCAAGAAATCATTGAATTAGAACAACTACTTAAAATTGAAGAGTTAAATGTTTTACCCAATGAAGTAAACGATAACTACCGCTTTTTAAAGAAACAATTTGAAGAGCAAACCTATGTAAATGAAAACTTAGTAAAAGGTTCAAAAGGTGTTGTTTTAGAAGGGGGCGCAAGAAGCGGAAAAACTTACTCCAGCTTATACTTCATTTTATATATCTGTTTACACGTAGAGCAAACTTGTGTAATCAATATCGTTCGTGAAACCTATAACGAGTTTAAAACAACGCTATATCTAGACTTTAAAAAGATACTTCGAGAATTTGGTTTACCTAATCCATTTGAAACCGCTAAAGACGTTCAATCGTTTTACATAGGTAAGAACCAAATCAACTTCATGGGTGCGGACCAACCAAGTAAGGTACACGGAGCAACTTCCGATTATTTGTACTTCAATGAGATGCTAACGATTGATCAGCAGGTTTTCAAAAACTTAACCATGCGTTGTAATAAGTTTTGGATTGCCGATTTTAACCCTTCAGTAACTGAGCACTGGGTATTTAATGAAGTAATCACTCGTGACGATGTTGGTCATTTACGATCAACCTTTAGAGGTAACCCACATATTCCAATCGGGCAGAAGATTGAGATTTTAGCTTCTGAGCCTTGGCTTCCTGGTTCTTATGTTGTAGAAGATGATATTATCAAATGTTACAATAAGAAAACTGGCAAACTTGAGCCGATATCTGACTGCAACCAACCACCGGCACACCCAAAGAACACCCGACAAGGAACAGCGAACGAATTCTTTTGGAAGGTTTATGGTTTAGGATTACGTGGGGCAATGACCGGAATTATCTTTGATAACGTTTCCTATATTACCGATTGGCCCGAAGATATAGCTCGGACTTACGGTCTTGATTTTGGTTTTACAAACGATCCAACCGCCTTAACGGGGTTTGGAGAAGATGAACACAATATCTGGATTGAGTTATTGCTTTATGAACCTATTGACCACCCCGACGATTTAGATACGGTACTTGTTTCTCTTGGAGTTGAAAAGGATGTCCCGATTACTGCAGATTCATCTGATAAATATACTGGGGAGAACAAAGGAACTGTTGAAATGGTCCGAGCTCTTAAAAAGAAGGGATATTCTATTCGAAAGGTTTCCAAAAACAAAGGGGTTGTTTTCTGGATTGGATCGATGAAAAAGAAGAAAATTCATTTAGTAATTCGCAATGAGAAACTTGGAAAGTTTGCCAAAATAGAACAACAAAACTACCGATTTAAAGAAGTAAATGGTATTCCAATAAACCAACCAATAGATAAATTCAACCATATGTGGGATTCAGGAAGATACGCCCACATGGCTTATAATAACCCGTTAACCTTACACCAAACCACTCAATCTCTTAATGAATTAGGTATAAACTATTAGAAAATGGATTTAGTTGAGTTAATAAAAAAAGACACTCAAAAGGCAATTGGTTTTATTGAGTCAAATCAAATGCCAAGAACCGATATAACTTCTTGGGAAGAATTGAACAGGGAGTTTAATAAAAGCGAACGTAATTTAAGGCCGTCACAAGTTGGAAATATCCAAAAGGATAAGATTGTTGGGAGTGGCGAAAAGACTAAAAACGTTACGGCAATTCGTTTGTCTATTCCTTTTGCAAAAAAAATTGTGAGTACGGCAGTAGCTTTTGAATTAGGCGAGCCGGTTACTTTGATAGCCGATGATAAGAATGAATTATACGAGGCGGTAAAGCAAACTTGGAAATTAAACAGATTAGATAATAAACTTCAAGAGGCTTTAAAGAGAAAGAAATCCGAATTAGAATGCTGTTTGATATTTCACATTGAGGATATTCCAAGCGATAAAGGTTGGATTACTAAAATATTTACTTCTGAGAAGAAGCGAATCAAATCTACTTTAAAAACAAACAAAGACGGTAGAATGTACCCTATTTTCGATAATGTCGGAAATATGATTCAGTTTGTTTGGAGATTTAAAACTAAGATTGAAAATAAAGAAGTAGATAATATTTGGATTTACACTGATAAAAACAGAATCGTAATTGATAATTCCATTGAAAACGTTTATTCTCAAAGAGAAAGTAAACCTCACGGATTTGATAGAATTCCAGTTCTATATTTACAACAAGATTTACCAGAGTGGGAAGATGTAAAAACAATCATTGATCGATTCGAAGTTGCGCTTTCAAAGCTTGGTGGCTCGAATGACTATGCGGGTTATCCTTTACTTAAGCTTTATGGAGAGTTAGTCAATATGCCGGACCGAAATGACGATGGGAAAACGCTGCGCTTCCCAATGAAAGAGGTTGACGACACAAGCGGAAAAACAATTCACGGAGATGCTGAGTTCTTAACGGCTAATAATGCTGCTGAATCTGTTAAACTTGAACTTGAGAAATTATATTCATTAATTCACGCCATGAGCTCAACACCCGATATCGCTTTCGATAATTTAAAAGGTCTTGGTTCCATGTCTGGAGTTGCTTTAAAATTGATGTTCTTGGATGCGATTATAAAGGCTAAGATGAATGAAGGTGATAACAGAACAATGATTGAACGCTGTTTAAATATCATTGGTTCAGGAATTAAAAGTACTCTAAATACGAAACTTTCAAAGCAAGAGTTGTTGGTTTCTGTTCAGTTTAATTCAATTCTCCCAAATGATTTAAAAGAGGCGGTTGAAATTGCAACAACTGCCGTACAAGGCGGCGTTATGAGTAAAGAAACTGCGGTTAACTACTTAGATATGGTTGAGGACAAGGGGAAAGAAGTTAATGTTTTAAAAAGGGAAATTAATGATTTAAAAAAGGAAGTTAAATCTGTTAAATAATAAGCGTACAATAAGTTTAGTTTGTAGATTTATATCAAATATTTATACGTTAGAAATTTATGCAAAAATTTAAATTATTTTCAGTTTTATTATCTTTTGTAATTATGGCAATTACTTTTGTGAGTTGTAATACTAAGGAAGGGGAAAGTTTAGGAAATATATATAATACGGTAGCCGATACTGAAAATGAAAGTGAAAGCGAAGAGGAGGTTAGCTCAGAGGATTCAAATTTAGACAGTAATACCGATGTTAATGATATTGATACTTTATTAAACGAGTATGAAAAAACCGTCAACCAGTACAATGACTATAAAGAGAGAATTAGTGAAGGAGATATAACTGTTATAGCTGAAGCTCCTGCCTTATTAGAAAGGGCTCAAGACTTGAAAGCCAAATTTGAAAAGATAAAAGACAATATGACGGCTGAACAGATTGCGAGATTATCTGTCATTATTAGTAATATGTAAGACTAAATTTTTAAATAATATAAATACCACCCAAATCTGGGTGGTTTTTTTATGTCTTCATAGCTGGTCAATAACTCGACCGGCTTTTTTTTTGCCCCAAAGACACACTCACTTAAATTAGATACAAATCATAATTAATATAACAGTATCTAATATGAGCAAAAAACAAAAGATTGCAGGTAGACTTAAGGCTTTGTTTCCTAAGGCTAACTTATCTCAAAAAAGGATAGACGCTATTGCGGCTAAACTTGAATCAAAAGTTGCAGACGATGCAGATGAAACAGCCATTGATGATGTGGTTAATCAAGCCAATGATTTTATGGACTTTGAGGCTATTGCTAAAGAGGACGACAGAATCAGAACTTTGGAAGCCAATCAAAAGAAAGCCGGTGAGGGTGAAGGCGAACCAAATCCACCAGGTACACCGCCAACTCCTCCAACAGATGAAACCCCTGAGTGGGCGAAGTCATTACTTCAAAAGGTTGAAGCTATCGAAAAAGGTGAAATCACAAAATCAAAAGTAACAACTGTTGCGGACCTTTTCTCTAAATCTGAAGTTTTAAAAGGACTCCCGGAAAATCAAAAACAATCTTGGATGAAACGTGTGAATTTAGATGCTGAAGATTTAGCGACTGAAATTTCTTCTTTAGAAGCAGAATACACCGAATTAAAACAATCGATTGTTGACTCAAGTGATTATGCGGGTGCCCCATTTAGAGCAACGGAGGCGGGGGGTTCGGTATCGGATGCTGAATTGGATGCTGTTATGGGCAATTTATAAATTAAAAAACATTAAGAAATGGGAGTAGTAGCTTCATTAAACAATCAAAAGCACGGTTTTGATTCTAGTAACGATACGATCGTCGTACCAAGAGTTTTTGAAACCGTAATTGGTGGGCGCACGTTAGATACCGCCAACTTTACCCCTGAGGTTATTCCGGCGGGTCATGTGGTAATCAAAGAAGATGCAACGGGGAATTACAAACCTATGCCCGTTAGTGGTGCAGCCTATGCTGCACTACCTGCAAGTCACTCAGTAGTTGGGGTTGTAATTTCAACAGTGGAAACTAAAAAGCCTTTTGTTGGTGTTTGTGTTAGAGGTACAGTGAATGAGGCTGCGTCTTTATACCCACCAACAACGGCAATCAAATCGGCATTGCCATTAATTCGTTTCATTAAAGAATAATCAGTAAATGGAAAAATCAATTTTTATACATCTAAAAGACTGGTTCGGTAGAATCGTTGGGAGATTATCTGTTTTTACTAACGGAAAATTAGAAAATGAAGAGCAAGAGTATCTTCATAAAAAAATGCTTTCAGAAGAGCATTCTGCAGATTTGAAATGGGGAAGTTCAACTTATAACGGGTCCATTGTTAAGGCCGATATCGTTGCCATGGATTCTGAACTGGCATTGAAAAAACAAGATTCTTTATCAACTGCATCTGGAGATATTCCAAAGCAAGGTATGATGTTTAAGCTTACAGAAAAGCAATTATCCGATATCGATACTATGATTGCCAAAGGGTTTGAAATGGTTAATATCGTGAAAAAGGTTTTTGAACAAGTTAAAAAATCAATTCTGGGTATTCATGAAAACAATGAATATATGTTTTTACAGGCCTTATCAACAGGGCAAACTTTATTAGAGGATAAAGATAATGTTGGTTTAGGTATTCGAGTTGATTTTGGTTTTCAGGATAAACGTAAACATAACGCCTCGAAGCCTTGGAGTGATCCAACGGCCAAAGTTGTTGATGATATCAATAGAGTTTTAAAAGCGGCTAAGTCTGAGGGGATTTCTTACAAGGTTATTATGTTAGATGATACCACGTTGGGTTATTTGCGTGAAAATGAACAAGTAAAAAATCATTTTGCATTTGTTAAGGGTATTGTTGCCGAAGGGGGGGTTGTTCCCACTTTAAGTGAAGAGCAGTTGTTGAACTTTATTTCTTTAAACTTTAAGTTAAAGGTGATTACTGTTGATCGTACGGTTATTTCAGAGAAAAATGGAATAAGAACAACTTTAACTCCTTGGGAATCTGGAATCATTACATTCCTACAAAGTGAAAAAGTAGGGCGTTTAGTTTACGGAACTTTAGCAGAGGAAACGCGTAAAAATCCATCAATATCTTATCAAAAGGCTGGTTCTTATATCATGGTTAAAAAATGGTCAGAGAACAAACCTTTTTCGGAGTGGACTTCATCGGAGGCTTTGTGTTTGCCGGTAATTGATAATGGCGCATTTATCTCATTACTTGATACTAAGATTGCCAATGTTGAGGACACTCAAACGGAGGACGATGCAAACTTTACTTATGATGGTAAAAATTACACTAAAGCTTCTGTAGTGGCAGCAGTTAAGATTGTAAACCCAACTTCTACGGTAACTGTTGCAACTAAGGATTCAGCATTAGCAACAATCATCAATAAGTTCAACGAAGAACAAATTACGGTATTTGAGGCTAATATAACACTAGCGACGTAATGTATTCTGAAAGTAGCAAAATATTAATAAGTAAAAGAGTCGGTTGGAGTGTTCCAACTGACTCTTTATTTTCTGTTGAGATTTCAGAAGATAACCAAACTGCTACTTCTGGAAGGTATGTTAATTCATTTCATCAATTAGCCACGGTAGAGAACCTATTTTTTACGATAGACGAAAATAAAACGGGCGAGTCTGAATTCAATAAAACCTTATATTCAATGCTTAAGGAAGCTTCAATTGAAGTATTAAATAAGGTGCTTGATCAACACAAAGACTATGATTTTGATAAGGATTACGACTCTGAGATAGAAAAATATCAATCGTTATTTGATGAGCCGTTAGGCTATTTATTAGCGATTAAATCTATTGAATTACTTGTCTCCTCTAATCGTAGTAATGCAGTAGAACGTAATTCAAAGTTAAGTTTCCAAATGCTAAAGATGGAACTTGAAGGGGTTAAAAACGATAACGGGCATTGTATTTCTGAGGGTTTAAATTCTAAGTTTTATACTGCGCTAAAGAATGCCCAAAAGAAAATATTCCCGAAACAAATTGAGATAATTGGTGATTCAGTATGGTAGAATATGGAATCGATATTGAAATCGAAAAAATTAGAAGGCACCTTTTAAAAAATCTTGGTTGGCTAGGTGTTGAAATGTTCGGTAGGGCCTATAAAAATGTTACTAAGGATGGGAAATTAGTTCCAGAAGTTTATATCGGTAATGGAGAATATAAAGAAATTCTTACCAGTGATTTAAAATCTGTTACGGTGTTTTTTGTTGACTCGGATGAGCACACTAAGGCAAATTCATTAGAAATGCAGACCGATTTATCAGTTGTTTTCATAGTGAATTTAGTTAAGCTAAAAGGAAACAACAATACAAGACTAGACGCTTTAGTTCAACATGAGGTCCTTTCAACATTAAAGCAAACCACTCAATTTGAAATCAGCGAGCTCACAAAAGGTTTAGATGCCTTAAAAGAGTTTGACACTTCAAAAATAAAACTAAGTGATATGCAGCCATATCACATTTTTTCAGTCACAGGTAAAATAAAATATAAAATTAATAATTGTTAAGTATGAACAGACCATATGTGGAGTGTCACGAAAACAAAACGGGCTTTAGAAATACTGGAGCAAAAAAGCAATGTGTCTTAGGTAAAACTGTAAAGTTTGCTTACGGTATTCCAGGATTCAAGTTCGCATCTGTGGAAGATGCAAAAGATATTGAAAAATGGAATGAGGCAATTGCACAAAAGAAATTATTCCCATTGTACGACGCTGAGGAATATGCAGTTGCCGATACAGAGCCAACTTATTGGGAAGGTGAAAACATTAGAATTGAAACATCAAAGGGGAAAAAGATTAGAACATTTCGTTCAATCTTGAGTTTATGCTCATACTTTGCCTTAAAATCATTTGACGGGCAAGAAGGTCAGATTTTTGAATTTACCAATGATCCAGGAGTAAAAGGTATCATCGGCGAAGATGGTTCGGTAAAAGGACAAACAACAACTTTAAATATTGGGCGTTTACAAGACTCAACAGGTGAAATGCCACAGAATGCTGTTGTAACGGTTAACTACAAGGACTTTAACGAAAGAGAAAACGCTGGAGCCGATTTCAAAACGAATTGGTCGCATTTGGAGTTATTCGGAATTTTTGACGCGCATTTAGAATTAGTTTCTGCTTCTGCTACCCAAATCAAGATAAAAGTTAGAACAGGCTGTGGGGCAGGTGATGAGTTGATATCAACTTTAAAAAGTGGAGATTTAGAGGTAAGAAGTGCGGTGGGGGCTTTAGTAACAACAACTTTCGTTGAAGCCGATTCTCAAGGGATTTACACTTTAACTGGGACTGCTTTTACTACTGGGCACACAGTTTTATTAGTTGGGGTTGTTTCGATTGATAATCAGCACTACGAAAGTACTGGGCCATTAAAGGTTACTATTACCTAATGCGTAAGTATAAAGGGATAACATTTGCAGAGGGCATTACGATGTCCTTTGCAGATTTTAAAGAGCAATATTCCAACTTAGAAATCTTTAAAAATATCCCAGAGGAAAACAGAGAATCGGAATTAAAGAAAGCCTATAAGATTGCAACCTATGGCAACATTAAAACAAGCACTAAGCCTAGCCAAGAAAATAGAAACGAGTAAAATTGAGTCTGTGTTATTTGGAATCATCAAGCAACTTCAAAAAGAAATCATACAAAAGAACCAGGACCAATTAGGAAAAGGAAAAGACGTTTATCAGAAGACAATTGGGCTTTACTCCAAAGCAACTGAGGCAATCACGGCGCATGATTATTTTGCGGGAAAGCGAAAGGATATTAAAAAAGCTGGAACACCTTACACCGCTCAAGATACTGGAGACTTCTTCAAAGGTTTTTATTTAGAAGTTCAAGGTGATGCTTTTAAAATCTTTTCAAAGGCCCCAAAGACACATGAGATTCTAGATACTTGGGGAACAGAGGCTATTTTCGGGCTTTCGGATAAAGATTTAAGGGAGATTGTGATAAACGGCATTCTCCCTTTTTTATTAAAAAATATTAGAAATACACTTCAAATATGATTTACAATACTTTAGATTATCTACCCATAAAAATATTTATTAAGATTCAAGAAACTGGAAACCTTAGTTTACTGGCTACAGTGGATGAAGATGTTTCTAATGAAGAACTTCAAATTTTGTTTGATAAGCTTTCGGACGAATTTCAACAACTTAACGGGGAGGATAACTCATCTAGAAATTTTATGATATTAAAAGAGATTTCGCATTTAGAGGCTAAATTAAAAACGGCAATGTGTGGAATTGAGATTCTAAGATTTGAGGCAAACAATTCGGTTATGTTGGCTTTATCTGAATTATTAAATGTTACTATCAGAACCAATCGAACTGATTATTATTTTAAAGACTTGGAGCGTGCTGAAAGTAAGGCTAGGTTAATCAATAAGTCTATTGAAAAGCTCCGCGATCAATTACCTAAAAAAGAGGAAACCAAATTCGATTCTATTGATGATACACTTGCGGCCATTGCTATGATAACGGGTGTTTCCTTTGATTTTAATGCGCTTAGTTGTACAGCCTACGCTGCTTTAATCAAACAAACAAAGCAGAAAGTAAAAGCCCAAGAGGAAAGTATAAACAAACTAAAAAACAAATAGTATGGCATCAGGTGACGGAGTAATTACACGAAAAGACATCATTACCGATGAGGCACTTTCGTTTGGAAAAGAATATCGAAAAAACGTTGATGAGGCAATTCAAGCCAATGATGAATTAATCAGGCAATTTAAAACTCTATTAGATGTTTCTAAGGCTTATCGGAAAGCTGAATCGAATCATGATTATAAACAAGAAAAAGCTAAAGAGGCTCAAGCAAACCGAGATATTCTAAACTCTATTAAAGAAATGGAGCAAGCAGAAAGAGCTCTTGAAAGAATCAGAAAAGAAAAGCTTAAAACAGAGCGAGAACTACTTAAAATTGCTCAAGAGAATATAAAGCTTTCAATGTCCCAGGCACAAAGAGAAGCCCAAGCAGAAAAAGAAATCGAACGTATTAAGCAAGAGCGAATTAAAACTGAGAAGGAATTAGCTCGTTTAGCTTTAGAAAACGAACGCCTAAATAAGCAACAAGCCCAAACTGCAATTTCTAATGAAAGGGAGTTGGAGCGTGTAAAGCAGGAATTAATCAAAACAGAGCGTGAACAAGCTAAATTAAAAAGAGATTTAATTAATCTTGAAAATGCTGAAGCAAACCAAAAGAAACGTTCAACCACCTTAACAATGGAAGAGCGTGTTCAGCAACAATTAGCCAACAAGGCAGAAAAGCAAGCCGTATTGGAGAAAATGGGGCTTATTGGAGCTTATCAAAAGTTAAACGCCCAACGAACTGAGGCTAAGAAAAAACTTCTTGATTTGATTGCGTCTGAGAAAGCATCCACAGCCGAAATTAAAAAAGCGCAAAGAGCGTTTGATGTTCTTGATAAAAAGGTTCGTAAAGCTGACCAAGCGGCTGGAGATTTTGGAAAAACAGTCGGAAATTATAGAACTGCTTTTAGTGGACTTTCGAACCTAATGGGAGCCTTTGGAATTGTGGGCGGAATTACCGGGGCTGTTATGCTTGGAAAGTCAATTTACGAAACAACAAAGCAAATTCAGGCTCAAGAAATAGCATTGAGAATGCTATCCGAAACCGAGGAAATTTATTCTAAAAACAAGGAATTTCTTACTAGAATTACAGAACAATACGGTTTGGAATTAATGACCACGACAAATGCGTATAAGAACTACTTTGCCTCGGCTAAAACTTCAGTTGAGGAGGGTAAGTTGGCCTTTAGTGATATGCAATTAATTTTTGAAAAGGTATCTAAATCATCTTCTACTTTGGGACTTTCGGTTGAACAACAAGAGGGGGCATTTTTGGCACTTTCTCAAATGTTATCTAAAGGAACAGTTCAATCTGAAGAATTACGTGGTCAATTAGGCGAAAGATTACCAGGAGCGTTTGAGGTTATGGCCAAGGCGTTAGGTGTTTCGACTATGGAACTTGGAAAAATGCTTGAGAATGGAGAAGTATTGGCGGCGGATGTTTTACCAAAATTTGCCATTGCTTACGAAAAAGCTATTGGCGCGGACCAAGTTCAAAGAGTTGAAACTTTAGCTGCAGCACAAAATAGAGCCTCAAATAAATGGACAGAATTTGTTGATAATTTGAATCAAGGGCAAGGGGTAATTACTCAAGCTGGAATGATGTTTTTTGATTGGACAAATCAAATTTTAGATACTGTAAATGCTAAATCGCAGTTGAGCGATGAAATATATAATGAGCAGTTAGAGCTTAATAGTTTGTTAAATAAAATCACTACGTTAAATGAGGATAACTCAACAAGATTTGAATTGATTGAAAAACTTAAACGTGAATACCCAAACTTTATTTCATTTATCGAGAAAGAAGATTATTCGAATGATAATCTTCGTAAAACTCTAAGTTTAGTTAACGATCAATATAGGGATCGTATTAAGTTACAGCTTCAGGTTGAAAATTTGGAAAAATTACAAAAAGAAAGAGACGCAGCTTTTAGAACTGAAGCTGTATTACGTTTAGAATTACAAAAAAAATTGCAAAAAATAAATATTAAATATGAGCTTGGCTTTGAAGTGACTGAAGAGAACGCCACGGATTTAGCTGGTGACATTCAAGATGCGGCAAGAAAAAACTTAAGTGCCTACGACCAGTTACAGATTAAAAAATTGAAATCTGCAATCAAAGCATATTCTGATATAGCGGATGAAAAAAGCAGGATAGTTGAACAAGAAATTGAATTAAATGAACAATTTCGAAAAGAAACTGGATTAAATTCTGAGGAGCAAGAGCAATTTCTGAACTCAATTAAAGAGCGAAATGATTTGATTGATGAACTTTATAAGAAAGCAAAATCAAAAGGATTTACAAATACAACCGGTAAAGAAACTACCGTAGAAGATTTACAAAAATTCTTAAATAAGCCTAGTAGTTTAGAAACCGACGAAGAAAGTAAGAAAAGAGAAGCCGCCGAAAGAAAAGCTAAAGCCACAAGGGAAAAGGCTTTAAGAGAGGCCGAAAAAAACGAGGACGACCGCCTTAAAAAATTGAAGGAATCTTATGAAGCAGAAATTGATTTATTAATCTTCAAGACACAGACCGAGGCTGAAATTTTAAAAGCTGAGGCGTCCAATGAAAAGAATACTTCCGATGAGCGTTATGATGCTTTGATGACAAGTTTTCAATTAGAGGAAGAATTGTTAAAGATGAATGTTGAAAAGCAGTTAACTCTTTCTCGTTCCTTTCAAAAAGAAAAAATGGCATTTACGGAACAAGAAATTTCTGATATGCTGAATAATATTAGTTTAAAAGCTGATATAACCAATGAAGAACTTTTAATTCTTGAAAAGTATTACACCGCTCAAGACAAACTAAGAAAAGACAATCAAAAGGGTTTAGAGGATAATGTGAAATTTGAAGTTGAACAGGTTAAGAAAAAAATTCAGGAACAAGTCAAATCTTCCAACTCTAAAAATTTTAATGATGAATCTGGAGAAATAAATGCCCTTAGTATCGGTAACAATTTAACCGATGTAGAAAGTTATGAGAAGGCAGTTTACGAAATCAAACGTAAATACTTATTAAAAAACCTTGAGGATGAATTGGCTGTATATAATCAAATCATCGAGAACGAAAAAGCCAAAGGAACCGTTACTCAGGAAATGCTCGACAAACAAGTAGAGCTTGGAAATTCAGTTCGTGAATTCAATAATCAAACTCATGTTGAATCTTTAGAAAAAGCCAAAGAGCTTGAGCAAAAATTCATTGAAATGGGGATGAATATTAAGAACGCTTTAGTTGATTTAACCAACGCTATTTTTGATAATCGTATTCAAAGGATTGATGAGGATATTGAGAGAAGTGATGAATACTATGAAGGCCAAATTGAAAATGCTAAGGGAGATGCAGATGAGCAAGAACGCTTAAGGATTATGCAAGAGGCGGCACGCGAAAAATTAGAGGCTAAAAAACGAAAAGAACAACATAAGCAAGCGGTTTTTAATAAGGCTATGGCTATTGCGGATATTGGAATGAGTACAGCGCAAGCAATTATGAAAGCAATGGCTGAGTTTCCTTTAACCGGTGGTATGCCTTTCACACTTATGGCCGCAATTGCAGGCGCAATTCAAACAGCAACCGTTTTAGCCACTCCAATACCCAAATATAAAACAGGTCGTAAAGGTGGACCCGAAGAAATAGCAATTGTCGGTGATGGTGGAGTTCACGAGGTTATCGAGCATAAAGATGGTTCTGCCGAACTAACACCTAAAAGGGATACGCTTGTAAAGCTTTTAGAAGGAGATACGGTTCACGCATCACTAGATTTATATCGTAAGTCAAGACGAAACAAAATCAATAATGATATTTATAAAGATAAATTGACGTTTGAGGCCTACCATTCATTAGCAGTGAATGATTATTCAAGTTTGGAAAAGGAGATTATCGTGCTTCAAGATATTCTAAAAAGAAAAAATATGTCAACCACGGTTAACATTCCAAAGTTTGATTTTGCACACCAGTTTTGGTTGGAAAAGCAAAAGAATTGGTAAAAGAAAACCACCCGAGTGGGTGGTTTTAATATTTTATTTCAGTTTTACAAATTTTTGGGTCATGTCCATAATATAATTAACTCCTTCCACTGTTTCCTCCTGAAAAATATTCAAGTGCAAGTTATTTGAATCTAATAATTCTATTGTGAAAGTATTTCCGTTAGTGATTGTAAATGTTAATTGGTCACCATTTCTAACATAAGTACCCTCCCCAGATTCTTCAGTTGCTGGAGTCGTACCTGAAGCTGGATTATAAATGTAATACTTCATAGTATTATCAGCAAAAAACTCATATTGATTTATTAATCCTGTTTGTTTAACTGGGACATCTTTTTCGTCCATCATAATTTCCCCATCAATTACCATTTTCATATCTACTTTTTCAAGATCCCATTTCCCTAATAATTCATTTTGAGGTTGTGGCTGAACTTGATTGTCTGAAGAGTTATCATCGCTTGAGCACGAAGTTAAAGTTGTTAATCCTAATGTTAATGCTAAAAGAATTATTTTTAAGTTTTTCATTTTATTGAAATTTAATTTAAAATTTTTACAAAAATAAGACTAAAGTTAAGTTATGCAATTTTTTTGGTCAATAACTAATCCTTTTTCCAGGTAGCATTTCAATTCGTAAACAATAAATTAGATAAAAGTATCTTTTTTTAAAATGGCGAATATTTTAACCGAATATAGCGATAGAGTTCGTTATACACTTCATAACAATACTTACGGAACAATTTCAATTACTGATCCAATAGGTTGGGATGAAGACGAAAAAGAGTTTTCCCGAAATAAAACCTATCATGGGATTTTCACAACGCTTTCAAATAGCTTAAAATTTACCAAAGACGCTAAAGATTTTATAAAATTGGTTTATGATACTTTAGGGATTAATGCCGATTTACGTTTAGTAAAAGAATCTAAGAACTCAATTACTGATGTTTGGGAGCAATCTTATAGTGGATATCTTGATTTATCAACTTATGAAATTGAAAACAATCAAGTTTCTTGCAAGTTTAATTCTGGAGGTTTAGAAAGTATTTTAAAGTCTAGGGAAGGTGACCAAGTTGAAATTGACCGTAGAGATACAATAGATGAAAAACCTATTGAGGAACTTCAAACGGTTGAGGTTGAAATTGCGGGTAGACGTATATTTTTAGAATCAATTTGGGAGGTTGAGCCTATGAATTACTATCAAGAATTACGTGTTGAAAGTAGGGATGGAAACACACGCACTATTTCTGGGGGAATTGGAACAAAATTAATTAAGAAATCACACGATGAAGCCGGCACCACATTTTCTGGCGTCACTGGTACATATACTAACGGGGTTACATCCTTTATGCTGTTGACTCCAGTAAATAGGCCCAGGGAGTTTCAAGTGTCAATAAAAGATTTAATTTTTCAGTGTTATTCAATTTACGGATCAGTTGATTGGGGACACGCAAATATTACATTAGTGCGTTACGGCGATGGTAGTAATTACACGGTTTTAGAGAGAATTGATTTATGGTTAGCTCATTCAGAAAATAACACCCCGCCAATTTATGGGGGGAATTATGGGGGAGTTCAAACGGTTAATCATTATAGGGAAATTGTTTTAAATCAAAATGAAAGCTTAGGTTTAGAAGTGTTGCTCCGAGCTGACTTAATTAGTGGTGGGGGAACTGGTAATGTAAAAGCTGATTTTTGGTATAAATTTTCAAAAGGAAGAATCGTAATTACTGAGGATTCTCATTTTGACAAAACAATAACAAAGGCGGTCAGACCTTTTCACCTAGCTGAAAGATTAATTGAAATAACTACAAATAGAAAGAATGTTTTACGTTCAGAGATTCTATTATCAGGAAACTTTAAAAACTTATTAATCACCCATGGTTTTTGGATTAGAGGTTTTGATAAAAGCTTGGAACAAAATGAAAATCCTGAGGATAATAGATATAAACCGCTTACTACTTCTTTTAAGGATTTTATGTCCTCATTTTTTGCTGTTGCTAATCTTGGGATGGGAATAGAAAGAAATGGTCAGAGAGAAATTATAGTTATTGAGGATTTGAAATACTTCTACAACCGTAATACGACAATTAGATTACCATTCCAGGTTAAGAATGTTAAGCGTTCGGTTGATAGCTCGAGATATTATAGTTTATTGGATTTTGGTTTCGAAAAAGGTGGAAGCTATGAAGAGGCACAAGGTCTTGATGAATATAATTTAAAAAATAGTTACACAACTTGTATTCACAGATTAAGCAATACATATAGCGCATTATCAAAGTACAATGCTGATTCAACAGGGGTTGAGTTTACCAGAAGAAAACCTTTTTCAAACTATTCAACAGAGGACACAAACTACGATCAAAACGTTTATTTCTTAGACGCAAAAGCGATTGGCCCAACTAATAATTATACTGTGCGTTTGTGGCAAGATGATTTTCAAAATGCACCTTTGGGAATTTATTCTCCAGAAACGGCTTTCAATTTAAGAATTTCGCCTTTCAACAATTTACTTAGACATTCTTGGTATTTTGGGGGCGGTTTGGCTAAATACCCAGCCGATAAAGTGAAATATGCCAGCAGTTCTGGAAATAGTAATTTGAAAACCATTTACAAAGAAAACGGAAGTTTAGTCAATAGCAATTTAGAACGCTCAAGATTTGTTCCTGAGATTGTAAAATTTAATCACGTTTGTACAGACGAAATTTTAAAAATGGTCGAAGGCAAATCGATAATTCTTGGTAAGGAACTTCTAAATGTTTATGGTCTAATTGAATTTATAAGTGAAAATAATGAAATCGAAAAAGGATATTTATTGTCTTTAAAACCAAATGGGGTTGGGCAGTGGGAACTTTTAAAATATAATAAATAATGGAAGAACAACTAACTGAATTAATATTAAATCCAATAGATTCAATTGTTGAAAATAGTTATTTTCAAATTCTACTTACAGATTCTAGTTCTGAAATAAGAACGGTTCACGATTTTTATTTCGTAAAAAGTAGAATGAAGCCTAATCATGTTGCTATTAGCGATAGGGTTGAGCTTACTATGGCTAATTTATCACGAGCAATCAATTTGGATTTACCTCTTGTTTTTAAATCCGAGGTTCTTCAAGATTCAAGAGTAAAGATTGCAATATTAGATCCTAAATTGGTCATTTCGGACGTAATTTCGTTTAACCCAATTACTAAGTTGCCAATTTTTGAAAGCGAAATTATTGCTGTTCCATTTGAAATATTTGAGATTAAATCAGTTGCTTTTTTGGCATCGGATTTTGTTGCCTGTTCACAAGTAAAAGTTAGGGTACAAACAACCCTAGTAATGACTTCATATTGTAGAGGTTTATTATGTAATGCTGTTAATAGTTCTACTATTGAATTCACCGCAATAAGAGGCGTTCAGATCATATTTAAAGCAGTTAGAAATAACTTATCTAGATTACGAAATATAAATATCCCACCTTTATTAAACGAGCCTCAAATATCTGTTTTTAATTCTCCTTTTGGGGCAACGGCTACTGCAACTATTGCGAATTTTGGTGGGCTAAACCTTCAATTTTCTTTAGACAATACTAATTGGCAAGCCTCAAATGTTTTCAGCGGTTTAGATATTGGTAATTACACTTTGTATGTAAAAGACCATTTAGGTTGCTCGAAAAGTAAAACGTTTTCTGTTTTAGAAAATAGCTACGGGGCAAAACCTTATGTTTTTATATCAAAGGAAAACTCATTTAGATTTAAAGAACCTAGCGGTAATTATTTAAACGATGAAAACCAATTTTTTAACCAAAGCACAAATGCTATTAATTATTGTTTTGAACAAAGATTTTTAAATACAGATGTTGTTACAACACAGTTTAAATCAAACTTTCAAGGAGTTGAAGTTTTTGTTATGGATTTGGAAACAAATTCTATAACGCAATTAGCTGTTACAAAAAAAACAAATAACATTGGGTTAAAACAGAAGATGTCAGGTGTTAAGAAATATAAAATAACAAATTTTCAATTCGGAATTTACTTTGAATCGGGGAGTATTTTAAATTATGATACAAATACACCTGAACAAAACTACGCGCTGAACGGCTCTCTTCCAATTTGGGCTAAACTCGGAAACTTTATCAATATTGATGGAGCATTTTATCAAATAAATTCGATTGGTTTTGATGAGAATGTAAATGCTGAGGTTTTGATTTTTGACGGATTTATGATTGAATTTACTGAAGAGGTAATTGCCTCAAGTGTATATAATCTTCAAGAATATGAAGTTTACGAATTTGATTTAGATTTTAGTTATTACCCAAATGCAAAAGTTCAAATTGAAATTAAAAATTCAGATCCTAATTTTGGTAATTACAATTGGATTTCAGAGAGTATTACTTCTCAGGAAGATTTAGATAATCATATTGAAATTCGTTATTATAATTCAACCAATACAAATGTGATTTATTCAACTGAAATCCAACATTTATTAAGAATCCCTTACAATAAGACTAAGGCAGTGGATTCTGATTCAAGTGAAAACTACAATACCGATACAAATACGTATTTGTTAGACTCAAAAGTTTATGAAATAACGGAGTTTGATTTAATGCCTTTACCGCTTGAGCTTTGGCGTAAAGTGAAAATTGCACTTTCGGTTGATACTATTTTTATTGATGGGGTAGGTTATTCGAAAAATGCAGAATTTACTAAAGAAACTTTAGGAAGCACTAATTTATATAAGGTAACAGCTCAATTAATTAAGAATGGATTTATATTCAATTCAAGTATGAACTCAAATGAAATTATAATCGAAAACCCAGTAACAAACATACCTGGTTTAATTGAAAATAACTCAGATGGATTTATTCAATATTAGTGGTCAATAACTCAAAGACCCTTTTCTTTAATTACGAAAGAGATTTAATGATATTAGATTAAATCTCTTTTTTTATGTCATTAATCGATACGCTTATAAAAAAGGTTGAAGAGCTTACAAAGGCGGTAAATTCAATTCGATCATCATCCAAAAAAATACACGAGCTCCCTGATTTATCAGGTGAGGACGTTTACGTTGCGGCGAGTAATGGTAATGAAACGGGAAAAGTTTTGTTACAAACACAAAATTTAATTCCGCCGCCAACAATTTCTAATTCTTGGAAAGATATTGAGCTTTTACCATCTTCCAATTTAATTTTTAATAGAGATAATACATCAATTAATCTTATTACAAACAGAAATTCTTGGGGTGTAACGATTCCTAATATAAAAGGATTTGGCAGGAGCGAACCAACTGATGGATTAAATGGATTTTTGCGTAACGGTAGCTCTGAGTTGATAGTTATAAAGCATAATTTATTAAGTATCCCAGGGATAACAATTCCTTTTTTCCTATCCAGCGGTTCCGATTATAGTATTAAGCCTAATGAGATTTTAAGTTTTAAATATTCATCGCTTAGAAATAGATGTGAAATAAGCGTTTATGATTTTAGTGCAATCACACCTTTAACTCCAAAATCCGAAGTATTCAGAATTTCTCAGGAACATTTAGATTCAGAAAATGTTGTTTTTGAATTAGAAAGTACCCCATCTGAAAACGAGTTTCTATTTGTGTTTTGTAACGGTCAGCTTTTGAATAACGCTGGAATTTCAGTCGTTGAAAATATTCTGATTATCGACAAAAAGACAATCGAATATGAGTTTAGGGTAGGGATGAAAATCACGGTAAACTATAAACATTGATTCCATGGGAAATGAAACAAGTAAAATCTCACAAGAACAAATCGATGGTAATATAGTTAATTCTGTTTCTGGGCCTTCAGTAAATCAAACAGACCCAAAGAATCCAACGATTCCAGAAATTCCTTCTGTTGTAGATGTCGCTAACAAAGCAAACAAAAACGGAAGTAATACAGAAGGTGGTGCTTGGTTCATAGATTCTTTAATGTCGGATTTATTGGCTCGAAATAATCGTATCCTGAGAGTTCTTACATCAAGAGATACTATTGAGTACGGAAATGAGGATTTGATTCGTCATCTGTTTGTTTTGAATGAAGATGCGAACAATCTGATGATTCGATTGAAAAATGGTGATGTCGGTTATATCTGGAATACACTGAACTTGAATCCGTCTGATTTTCTGAGCAAAGAAGGTGGGACTGTAGAAGGTGTTTTGAATTATCAAGCTGATTTTTCTGGAAACTACAACGATAGAAGTTTAGTTGACAAAGCTTATGTGGATTCAAAGTCAGGTAAAGAAACGGTAATCATTGGCGATGATACAAGTACTTATTTTGAGATTCCGCACCAACTTAATTCAATTGATGTATTGATTCGTGTAACACGACTCAGCGATGGAATTACAGTCCATTGCGCATCCAAACCAACCGACGAAAACACAATTGTTATTTCACTTAAAGAGCCACCGCAAAAAGACGATTATCAGGTGGATATTTTCAAAATTTTATAATCAATTTAAAACAATAAATTATGCCAGAAGAAATTCTAAAACCGATACACTATGTAAATGGCGACCTCGAAGTTTCGGGTTCGGCAAAAATCAAGGAAGTTAAAAATGGTACTGGTTCTATCGTGACATACGACGAAACTACAAAAGAACTTAAAAAGCGAACAGGTACTCAGATTATTGAGGACTTAAATCTTGCGGCTGCATTTGAGGTTGTACCCGAAACTATTTCGAAGACATCGACCAATTTAACAACAGAAAACGGTCACACTCACGAACTAGCACAGGATGTTAAGAATGATATAGCTAAAGGTGTTACAGCACATGGTTATGGAAATCATGCTCAGGCGGGTTATTTAAAAACTGAGACCGACCCAGTATATGTTGCTTCGATTACTAAACAGATGATGACTAAAGGTATCATTCTTGAAAATGCAGATTTGAATACTTATAATGAAACAGGTATCTATACTCAAGGTGCAAATTCAATAGTTACTACTTTTTTAAATTGTCCTACAAACAAAGCGTTACAACTTGAAGTTACATCTTCAGCAGGAATGGTTTACCAAAGAATTACAGACCATGTTAATAATAAAATATATAATAGAAATTATGCGGGTAGCCAATGGTTTCCTTGGAAAACCGTAGCGTTAACATCTGATATTCCTTTAGCTCAAGTATTGAGTTTAGGTCCTGAACCTGGTCAACTTAATCTATCAGGTGGTGGCGGAAGTGTTCAAATGAATAATTTAAAGAATTCATCTATAGATTTATTGTTGGGTAATATTTATGGTAAATTAGGTTCTTTTTCAGACGCATTACCAATTGGAGTACTAAATGGTTTTCATACTGTTGAAAATGCCTTTATTGACGGTATTGTATTTGGTCATAATGGTGGTACAAAACAAAAAAGAGCTATTTATGTTAGACATGGTCAAGCAGAAGTTTTAAGATATGCTACTAAAAATACTGAAACGGCTGAATGGATTCACAGAATAATTGCAGATAGAGAATGGGTTCAAGCTAACTATCTTCCAGCCTCACAAACGTACACTAAAAATCAAGTCAACGATTTATTAGCCCCAAAGCTTGATATTGAAGATTTGGATGGTTTCGTAAACAATGTAACTTACAACGCTGCTAACCATAAAATTACCTTTTTCAAGCAAAATTCGCCAAATATTGAGGTTGACTTACCAATTGAAAGCTTAATTAAGAACGTTGTTTTAAGCGGTAATAATCTTGTTTTTACGTTTGAAAATAACACAACAGTTTCAGTTCCATTGAACACTCTTTTAGTTGGCGTTGTTAAAGAGGTAAATGGAAAAGTTCCAAACAGTCAAGGGGTAATTACTCTTGAAATATCTGATATTCCAAGTTTATCAAGTGCTTTGGATGGTAAATCAAATATTCGTTTATCAAATGTAGTTTCTGATTTAAGTGTAGCAGAAAAATTAGCCGTTAGAAATAAAATTGGTGCTGGAACAGTTAACTCGGTTTCAATTTCATTACCAGATGGTTTTACGACTGGAGTATCTACAATTACTGATTCGGGAACTTTTAATATAACATTCGTACAAGGTTATAGTTTGCCAACTATAGAAAGCCAAAATGAATGGGATTCGGTTGTTGATGAGGCAGTAAGATTAAGCGGTGACCAAGAAATCGGAGGAGAAAAAATAGCTTTAGATAAGTGGACGTTCGTTAAACAAGTGGTTATTCCTGAAGGTGTAGAAAATAACGATGCTGTAAATGTAAGACAATTAGGAACTAAAGCTAATCGAAGTTTAGATAACATTCCGTCTAATTTAACTACTCTAGAAACTAATGTAATTAAACAGAAATTAAAGATTGACAACCTGCAGAATACAGGTAACACTTATCCGCTGATAATGTCTTCTGAGTTTACCGAGATTTTGACATTGATTCCTGAAGTTACAGTTGAAAATGCTGTTGCTTATGTGCGTAATAGAAATTTAATTGTTTCAATTACGTTAAAGAATGCAACTATTGCGAATACAGATGTTGTTAGTGTAAATTCGATTGTTAAGCTCTTCAGTTTACCACCGGAAATTATTGATATTCTTCAAGCAGAAATTACAGCAATTGTTCCACAAGTTAAGTTGACATCTACAGATGTTTACTCGACGGCTACAAATAAAATGTTTTTGGATTTCGAAGACAAATCAATCAAACAGCCGTTTAGATTAACATTAAGAAGTAGCTCATCTACTATATTTTACGCTGAGTTTGAATGCTTGGATATGGTGTAGAAACTTCGTGGAGGATGAAGTATAAAAAGTCCTCCAGAATTTAAAAAAGTTTCTCACGCTATTTTTAAACACAAGCCCGCAAGCCTCTGGAGGACATAAGTCTTCTGGGGTTTGCGGGTTTTCTATGTTTTTAAGCGTGAGAATAACAAAGATAAACTTAATAAAACAGAATTACAAAGTGGCAAAGCAATTTAGTTATAAACCACAATACGGAGTTATTGTGATTTGTGAAACAGAGGAGGAACAAATAAAAGTATTTGAAGAATTAAAAGAAAAAGGATTTAAATTAAGAATAGTAACAACATGATAATCAAAATAAATAATAGTACAAAAGACTTTGAAAGTTACAGAGCACAACGCGTAAAATCATTGTTTAACGCCGAGGACGGTAGTAGTTTTAAACTAGAAGCAAATATAGATATTGACAATCTAGATTGGAATTTAGGACTTATAGTTGGAACCTCAGGCTCAGGAAAAACGTCAATAGGTAAGCAAATCTTCGGGGAGAATAGAATTTACGACCTATATAAGAATTGGGATTTTGATAAACCCATTGTTGATTGTATTGCACCAAACGGAGATTTCAACGAAGTAACCGGGGCGTTGGCTTCTGTTGGTTTGGGCGATGTTCCAAGTTGGCTTAGACCTTTTCACGCTTTATCTAACGGGCAGCAATTTCGAGCGGGATTAGCACGTTTGGTTACTGAGGCTCCAGGCGAGGTTGTAGTGGATGAGTTTACCTCTGTAGTTGATAGACAGATTGCTAAAATTGGGGCGTTAGCTTTTGCTAAAGCCTGGAGAAAAAACAAAGGAAAGAAAGCAGTTTTACTGAGCTGTCATTACGATGTTGCTGAGTGGTTGCAACCCGATTGGATTTATAATGTGAATACCGGTGAATTAAAAAAAAAACGGAAATCGGATCTAGACCAAAAATCAAACTTGACATTTGGAAGGTCAGTGGAAGTTACTGGAAACTATTTAAAGAGCATTATTATTTAGATTTACCCCATCCACCCGCAGCCGAATACTTTGTAGGAACGATAAACGGGGAACTGGTTTGTCACGTTGCAGTTTGTCCAATGTTTACGGCTAAAGCATATCGCGCAACTCGATTAGTTACAATGCCTGAATGGCAAGGTGCAGGAGTTGGAACTCGATTTTTAAATGAAATCATGCAATACCATTTAGAGGGAAACGGAAGGAAAGGGCAAAAATTCCCGACGTTTTTTCACACCTCACATCCACAATTAGCAGGTTATTTACGATTTAGTGATAAGTGGATTCAAACAAACGCAATACTTTTTGGTGCGAATAAATCAAGAAGTAACGCGAGTATAACTAAAACCGGAAAAGGAACAATTTCAGGCTGCGGTTATGGCGGTCACTTTCGAGCCGTCCAAAGTTTTAAATATTTAGGAAATGAAAAATGATAAGTTAAAAATATTCATAAGTGGTCAGAAGTATTTTGGTATGGAAGTACTTCGGCTTTGTTTACAATTAAATTTTATTGAGGTAGTTGGTATATGTTGCCCAATAGATGATAAATACATTGGAAAGTTGGCAAGTATAAACAAAATACCAATTATACCTTCCGGAACATTAAATTATGATTCCATGCCAGAAGGAGTTGATTTAGGAATTACGGCGCACTCGTTTGATTACATCGGAAAGCGTTCAAGATATAAAGCTCGTTTAGGTTGGATTGGTTATCATCCGAGTCTACTTCCAAGACACCGAGGGAAATCCTCTATTGAGTGGGCAATCAGAATGCGAGATGCTATTACCGGAGGAACGGTTTTTTGGTTAAATGGAGGAATTGATCGTGGGGATATTGCCTCTCAAGAGTTTTGCTTTGTAAATCCGAAATTGTATGGATTAGAGCCCAAAAAAGCAGCCAAGCGATTATGGGAATCAGAACTTCAAAATATTGGATTACGTTTGTTTAAGAAAACGCTTAATGATATTAACCAAGGTGTTTTCATTCGTAAACCACAAGAAAAAGAGTTTAGTACATTCGAACCTTCAACAGATGTAAAAGACGTCTTTAAGCCAGATTTATTGATGATTGAGCAGTTTTCTGTTTGTAAATAATAAGTAAGTTATCAAACTGTAGTTTGTTTTTAGTCTGTTAAATTTGATGAAATTTACAGTATTGTTTAATTTTTTTTATAATTTTATTACAAAACACCAAAAAAAACAATTTATGATAATTAAAAACAGAAATTTAGAAGAGTTTGAATATCAGATGCTTCTTACAGTGGACAAACATATTTATTATGAAATAAATGTACACACGATAGACTATAAAGACATTTGTGGTATTGACAATTTTATTTTTTTTATAACTAAACGAAAACCTTTTGGTTATGAAATTACATCAAAATTTATGGCGAATACAATAGATACCTTTTATGAAGTTTTAAAAGATATTAAGCTACATTGTAATGAAAAATTATGTGTCATTCCTAGTGCATCTTTTAATAATAAAAGTATTGAAGAATTATTCAAGCAGATAAAAATAGGACATTTTTTAAAAAACATTAACTAAATAAATTTTATTGTAGTATAAGCCACCAATTCGGTGGCTTTTTTTGTTGGTCAATAAGTCAACACCCAAAAAGCAAATAAAAAAGTCTTTAAAATCTATTTTAGATAAAACAGATTAATAATCAATGAAATAGATTTTAATGAGAAAATTATTTGCACAATTAGTACTCTTTACTGATAGTTCGGTGAAATGGGAGGACAAAATTTACTACGCTTTCAATGTGGTCGCCCACTTGGCACCAATAGCGTTTCTTTTAAACTTGTTTAATTGGTGGTGGACGGATAACCATCAATTCGGAACATTTCTTTGCTGTTCCCTTGTAGCCAATATGATTGTTGGCTGCTATTATCATCTTAAGAAAAACACCTTTAGCTGGAAGCTCTTTTTAGGCAGAAACATTGAAATGACCTTCATAGTCATTATTGGCTATGTTATGTTAGAAATGTTGCGATATACTGCAGGCGATAATTTGGCGGGTGAAATTTTCAGAATTCTTATTCAAATAAGTACGCTTTTATTTCCAATAAGCAAGGTTTTGAAGAATATTTTCATTCTGAGTAAAGGAAAATATCCTCCAAAGTTCTTTATGCAGCGGTTATACAATTTCGAGAAAACTGGGGATTTAAAGGATTTATTTGATAAAGATGATGAAAAATAGATTAATCTTATTAGACAACGGACACGGGGAAGAAACGGTAGGCAAACGTTCACCTGTATTACAAGATGGTTCACAATTATTTGAATACGAATTTAACCGTGATATTGTAAAGCGAATTACCAAAACATTAGATAAAGAAAAGATTGAGTATGTGGTTCTTGTTCCTGAATTAAAAGATATTTCACTTGCCGAAAGAGTAAAACGTGCGAATGCTCATCACGCTGAATGTGGAAAACATACTTGTCTGATTTCTGTTCACGCAAATGCTGGAGGTGGTACTGGATTTGAAGTTTTTACTTCGGTTGATCAAACTAAATCTGATGAATTTGCGCAGATAATGTTTGATTGTTTTAAAGAAGAATTTCCTGAACAGAAAATGAGAAGTGATAGATTGGACGGTGATGATGATAAAGAATCTAATTTCTACATCTTGAAAAACACCAATTGCCCAGCAATGTTAACGGAATCTTTTTTCATGGACAATTTACAAGATTTAAAAATTTTGATGTCTGAAAATGGGCGTTCAAGAATTGCAAGAGCTCACGTTAACGCAATTAAAAAAATCGTAAAACTTTAATTAATTTTAAAATGAAACATCTATTACTAATAGTATTCGCAGCGATAGCCTTAGTAGGTTGTCGCAGCGTTAAAAAGGAAGGAGCAGAAAAAAAAATTCATTATGAATTAGTAACAACGCTTCGAGATTCACTTGTAATTACGCACGAGAAAAAAGAGACGATCACCGAGCGCATAATTGAGAAATCGGAAGATAAAAAAGAGAAAGCGGACAATTACAAACGCACCGATAAGGACGGCACGGTTCACGAATTTAATAATTACAACACTGAGGTTAAAACCGATGAGAAAGTCACGGAAAACATAAAACAATTAACCGAAAAATTCGATATGTTACAAGTTCAATTTTCTGAACTCCAAGAAAAGTATAACGAACTCGAATCTATATCAAAAAAAGAAAAAGAATTTGATTTTGGTTCTGTATTATGGATTCTGTTTGGAATTGCTGTTGTAGTCGGAATAGTTTATTTGTATCGGAAATACAAAAGTAGGTTTAAAATTTGGTAATTTATTTTTTTATAGACAAAGCGAGCTTTTAAACTCGCTTTTGTTTTTATTCTAGCTTTCATCTCGTGACCTCCGGGCAAGACGAAGGCTTAGCTATTATCCGCAGTTTTTTGTTAACTTTCCCGCACTATCTGATGCAATAATTAAACCTCCGGCTAACATAATAACGTCTTTTAAAACTAGCCGTCCTGCTGCTGAAAGGTAGGGAAAACCAAATTGTGGCGTTGGAAAATCTCCCCCTAAATTGGGAACATAAACTTCTGGTGTTGTGATAAGAAATGTTAATGTTACTAGTGACATTCCAAAAGTTAATAGGCCACCGATCATTCCAATTTTAGGAAACCAAATGCCTAAAAGAACGAATAAGCCAATGACACCAATCACGGTCCCCAAACCATAAGAAAATAAATAGGTTCCATTTTCTTTATGCCAATCTATATTTTTTTGAACGGTTTTTCCTTCAGGATTTTTATGCAATGTATATTCGGCAACGTTTTCTCCTTTTTCATTTAATGCAATTTTATTTGAATTATTGTAGAAAAAACCCATAAAAGGACTATTTGTAACAAATGGAACGATTCCGTCAGCTTCATATTGATACACTTTTAATCCACCGATCCATGCCATAACAACAAAGATTGAAATGCGAATTAAATTAATAAAACTGGATTGCTGTGATGCTAAAAATAATGCTAAATTTTTCATTTTATATAAATTAATGATATTAGCAAAATTAGAACATTCTATACTTAATAAGAATAGACAAATAAGTGAAAAACCTAGACTATTTTGCAGCGATGGAAATTCCTACATTTTTTCTATAAGAACTAGGCGAAACGCCAACGCTCTTTTTGAAATATCTACTGAAATAAAATTCATCTTCAAAGTTCAGTTCTTGTGCAATTTCTTTAATTGATTTATAAGTAAGATGAAGTAATTTTTTAGCTTCTAAAATTACACGTTCATTAATCAATTGCGAAGGTGACTTTGAAAACTGTTTTTTCACTTTTTTACTAAAGGCATCTGTTGATAGTGAAAATTCAGCGGCATAAAAAGTCATACTTCTTTCTGCTTTATAATACTTTTCAATCAAGTCTTGAAAGTAAATTAAATCTTTATTAGGTAATTCATTTGGCTTTATATCAGTTAGATATTTAGATTTTTCTTTACTAGAAATGGATAAAATTAATTGCAAATACGATTTAACAATCGAATCAGTAAATGGATTGACTATTTCATTTTTTATTTCATTTTCCATTTTTTCAATTGTATTTACAATTTCATCATAGTATGATTCATTGATGTTGAAAAATGGTTTTTCGTAGATATTATTGAATAAAATTCCGTTACATGAAATCATATTTTTGTGATATTCAATACAATAATAATCACCGTGAAATTGAATCAAATACAATGCTGACTCATTATTTTCTAACCATTTAAATTGCTGATATGGTGTTAAAAATAATATTGTACTGTCAGAACATTCATATTGGATTAAATTTATTTCAAATTTTGCAGAACCATTGAATACTAAAATTTGGTAAAAAGGACAGTTTATTGTTCTTAAAAAGTTTTTACTACTAATGTTTTGTATGGAAATCTGGTTCAATTGCGACGTTCTTTAAAAATTACAGCTAGCATATTATATAGGCGCAATATACTTATTTTATTCAAAGGGCGAAATTTTCGCTAAACATCTTTAAAATAATACAAGAATTAAATGGTTTTGAATTACATATTTTGTATTTTCTTAAAATACGTATCAGTTAAGATTACCTACCAAAAACTAACATAAGCGCATCTCTCATTTCTTGATTGGTGCGTTTTTCTATTTTAGTTATAGCCTTAAATTCAACAGCGTTTAGCTTTTTTCTTGTTGGCTTAACTTTGATATACTTTAGGTCGTAATACTCACACATTTCACATATTTTCTTTGCTTTTTCAAAGTTTGCCCCGGTACGTTCTCCGATTTTTGCATTGATGGCTGAAGTGCCTTGAACTTTTCTATGCCAATTAGACTTGTTTAAAAAACCACACTCAACATAAACTTTGATATTGTCTTTTCCAAAGGAGTTGATTAATTGACCAAATCGGTCAAAGAGTTCAAAGAAAGTAAGTGTGGTTAGTTCGGTTTGGTTTTGGTAGATTAGGGCAAAGCCCGATTTATCACAATCGGGATCAATGCCTATTTTCATTATTATCGTATTTTAGCTTGTTGAAATTTTAAAATATATATTCTGCTTGGTAATTAAATGCTCTACGTCTGAAATTGTTACAAGCTCAATTTTTTTACAATCTTTAATTAAAAATGATCTTTCATTTTGTGGATTATATTTTTTTGAAATAAATTTTATAAGATTAAATTGTTTAATTGATTCATTTTTTAGAATTTCTTCATTGAACAATTCTACAATATATTCATCCCTTAAATTTACTTTAATATCTAATGGATTTTCTCCAAAGAATTGAAAAAAAAGGAAATTTGGGTTAATAATTATTTTTTCGAACCAATAGTAATTTAATGGCTCATAAAATTCATTTTTTTTCTGAATGCTTGCCAAAGCATTTTTTTTATTAGAACAAACGATAAGAGTTTTCATATAGATGTGTGTTTTTTTTTATGTAATGTAGTTAATTTTTTAATATAAATATGAATTTTATTAAAAAAAAACATATAATATATAAAAAAAAACTTAATTCTATAGATAGTTTTTATGTATAATTCAATAATTTAGTTTTTAAAAATCATTAAATTATTTTGGTGTATATATCAATGAATATAGCCAATACCAAAATAATTACGCAGAACATTTTCCAATTGGATTTAAATATTTTTTCAAAGTTTCAATTCCTTCATATACGGCCTTTTGGTCTCCTTGATTTATGCAAATACTTTTTAGATTTCTATTTTCGTCTAATTCCGAAATATAGATTGAAATAAAGTTGGTATCGGCTAGGTTAAACAATGTTTTATATTGTCCCTCACTATTTATTAAGTAGCAAATTCTAAAAAGAGTTTCTAATCTATTCATAAATTAATTTTATTAGAATTATTAAAATAAGAAAGGCTACGAAAACGTAGCCTTGTGTGTTGAATCTGTTATTATTATTTGGTGGCTCGATATTCATTTTTAATGCTTTAAATTTTGAATACTCCGAGTTTGTATAGTTCCATTACTATATCTGCTTCATGGAAGGCGTCGTCCGCGCCCCTATGGGTTTCAATATATCCAGTATCTCCGAAAAAATGTTCCCAAGCTTCCTGAACTTTGGGCCATTTATAGCCACGACTTGAAGGAATTTTACAAATATCTGTGGAAAGCTTCATAGGGCAATCCAATTTTCTGGGAAAATGAAAACCTCTGTTTTCCATAAAGCCAAAATCGAATACATTATTAAAAGCCGTTGTTCCATTTTTATAGGATAATAAAATATCTTGAATTTCTTTTCTGACTTTATCGAGTGGGGGCGAGTGCCTAATTTCCTCAACCGTAAGGCTTGAATTATTGACTATCCAAGAGTTTTTAACTTCCTCAAGGGTAATTCCTTTTTCGTGAACAACTTGATCAAAAATGATTTTTTTATAACCTGTTTCAAGATCTAATTCTACAATTCCAATTTCTACAATTTTTCCACCTTGAGTTAGGAATCCGGTTGTTTCGATATCTAAAATTAATATTTCCATGGTTTAAAATTGGGTTAGAAAGGTAGGTCGTCGGGTTCAGACTCACCGTTAAACATTTGTGGTTGGTTTGGTCCTTGGTTATTTCCTTGTGGACTTCCAAAAGCTTGATTTGGTTGTTGATTATTTGGGTTTTGATTAAAAGTCGGTTGTTGGTATTGAGTATTTGTATTTCTATTATAATAGTCATCAACAGCCGAGCCATGCCCATGATATCCGCTTGTTGGATTTTGTTGTTGTGGTTGTTCGCCATCAATTCTCCAGCCTTGAATCGAATTAAAATAACGAGTTTCTCCTTGAGGATTTGTCCACTCTCGACCTCTTAAATTGATGGAAACTTTTACTTTTTGACCAATTTGAAGTCTATTAAGCAAATCACATTTGTCTTGGCTAAATTCGATTAAAATATGTTGGGGATATTGTTCTTCTGTTGTAACAACAATTTCTCTTTTTCTATAAGCCGAACTAACTTGTTGGGGCTGACCAATCATTTTTATAAATCCTGATATTTCCATTTTTTAAAGTGCCGCAGTTAAATAGTTTTTTAAATTTTCGCTCAAATAGCGCTTGTTTTTTATGATAAATGCCGATAATAATTCTTTTTCATCAATTTTTCCGTGTTTTAAAACAGCTTTAAATTTTAGATAAATGATTTTGTCTTCATTGTATATTTCGAGTCTAGTTTTAAAACTTTTGATTCCGAATATTACTGTTGCATGATCAACATCGAATAATTCCCCGATTTTTATTTGTGTCCAGAAAAGTTCATTTCGAAGATAATAAAAAGACATTTGTCTTGCAAAGACATATTTCTGTTTTCTTGATTTTAGAAAGATTTCATTTCCGTCAAAACCAAGTAATTCCGATATAGTTGTAATAATTAATTTTTTCATACGTTACGCCGTTTGACTGAGAGATAAAATTCGTTCCTGGATAAGATGAAGGTTTTCGTTTACAAGCTCAACGATTTCTTTATGATGATTGGAAGCCTTGTTTCCGTAGCCTCTCGACTGAGTTACTATCATTTCTTTTAATGATATTTCAACCGTTTCTTTTAGAACGTTGTTTACCCTTGCCGATAGAATTAGTGAGCCTTGTTTAGCGTAATATTTGTTTGTATAAACACAATGATTGTGCTTTTCACTTTCTTCAATGAACTCTTGAATGGTTTCCAATACTTTGATAGTAAGATTACCCTTTTTGAACTTTAATCCGAAGAATTTACCTTTTTCAATTTCGTATTGCTTTTGATCAAAGTTCATTTTTCTTTTTTGCTCGGCAATAGCTAATTTTTTATCTAGTTTACGTTTTTTTGCAACAAGTTTATTGTGTGCCTTATGTAGGTCTTTAGGGCAAACGAATTTTGAATTTCTTATATCCTTTTGAAAGTATTCTAAAAGTTCAATGTAATCAAAATAAATTCCTCCATCTATGGGGTTATAGTTATTTCTTAAACAAATTTTGACCGTATTCCAATATTTTGAAACCTTGTAAGAATCTGATATCGCTACTTTCAAAAGCTGTGTTTGTTTGGCTTTAAGAAGTGTTTCGGTTTTCGGACAATTAAAATTTAATTGACGTTTTAGCCCATCAAAACGAATATTTCCAAAATCTCCTTGGCAGCCTTTTTTTGAATATTGTTCTAAGAATACAGATTCCGGATGATAGGCAGAGGGATAAGGATTATAAGCGTATTGTTTGTAGTAGCCCGGATTTCTAACTTCCATTGGCCCGTAAATCGGTGTATCGCCGTAGTGGGTAAGCCTACTTATTAAATGAAAATCATTGTCTGTATGATACTGCTGAATACACTCCAAAACGTTTGTTTTCCAATGTTCTCCTTTTCGATAATTTACATCTATATGGAAATATCTAATCACTTGGTATTCGAACATATCTTCGGCAAAAGCGATATAATAGCTTTCGTGAAACTTTCTTTTTTTAGTTTCTAAAATATGTAATTCGCTATTGCACGACGGACAAATGGTTTCATTCTTAACAATATCTTTAGCCGAGTGAGAATTGCCACAAACACCACACCAATAGGTTTTACTGGTGCTAAATCCCAATTTAGTATTACAATCTGATAGGGCGTAGTTTAGTATTTTTTTATCTACACCCGGGGTTAGCCAACTAGAGTATTGAACTAACTGATGCTGCAGTTTAGTTCTTGGTTTCATACGCCCGGAAAGTCAAATAGTGAAACTTGGTTATTCGATTTTAACTTCACAACTTTCGGGCTCCTTTCTTTTACCTGTTCCTTTTGCTGTGTTGGAACTTTTTTACCTTCAAAATCCGAATGATTAACAACAACTCGTGCATTTATTGGTTTTCCAATTTTCAAATCATCTTCATCGTAGTAGTGCATAGCCATTTGAAAAACCTCTTCGTCGGCAAATCCATTACAACCAGAAGCTTGAACTTGATTTAAAATGTAGTTAATGCAATCGTCGATGTTTTTATTTTCTTTTGAAAGTGATTTTGCAAAAAGCTCATCTTTTTCAGCTTGGCTATTCAAATAGTCTTGAATAACATTTTTAAAATAATTAGATCCTTTCATGATTATGGTAGATTTTAGGAAATAAAAAAAGAGTAGGGGTTAGCTACTCTTTCGGTTTATATATTTTTAGTTTAATACAGATATCAATTCCTTTGGAGGTCTCTTCATTATTGAATTTCTTCATCAGTTTATCGAAGCCATTCTCCAAAGGCATAATTTTTTTTATTTGTTTGGTTGGCGTGGTATATACCGCCATACAATCCTCTTCGAAATTCCTTCCATCAGATTCGACAAATTCCTTGAGAAGATTATACTTTTCTTCAGGAGTTAGTTTGCTCACTTTTCTCTTTAAATTGGCTTGGTAATCTATCGTATTTCATTTTGATTACTTTATTAAAATGCTCTAACTGCTTTTCGCTCATAATTTTTAATAAAACACTCTTTCCCCCAACTAAGGTTTTCTTTCTAATAGTCGGTAAGTGAGATAAAAATTTCTTGTAGCCTTCAGACTTATGCATTAAAAAGAAAAGTAATTTGTTTTGGCCGTCGTACCTTTTATCTAAGCTTTTAATTTTACCAAAGTATTTTACTAAGAGCCCAACTTTAATATATTCATTTCTTTTTATTTTTTCAGATTTTAACTCATCTTGAAAAATTTCTTTCGCTTTAACGCTATCAATTTCCGAGATATATGATAGCTCTAGATAGTTAAGCTCAATTTCTAAATAATCCATATCTATAATTATTTCTGTTCTTTATTAAAATAAATTAAGTAATAGTACATTTGCTTTTCTTCATCCCAGCCTTTTTCAATGAATTGTTCTGCAGATTCTGGGTTTATTAGGTCAAGCTTTATTGATATGTTGGTGTCTAAGTTTATAACACTTTTGATTTTCTTTCTAGCGTCTGTTACTGCCGAATTTGAAATTTCAAAACTGCTTAAATCTTCGACAGAATATTTTTCTCCTTTGTCGGCCTTATAGTTTTTAAACTCGGCTTGTAGGTCTGGATTTTCGATTACTTCATTTAAAAAGTTTGTTTCTTCGAATTCATCGTTTTTAGCAAAATAGTTTACTGAACGATTTAAGAATAAAACTTCCTCTTTCTTATCCTCAGCCGGAAGGACAACATCCTTTGCAAAGTCTTGAACAAATTTTAAATATTTTTTAGTGTTGAAATTTTCATCTTGAAAAGCATCTACATTTAGAAAATGTTCTAACCAATAACGGGCATCGTATCGATTGCTATCAACTGATAAAATTTTATATCCTTCTTCTTTTTTGTGATTGAAAATAAGGCAGCCTTTATCAAGTTTTTCAAGTGAAATACCTTGTTTTAGATTCAGCTCTAATCGACTTTCTGCCTCGTTTATTTCAAAGTAATCCGATTTAATTTCGGACTTAAAAATTCCAATTGCAGCAACAATATTGTTATCAATTGAAACGTTTGTTAAGTAGGTCACGTAAACCTCTCCGTTTTTGATGTGTGGATGATTTGATTGGTCAAATAAATGCTTTGTTATTTTCTTTGATATTTTATCAAGCGTACTTGGGTTAATGAATATTTCAGAAACCAGATTAAACATTTCGTTATAATCTAAATCCACATCATGTACAAATTGAAAGTAGTTTTCTTCTTTTTCTCTGAAGGGTTTAAAGAAAAAATCCTTGATTAGCGGAGTAATTTCATCCGTAAGTTTAAGTGGTTCTTCTGATAAGAAAATCGGTTCGTTTCGACTTTTGTTTCCTACTTTGTGAATAAACAATTCTTCAATTTGGGTGTTAAATAAATTAATCATTGTGGTATAAAAATTTGGGTTATTTATTTGTTTTTAGCGTTCTTGGGGCGTTAGTTCCTTGAATGTATTTTACGCTTCTTTTTTGTTCTTTTTCGATTTTTTTAGCCATATTTAAGGCATTTATTGCCTCTTTTCGTTGTTTTTGTTGCTTTGTGTGTTTATTTTCTGAATCGTCTGCCATAACTTATTTTTTGAGGTTTAGTCTTCAAATTCGTTTAGAAATTCATCAAAATTTTTAAACTTTTTCAAGTAATTACAAACCGCTACGCTTTGGCTTTTTTGGATGATTATCGGGTTCCATTTTTTAGATTTTAATTCGGTTTGAAACGATTGTAAATCGATCTTTTTCAATGGATTTTTAAAGGCTTCTTGCTGAAGCTCTCGCTCGTGTTTTTTTAGCTCGGAGTTATAAAGCTCTAAAACCTGTTCTTGGCTTAAATTGATTTTGTTCTTAAGCTGGTTGTAGTAGATGAAAGCTGAATAATCAATTTCGTTTGATTTAAGGCTTTCGAAAAGTATCTTTCGATTAAGATTACTAATCTTTAGTTTTTCTTCGTTAGAAGGTTTAAAACCGATTAAATTTTGCGTGTTGTTAATCTTTTTTAGATTGTAGATGTGCAAATTTTGATTTCTATGCTCTACAAAGGCGTTTAAAACCTCGCCAAGTGAAATGCAATCTAAAATCCGAAATGTTTTTAATTGCGGCAATTCTTTCGCTGCGTACATCTTGAAGGCGGTTTTAACTTCCTCAAGGGTTAAATGCTTGAAACGATCTTGTAGAAATTCCGACAAAACAAGAGTTTGTGCATCTCGGTACAGACGCTCTTCGGGCTTGAATTGAATATTCAAAAGCGCAAAGAGGTAGTTGATGGTGCCGTCGATGACTTGAACTTGTTCGTTTTTAATTTTCGGATAATCCTCCTGCAGTTTGGCTAGTAAGGGCCTGCATTGCTCTTTCGCGGTCAAAGAAGTAAGGCTGTTTTGACTCTGAACTTGCAAAGTTTGTGTTTGTAATTGCTGTTCCATTTCTTTGATTTTCGTTTAAAATCCATTGGTATTTGAAGCCTTGCCAGCTTCTTTCTGCGCAAAGCTTTACTGCCTCGGCAATTGGGAAGTTGTTTTTATTGCACTCGTTCAAAAATGCGTTTAGTGCGGTTTCGGTGAAAGTTGCTTTTTTTGAAACTCGTACTTTGATCCAATCCTCGACGTGATTCAATTCCGCACCAAGTTCAAGAAGTTTGTTTTTGAAATCTTCCTTGGAAAAAGAAACCTTTTTTTGCGCAACTTTTTTGGAAGATTTTGGAAATTGTTGGTTTAGCCAAGATTGGAAATAAATATCTTCCGCGTTTTTTGATTCAAAATTTAATTTTTCAAAATCAATTTCAAGACCTTCCGCTTTTTCTAAAAATTTTTTTAAATCTTTTTCAAACGAATTTCTTTTTCCAGAGAAATTTTCCCAAACCTCTCTAATTTTTGAAAAATTGAAATTTTGATTTTCGCTATTATTAATATAATCTACGTTAGTAGATTTATTATATATATTATTATCTATTCTATTATGCGAGAAATTTGCATCGCAAACTTGTCGCTCTGCGACTGTTTTGCGAGAATTTTGTTTCGCGTTGCGAGAATTTTGCGAGTTTTTGCGAGAATTTTCAAATTCAAGAATTTCTTCATTAGTCATTTTTTCAATTTCATCTTTAGAAAGATGGCCGTGTCTAACTAAGTTTCCTTTAATCCCACTTATACTTTTTGAAGTTTTCATATTTTCTAAAGGCTCCATTCTTTCGCTAAATCCTTTTGAAAAGAAAAACTTTCCATCTTCTGTAAACTCAAACAAACCGAATTCCTCAATAACTGATTTTACCACGTCGGCACTCACACGAAAGTCAAAGGCTAAAACATTATAATCTTTGACGCTCATATAATTTGTGCTTTCAAGTAGCTTTTCTAAAATCATGAAATAAACTGCGTAACCTTCAGCTTTATGTCTCATTCGTACGGCGATAATTTTATCATCATTACGAGCGCCACCATCATGGCTGAAATAGAATTTATTTTTACTCATGATTTTATTTTTTTCTGTTATTTATAAATTCACTAACACTCTTATCTTTTTTTTGTCTATTACATTTTAAACATGCTGTTACTAGATTTTCATACTCATCTGACCCACCTTTTGAAAAGGGGACCACATGATCGATTTCGAGCACCCCTCCAACTTTTTTACAATATGCGCAAGTATAGTTGTCTCTTTTTAATATATAATTTGTTATTCTTTTCCACTCTTTAACGTTAGTTGAATACATTCTTTTTCGTTTAAAAAATTGGTCAAGTTCATCATTAATATCTGCTTCATAATTAAGTCTTTCTAAACAACAGAACTTTATAAATTCTTCGCGAAAATCTTCAACCTTATTAGAGAGGTTATTATTTTTAATATCCTCCTCAACTTGATTTCTATATTTTTTAGAGTGAATTATGTCTAATTTTTTTGTTGGTCTTGCCATAATTAAGTATTTAAGTAATACTCTTTAAATCTTGTTCCAGGAACAAATGAAGATTTGATATCTATATTATGATAGTCTTTCAAATCTTTAATTCTTCGTCTTAGATCGCCAATTCTATAGTTGACTAAGGCCGTAATAGTAGTAAGTCGTTCACCGCGCTGCAAAGCTTGTAAAACGATAACACACTGTTTAGAAAAATGCTTTTTATTCTCAATGAAATGTCTTTGGTTTTCGGGTAAGTTCTCATGGTGCTTTATTTCAATCATAATTGATAATTTTAACCTTGATACATTTGTAAGGCTTGCATTTCTGCTTTGCCTTTTGATATTATAGTCCGACACCATTCAAGCTGTCTGGAACAAGCTGCGTTTAAACGATCAGCCCAGTTTACTAGATGATTTTCTTCTCTAGTTAAAGTTTCGATGAATTTGTTTGAGGTACTTGCAGGTAACGAAATTAGACTTTTGATTTCCCTCATAACTTCGCTATTTAGTTTTTCCTCTCGATGAATTTTCGCATCGGCTAAAAGCTTTCCAGATCGAGCCATATAAACGGCAAGTTCATTTCCACGATAAACGGCTTCGTTTATATCTTCACTTTGAGTAAGTTCGAGGAAGTTTTGAATTTCCTCGAGCTCTGTTTGTATTTTTTCTTTTGGAGTGATCATTCAATTGATAACCTTTATTATTAATAGAAAAAGTCCAATCAATAAAATTGGAATCCAAATAGGAGCAAGAACCCAATCCCAACCTATATTTATTAGCTTAGTTAATTTAAAGAAAGCTAGGCAAGCTGAAATAAAGATTAGAAATGTAATCCAACCTTTGATTGATATATTTTGTAGTGGCATGATAATAAATTTATTATTCGTATTTAGTCCAATAAGTATCAATTGAATCGTTTAATTCTGTTATTTTTACTTGTGCTGAATAAATTCTAAATATTTTTTGTTCTACTCCACTTAGGTTAGCTGCCTTGAATGGTGTTATGTTTTTATTATTATTCCATATATCTTCAATACTAAAGCACCCCATATTTCTAAAATTTCCTTCTTTATCTCTGTAAATAACAAATCTGATGGCGCAATTTTTTGGTTTTTTATCAGCTTCGAAGTCAGCGTAAATATTAAGCCAGCTGTAATCAGATTCCTCAACAATAAAAGTTATTTTACCTTCACCATCGCTTGAGCCCTCTTTAGCACCTTCAATAACTAAATCAGCAATTTCTTGAAGTGTTATTTCAGTTTTATCAATAAAGCCAATTGTTTCAGAAATCATTTTTTGGATGGGTTCTAAATTTACTTGTTCAACTAAATTTTTATTAATTGTTTCTGCTATTAAAGCGTTGTAATCAATTAAATCAAACTTCATTAAGTTTATATTTAAGCACTCTGATATTTTCGTTTTGATTTGTTTTTTTATATCCGAATCCCAACGGAACATATCTTCAATAATATCTTTAATAGCCTTTTCAGCATTTTTTTCAATAATTTCTGGTACTTTTTCTGCTATTACTTTGTTTATAGCGTTTTGGGTTTCTTCGTTTAGGTTCATGGCTAAAAAGGTGTTTTGTTAAATAAAATATCTAATCCATTATTTGCAACGATTGTGTTTTTTCCGGTTGCCTGTGCAACTTTCTGTTGGAATTCAACCTCGTTTGAATTTGAATCTGATAAATGGATTAAGACGATATTATTGACTTGTGATAAATCATTTGCATTTAGTAGGTCAATACATTTCTGTATTGATAAGTGAGATTTTAAAACTCGATCTCGTAGAAATTTTTTATTTGCTTTTAATTTTTGGTCGATGATGTCCTCACAGAAATTAGCTTCAATAATTAAATTATTAAGTCCATTAAATTTGTAAGGAGAATAAAAACTATCCGTAAGAAATAGAGTGGTCCCGCATTCGGGATGATTTATTAGAAAACCAAGAGGTTCTTTCACATCGTGTCTTACATCGAATGGAATTACTTTAAAATTTCCAATTTGATAGAGTTTTTTAGCTTGAATGGTATTTGAGTTGTGGTGCTCAATCACGTTCGAGGCTTCGAGCGTTCCCTGACTCGAATAAAGTTTGATTCCAGACGAAAGAATATCTTTAACCGCCTTATTATGGTCACCATGCTCGTGTGAAAGCAAGCAACCCACAACCTTTGAGAAATCGAAATTTAAAGCCTCTTTAATCTTCTTAAAAGATACGCCACATTCTAAAAGCAAAATCTCCTCTTTATTATAGAGGAGATATGCGTTGCCAGAACTTCCGGTCCCGATTACTTTAAGATTCATATTTAGAAATTAGGTCCAGCTATTTCAAATTGTTGTGTTTCCACAACCATTTCTTGATGCTGCTCACGAATTTCGTTTTCGTCTATGATTTCAGCTTCTTCGATATTTTCAAAACCGATGGTTTCGTTGTTGGCGTTGTCTTTGATTTCTTGTTGCACGTTTCCTTTAGCGGTATCTACATATTCGTTTTCTTCTAACGGGTCATAAAGAATTGAATCATCTGAAGAACTAATCAATAATTTACAAGCTCTATTGATAACTGTTTTAACCGCCATTTGGTCTCCGAAGTTTTTATGTGCCGGTGAGTTTCCTTTTGAACCACCTTGTCCCCAAGCCGCTTGAATTTGTTTGATGTTCATGATTTCAACGTCTATGATTCCGTTGTTTAATTCATAAACTGCGTAAGCTCCTTTCAACATTGGGTTTCCGATACTTTCAAGAGTTTGAATATGCTTTGTTATTTTTCTTCTACCAGTTGTTGAATCAACTTCGAATTCAAATGTATCACCTTCAAAAATTGCGTTTGCTTTGATTGACTTTAAGTTTCCGTATCGTTTTGCAATTGCAATATTTCCAGCGTAAGAAACCGAACATTCCAATTTTTGTCCGTAAGGAATAAAGTAGCACTGTTTTTTAATTGGGGATACTCCGTAAACCACCATTTTTAAAAGCGCCTCTGCAACTGATGATTTATCGCACTTTTCGAGTAAGTTGTTCTTCGGATCTGAAAGTATAATGTAAGCAGATTTTAAAGCGTTCTCGACAACGTAATCCTTTGGTAAAACAAGTTCTCCAGATTTTTGAAAGGAATCAACCTTTGCTAATACTTGAGAAGAAATATCTTTTTTAATTTCTGCAACTTGTGTGTTTGGGTTTTGATTTGGTGTATTCATGATAGATATTAGGTTAATGTCAACTTATCGTTGATCGTTTTTATTTTTGAATGAAAGTCCTTGTAATGTTTTTTAAGTTCCACCGCTTTATTTGCTCCGTGGATTGCGGTATTATGCTTTCGATTAACAAAGCTTCCAATTTCTCTGCAGGACTTATTGGTTAAATAAACTGAAAAGAAAAAGAATAAGAATCTTGATTCGGATAGCCTTCTACATCGATTTGATGATTTTAAGTCATCTGCATTGGTTCCCGTACATTCTGTAACCGCTTCTAAAATTTGATTTAATTGTAAGTCCATAAGTAGAGTTTTTAGTTTTACTTACGGACTGGTTTTCGGTTAGATTAGGAATGTGCAAATAATAAGGGAGCCTCAACTCTGATTGTTTTGTCAGATTTTGAAACGATTAAATTGATTATTTGGCTTTTTGAGTTTATTAGTTCTGTAACCGATTCTCGGTTATCAATGAATATTGGTGCGTTTGTATTATAAAAATTACAAAGTGTGTTTATAATATCAATTCCGGCATTTATTTTTGAAGCGGTGTTTGCGTTATGAAACGGTACTCCATTTATAAGAGCCTCACAGCATTCAATTTCCCCACCGTTTATTTGTGTTTCGAATAATTTGAAAGTGACGTGTTCGAATTTTTGATTGATGTTATTTTCTAAGGCTTCAATGCTCAAACGAATGTATTTCTCAATATCAAATTCTTGTTTTTCAAGTTCAAGAAGTGAAGCAGAAAGGCTTTGCTCTTCTTGTTTTAATTCATATATACGATTATCAGCTGCAGCAATTTGAAACTTAGTATTCAATTGTTGTTTTACAATATTGATATTTCCAAATGTTTCTCTTTTCAATTGTTCAAGCTCGCTGTTTGATATCGGTTGAATATTTGCAAGTTCTTGTTCTTTAGCTTGAATGGAATCTTTAATTGAATTGTACTCCACATGAGAAATTAAAAGTTCGGTAAATACCTTTTCAAAACTTGGTGTATCTGTTCCCGAAACAATATTTTGTTCTAGTTCAATTGCAGATTGTAAAGACTTTATATCTTCTGAAACTTTATTTATATTGGTTTGAAATTGCTCAACTCTTTCGGTTTGTTGGTCTAGGTACTTCTGAATGTTTTCAGATTCTGTTTTTAAATTACCGCCTTGTAGGTTGATTTCATTTAATCTTTTAGCCTTATTCGTATTAAAGTTGGTTAAAGCTTCAGCTTTTTTGGTTTCAACGTCTCCAGACTCAAATTCTCTTTTACAAGTAGGGCAGTGGAAGTCGTTCTCATTAAAGGTTAAGGTTTGATAATTTTCATTTTGCCACTCTAAACGTTTATACTCCATTTTCTTCTGAATCTTCCCTAAGCGGTCCGACTCGTAATCCCTGTTTGCCTCAACTTGTTTAAGGTTGCTTTGTGCGTTTGAAAGCTCTAAGTTTAAGCTTTGGAGTCTTTGGTTTAAAGCATCAAGTTTGGAGGTGTCTTTCTGAGTTTTGGCTCTTGCAGTATTTCCAAGCTCAAATTCTATAGCCTGAAGTTTTGATTTAAAACCGAATATTTCGTTTTGAATTTCAGTTTTTCTATTAATTAAAAATTGATTTTTAGAAGATGAATCTTGAAGTTCTTTATCAATTCGTTCTAAATCTCTTTCCCAAAGTTTTAAATCATGTTCTAAAGATTCAAAATTTATTGCTTCAGGTTTACCTCTTTCAGCTTCATCAATACGAGTAGGTATTTGTTTTAGTTCTTCTTTAATTTTCTTAACCTTAGCATTAACCTCCGCTTTTAATTCGGCTATCGTTTTCTTTTTGGTTAATTCTAGGATATGTCCTAAATCATTATCGATGTAATTAACGTTTGTTTCTCCGACAATGTCAATTAGAACTTTTCTTCTGTCTTGCCATTTTAGATTATTAAAGGCTAAAGGATTTGAAATTAGTTTGAACACTTGTTCATCTAATAGTTCGTTTATTTTAGAAGTGTATTCTTTGGCACTCATTGGAACATCATTCCAAAAGTAAATAGTTTCATTTCCGTTAAATTCTGGTTCAGAAAGTCCTCTTTTCTTAACCCACTTTTCACGATGAATTCGTTTTAAAACGATTTCTTCTCCGTTAAATAAAAGTGTTCCTTCAACTTCATTTTCAATTTTTGGTATTGAAATTCCGTTGCTATCTAAAGGTTTGATTTCAAAATCTTTTCTGTCGAGTGAATCTTTTCCAAAAAGTAACCAGGTAAACGAGTCAAAGATTGTTGTTTTACCAAGTCCGTTAGCCCCGAATATGTCTGTTATTTCGGAAAAGTTGATGATAAGGTTTTTAATTCCTTTGAAATTAGTTATAACTAATTTTTGTAATACAATTGATTTCATGGTAGATTTAATTAGGATTGATATTTAAGGTTATGTTTTTCGTTTAATGTGTTAGCAATACTAAGGTTGTGCTGTTTTGCTATTTGTATCAATTCAAATGATTTTGAACTGCATTTAGTTTTGTTGAACTCTTTTTCTATTAGGTTAGAAATTTTATGTTCAGAACTTTGCGAAAAAGTTACTCTACGAAACTTTCCGCTTAATGAGGAATTGTTTAAATTTGTTGTCATAATTCAATTACTTGATTGAGTTTTAATAAATGATTGTGGTAGATCATTTAGGGTTAAGCGGCGATTATTCGTCGCTTTTTTTGTTTTTAAGATTTCTTTTTACAACTGATTTGGAAATGTGCTTTTCGATATTGAAATTTCTTTTTAGCTGTTCTTTCTTTTTTGATGAAATATTATCTGTGTTATATTCTTTCTCGAATATTTTACATAAGCTATCGACTTGCCCTTTCAATAGTTGTAACTCAATATAGATTTTAGACATTTCCATAGTCAGTCGTTTTTATTTTATACCATTTCGCCTTTCGAATTCCGCCTTAACAGAAACTCCTGAGAACTTATTTACATTTTTTAATTTTTTAAGTAAGCAGTGTTTATCTTCTCCGTACCAATTTCTAATTGTGTGTACGGTTACGTCGAATATTTCAGCAACCTCTTTAGTTGCGTATGATTTGTTTATTTTGATTTTCCCTTCCTCGGTCGGTTTTAGAAAATCTCTAATTAATCCGAATGTTTTTGCAGCTGCTAGTGTTGCAATTCTTTCGTGGTCTTCATGTGTTAATGTAGCCTCCATTTTATAGACAGATTATATTGTGTTGATTGAACATTGTTTTAATGAACTTATCAGTTGATAAGTTGTTTTCGATTTGAGATTGCATTGCTTTTTTAATTTGTTGCATCTCGTTGTTGATACGGTTGATCGTTTCTTGATAGTTCATAGGTTTGGGGTTTTTTAGGGTTTGTTCCGTTGCAAGGATTACTCTTGTAAATTGGTTGTTCCAACAACGGAATTTTAATTATATTAGATTTCTAACCTTTAATATAATTTATGGATTCGATTAAAAATGAGATCAAAAACATTATTGATAATGCTTTTGAGTTAAAAAAAAATAATTTTAATAACTCTTTTGAGGGGAAGAAAGCCAAGTCAATTGAATTGGAAAATATTATCGATGTGGCCTTAGATAATTGTTTAGCGCATTTAAACAATAACTACCCTTCACAAGCTAAAGAATTTGCTAATTCGGGGTTTATAAGTGAATATTTAAAAGAGAAACAAATCGAATATTTAATTGGCTAAATTTTCTTGATGTCGATTAATTTTATCTATTATTTTTTTTAATCGTTTTTCAGTTTCAATTGCCTTTGTTAAAAGCTTTTGATATTTTTTATTCCATTTCTTAAATGAATTGGTGTATATGTCTTTACGCTTTATTATTTCTTGTTGCATAGTTTTAAAAATTTAGCGCCACTGCTACATCGAAGTAAGTTTCTGTTTCAAAACCAGTGGCTTTTAATTATATTTGAGTACTAACAAAAAATATAATTATGATGAAAAGATTCAGAGTTTTGGAGTTTACCTCAAATAATAATGAAGAAACCGAAAGTATGTTGAATAAAGAAATTAGAGAAAATGAAAAAATAATTCATTTTTCCGTGAACAAGAGTCCAAATGCTTTTGTTAATGCAACTCAGGGTTTAGTTTTCAGAGCTATTCTTGAGACAGTTTCTTAATATCTTTTAAGAGGTAGTTGTAAATTGTATCAGCTACCTTTTTTAGTTTTTTTGGTTTGTTTTTTTTCTTTTTAAGATATTTTATTGCTAGTCTTAGGCTCTCGTATCTTATATATTTTAAATCAACGTTTTTCATTTTTTATATTTTTAAAAATTTAGCGCAGTAGTCGGTAGTAATCCGATAAACTATTATTTAGCTACTGCAAATGATTAATGCCTCTCAGCAGAATATCATATATAGGTCTTTACGTTCCTTTTTAAAGCGATCATCCTAAATGTCCTCGCTGTACCCGTTCGGGCGTTCACACCTATTTGATGCTACTAGGTATGATATACGTATAGACGCTCATACTACGCCAAGTTCTCTACCGCTTCCCTCGTTGCGGTAATCTTTAAAAACGTATTCTAATTTTTTGTAACTTTATCGGCTTAAGCGATTTGGTATTAGAATTGCTTTATTGATTACAGAGCAAATATAAATACTTTTTGAATACTTTATGTATACTTTTAGTAAAAAAAGTATAATTATGGTTAATTTGTAATGATTCTAAATAATCCCGCTACCAATGAAAAACCTACAAAATAGAATTGATTTCTTTTATAAGTATATAGAAGATAATAAGTTAAGAAATAAGGAGCTAGTTAATTTACTAGGCTTTACTAAAGGTCAGGTTAGTAATATTTTGACTAAAAAGGTAAATCCTTCTGTGAACTTTTTGGATACTTTTGAAGAGAAGTTTAATGTTACGGAACAAGATTTGGCTAAAGTTGAAAAAAATGATACTGGTAATTTTAGTAATTTAAATACTAATTTATTTAAGGCTGTTCCATTCTATAATATAAATGTTTCAGCTGGAGACGTTGTTTTTCTTGACGATGGTTTTTTGGAAAATAGAGAGCCCGATGATTTAATGTTTATTCCTAAGAATATAGATGCAGATATTGCTTTCCCAACTTACGGGCACTCAATGTATCCTGAAATCTCAAACGGGGATAGGGTAGCGTATAAAGTAATTAAGGATTGGAGCTTCTTTAATTACGGTATGAAGTATTTAATCATTACTGCCGAGCAGCGTATGGTTAAGTATCTGAAGAAACATGAAAAGGAGGGATACGTACTTCTTGAGAGTAGAAATAAAGACTTTGAGCCAATCGATATGCCGATTTCTAGTATTCGTGCAATATTGCAGGTTAGATATATTGGTAAGATTGAGATGTAGATTATAAATTAATTTATATTTTAAAAATATGAAGAAGCCCCGCAATTTGCAGGGCTTTACTTTTTTATAATAAAACAAGCCGACTTTTTACGGTCAGCTTGAGTTGTTTTTATTTAAAACACAGATTGCAAATCCGCGCTATCGAGTTCATCGGTATTATCGACAATTGAATAATATTTAAAAATATATGTCATACTGTAAATTACATTTTTTTCATATTGAACAGTCACATTTTTTTCAAAAAATTGAATTAATTTAATGTATAATTCTGTATATATTGGATCATTATAATCGATAATACTATTGTTAAAATCAGATTTTATAGATTTAATTTTAATAACAGTTTCCCCAAAAAAATAAACTTTTACTAAAATATTGCCAAAATCTTCAGTATTTTGATTTTCCAAAAAAACAATTTTTTCTTTATCAAAAATAATTTTTGAAAAATCTAATTTATCTATTCTATAACATCCATTTTGGGAATACATATTTAGATAAAAGAAAATAAATAATATTACTATTTTTTTCATAAAAACTATTAATCTTTTAATAATCCTTTAGATTCTAAATTTAACAATCTATTTGGTTTTTTTTCTTCTTTTAAAGGGAATCTTTGGTATATCTCACCTGCACTGTGACCTTCTTTAAATAAATTGACTCCTTCTTTAAAAGATTTTATTAACTTATCCTTATCAAATTCTCTAAAAGAAAAATCAAAATAAACTTGACTTAATGACGTTCCCTCTTTATTAAAATTTGTATATTCACTAGATCCACCTAATTTCATCCCTAAGCAATATTGAAAAATATAAGCTTCTAATTCTGTACTTATGCTTACGTCTAACTCACCATAAAGTCCTTGATAAAAATGAAAAACTTCGTGCATAACCGACTCAACATCATTTGTACCTCCTGTATATGTAGATTCTCTGGCCTTCATTGTCATTGTAGATATATCAAAATCAAAAGTGTTTTCGTAATCAGTATTTCCTTCTACAATATTCATAACAGATTTTGAAGCAACTACTTCATCTATTACTGCTTTACCAATATTAACAGTATTTGCCATATTGAGTGCCTCAACATTCTTTTTTATAAATGAATTATTACCGCTATATTTTGTATTTGGATTATATGTAAACGATTCATTACCTGCCGTTATAATGATTTCTCTACCATCTGGATCAATAAAATTGATAGGATTATTAGCTACATACACATAGCCACCTATGTTTGGGTACTTCTCAGCCAGCGGATCCACACTTATAAAAATACTTATTCTTGGATCGTAATATCGTGCGCCATAATAATACATTCCAGTGGCTTCGTCTTGTTCTTTTCCGTTAAATTTATAACCGTTATTATAATAACTACTTTGGTTGTGTTCCACCATACTCTCACCAAATGGTAGTTGGTCGTAGTAGTGAGACGGTCTTCCAAAGTTGTCGGTAATATACGAAGAACTTCCTAAATGGTCGGTATGGAACTACTAAGTATAAAAAAATTTATTTAAAATTCCTATATTGCTGCGGGCTTTACTTAATTAAAGAGATACACATAAAACATTTATAACCTTAAATACACACACTTATGAAAAAACTATTACCCTTATTATTTTTTTGCATTCTTCAAATTAGCTGTGGAGAAAAAGTTTCTAAAGATGAATTTGATTCCATCAAAGCTGAAAATGAAAAGTTGAAAATTGAATTGGAGGATTTAAAATTTGGTCCAGCTAAATTATTATCACAAATTAAAAAATTAATTAATTCTAAGGATTATTATAAAGCGAAATCTGAAATTGAGACTTTAATAAATAAACATCCAACATCAGATCAAACGGTAGAAGCTAAAAAGTTATTAATTGATGTTGACGCTAATATAAAGGCGCTTGATTTAGCTAATGAAATAGAAAAAAATAAGTTAGAGAAAGCAGAAAAAGAGCGATTGGCTAATTCAACTAAAAAGCTAAGGTCAAGGAAAGACGACATTAAAGGTATAACTTGGTATTATGATAAAACAACAACGGATTATAATGACCGAAATAGTTTTCATCTTTATATGGGGCAAAGAGAAGGTGGGAAACCTTGGCTAAGATTTAGAATCCAATATAAAAGTGATGATTGGTTATTTATAAATAGTTATATTATAAAAACTGATAATAATTCGTATACAATTTCAACAACTCGTGATGAGGTGGAGAGGGATAATGGATATGGTGGTATTTGGGAATGGTACGATGTTCCAATAGACAATAATCTTTATAATATTGTAAAGGATGTAATGAATTCTAAGTCCGTTAAACTTCGTTATAATGGTAAACAATATTATGATGATAGGAAAGTTTCTGAGAATGAAAAAAAGGCTCTTCAAAACATTTTAGACGCATACGAAGCATTAGGAGGTGATACTAATTTTTGATATTAAACATAAACACCCAACTAGGGTGTTTTTTTATGCCCTAAAATCAGGGTTTACCCTGATGAAAATAAATGTTAAATTATGGTAAAAAAATGTATATTGCGACGTATTATTCTAATTAAAAAGATTTAATTATAGATTATTATTAAGTCTGTTTTGCTTTTAATAATGTAAAATTAGCGCAATATGTAAAATAGGTGAGAGGTATTGTTTTTTCTAGGTTTATAGAGTAAAATAATTGTTTACCAAAATTAGATGTATTGCGCCTATATAAATGTTAGGCACAAGCATAAACAACAGTAACGAACAAAAACAAAATTAAAATTTACAAAACAAACATATGAACGGAGACGAATTTGACGAAATAGATGAGACTATTATTGACGTTGAAGATTCAGAAGATTCTTCAGCCCCAATTATTTATGATATTTCTAGTTATGGAGCGGATTATGATGTTGACGGGCTTGTAAAGCGTCTAAAAAGAGGCGATATTTTTATTCCACCTTTTCAACGAGATTATGTTTGGAATCAAGCCGAAGCTTCAAGACTTGTAGAATCTTTGCTATTGGGCTTACCTGTTCCTGGAGTTTTTTTAGCGAAAGAAGGAGAATCAAATAAATTATCAGTAATTGATGGTCAGCAAAGATTAAAGTCACTGCTGTTTTTCTATGAAGGATTTTTCAATCCAAAAATTGATGATTCAAGAAGAAAAGTATTTAGACTAAAAAATGTTCAAAAACAATTTGAAAACAAAACTTACGAAGAACTTGAAGAAGAAGATAGAATTAAACTAGATGATTCAATCATTCACGCAACAATTATAAAACAAGAATCTCCAAATGATGATAATACAAGTATTTATCACGTTTTCGAAAGACTTAACACAGGGGGTAGAAAATTGACACCGCAAGAAATCCGTTCTGCAATTTACATCGGAAAAATGAACAAAATGATTGCTGAACTTAATGATTATCCAGCTTGGAGAGAGTTGTTTGGAAAGGAAAACAATAGATTAAAAGACCAAGAGATGATTCTGCGTTTTTTCGCAATTTATTCTAATTTAGAAAATTACTCTAAACCTTTAAAGGAATTTTTAAACAAATTTAATTTAAAATATAGAAACCCTAGTGATGAGGAAATTGAAAGGTTATCCTCAATTTTCAAACGAACTTCAGATTTGATTTTAACTAAAATAGGTAAGAACGCATTTAGACCTGATAGAGTTTTTAATGCTTCTGCTTTTGAGGTCTTAATGGTTGGAATTGCTAAACGTATTGACGAAAATATTGATTTCGATAGTTTTGTCAGAGATTTAGATAATTTATATAAAAGTCAAGAATTTGTAGATTCAATTACGAGAGCTACATCTGATGACAAAGTTGTTGAATTAAGACACAAGTTGTTTAACGAGTATATTGAAAATTATGTTCTCTAATATCGAATTAACAAGACAATATACGAAAATTCAAAATCTCATTTTGAAAGCAAAAACATTTGAGCCAGATGATGAATTAAGGTCTCACTTAGCAAAATACTTATGTGTTTTAAGTTCTGGATTCATAGAAAATGCTATTTATCACACATTTAGCGATATAGCACATAGGAATTGTATTCCTTCAATAGTTTTAACTTATACTAAAGGACAATTATATAAATTACAAAATACAAATACTGAGAAGATTAAAGAAGTTACAAAATCCTTTAATCCAATATGGTGGGAAAACGGATTAAGAGATTTTTTACAACAAGACAACCGTAGCACAGCAATTAATTATATTTTTAAGGACAGACACAACATAGCTCACGGGCGAGATTCTGAAATTACAATTGACAAACTTGAAGAATATTTGGCAAAAACAGTTGAGGTAATAAAGTATTTAGAAGATGAATTAGAAAATGCCAGTGCCTAACAATGTATAAGCGTAATGCGGGCTAAAGTGCTGAATTTAAACGAATTGAATATTAATAAATATACTGCTAAACCGAAAGTGAAGTGCTTTTAATCCCGCACTACGCTTATACTAGACCGTTAGGCGATATAATAAAAACGAACCCCATAAATGAAGGAACTAGAATTTAAAAAATTATTTTCTAAGCTTAGCCATATCAAAGCTTTATCAACAGATAGTAAATTTGATGAAATTGTACAAAACTTAGTTCTTTTTGTATTATTCAATTCACAAAAACTAGATCTAAAAAATGACAATGATATAAAAAAAGCAATTATTGAATATTATGGTATAAATATTAAGACATCATTAATTCAACCTGCAATTGATAAACTATTGTTTACTAATAAATTAATTAAAGACAGTACTAATAAAATTCTTTATTTATCTGAAACCTCAAAAAAAGAAATTGAACAAAAAAACACTGAAAATGATGAAATTCAAAACTCTGTAAAAAAGAACTGGTTTAAAGAAATTTCAAAAATATATGATTTTTTTCAAGAAGAGGACTTTAATGAATTATGGACTTTACTAAATAAATATTTAAGTGCGATTTTTGAAAAAAATGGTATTCAAACAATTAATTTTTTAAATCCAAGTATTGTTAAAGATGATCTCGATTATAGGAGTAACATAATTATTTTAGAATCAATTTTTGAAACAGAGAATAAAAAAATTAATATCGAAGTATTTGAAAAGACCGTAAATATTTTTATTCAAAATGCTGACGAAATACGTGCAAAATACATTTCACAACTTGCTGATGCAACGTTTACTAGTTTTGCATTATTAAGTGATGACGAAACTAAGAAATTTCTAAATGGAAAGTTTTCTGAAATGCGTCTTTTTCTAGATACAAATTTCATTTTTGGAATACTAGACCTTCATAAAAACAATGAAGATAGCTCTGCAAAAGAAATAATTGAAGAATTAAAAAAAAATAATCTTCCATTTAAATTAATGTATCACCCCGAAACCTTAAATGAATTCAAAAGAACATTTGACAGTAAATCAATATTATTAAAGAATACAAAATGGACTAAAGAAATTAGTAAACTAGCATTAGAAATTAATCAATTAAGTCCAATTGAAGAACTATATCACAAACAAAATTTAAATGATGAAATTGACCCTACTTTATTTCTAGAAAAATATGATCAAGTTGATAAAATACTAAACAATCTTGGCTTAATTGAATATCATCCAAGATTTCAATCCAATGATGAAAAGTATGAAATTGAAAATGATGTCAATGAATTTCAAAAATTCTATGAAAGTAATAAAAATAGAAAATTTAAATCATTTCAAAATTTTAAACACGACATTACAGTTATTAGAGAAGTAAGGGCATTAAATCCTAAAAATGGATAGAACGGATAAAGTGAACCACTCGCAGCGGATGAAAGTGAGCATAGCAAAGCAAGTA
>NZ_RQVQ01000100.1 GCF_003865405.1 Paenimyroides tangerinum
CCATTAAATTTGAACATCTAAATTCCAGTCAGTTAGCTTTGTACTAATAATCGAATTCAGGTTAATATGTTAAATAATCAAAATGAAAATCTATCAGATGATAAAAATTTAGAGAATCTTACTAAAGAAACTCTAAATATGGCTTCAGACAAAATAGCTAATGAAATTGGAGGTGAAGTAAATGAGATTAATCAGAAGGTAAAAGAAGGTGGACAAATTCTTTCGCAGGCAAATAATTACATAAATACTGCTCAACAAACCGAAAGCGAATTTACACGTTATATTGACAAAAATCCCAATGCATTTGATGATGAACCAATAGTTCATAAGAAGCCTAGTCCTAGTAATTCTGCACTTATTGCAGCAAATGAAATGTTTGGAATTTCGCATTTAACCAAGTTAACTATCGTAGTTGAAGGTAAGCAAATTAAGAATTATAAGCATTTTGAATTATCACAGTCGACCACAGGACATCACGAATTTTCTTTGACCTTAGATTATGATTCGCTTGGACAACCAGAAGATCATCATTTAGAAAACGCTCAAAAATATTTGGGACAACGTATTTTGGTGACTTTCAAATACAAGAATGTTCCTAACGGACCTGAGCGTCATTTTATTGGAGTAGTGACCAAAATTGGATTATCACGCGAACATCGCAATTTGGGCGATTTAATATTTTCTGGTTACAGTCCAACTAATTTGTTAGACAAAGCACTTCATGTTCAAAGTTTTGGGGGCAATATGGCAGTTTCGTTAAATTATGTTGCCAATACCGTTTTAAGGCAAGCTTTAGACGAACAAAATTATCCAATTTTCACAAATTCAGATTTTGGAAATGTAGGTTACAGTTGTCAATACAACGAAACACATTACAATTATTTAGCTCGACTTGCAGAAACCCACGGCCAACAGTTTTTCTATGATGGCTATACCGTTAAATTCGGAAAGTTGACTAATCCAGAAAAGCCATTGAATTGGTTTTTGGAAAAAACGTTGATGAAATTGATATTTCTATCAAAACCTTGCATGTGAATCCGAGATTTTTTGGCTATAACAGCAGCGATGACGATCCGTTGAAAACCAACGAAAGCGATATAAAACACGTTTCCTCATTAGGAAAGATAGCTTATCGAATTTCGCAAAAAACATTCAAAGTACCTTCATATCAGGCAGCACCTATAAAAGCACGAACATCAATCGATGTACAAGAATCTCAAAATAGCGCGGCAGGAAGTGCGGCAGTAGAAACATTTGTAACCACAGGACGAACCAGTGTTCCGTTTTTGTTTCCAGGCTGTGTTGTTGACATGCAATTACTAAAACCTGGAACCAAACAAAAGACGTATTTCACCCAATTGATGATAACCAAAATCGAACATACAGTAGATAAACTGGGAATGGATATGCAAACAAAAAGTTCAGTATAAGTTAAGCTACATTTTTGTAAACATTATTTAAG
>NZ_RQVQ01000101.1 GCF_003865405.1 Paenimyroides tangerinum
ATTAATGTTCAGTGCATTAGCTTGTGTAGCTTTTGCTTTTAGTGGGTTTGCTTCGAATGAAGTAGTGAATGAAGAAAAAGTTTCAAATGAAAACATTGTAATTGAAACAAAAACTGATGTAAATGAAATTAAAATTACAGTAGATTCAAATTTCAGAGTCACAGGAAATTGTAATTATACTCTGACTAGAACTTTTAGAGGTTTCGATGGTAAATATTATACACAATCTAAAAGTTATACAACAGATGCAAAAAGTGCAACTGATTGCGCAGCAATAGCAAATAATCATGCAACAAGAATAAACCTTGGCTTAGAAAAGTTTTAAATACAGGCTCTTTATTGAGCCTTTTTTGATAAAATATATAAAATGAAAATAAAAATTATTTTAAGATTCATATTGTTTGTTAACTTTTTTACGTATGGTCAAGAAAAAAATATTTACATACTTTATAATAAATCGGATTTATTAACATCATATAACGAAGAATTAATTGCCTCAAAAGATTCTGCTTTATTTTGGAATGAAGTACAAGTAAAAACTGATGGTTCAAATCAAATGACTGATGATGGAAACGGTAATTTCAATTTAATTGATGAAAATTACCATATCTTTAAAAATGAAATTTCTTTAAATAAATCTAATACTATTAACATTCGGATTTTTGACCCAAATAATTTTAGAGATGTAACTGATATTTTACCAGATTTTAATTGGAAAATTTTTGATAATGAAACGAAAAAAATAGGACAGTACGAATGTATTAAAGCTACGTGTAACTTTAGAGGAACAAACATCATTGCTTATTTCACTCTAGAAATACCAATACCTTTTGGACCCTGGAAGTTTAAAGATTTACCTGGATTAATTTTAGAAATAAATGTAGAAGACGCCTTTTTGAATATCAAATGGGTAGCAGAAAAAATCATTTATCCTTATGAGAAGAAGCAAAATCTTGAAAGCAATATTCCAACTGTAAGAATTTCTATGCGTGAAGAGGTGAAAAACTTAGAAAAAACTTTAAACGAAATTAGCGAACAATCAAAATCTAGAGATAGTGAAACAATAACAACAATAGTTTCTGAAATTACTAGAATAGACATTGAAAAAATATACGAATGGGAAGAGTAAAACATAATAAAATAAAAATATTACTGTTTTTAAGTTAAAACAATGAGCTAAAATTGTGTTAATTGTTAATTTTAACAAAATAAATATTCTATTAAACCAATAATAACACGTCTAAAAAAACAAAACAACACACAATCACCCAAAAAAAAACTAAAAAACCAACAAAAAATATTTTCTTTTTCTAATTAACTATTTGATTTGTAGTGTATTATTATTATTATTATTATTGTGATAGAAGTTTTAGAAAAGTTCTAAAACATTTATTAACA
>NZ_RQVQ01000102.1 GCF_003865405.1 Paenimyroides tangerinum
AAAAAATGCTTCAGAAATGAAGCATTTTTTTTTACACTTTTCTCAACTTTTAGACACTCATATTTATCCTGTATGTCGGGGTTACGATGCTGCTTTATATTCTATTTTGTTTTAACGAAGATTTTCAAATCTTCAAATCAACTCATTTTCTAATCACTTTAAGACTTTAAGACTTTCGACTTTAAAACCCAATCTCTACTTCTTAATCACTTTAAAAGTACCTTCGGTGCTGTTTTGTGTTTTTACTTTGACGAAATACGTTCCTTGAGCTAATTTTGCTAACGAAAGGGTTGGATTCATAGCTTCAAAGTTTCCGTTTAATATCTCTTGACCTAACATATTAAATACTTGATAACTTTCTAAGGTTTCATCGGTTTGAATGTTGATGATGTTGTTTGTAGGGTTAGGGTAGACGTTTAGTTTTAGTTTATCTACTTTAGGAGTGTTTAAAACACCGCAAGGTGTAGCGGCATATTTAGCATATAAAAAATCTGTGTAGCCACCACTTTGTATGTACAAATCTGGAATGTTATCGTTTTCTGCTAAAAACAACCCGCCATGGGTGTAACCACCTACGACGTAATTACCGTCGTTATCAGTAACTACTTTTGTAAAACCATTTTCAATACCAAATTGACCCAATACGTGTGTTAAACCTTCAGCATTACCGGTTTGCTTGTTTAAAAACAACAAATACGGATCTATTCTATGCCCGAATGGCTTATCGATATTTAACCCATTGCCCCAGTTCTCCACTTGGCCCGCACCTGCAATAATAACTTGATCGCCATTAAACGTTATACCTTTAACAGATGCACCTACAGTAGTAGTATTGGGAATCATGGTTGACGTTGGAGTTTTTGACCATAAAAACTGGCCTTGGTTGTTTAGTTTGGCTACATAAACCGATTCCCCAAACACGGCATTGTTGCTGATTTGGTGCGTTCCTAAATACACGCCTGGATATTCAGGATGGTTACTATATCTTCCGCTGATATACACATGAGATTGGTTATCAATTTGTATGTCATCGATAGAAATTAGATAATAAGTAGGCCAATTTGTGGTTCCCTCAAGATGCCAAATTCTTTCATAAGTACTACCATTGATGGCCATTATAAATGCACTTCCGTCCATGGCTTCATTACCATAAACAAACGGAAAATAATCATCAATCATGTAATATCCATTTCGAAGACCCGTTATATAATATATATTAGAGGCTTCATCGTAACGGAAATTAGATGTTTGTTCTCCCATTTCCCCAACAATCGGTAATTCTACAGCTGGAGCTGCTAAATCTCCAGTTAGCGCATTGAATTTTGCTAGATAAAATTTAATATCCCCTTCTGCTACAGTTACTGTACCGTTTAGATGTGTACCAGCTAATAA
>NZ_RQVQ01000103.1 GCF_003865405.1 Paenimyroides tangerinum
ACTTGCTTTGCTATGCTCACTTTCATCCGCTGCGAGTGGTTCACTTTATCCGTTCTATCCATGTTAGCTTTAGTAGAGAAATTACGTGACTTTATATATCCTTTTTTATCTGCTAAAGGATTTTGTTGTAAATCTGCAGGTGCAGTAGATAGGCTCGAACTTTTACTTGATGTTCCATTACTGTAATTGTAATGTAGTTTTGAGATTTCTGAACTTGTCTCCAAAATGAAATCATAGGATTTCTCTTCTGTGGTTTGTACAAAAAGATTACTCTGTTTAAGATCCTTTTCAAGGGCTTGGATGAAAAGGAAAGTTCCTTTATTCTCAATAAAATATTGATTGGGATTCGATACTTGGAACAGTTTAATATCGCTATCAAACTCCAATCTGATAAACTTATTATCATTAATTCTTAAAGTATCAACTTGAGCATAAGTATTTAATGATAAAAAAAATGAAATAATTTTAATTCTGTTAATTTTCATATTTAATTAATAATATAAAACAAAAGCATTGTCATTTTTGACAATGCTTTTAGGATAAAATGTTTTTTGCTTCTCTTATGATTGTATCATAATTGTATTCGATTTCTTCAACAGTTACATTCTTTTTAGGAATTCCCTTAGTCTGTATATCTGGATAAGAAAATCGCATTTGTTGACTTTCACCATTTGAAATGACAACAAATTCACCTTCTTTTAATTTCATAAAATCATTCTGTCGGATCTTTCGAACTTCCTTCTTACTAAGATTAACTCCTTTCTGAGTTCCGAATATTCCTTCTTGATCTTTTGAAATACTTCGAGCATCCACTTCGATTAACTCGGTATATTGCTCATAAAATTTTGCAGTTTCGGGATCATTAGCTTTTCCAAAAATCTGAATAGATAAATTGGATAAAATCTCTTTAAATTGATTCACTCCTCCATATTGATTGTAACCCTGCGTAACATCTTGCGCACAATATATGGTTGCAATATTGTAACTCCTCATGGTTGCTGGGATACGAGCCATATTGAGTAATTTTATAGTAGGTGCTTCATCAATCAAAAGAAAGGATTGCTTTAAGTCCCTCTGCATCATCTGTTTGGTAATAGTATGCAAAGTAGATGCCACTAAGGGAGTTACACTTTCTTCTTTGCTTGGATCATTCAGAATAGAGACAATTTTTCGATTCGAATCATGGTTGATATTCAAATTAAAATCATTGGAACTAAAGACCCAAAAGAAATTTGGAGTAGCAATTTTTCGCAAAGAATTTATTAAAGTTGAAAGTACACCAGCCGTTTGTTTATTGGATAGAACGGATAAAGTGAACCACTCGCAGCGGATGAAAGTGAGCATAGCAAAGCAA
>NZ_RQVQ01000104.1 GCF_003865405.1 Paenimyroides tangerinum
ATTTAGATAGTTTTGATAAGTGTTCTATAACTGTTTCAGATTTTGTTCCTTTTACAATAGCAATAATAGTGTTTTCCCTGCCTTTACCTGCTTTAGAGGTGACTATGGTGTATAATTCTCCTTTAGATAAGCAGACTTCATCTATCGATAGCTTTTCCGTTATGTTTTTTGGATACAATAACCAATCTTTAGAGTGACCAAGCTGATCCCAGGCTTTAAAGTCGCTGGTTTTATTTTTGTATTGACGTTGAAATTTCTTTCCATCAATACCGAATAGATCTCCTATTGCTTTACAGCTAAGTATTTTAGTATCGGCTAATTTTTTTTAAGAACTCCGAAAACTCTTTAGTCATTCGGGTTCCTTCGGCAATCATATTCCAATCTCTAGCGATTATTTCTTCTGTTTGTTTATCTGTCCAGCGACGGCGTTGAACATGCAGTTTTACTGATTTTCCACGTAATGGAAAATCTTCGATGGTAGTCATGGGATAAAATCCTTTTGAAATTAGTTGTCTATCTGTAAGTTGATGACCATAATCGTTCTTTTCTTCGAAGTAGATATCTAAACGACTATTTAATTCTTTAACTTTTGTAATATTAAAGTGCTCTACCAAGTACTCAGGTAGGATTAGTTTTAGTATTTCTTTGCTATCCATCATGATGCAAATATATTATTTTACAACTTCCTCCCCAACTTTTGTGCTTGACCCTATATTTGTATTTTCCTGTTGGCTGATAATCTTCAAAAAGACCATTTGTTGACAAACATAAAGCAACTGATTTACCTTCAAATTTGAAAGTTTTACTGTAAGCCCAACCATACATTAGAACTTCATCAAACCATTTTTTCAGCAATGGAGGACAATTGTACAAATATATTGGAAATTGAAATACTATTTTATCGAACAATTCTAATACACGTTGCTCTTCATTGATATTTATGTTTTCATCTGGATATAGGTCATAAAGTCAACGAACTTCATACTTTTCAGGTAATTTCTCTTACTCTTCAATAAATCTTCTGTGAACTTTAGAATTTCTGAGATTTGGATGTGTAAGAATTATTAGTGTTTTCATTTATTCTATTTTTTGTGACAAAGAAATACAATTTATAGACAATTTCATATATTAGCTACTAATTGTATGGTACTAACAATGACTAGTCCTGAAATAGCGATACAGTTTTTCAATGATTAAAAATTATCTAGTCCGAACAATCCACAAGTAAAACTTATACTTTCTTGTTTTTCTTGGCGGAAACGATTGATTGTGCGGACTTGAAATTTTTTCTTACATCAATTTTTAATTCCTTTTCAGCTATATCAATCATCATGTCAAAGATAATGGCTTTGGA
>NZ_RQVQ01000105.1:0-233 GCF_003865405.1 Paenimyroides tangerinum
AGCGATAAAAGAATATTCAGACGAACGAATGATTAATTACGTAAATAATTTCTACGATAATAGCTCATCACAAGGAAATAGTTTTAACCAAGGAATGTACGCAACCTTCAACCCGTTAGACAAGTTGGTTGAGGCGTATGATGAGAACAAAAAATTATACGAACGTTTATTAGCTGCTGAAAAGGAAAAATTAGCTTACCTAGAGCAATTAATAAAAAAATAGCTTTGTTATT
>NZ_RQVQ01000105.1:243-1227 GCF_003865405.1 Paenimyroides tangerinum
AGCTCATTTATAAAAAATAAAAATCGACTGTTTATTAAATGAATAGTCGATTTTTTTATTTCACTTTTATGCTTTAGCTATGGAGTACCTAACCTTTAAATGGCTATACACTAAAATTTTTGAACTTAATTAAAAAAAATCTTCTGATTTAAAAATAAGGTTTGTTGCCGATAAAAAGCTCTAATACTCAATTAAAAAATTAATTTGGTTTACAATATCTTCTTGCCAAGTTTTAATATCCGTTGCTGTAGCAATTTGCATTATACTACATTCTTTTTCTGACATTTCTAAATAATTTTCTGAACTAAAGTAATTTCCTTTTTTAATTGAATGTTGATCCGAAGGATAAACAAGAGCAACTTTTTTTGCTTGGTAAAATCTATGATATACATACATTTGGCGTAAATCTTCAGGTGATGGATTATAATCATTTAGATTTTTCCATTTTGTATCCAAAACGAAACTTTCTTGAGATTCTTTACATTTTAGAATGATATCTGGTCGCATTTTTGATGAATATCCCGAAGTTGGCTTCCAAAAACTTTTTGTTACTTGTGATGTAACAAGATGAGTTTTTAATTTTGTTTTCAAAGTGACCAAAAAAAACTGCTCCCATAAACTATTCATATCAAACATTAAAGCCAATACATCATGACGTCCTTTAGAAATATCAGGATGATAATTCAATAACAATAATTTGGCTATATCTAAAGCTACTTTATAATGTTGATTTTTTCGATCATAAACAATTTTATTAAAAGTAGATTCATTGACTTTTATATCCTTCATTTCAGGAAAGTTCAATGTTAATGCACCTATTCTTCCATTTAACACAGAATTTGTATTGATTTTCTTTAAAAGTTGAATCGTTTTAAAAAGAATCTCGTGAATAGTATGTTCATTCGAATATTGCGAATAATTTGCAAAAAACGGCTATAGTATACCACCTTCAGCGGATTAAAGTGAGCATAGCGCAACGGCTCA
>NZ_RQVQ01000106.1 GCF_003865405.1 Paenimyroides tangerinum
ATTCTTGTCTATTCAATCCAGTATCCATTAAATATCCTTGAACATTTCCTGTTCTGAAATCAGGACAAACAAAGCCATTTGGAATCAGATCGAAACTTGGTGATTTACCCATTGTAATATTAAACTCAACAGTAGCAGTACATAATGAACCTAACTCTGTATTGAAAACCTCAGCAATAACTAACTGTGGATTACTTGTTACAGGGAAAGCTGTAGATGGCGATGCTGTTCCTGCATTGTAATTAGCCCAAGATGTATAATATCTAACATTTAGTTGTCCTGTTAAATTCTGTGTTGAAATAATACCAGCATTTAATACTGTTAGGTTAGCTGGTCCAAAACCATCATTTACACCATCTGAATCACAGAAAGCTAAACTTGCTGATGGTGGATAAGCAAATACTTTTTCCTCAACTTTCAAATCAAAAGGAGCTATTGAATAACATCCTGTTACTTTATGTTGTATTCTTACCCAAATTCTTTGTAAATCTGAAGCAGCATTTGTATAAATATAAGGTATTGGAGCCGCTCCTAATAATGCCGCTGTTTGTGTAACATAATAACGAATGTCAAAATTAGCAGCATTTTGATTTCCTAAAACTTGCGCATTTTTATCTCTTAAATCGAATGTATAAATTCCATCTGAATTTAATTCACATGCATACAAAGTTGTCATTGGTCCAACTGTAGGCAAGCTATTAACTATTAATTGTAACGGAACAATTACAAAACAACTCTCTGACAATATTGTAGGATTATTTGAAACCCTTACATAAACTGTCATTGAATTTGTCAAGAAATCATCTGGTGTACCAATTTCATCAACGTTATTTATAGCTTGTTGTTCTGATATAAAATATTTATAACTTAATGTAGCATTACCATTACTTAATTCTGGTTGTGCTAATCTCAAATCAAATGTAGCAAAACCACTTCCTAATCCATTTTCACATGCTTGTAAAGCAGTTGGAGTTAAATTTGGTTCTGGTAATGGTAACACACGAATTGTTAAAGTCGTATATGAAAGACATCCATTCATGTTTTCTACAGAAACCCAAACTGTTTGTGGATTCGATGTATTTATGTATGATGTTGGATTTGGAATCTGATTTATTCCTGCTTTTGCTTCTGCTTCGTTTGTAAAATATCTTAATGTTACTCCAAAAATTTGTCCTTGCGTAATTTGACCTTGTCTAACCGTTAAGTCAAATGTTGTTTGCT
>NZ_RQVQ01000107.1 GCF_003865405.1 Paenimyroides tangerinum
TATACTTTATTACCTCTTTAATATCGTATAATTATTAAATGTGTTTTTTTTTAAGCTGGATTCAACATCGGATTCAGCTTTTTTGTTTTTTGTAAGAATGATAAAAAAAACTGTAGTTCAATTTCTACAAACATCACACAATCCTTACTACAAAGCTGACCTTAAAACTGCCGTTACTTTGTACCATAGAAATAAGAATAACAAAATATAACAATATAACTTTTTAAAATTTACAAAATCATGACAACAAACTTCTTCAAATCAGTATCAGTTTTAGCAATCGCTTTAATGTTTGGATTCAGCGCAAATGCTCAAGACAAAAAAGTAAAAACAAATAAATTATCAGTTACAGTTGGGGAATTTTACAGCTTGAATTTAAGTAACGATAACGCAACTATTTTATTAGATAGCGAAGCGAAATTTGCAAATGGAAGTGAATCAACTCCAATTACAATGACCATTTTCTCTTCTAAAAAATATGCAGTTAGCGCTAAAGTTTCTTCGGCTCAATTCAGCGGAACAGCAGCTAATACTTCAGTTGACACAGACAATATCGATTTGATTGTTGAAAAAACGAGCGGTAACGAAGAGGCTACGATTTCTACAAGAACAAACAACAGTTTAAAACACGCAACAGCTGAACAAATCGTTTCTTCTACTGTTGCTACAAAAGCAGATGTTTATAGTTTAGTTTATGCGATTCCAGCAGATAATACTTCGGCTTTCTTAGATCAATACGGAAAAACAATTACTACTGAAATTACTTATACTTTATTACCTCTTTAATAATAAGGTATAATTTTTTAAATCGCCCTCATATTATGAAAAGCTGGACTCGATATCGGATTCAGCTTTTTGGGTTTTGTAAAAATGATTAAAAAAACTGTAGTTCAATTTCTACAAACATCACACAATCCTTACTACAAAACTTATTTCAAAACTGCCGTTACTTTGTACCATAGAAATAAGAATGACAAAATATAACAATATAACTTTTTAAAATTTACAAAATTATGACAACAAACTTCTTCAAATCAGTATCAGTTTTGGCAATCGCTTTAATGTTTGGATTCAGCGCAAATGCTCAAGAAAAAGTAAAAACAAATAAATTATCAGTTACA
>NZ_RQVQ01000108.1 GCF_003865405.1 Paenimyroides tangerinum
GAAATCCTGCATAACTCAGCTATTTCTCTTTTGACTTGATTTAAATTTATTGCTTTACAACAATCATAAGCGATGTTATTTCATAGAGCCCACAAGTGAATAATTTCGTAAATTTGAAGTAAAGAATGAGCTCTCAACACGTAACAATTAATGACAGATAAGGATACAAAAAGACTAACTAGATTAACCTCCATTTTAATTCAATTACAGTCTAAAAGACTTCTAACGGCGAATGAACTTGCAGAGAAATTCGAAATAAGTAAACGAACCATTTATAGGGATATTAGAACTTTGGAACAAGCTGGTGTTCCGGTCTTGACGGAGGAAGGAAAAGGCTACACCTTAATGGAAGGATACCGAATTCCTCCTGTTATGTTTACTGAAAACGAAGCCAATGCTTTAATTACAGCCGAACAATTGGTACGAAAGAACAAAGATGCTTCATTGGTGAAGGATTATACAGATGCTATCCATAAGATAAAAGCTGTCTTACGGAATAACACAAAAGATAAAGCCAATTTGCTTTCGGAAAGAATTTTGTCTGCGCAGAATTTAGAAAATAGTCGTACCAGTAATAATCTGTCGATTTTACAACTGGCATTAACGAATTTTAATCTTGTTCAGATTCAATATTATTCACCATATAATGACGAAACAACCCAACGAACCATAGAACCGTTTGCTATTTATACCACGCAAGAGAATTGGTTATTGATTGCATTTTGTCGTCTACGTAAGGATTACAGGTCATTTCGACTCGATCGTATTAAGAGTTTACTCGTGTTAACTGATTCTTTTGAAAAACATAAAATCACGTTTGAAGAATATATTGAAATGACATTAAAAAAATGTGATTAACCCTTGCCATAGGGTTGTCACAGTTGTGTTTTATTTTTGTAGTGCATTTAAAAATAAAGAACAAAATGAACAATCAAACCATTCAAAAATTTCAGATCATTGGAATTTCAACTCGTACAATTAATTCAAATGGACAATCGGCAATTGACATTGAATTATTATGGCAAAAATTCTGGAAGGAAGAAATTCAAAGTCAAATACCTAATGTGATTAGTGATGAAATTTATGCTGTTTATACAGATTATGAAACTGATTTCA
>NZ_RQVQ01000109.1 GCF_003865405.1 Paenimyroides tangerinum
CAACATTGTTATTTCACGAAATAAAACACGGTGTAGTTTCGTAAAATAACACCTATATGCGCATTTCGTAAAATCTGTTGCTAATATAATTACTTTTTTTGTAAATTAGATACTTAGTAAGTTATTTTTTGTGGATAGCGAAACAAAATAGGTTAAATTAGATTTATTTAAGTATGGATAGCGAAACAATATTAAAAACCTTACACGACCGATTGCAAGTGCAACGCTACGCCAATAATACCATAAAATCGTATTGTGGTTATGCACAAATATTCTTAGAGTATATGAATAAATATCGTACGCTCAACGAAATACCTATTGCTGAAATAGAGGGTTTTATTAATGAAAAAGTATTTCAAGACAATATTAGTGCATCTTATCAACGCTCTTTAGTTGGGGCAATTAAGAAGATTTATGAGTTGGTCAATAATCAATCGATAGAGTTAAATTATTTATATCCTAAACGAAAATCAACCCAACTGCCTACTTTCTTTTCTCAAGAAGAAGTGAGAAAAATATTAAATGCTACAGAAAATTTAAAGCATAAAGCAATTCTTACCACTATTTACAGTTGTGGATTACGCTTAAGTGAGTTAATAAATCTTAAACTAACCGATGTAAAATCCGACAGTAATTTACTATTAATACAACAAAGCAAAGGGAATAAAGATAGGCTAGTAGCTTTACCTGATAAGTTATTAAGTTTGTTGCGAGAATATTATATTGAATATAAACCCAAAATATTTTTATTTGAAGGAACTAATGATGAGCAATACAGCGAAAGAAGTGTTCAGTTAGTTTTGAAAAAGTCAATGAAAAAAGCCAATATTGTAACAAAAGGCAGTGTGCATACTTTGCGTCATTCATACGCCACACATTTAATAAAAAGCGGAATTGACATTCGGGTTGTACAAGAATTATTAGGGCATAGTGATATTAGAACAACCATGATTTACACTCATATTACAGATGTAGATAAGAAATCGACACCAAGTCCATTAGATTTTTTGTAACCTAAATTAAAAAACCCAACTTTACATTTTTGGGTGTAAAATTGGGTGTTTATGCTTTAACTGATTAAGTATCAGTGTTTATTGCGGAGAAAGAGGGA
>NZ_RQVQ01000011.1 GCF_003865405.1 Paenimyroides tangerinum
AGCTTTGCTATTATTTGAGAAAACAATGTTACATTTACCATCAAGAGAGTGTTTTTTTGTTGTACAACTCAAAGATAATTTGAGATTCAAAAGTTTACTCTCTTTTTTTTGTTTTATTTAAACGTTTAGGACGCTATTGTCTTGGGATTATTGATAATTCGAATTTATTATTGAAAAAGTTAAGTGAAATTTCTAGAAATAATTAAATTACAATTTACTTGATTAAGAAATTAATACTTTTAATTCGTTTTCTATTTTAGAAATAAATTGGTTAATTTCTTATTTACATATTCGTTTTTGCATTCAAGATAAGCTACATTTTCAGTTTCTATGAGTAGATTCTCCTTCTGATTTAATACTTTTATTTAAGTAAGCATGAAAATAATATTTAATCTAATAATTTTAATAATTCAAATTTTTATTTCGTTTGTAATGCTCTTTAGTATTTATATGCTTTTTGCGTTACTTGACAATGATTTTGGATTTGATGAACTTTTCGGCTTAGTAATAATTCAGCCTATTTTGGCAATTATTTTTTCTGTAATAACCATTTTTGTATGTTTATTATTTGGACTTCCAATTCGTTTAAATTCTAAAATTAATGATTGGTATAGAAAACATTTCTATATTTCTTTTATTGGATTATTCTTAGGAATAATTATGTTGATTTTAGCTTTTATACCTAGTTTTAAGGAAACTGTTAATTATGAATTTGATGGTGAATTTGTTTTAAAAGAAATTCCAAATTTGTTTTGTTCTATTTCTGGATGGATTCTAATTGCTTTTTCGACACTTCATATTTATCCGCCTAAAATGGTAACTGATAGATTGCAAAAAGTTTTTAGAAAAAAGTAATTATTCTAAAAATCAGTTGATAATTCAAGTATTTTCTTACTTGTTTTTAGATTTCGAGTTGTACATAAAACGTTCAATTGTTTTTCTAAAAACACATTGGTTAATTTCGTGTTTCCATATCCGTTTTTACATTCAAGATAAACTACATTTTCAGTTATGATAATTGTTTCTCCTTCTGATTTTTTTTCCAGAATTTTATCAAAATTAGATACTTTTGTGCATTCATTTAAAAAAGTTAGATAAATATTCTTTTCTTCAAAATCAAAAAAAGGTAGAAGTGCAATATTTGTTTTAAGTTCTTCGTTTTCTAATATTAGAACAGGAATATTAAGTTCAAATGTAGCTTTAATTTTTGATGTAATTAATTGAGCTAAATCAGTTTTTGAAAGATTTTGATTATTTGTAAAAATTACGTTTCCACTTTGGATATAAGTTTGAACTTTTTCAAATCCCAAGTCAAAAAACATATTTTTTAAAGCTTCCATTTTAATGATATTTTTTCCAGAAACATTAATTCCACGAAGTAAGGCAATGTATGTTTTCATAAACTATTTCTGTAAACCTTCCCAACCAATCAATAAAAATTTAGTTGGTAATCCCCACATATAACCGCCAAATTTTCCGCTAGTTTGAATTACACGATGACACGGAATCAGTAAACTTATCGGGTTGTTACCGATTGCAGTTCCAACGGCTCTAAACGCTTTTGGTTTGTTTATTTTTCTTGCAATTTTTCCGTACGAAGTCAAACTACCTTTAGGAATTTCTAATAAAGCTTTCCAAACATCGAATTGAAATTCTGTTCCTTTGATATAAAAAGTTATTTCTACATTTTCATTTCCTTCGATAAAATCTAGAATTGATTGATGTGGATTTTTCGTTTCAAGTATAAATTTTGAATTTGGATAAATTTCTTTTAAATAAGGAAACGAAGGTTTTTCTTTGGTTTGAAATGCAACATAACAAACACCAATTTCGGTCGAAGCAATTAATATTTGACCAATTTTAGTCTTATATATTTGATAATAGATTTCAAGATTTGGATTTGAAATTTCTTGTTTAGAAAACGCTACAAATTTGAAATTGGTTTTAGTTTTTTCAAATTTAAATTCATTCATTTTTTTTAATGCATTTTCAACGGAAAGTTCATTTATAAACTCATCCGTATTTTGAATGTCTAATTTTTTTAAATGTGGTTTTAATGCGTTCGAATAACTTTTATCAAATAGACCACGTTTAGAATTTCTAAACGGAAGATTCATTTCTTTTAAGATATCTAAAACGGATTGATTCATAATTAAAAACTTTAAAAAGCTAATGTATAAAAAAAGCCGATTCAAATGCGAATCGGCTTTATATTATTTAATGATTGTTTGTGTTCTGTCTGGACCAACTGAAACAATTTTAATTGGCACCTCAACTTCTTTTTCAATAAAATCAATATATTCTTTTAATTCAACTGGTAATTCATCGTAAGAAGTCATTCCTGTTAAATCTGCTTTCCAACCTTTTTTCTCAACGTAAATAGGAGTTACGTTTTCAGGTTCGATATTGTAAGGTAAATGTGAAATGTTTTGACCTTTGTATTCGTAACCAGTACAAACTTGTAACGTATCAAAACCAGATAAAACATCACCTTTCATCATATACAATTCAGTAACACCATTTACTTGAACTGCATATTTTAAAGCAACTAAATCTAACCATCCGCAACGACGTGCACGACCAGTAACCGAACCGAATTCGTTTCCAACTCTAGCCATTGTTTGACCAATTTCGTCAGTTAATTCCGTTGGGAATGGACCTGAACCTACACGAGTTGTATAAGCTTTGAAAATTCCGAAAACTTCTTTTACTTTGTTAGGAGCAATTCCTAAACCAGTACAAGCACCAGCAGCTGTAGTGTTTGAAGAAGTTACAAACGGATAAGTTCCGAAATCAATATCTAATAACGAACCTTGAGCACCTTCAGCTAAGATAGATTTTCCATCTTTTAAAGCTTGGTTTAAATAAGCTTCAGAATCGATGAATTTTAATTTTTTCAAATCTTCAATTGCAGCGAAAAATTCAGCTTCCATTTCAGCTAAATTATATTGTAAATCAACTTTGTAGAAGTCAATCATTTCAATATGTTTTTCTGCTAAAGCTTGGTATCTTTCTTTGAAATCTGCTAATTCAATATCACCTACACGTAAACCGTTTCTTCCAGTTTTGTCCATATAAGTTGGTCCTATACCTTTTAAAGTAGAACCAATTTTAGCTTTACCTTTTGCAGTTTCTGAAGCTGCATCTAATAAACGGTGTGTTGGTAAAATTAAATGTGCTTTTCTAGAAATAAATAAACGCGATTGAATGTCGATGTTAAATTTCTCAAGTCCTTCAATTTCTTTTTGGAAAACAACTGGGTCAATAACCACTCCGTTTCCGATAATGTTAATTGAATTTTTGTGGAAAATTCCAGATGGAATCGTTCTTAAAACGTGTTTAATTCCGTCGAACTCTAATGTATGTCCTGCATTTGGTCCACCTTGAAAACGAGCAATGATGTCGTATTTAGATGTAAGAACGTCTACAATTTTTCCTTTTCCTTCGTCTCCCCATTGAAGGCCAAGTAGTAAATCTACTGTCATGGTTTAGTATGTTAGATTGTGTTAATTTTCTGTTGTGTTGTCTTTTCTTTTTGTTCCATAAAAATATAATGAATGATTATGGATATCGATATTGAAGATTTCTTCAATTGTTTTTTTAATGGTTTGGATTCTAGGGTCACAAAATTCAACAACTTCACCTGTATCTGTCATAATAACGTGGTCATGTTGTTTATCGAAATATGATTTTTCGTAATGTGCTTGATTTTGTCCGAATTGATGACGACGAACTAAGCCACATTCCAATAACAATTCTATCGTATTATAAAGTGTTGCTCTACTTACACGATAGTTTTTGTTTTTCATTTTTATGTAAAGAGATTCAATGTCAAAATGTTCTTCACTTTCATATATTTCTTGAAGAATTGCATAGCGCTCAGGCGTTTTTCTATGACCTCTATCTTCTAAATACTTGGTAAATACGTTTTTAACAATCTCTTGATTTTTATTTACTTCCATGGAATGTTTCCTTAATCAATTGCAAATATATAGGTTATTTTTTGAGCGTAAAACTTTATTTTTAAAAACTTGTTCTATTTTGCAGTAACTCTTGTTACTTTCTCAATTCCATCTATTTTTTGAATATTATCTATCAATTTATTTAAAGTAGAAATGTTGTTTACAATCACCGTTATTTCTCCATTAAAAATTCCTGCATCTGAACTTAATGAAATGCTTCGAATGTTAACCGACATATTATTAGAAATTACTTTGGTTAATTCATTCGTTAATCCCATACTATCAATTCCACGAATTTTTAAAGTTGCATTAAATTCTTGTGCAGAAGAATCTATCCATTTAGCTTGAATGATTCGATATGCATAATTTGATTGCATACTAATGGCATTCGGACAATCTTTTTTATGAACCTTAATCCCTTCGTTTATTGTTATAAATCCAAAAACATCATCACCTGGAATTGGATTACAACAAGCCGAAAGTTTGTAATCTAGTTTGTTTTCTTCTTTACCAAAAACTAGTGAATCTAAATTAGATTGAGGAGCAATTACTTCTATATTTTCTCCTTTTTTAATCGTTTTCTTGAAGAAATTAAAGAATGAATTACTATTTTTATGATTCGCAAACTCTTTTAATTGTTGATTGTCAATTGCACCAATTCCAATTCTATAAAATAAGTCTAAACTCGTTTTTAATTTAAAGAAACTAGCAAGTTCATTGATTGTTTTCTCATCCAAATTAACTTTTAGATGGCGCATTTTTCGCATCAACAATTCTTTTCCATCTTCACCAATTTTTTTCATATTCTCGTTCAGAACATTTTTTATTTTGTTCTTAGCACGAGCAGTAGTAACGAATTCTAACCAATGAATACTTGGTTTTTGATTTTGTGATGTAATGATTTCAACTTGGTCACCGCTATTTAAAACATGATTTAGCGGCACCAATTTTCCGTTAACTTTTGTACCTCTTGTGTGAACTCCAACTTCTGAGTGAATACTAAAAGCAAAATCTAAAGTTGTTGCACCTTTAGGTAATGATTTAATTTCACCTTTTGGTGTGAAAATGTAAATTTCTTTTGAATATAAATTCAACTTAAAATCCTCTACGAAATCAATAGCATTAGCATCTTGATTTTCAAGAGTTTCCTTTAATTGATTTAACCAAATATCTAAGCTGTTTTCTTCAGTAACACCTTGTTTATATTTGTAATGTGCAGCATATCCTTTTTCTGCAATTTCGTCCATTCGTTCGCTTCGAATTTGAACTTCTACCCAGCGACCTTTTGGTCCCATAACTGTAATGTGCAAAGCTTCATAACCTGTTGATTTAGGAGAAGAAATCCAATCTCTTAAACGACTTGGACTCGGACGATAAAAATCTGTAACAATTGAATAAATCTTCCAAGCAACGAATTTTTCGTCATGAAGAGGAGAATTGTAAATAATGCGTATTGCAAACTTATCATAGACTTCTTCAAAACTTACATTCTGAGCCTTCATTTTTTTACGAATAGAAAAGATTGATTTTGGACGACCTTTTATCGTAAATTCAATTCCTTCTTTAATTAAAGATTCTTTAAGAACACTCGTAATGGATTCGATATAAGCTTCTTGTTCTTGTTTGGTTTCTTTAATTTTACTTAATATTTCATTGTAAACTTCAGGCTCAGTATATTTTAAACCTAAATCTTCTAGCTGAGTTTTAATATTAAATAATCCCAATCGATGTGCAAGTGGCGCATATATATATAAAGTTTCTGAAGCAATTTTAGCTTGTTTATATGCAGCCATGCTTTCCATCGTTTGCATATTGTGTAAACGATCTGCAATCTTAATTAAAATCACACGTACATCATCGTTTAATGTAAGTAACATCTTACGATAATTTTCTGCTTGCATCGAAACTTCAGGATCAGGCTCCAATTTAGATATCTTAGTTAATCCTTCAACAATTTTTGCAATTTTAGGATTAAACATTTTTTCAATATCTTCAACCGTGATATCTGTATCTTCAACAACATCATGCATTAAAGCTGCAGCAATTGAAGTTGGACCTAAACCAATTTCAGAAGCAACAATTTTAGCAACAGCAATAGGATGGAAGATGTAAGCTTCTCCGGATTTACGGCGTTGATCTTTGTGTGCATCAACAGCAACATCGAACGCTTTTCTGATTAATTTCTTTTCATCATCATTAAGCGTTTGATAACTTATGCTCAATAATTCTTTATATTCTCGAGCAATAGCTTTATTTTCTTGTTCTATTTCTAATTCGGTCATAATTGTCTTGGTTGAAGTAATAAATATAGTATTTTATTAGTAGGTTGGCAATATATAAATGAAAAAAGCAAAGCTTTTTAAACTTTGCTTTTTATTTGTTATTTAAAGTATTATTCTAGAACGCGTAAAAAATTCCTGCAGAGAATTGAACATGAGACCCTAATGCTGTACTGTTTGTAATATTTTTCTTAGCAAGTGCTTCGACGTTTATTCCAAAACGTTTATACCATGCTTCTGCAGGATATCTATAACCTTTCATAAAACCGAAGTCAGCAAGCCAAAAATTTATACCTCCACCAAAATCACCTGTTGTATAGTTACGTTGTCCAAAACTAAGATATCCAATTCCACCTTTAAGATATGGGTCAACTACAGGTATGTTAAATAATCCTCCCAAGCTATATAATAAAGATCCACTGAATGTATAAATATCCTTATTTGTATATAACGGAACCCCATTTGTAAAACCTCCAGGTTTTAGTTTATTAAATGAAAAAGCAGCTTCAACGGATAGGTTTTCAACAAACTCGTATCCTAAAGTAACCTTTGAAGGAATCGCCATTGTACTAAAATCTGAAGTTTTTAATGGGTCATTTTTGTCAAAATTTACATTCACGCTATTCATCGATAATCCTAATTTCCATCGTGAATCACTAATAAAGCGCTCTTCCTTATGATTAACTTGTGCATTTGATTCTAATGAGCTTCCTAAAATAAAAGCTGTTAGAGCAATTTTACCTAAATTTTTTTTAAGGAAATTATAAGGACTAAGAGTGATAGAACTATTTTTCATGTTTATAGATTAGTTAGTTTTTCATGTTAATTTCATATCATTTAATAGATATAATATTCAAATTTAATTTTTTATCTTTAAAAAACAAATTTTACGAGGAATAATCACGCTGTCTTTTAGCCTCAAATAGTAAAATCGCTGCTGCAACCGAAACATTCATTGAATCTATCGCTCCTTCCATCGGAATAATAATATTTTGATTGGATTCTTTTCTCCAAATTTCACTTAATCCAGTTGCTTCTGTTCCTACAACAATTGCTGTAGCTTCTTTGAAATTTTGTGTATAATAAGGTTTTGCTTCTTGAAGAATCGCACTGTAAATTGAAATGTTTCTATCTTTTAAAAAAGAAATTACTTCTTCTGATGTTGCCATTGCAATCTGATTTGTAAAAACGCAGCCAACACTTGATCGAATCACATTTGGATTGTACAAATCACTTTTAGGATTCGCGATAATCACGGCATCAATATTAGCTGCATCAGCAGTTCGTAACAAAGCACCAATATTCCCAGGTTTTTCAGGAGCTTCTGCAATTAAAATAAGTGGATTATCTTTTAATTGTAAATCGGCTAATTTAGTAGATTTATTCTGAGCTACAGCAATTAAACCTTCAGTTGTATCTCGATAAGCAAGCTTTTGATAAACATCTTTTGAAATCTCAATAAGTTCAATTTCATTTGAATTTTTGATTAACTCGTGAATTTCTTCAACTGAAATATATTCAATACAAAACAAAATTGTTTTAATTCTAAAATTGCCGATTAAAGCTAACGAAACTTCACGTCTGCCTTCAATTAAAAATGTTTCGCTGGTTTTTCTAGCTTTCGATTTTTCTTGAAGTTGAACTAAATTCTTTATAATCGGATTTTGTAAACTTGATATTTGTTTCATTTTGAAATTTTATACATTAAAATATAAGCTGCAAATTTAAATAACTTTAAGTTCAATTTGTAATTATTCATTAGTAATTCTGATTTTAAAACTTTTATTTTACCTTTATCGACTTACAATAAAAACACGATTTATGATTTTTAATATTTTAGACATTTTAGGAACTGTGGCATTTGCAGTTTCAGGAACTTTAGCGGCTATTGAGAAGAAATTAGATTTTTTTGGTGTTTTGACAATTGCTTTGGTAACTTCAATTGGTGGTGGAACTTTGAGAGATTTATTAATCGGAAATACTCCAGTTTCTTGGCTACAAAATCTAAATTCCTTCTATATTATTATGGGAAGTTCGATTTTTGCAATCATATTTCGTGCTCGTTTGAGTATTTTTAGAACTTCATTATTTTTGTTTGATACGATTGGGATTGGACTTTTTACTTTAGTTGGTTTAGAAAAAGGTGTAAACATCAATTTACATCCATTGATTTGTATTTCATTAGGAACGGTTACAGCTTGTTTTGGAGGTGTTTTGAGAGATATTTTATGTAATGAAATTCCAGTGATTTTCAGAAAAGAAATTTATGCAACTGCTTGTATTGCTGGTGGATTTGTGTTTTTTGGTTTACGTTATTTGAATCTTCCTGAAGATATTATTTATCTTGCAACTGCAGCTTCAATTATTACAATTCGAATTTTGGCTGTGCTTAAAAAATGGTCATTTCCTCCAATTGAAATGAAATAATTATGATTAAAATTTCAAAACAAAATATCATTCCAAACAAATGGGATGGGGGTTTAACCTACGAATATTTTATATTTCCTGCAGAAAGTAAATATGTCGAAAGAAACTTTGATTTTCGAATTAGTTCTGCAACTATTGAAAAAGTACCTTCAAATTTTACTAAATTTTCTGGTTATTTTAGAAATTTAGTAATGCTTGATAATTCCTTAAATATTTGTAGAAATGGTTTAAGTGAAGATTATTCAAAACATGAGATTTTTAAATTTGATTCGAATGAAGAAATTGTATCAAACAGTTTGGGTAATGATTTTAATTTGATGATTTCTAAACGAATTTTAAATCACGAATTGAGCATTTTTGAAGGAAATATAATAGAAAATTCGGATTGGATAATTCTTTTTGCGCTTTCTGAAAATATCATATTTATTGATCAGATAGAACATAAATTGGTCGCTAATGATTGTATTGTAATTGAAAATTTCTTGAAAAATGAAATTGAATTATCGATTTTATCAAAAGTAATATTGGCTACTTTAAATAGATAATCAGTAATTTATTTAAGCAAAAAAGTTTGATTTTTGTAAATAAAAATCAAACTTTTGTATATTAAAGATTAGCTATTAAAATTAAAAATAAAAGTATTTCCAGTATTATTATAAGCTCTGTTTTCCCAATTTCTGTATTGGTTTCTGTTTAAAATGTTATATAAATCAGATTTTAATCTTCTTTCGTATGCTCTTTGGTTGTAATTATTTGTAATCATAAAATTTAGAGAAACTTGTAATCTAGATCTTTGATCTCTTGATAAATTTAAAAAATCATAGCGATTTAATTCTCGTTCAACTCGGTAATCGCAATCTCTGTGATTATGTTTTTTATCATATTTTCTTCCTTTTTTGTAATCATTTTTTTTATGTTTTGAATGATGATTATGACCTCTTTTAGGTTTTCTATCATGATCTCTTTCGTTATCTCTGTGACGACCTGGCTGTGCATTTACAATAGTTGCGATTGTTAAGAATGCGATTGTGATTAAACTTTTCATAGTAAAGATTTTTAATGTTGTTCTTTATAGTAAAGTATCCAAAGTTTGTGCCAAAAAAAGACTTGGTGTTCTGCCAAGTCTTTAAATTATTGATTATTAATCTAATTAAGATTGTTTTTTAACATATTTTGTAAGGATAACAATCTGTTGACCGTCGATTTTCCCCTCAATTTGTTCTGTATTATCATGAACTAAACGGATATTTCTAACTGCTGTTCCAATTTTCGCATTGATTGTCGAACCTTTTACATCCAAATCTTTAATTAGTGTTACTGTATCACCTCCAACTAAAATGTTACCGTTACAATCTTTATGTAAATCTATTGAACCATCACCTTCGTGATCTCCCGTAGCTTTAGCCCATTCTAGAGTTTCGTCATCTAAATACATCATTTCTAAATTGTCTGCAGCCCAACTTTCATTTCTAAAACGATTAAGCATTCTCCAACTTACAACCTGTACAGCTGGGACTTCACTCCACATTGATGTAGATAAACACGACCAATGATTAGCATTTAATTCTTCTTTTTTCTCAATTTGATTTAGACAAGTATCGCAAATATAAATTTCGCGATTTGGTAAATTACTTGCTGTTGGTGGAACATCATAAACATTTAATGTTGTTGGTGCTTCACATAATTCACATACATTTCCACTTCTTGCGGCTAATTTTTCTTCGATTTTCATGGTATATAAAATAAAATATGGCTCAAATATAATTGATAAAATCCATTTAATAAAATGAAAAAAGAAACTAAAAATTAACAAAATAGTTTTAAATTGTAATTAAAAATATAAACTATGAAATTTCATACTCGAAAATGGGTAAAACCCGAAGATTTAAATCCCAATCGAACTTTATTTGGAGGAAAATTGTTAGCTTGGATTGATGAAGAAGCTGCTTTATATAGTATTATTCAATTAGAAAATTCTCATGTTGTTACCAAATTCATGTCTGAAATCAATTTTATGAGTTCTGCAGTTCAAGGTGATATCGTTGAAATTGGATTAGAAGTTGTGAAATTTGGTAATACATCATTGATTTTAAAATGTGAAGTTCGTAATAAAATGACACACGAAAAGATTCTTACAGTTGATAAAATTACAATGGTTAACTTAGATGAAAATGGTAAACCAAAAGCGCATGGTAAAACCAATGTAGAATATGTTAGTGATCGTTTAGCGAATAAATCCAAAATTTAATAGTTTCGGTATGTTGTATGTAAAAAAATTATCAGGTGAAATTATTCCTTATGACGAATCTAGTTTAAGAGGTTCACTTCAGAAATCAGGTGCGAACGATGAACAGATAGAAACGGTTATGGAAGAAATTAATAAAATTCTTTATGATGGAATTCCAACTGGTTTACTTTATGAAAAAGCATTTGAATTGTTACGTAATTTAAGACATTCCTATGCGGCGAGATATAGTCTAAAAAAAGCACTTCGAGATCTTGGACCAGAAGGTTATTATTTCGAGAAATGGGTTACTAAGTTATTTCAAACACAAGGTTTTCATGCGGTTTCGGGTCAAACTTTACAAGGAGAAGCCGTTAAACACGAAATAGATGTTGTTGCATCAAAAGATGACCGATTGGTTTTATGTGAATGTAAATTCAGGAATGATGTAGATGCGAAAATTAGTGTGACAACTCCCATGTATTTTTTATCTCGATTTAACGATTTAAAAAATTTAGAGTTTGAATATTTTGGTAAAGTGATGAAACCAACAGATGGTTATATGGTAACTAATGCTTATATGACCAGTGATAGCATTGCTTTTGCCGAGAAATATGGAATACAATTGATTTCTTGGGATTATCCAGAAAAATTGAATATAAAACAATTGGTTGACGATTATAAGTTTTATCCTGTAACTTGTTTGACTAATTTGACGGAAGACGAACGCAATATATTATTAGAGAAAAATTGTATATTAATAAAAGATATTTTTTCAAATCCACTTCTTTTAGATCATTTTAAATTTGACGAAGAAAGAAAAAAAGTAATTTTTGAAGAAGTAAATGATTTAGTGATATAAAAATAAAGCGAGCCTAAGCTATTCAAAGTCGGAAGATTTTATCTTCCGACTTTTTACTTAATATTAATTACAATTTCTAATAATAAATATAGTTTAATGGGAACTTTTTAGCTTGTAATAATTGATTTTCAATATTGTCATCAGTAATTAATGATGTTTATAAAATCTTAAAAAAGTTGGAATTTTCTCACGACCATGATTACAATAATTTACTTCTATATTTAATTTGACATAAGTGTAAAATAATATAAATAAACATAACTCTAAAGCATTATATCTTTTTGATTTTATTCTGTATATATTTTCTTCATCAATTCTAAATCTACATTCAATATCGTTTTTAAATAATTTTCAATATTTTGATACTTCTCTGTAATTGCTTCAAAAGCAGTTTTTAAATAATCTGGTTGAACCAAGAAAACATCCGCTAATGCAGGATTTTGAGAAATATATCCTTCATATTTCTTTTTCAAAAATTCATTAGACATTAAATAATCCGATTCGATTTCATTCCAATCAACATTTAAAGCTTCTAGAATCAAAGCAGTTGCAATTCCTGTTCTGTCTTTTCCGGCCGTACAATGATAAATAATCGAAGTATTTTCAGGATTCTGTAACACTTTAAAAAAGTTAGAATATTCTTTTATTGCATCATCACTTAAAACCATTTCTTTATAAAAATTCATTAATAAAGGCTTGAAATCTGTAATTCCTTTTTGAATTTCAGCCATAAAAGCATCCATATTAGCTGCTAAAATATCCAAATGAATTTGATTTTTACAAGTAGTTGGAACTTTATCAACAGATTGTGCTCTTTCAAAATCTGTTCTGAAATCAACCACTGTCTGAATGTTTAATTTCGCTAATAAATCTAAATCTTCTGGTTGTAAATTACTCAATTCATCAGTTCTGAAAAGTAAATCTCTTTTAATGGTTTTGCCTTCTTTTGTTGGAATTCCACCTAAATCTCGAAAGTTAAATCCGCCTTTTATAGGTAATATTCTGCTGTTTTCTAATGTAGTCATTTTATGAGTTTATAAGATGTCCTAATTTACGATTAATTTCTTAAAATAGATAAACTTTTTATCACATCGAGCTATTCTTTCTTAGTAATTCATTGCAAGAAATTTATTTCAAACGAAAATAAATAGAATAATTTTTATCATTTTTCTAATTTGAAACTTCCATATCGATAAATTGAAGTTTATTATTTTTCCATTCAAATCGCCAAACGTAGTTGAATTTCACATAATTTTTACTTTGATAAATAATTGAATTTTCTTCTTTTGAACCCAATACAAAGTCATAAAACATAAAAACCTTTTCATCTTCAATTTTAATTTTATAATTTTTTGTACATTCAATATTATCAACTGTTAAACTATAAAGAGCTGTGTTTTTTGACCAACCCAGATTTTCAATTTTAATGTTTTTTAAAATATCTTTCAAATAATTATAACTATCATCTTCAACAAATATATCTTCTGAAAAATCAAAATTAGTTTTCAATATTCTTTCATCATCATTCAAACATGCAATTTTAAAGTTATTTATTTCAGTTAGAAGTTGGTTTCTTTCTGATTTTAATACATCGATTTTTTTCTGTAGAAAATCAATATTTTGTTGTTCTGTTTTATCAAATTTTAACTTATCATTATTACCAATTGGTTTGTACCATTCTTGATCTTCAAAATAATAATATACTTCTGGCTTCAAAAAAGCATAACCTTTTCGAGCATATAAATCATTGATTAAAAATTGTAATTCTTCAACGCCTAGATTTTGTATTTGTTCTATTTTCAGAAGTTGTTTAGAACAAGTTGAACAGTTCTTAATTTCTTGTGCGTTTATACAATTTACTGCTAAAAAAAGCACTAATAATACTTCATTTTTCATAAAAATGAAATTTGATTAACACTAAATTTATTAATTTTTTTATTATATTTAAGTGTTAATTTAAAAATACTTATGAAAATGAATATTAATGCAAAAGATTACATTACAGAACAACAATTTTGGGATATTATTGAACGTTCCAACAAAGGAAAAAATTTGGTAGATATTTTGATGCCTCTAACAAAACAAGAAATTATTGGTTATGTTTATTGGTGGAATCATTTTAATATCATTTCATATCGTCAAGATTTATGGGCAGTTGCCTATGTTGTTTTGGGTGGATGTAGCGATGATGGATTTGATTATTTTAGATTTTGGCTGGTTGCTCGAGGTAAAGATGTGTATTATGCAGCTTTAGAAAATGCAGATTCATTGTGCAATCATTTTTTGAACTTACCAAGTGATGAATATCCTGAAGCAGAAGTTCTTGATTATGCATATATAGAAGTGTTCAATGAACGTTTTGGAAAAGATTCTTTTTATTCTGATGAGGAATGTGATTTTGATTATACACGTCCAGAAATTGTTTTTAAATGGGAAGAAGATGACGAAGAAAGTATTCGTGAAGTTGTTCCCAAAACTTTTGATAAATGATGGGGAAATGATGAGTTTTAAAAATTCTATAATTACAAAAAGAGATCATCTAAAAAACTAGAGATTTCTTCATAATTATAAAATTATCTAAAAGTTAAATAATCATTTAAAACTACATTATATCATTTAGCAATATAAAAGTAGTTTTTCTCATTTTATAGTTGGTTAGGTTTGGTCTAAAAGTATTATTAAAACACTTATACTAAGATAATTAAAAAAATACTTTTAAATTCTGATTCTTTTGAATTTAAAAATATCTTTTTATGTTCTTTTGAGAATAAATTGTATTTTTGAAATAAAACGAAATATAATTATGAGTATTCAAAAAGCATTATTAGTCGAATTAGAACGCGAGAAAAACAACACGTTACGAATCCTGAACAACTTACAAAACGATAAGTTTGATTATAAGCCACATCCAAAATCGATGTCGATGGGAGAGTTAGCAAATCATATTGTAGAATTACACAATTGGGTGGAATTGGCTTTAGAACGTGATACATTTGATTTTCATACCGATTACAAACCTTCAACTTATACAACAGTCGAAGAATTGAAAACTGTTTTAGAAGATGGTTATTTGCGAAATAAAGCATTAATCGAAAATTTAAATGAAGCTGATTATTTCAATACTTGTACTTTAAAAGCTGGTGAACATGTAATTGTTTCACTTCCAAAAGCTGGAGCGTTACGTTTTATTATTAATAATCACCTGATCCATCACCGCGGTCAATTAACGGTTTATATGCGTTTGTTAGACATTCCGGTTCCTGGAATATATGGTCCATCTGCAGATGATAAGCAATAAAAAAATCTCCAATTGGAGATTTTTTTGTTATAATTTCGAGAATAATAATTGCTTTTTTATTTTTTCGATTCTATTATTTGCAAAATCAACACCATAAACTTGAAGTAAAAATGCGTGAATTGTAGAAATAATTGAGTTTCCTTCTTGCGGAATAAATGCCCAACCTTTGACGGAATTTTCTGTAAAAAGCAGGTTATTTTCTACCAATATACAATGATTATAAATGCGTCCGTATTTGCCATAACGTCTTCCTAATTCAAATATTTGATTGGAATCAAATTTATTTGTGCTGGCTATAAATGGATTCTGTTCAAATTTATGAAGAACAATTTCAGGATTAATAGTTGTTTTAAATTTTAAGTGAAATCGGGTTGAATGTAACAACTGACTCGGAGTTGTAATATCTGATGACGTAATTGGACAATCGATTCCAATAGTTGCATACATATCTTTTACGTCAATTGCGTGATGTGTTCCGTTCAAATCTGAAAGATGTCGCGCTACAACATTTGCACCAACTAATCGTTCGTGATTTCCGATGTCTTCGGATCTTCTTACCACAACAAAATCAGCAAATTCTAGATTTGAAAGATTTTTATCTGACAAGCTATTGATTATTGCAGCAGCTCCGTGCGTATTACAAGAAACAATTTGTACAAATTTCTGAAATTCAATTTGTTCATTGTTTAGATTTGACATAAAAGGAATTCCAAAATTCTTTTCACTTCCTTGGCTACAAGCACCTTTTAAATTGATAGTGTTTTCATAAATCGATTTGTTTTTTAATCCAAAACCGTTTGCAGTTGTATCAAAAACATAATCCACTTTTTGAACCATTGTTTCTAATGAAACTTTGTCCGAAAAAACAATTGTAATTCCTTTTTGTTCTAAAAAATGTAAATCATTTAATTTCCAATTTTGTTTGATATTTTTATAAACAAAAACTTCAGAAATATTCAAAATCTCTTTAAAATCGATAAGTAAACAAGCTAATGTGGTACCAATATTTCCAACTCCATTAATCAATATTTTCATAAATCTTTTATTATTAAAACGACTTTCTTTAATTTTGACGCTTTGAAATTACATTCTTTACATTTTGTTTTCCGATAAATAAAACCAAAAAACTCATAAACAATATACAGAAATCTAATGTAATTTTTCTATTTTTCACATAATAAGAATCTAGAAAAAAACTCATTTTTTTATGACAAATTGGACTTAATTGTGCCAAACCAGTTAAACCAGGTTTTACGTTCCAACGATTTTTATAATATTCAGTTTGCCAACCTAACCGTTCAATATCATTTTGTGTTAGTGGACGTGGACCAATAAAATTCATCTCACCTTTTAGAATATTAATCAATTGCGGAATTTCATCAATGCCTGTTTTTCTTAATATTGAACCAACGAAAGTTATTTGATTATCTTTCATTGTTCTCAGCTTAATCAATCTGAAAGGAAGTTTTTTTATTCCGATGCGTTCTTGTATAAAAAACGCAGATTCTTGCTCAAATATTATAATGATACAACTAACAATTACCAAAAACGGTAATAAAATCAAAAGTAATATAAACGCAATCAATCGGCTCATTTAGTTGGTTTTATTCGTAAGTTTTACCGTTATATTTTAACTTTTTTGTTTTGTTTGAAGTTGAAATTTTTTCATCACAATCATCACCTTTTGGTGTTGCAATTGTATCTGTTATTTTATTTCTAAGAATTAGGTTATAAAATCCGTTTGTTTTTTGATTATCAATATCAATTGTAATTTCTTCTCTTTGAAATTCACCATTACAATTTCCGTCCCATTCACCAGAATAATTTTCAACTTTTATTTCATCAGCAATTTGTTTCAAACCATTTTTAGTTGGAATATATAATGATAAATCAGTTGTTCCGTATGGATTTACTCGACTACTTCCTGTGTATGAAACACGAACTCCGAATGCTCTAACTTTATCAGAAAGTTTATAAAGTCCAGTATCAATCGTAAATCCATCTAAACGTATGGCATCTGAAGTCCATTTACTTTTTTCGAAATATTTATTGAGAATTTGCCCAGATTGATTATCAGCAATTACAATATATGCATCGTACACATAAAATTCAACATCATCTTGATTGGTTTCATATTTTGGAATTACCAAAACAGTTTTTTCTTTAGCATAAGGTAAAACTTTCGTTTGTATTAACTCCATATTCACATCTTTGGGTTTCAAATTCAATTTGGTTAAAACTTTAGAAATCAACTTTTCGTCCTGAGCTTGAGAATTAAAAGTTGCTAAAATGCTTAAAAGCAAATAAAAAAATTAAGTGTTTTTTTCATAAAATAGATTTTTTAATTATAATTTAAACTATTTATGAAAATAGTAATTAAATCCCAATTTTCATTTCCAAATCCATTCGTTTTTGAAATAATTTGATTTTTGGTTAGAATCCTAATTTCGGTGTCATATCCATCAGTTTCTTGAAATGATTTGCCGTTTGTAATTTCTTTAAAATCGGACAAATTAATTTTATTCGTTAAATCAGTAAAAACTCCTTCCTTTAAATCTTTTACTTTACTAGATGATTTTTCCTTGTTTTTACTATAAATATGAAACTCAAAACCTTTATTATTTATCAAATAAACAATTGAATCATTCAAACTTCTACCACCAAAATGTTTAATGATAATTTGTTCAATTTCAGGTTTATCGATGTGATTTTTTTGTATGTTTTCAGAACGAGTTTTTTCTAAGTCAAGTTGCTTATTATTACAAGATGTAATAAATAATAACAGAAATACATAATTTATAATCATATAGCGAGATTTATTCATGGTTTAATATCTTCAAATAAAACACTGACATGACCTTCAATAATGAAATCAGGATAATCAGAAAAATCTGCATCTTTTATTAAATAACCGAAACTAGATTTTTCTAATAATCCAAATTTTTCAACGCTATAAGAATTAATTTTTTTGTTGTATTTTCCGATAATTGAATTTATATTTTCTGTTATAGGTGTTTGCATCATCATTTCATTGAATTTTTCGTGTGATGTTATTTTCTTACCAAAATTCTTTTCGAATTGAGATGAAGTTTCTTTCGCAAAATCTGGATAATAAATAGTTTGTCCAATATATAAACTATACAATTTATTTAAATCAAAGTCCTTTTCAATAATAGGAAAAAGTGCATTTAAACTATCTAAACAAGTTTTAAAATCAATTTGTTTATCAACTTTAATCGAAACAGATACTAAACTGTCATTTTTTAATTCTGAAAATGTAAATTTGTAATTTGTTGTATCTTGATCTTTTACCCAATAAAACCATTTAACTTTAGTGAAAGCATCTTCTGAAAAACCAACTAATTTTTCGTCTTCGATGTTAAGTTTCCATTCCTTTTTAGGAGGTTCGTTAGTTTGCTTAGTTTCTTTATTCTTATTACAAGAAGTCAATACTATTAAGAAAATTAATAAAAGTGATTGGTAGGTTTTCATGTTTTTTTAAAGTTTGGTTAATACGACATATATGACAACTGAGATGATTAATAAGAGATAAATTATAATGAATATTAAAGCTAAAAATAAATAAAACTTCAAAAGATTTACAATAATTTCAGACGAATGCTTTTCTGGATTTGTACCTTTATAAAACCAGTATAACAAAAAAGGTGTTGCCAAAAGTGATATACTCGGTAAAATCATTGGTGAAAAATTAAATTTAACACCTAAATAGTTTAAAGGTGTAATAATCAATCCAATAAGTGTGTAATATATATATAAATACGTATTTAGAATAATACTCTCAAAATAGTTATATCTCCATTTTTTGAAAGCCCAATATCCAGCCAACGAAAAAAAAGGAATAGTTGATAGCAAAATAAAAGAATAATAAGATGAAAATATTTTCATATAATTAGCCATGAAATTCTTCATTCTATCATCAGTTTTAATCATTTCAAATTGATCTGAATATAAATCAGTTACAACTTGATCTGAATGCATTATATTAAAACTAATAAATGAAGTTAATCCTCCTAAAACCAAAGCAAGTAAAATTGGTTTGTAATGATTTACGCGATTTCCATCTATAAATTCTTTTGCCGTTTTTCCTGGATTTCGAAGGATTTTTTTAATAGAATAGAAGAATCCCTTACTGGTATGTAAAGCCAAATATTGAATTTCATCAAAAACATATTTTTTATCGATGCGTTTGAATTTCTTTTGACCACAGTTTCCACAAAAATTTTCTGTAATTGTATTTTGACAATTTTTACAAATCTCGTTCATTGTTTTTTATGTTAAAAGTACAAAAAAAATAAAAGTAAATTAACTATTTTGATTAGTGTTGTTTGTTATAAGTCAAAAAAAACAATCCTGTTGTAATGAATTAGAATTGAAGTATAATTATAAAAAAAATCTACAGAGAAGTATTTTTTAGCTCAGCATCATAATTGGAAAGAAAAGCTTTTAATGAGATGCAATTTGTAATAACGTCCAATTTAAGTTACATAAAAAAAGTCCGATTTAATTAAAAATCGGACTCTATAATAAAATGTTAAAAGAAATTACTTAGCAATTCCTCTTGAAATTACAATTTTTTGTATTTCAGAAGTTCCTTCGTAAATCTGAGTAATTTTAGCATCACGCATCATACGCTCAACATGGTATTCTGCCACATATCCGTTTCCTCCATGAATCTGAACCGCTTCGATTGTCGTATCCATTGCAGTTTTAGAAGCGAATAATTTTGCCATTGCTCCAGAAATTGAAATGTCTTCTCCGTTATCTTTTTCAGCAGCAGCTTTGAAACACAACATACGAGCAGCAGAAATTTGAGTTGCCATATCAGCTAACTTAAATGCAATTGCTTGGTGGTTGATGATTTCTGTTTTGAATGCCTTTCTCTCTTTAGCATATTTTAAAGATAATTCGTAAGCACCTTGAGCAATACCTAATGCCTGAGAAGCAATACCAATACGACCTCCGTTTAAAACATTCATTGCAAATGCAAAACCAAATCCGTCTTCACCGATTCTATTTTCTTTAGGAACTTTTACGTCTGTAAACATTAACGAATGTGTATCAGACCCTCTAATTCCCATTTTTTTCTCTTTTGGACCAATTTCAAAACCTTCCCATCCTTTTTCAACGATGAAAGCATTGATTCCTTTATGTCCTTTTTCAACGTCTGTTTGAGCAATTACTAAATAAGTAGAAGCTGTTGCTCCGTTAGTAATCCAGTTTTTAGTACCATTTAATAAGTAATAATCACCCATGTCAACCGCGGTTGTTTTTTGAGAAGTAGCATCAGAACCTGCTTCTGGCTCAGATAAACAAAAAGCTCCAATTTTTTCTCCTTTAGCTAAAGGGACTAAATATTTCATTTTTTGTTCTTCGTTACAGTATTTTTCCATACCAGCACAAACTAATGAGTTGTTTACTGACATAACTACTGCAGCAGAAGCATCAACTTTTGCAATTTCTTCCATTGCCAATACATAAGAAACGCTGTCTAAACCAGAACCTCCGTATTTTGGGTCAACCATCATACCTAAAAATCCTAATTCACCCATGATTTTTACAGCTTCTGTAGGAAATTTTGAATGTTCGTCTCTTTCTATTACTCCAGGTAATAATTCAGCTTGTGCAAAATCTCTTGCAGCTTGTTGAATCATTAACTGCTCTTCTGTTAATTTAAAATCCATTATATGTTTCGGTTAATTAATATATTTTATAATCTTCAAATATAAAATTTTATTAGGAAATGTTCAAAAGATATATGTATTTTTAAGCATGAATTTCGAAAAAAATAAAATTTTAGGGATAATGTCGGGAACTTCATTAGATGGAATCGACTTTGCAGTTGTAGATTTTCAACTGATTAACGGTAAATGGAAGTTTCAAATTAATGAAACACAGACCTATTCTTATTCTAAAGAATGGTTTGAAAAATTGAAATTTGCTGCAAAACTCTCTAAAATTCAACTAGAAAATTTAAATAAAGAATATACGTTTTATTTAAATCAACAAATAAAGCGTTTTATTGATGAATTTAAAATTACAAATTTAGACGCCATTGCTTCACACGGACATACGATTTTACATAATCCAAAAGAAGGTTATACGTTGCAAATTGGAAATCTTCCGGATTTAAAAAACGGATTTGACATTCCAATCGTTTGTAATTTTAGAGTTCAAGATGTAAAATTCGGTGGGCAAGGAGCACCGTTAGTTCCGATTGGTGATCGTTTGTTATTTTCTGAATTTGATTTTTGTTTGAATTTAGGCGGGTTTTCTAACATTTCATATGAAATTGAAGGTGTTCGAATTGCTTATGATATTTCGCCTGTAAATACAGTTTTGAATTTTTATGCTAATCAAATAGGATTAGAATATGATGAAAATGGTGATATCGCTTCAAAAGGAAATATCCATTTTGATTTGCTTGGGATTTTAAACGCAAATGATTTTTATCAAAAAAGCTTTCCTAAATCTTTAGGAATTGAATTTGTATTTAATGAAGTTCTACCTATTATAAATAGATTTAATATCGAAATACAAGATGTTTTAGCAACGTATGTAGAACATATTGCTATTCAAATTGAAAATGTGCTAAAAAATAAAACTGGTAAAATGTTAGTTACTGGAGGTGGTGCTTTTAACACATTCCTTATAGAAAGAATAAAAAAGCGCAATCCAAATATTCAAATAATTATTCCAAATCCTGTAATTATGAATTATAAAGAAGCCTTAATTTTCGCTTTTTTAGGTATTTTGAAACTAAATAATACTAATAATGTTTTGGCAAGTGTAACTGGAGCAAAGATGGATCATTCATCTGGAGTGATTTTGTAATGAATTGACAATAATTAGCTTTAAATTGTTAGAAAATTTGTTATATTCATTTATATTTGTGGGATTATAAAAACAATAAACAAACTTTAAAATTATAATGAAAGATTTATTAAAGAAATTCGAAGACAAAGCACCTGAGGTTGTTTTTCATTGGAGTGATTCTGAAACTGAAGCAGAAGGATGGGCAGTAATTAATTCATTACGTGGAGGAGCTGCAGGAGGTGGAACTCGTATGCGTAAAGGTTTAGATATGAACGAAGTTCTGTCTTTAGCTAAAACAATGGAAGTTAAATTTACAGTTGCTGGTCCTGCGATTGGTGGTGCTAAATCTGGAATTAACTTTGATCCAAACGACCCTCGTAAACAAGGCGTTTTAAAACGTTGGTACAAAGCGGTTTTCCCATTGTTAAAAAATTATTACGGAACAGGTGGTGACTTAAACGTAGATGAAATTCACGAGGTAATCCCAATGACTGAAGATTGTGGTTTATGGCATCCACAAGAAGGTGTTTTTAACGGGCATTTTAAACCGACAGAAGCTGAGAAAATCAATAGAATTGGTCAGTTACGTCAAGGTGTTTTAATGGAAGTTATGGATACAAAATATACTCCAAATGCTGACAAAAAAATCAAAGTTGCTGATTTAATTACTGGATTTGGTGTTGCTGAAGCAGTTCGTCATTATTATGATATTTATGGAGGAAACGTTGAAGGTAAAAAAGTTATCGTTCAAGGTTTCGGAAATGTTGGAGCGGCAGCAGCTTACTATTTTGCACAAATGGGAGCAAAAGTAGTGGGAATTATCGACCGTGATGGTGGAATCTTAAATCCAGAAGGATATTCATTTGAAGAAGTTAAAAGTTTATTCTTAGCTAAAAACGGAAATACATTAGTTGCAGATAATATGATTCCTTTTGCAGAAATCAACGAGAAAATTTGGTCAATCGGAGCGGAAGTTTTTGCACCTTGTGCAGCTTCTCGTTTGGTACAGAAATCTCAAGTTGATGCAATGATTGCTTCAGGTTTAGAAGTTATTACTTGTGGAGCTAACGTTCCTTTTGCAGATAAAGAAATTTTCTTTGGTCCAATTATGGAAGAAGTTGATGCTAAAATTAGTTTAATTCCAGATTTTATTTCTAACTGTGGAATGGCTCGTGTATTTGCTTATTTTATGGAAAATCGTGTAGAAATGAAAGATACTTTAGTTTTTGAAGATACTTCTAACACAATCAAAAATGCAATTGCAAAGGCACATTCATTAAATAGTTCTAAAACAAATATTTCAGAAGCTGCTTTTGAAACTGCTTTAAAACAATTAGTGTAATTTATAATAATTTATTTCGTATTTTCGTGTAGAAAAAAGAAACCAACCGTTGTTATGAAAACATTAAAATTTACAGAAGAAGAAAAGAAATCGGCATTTATAACTTTTTGTATTACAGCTATAATGCTCACGATTTTATTTTTTATTAGTTTAACTTCTACCACAGAAACCAATTCCTTTTTAGAAGGCGGAGGTGGCGGAGGCGGAGTTACTGTGAATATTGGTGATAGCGATTTTGGTTCGGGAGATAATTATCAAAGTGAATTAGCTCAAGTTTCTTTGGAAAAGCAAGCTAATTCAGTTCAAGATGAGTTTATTGAAGAAACTATTTTAACACAACAATCTGTTTCTAGTTCTGATTATGTAATTGAAAAAAAGGAAACTACTAAAAAACCGAAAGATAATAAGGTTAATTTAGATACTCCTAAAAATCAAGTCAAAAAAGAAACAAAGAAAGAGATCATTTCTAAAGAAACAAATAGTGCTTTGTCCAATCTATTAGGTGGAAACAAAAGTGGTGATGGAGATGATACAAAAGCAGGCAATAAAGGGAAAGCTAATGGTTCATCAAATTCTAATAATTATTATGGCTCAGGAAGTGGTTCAGGTTCTGGATCTGGTAACGGTTCAGGAAATGGTTCTGGTTCAGGAAGCGGAAGTGGTTCTGGATACGGCTCTGGTTATGGATCCGGTTCGGGTTCAGGATTTGGATATTCATTAGGAGGTAGAAAAGCAATTTCTAAACCTCTTCCGGCTTACAATTGTAATGAAGCAGGAAAAGTTGTTGTCGAAGTTACAGTAGATAAAAGTGGAAAAACTACAGCCGCTACAGCCGGAGTTCGAGGAACAACAAATAATGCAAAATGTTTGTTAGAACAAGCTAAAATAGCCGCAATGAATACCAAATGGGAAGCTTCTGATAAAGCACCAGAAAAACAAATAGGTTCAATTATTTATCATTTTACTTTGAGATAGATTTTTTAAATACAATAACAAAAAAAAAACAGTAGATTTCAGAAATGGAACTACTGTTTTTTATTTTTTATTCAGAAAATATGAATTCTAAATTCTTAATAAGTTCTTTTTTTATTTTTTCATTTTTTTTATTTGTAGCTTCAAAGTCTTTATTTGAATCATCAATAAAACTCATCGATTCAAAAGTTAATTGTGCTTTTTCTTGTTTAAGATAATCAAAATATTTAACCATTTTTGGAGTTGCAACAAAATAGAATTTAAACGTTTGTGGCAATTGGTTTTGTGCAGAATCAAAAATGATTTTTTCACAACCCAATTCCTTTAATAAGGTATAAATTATTTCCTGTTTTGGGGCGTTTGTCAATTTAATCTGATAAATATTATCTTTCAATTGTTCGCCATTTCGATAATAAACACCTAATAAGAACGATATTTTTTCTTCTTCGGTTACAAATTTGTTTTCTGCAAGAGATCCATTTTCAAGATAAAAAGAGCTGTTCAATCTTTTGGCAAGATTTGGAACATACAATTCTAAAGTATTATCTTTTTTGACAACTATTTCATTTTTAATTTTATAATTGTTTGAAATAAAAAACGAAATATATTTTGCTAAAGATTTTTCATTTGGTGCATATCGGTCAATTTGTGTTTCCTTTTCTATATAAAAATAACGTCCTAAATAATCGCTAAAAGTCCCAATTAAAAAGGCATCCGGAAAAATATGAACTTTATAATTTGCTAATTCAGTTTTATCTTTTTTATTATTTTGAGCATTAATCTGATTTACAGAAATCGTAAATAATGTAAGAATAATTATAAAATTTGTTTTCATTTTTTGTTATTTACTAATTGTAATATCACCACTTCCTTTAATCATTTTTGTTTCATTTATTGGATTTCCAAAAACAAGAATATCACCAGAGCCAACAACCAAAGCATCTACTTTATTTGTTGTGGTTGATTCAATATCTCCAGAACCATTTAAGCTTAAAATACTGTTTTGAGTTATTAATTTTTTAGATTTCAAATTGCCACTTCCGTTTAGATTTCCTGTAAAATATACCGTTGTTCCTTTCAAGTCAATATCGCCAGAACCATTAACATCAGCTTGAATTTTATTGGTTTTTACATTCAAAGAAATATCACCAGAACCGTCTAAATTTACATTCAAGTTGTCAAGATTTAAAACTTTTGTTGCAATAATATCACCCGAACCTTTTAATGTTATATCCGTAATTTCTTGAATTGGAACGTAAATTTTAATTTCTTTTTTGGTAGAATAATTAAAATCATCTTTAAAACGAACAATCAATTCATTTCCTTTTACAATTGTTTCGATATAAGGAACGATGTTCGATTCTGCAGAAACAGTCAAATCTCCTTCCGTACCAGGAATCAGTTCAATAGTCGCCGAACCGATTAAAGTAACTTTATCATACGATTCAGTTTTTCGAGATTCGTTAATCACATTTCCATTTCCTTTAATGCCTTTTTGCGCACAACTAAATTGTGACATAAGAGCAATTGCTGAGATTAGTAAGAATATTTTCTTCATAATAGTAAAGTTTTATTTTATTCGAATTGGTTGTTTTCAATTGAAATTTAAGTTTTAAAGATAGCTAATTTGACTTCAATTTCTTTATTAATTCATCAATTTGTGATTCAGTAAAATCTCCAGCAATGGTTAATTTTCCGCCTTCAATTTCAGTATTTACGATTGGTGCGATGATGATTTTTTTATCAATTACGATTGCAAGTGGTTTTTGAATATTCTTTTTTGTTAATTCTTTAAATTTGATTTTTCCTGATTCGGATAATGTTATTTCAATTTCAAAACCTATTTGATAAATGGAATTTATTTTTTCTATTTTGGAAATATTGTTAATTTGAATGCCTGGTTTTTGTGATAATTCAAATTTGAATAAATCATATTCGTTTGGTTTATAATTTACAACTTCATAAATTCCATTTTCCCTATCAACCGTAGGAAAATCTTTTTCTAAATTTTTTGTTTCGCATTCAACAATAAAGTAAGGCGAAAGTTTAGGTCTTTCTAGAATATTGATGAAGCTTTTGTTATGAAATGTTACTTCATCGCCTTTTATTTTACTATTTTTTTGAGCTTCATTTTTTTTGTAATTTTCTCTGAATTCTTTTATTTCAATTTCTGTTAAAGCATTTTTTTTCAATTCATAATCATCAAAAATTACATATTTATCTTTCTGCTTTTTTAAGATAAAATCAAAATTTTCATTCAAAGATTCAACATCATAGTAAAAAGTAAAATGATTATATTTTTTATCTAAAGAAAATGTATAACTAAAAACTTCAAATGGATAAGTCAATTTTTCTGTTTCAAATTCTGGATTATTTGGAGTTGTAATTCGTACCCAATTTGCCTCATCTGTATTTTTGGAAATGATGAAATCACGTCCGGTACAATTTGGCCATGAATTAAAAATTGGGGTGAAATTAACTTCAGAATTCACATCTTTTGTAAATTCGATATAAGGATGCGCTCGAACCAAATTGCCAACATCGATTTTTATTCCAGATTGATTTTTAATATGTTGTGCAAAGAGTAAAATCGGATTTTGATTGACTTTAGTTTCAATTAAATTGATACTATTTTTATCTATTTGTTTCCATTTACCAGATTTCAAATTATCTAAACTAAGAAAATAAAACTCATTTTCGGGTAAGATGTATAAAACCGAATTCGGAACATCAACGCCACCATCGTGCATAAAGTATTTGCCAACGAATTCGTTTTGTGCATTGGAATTGAAACTCAAAAAGAATAGAAATATTAAATGATAAATTTTCATAGTTTCTTTATTTTTTAATGGTTCCAAAATATTCATTTTCAACCCAATCTTTGGTTGCGGATATGATTTCATTTTTAAGCACTTCGCGAACTTCATTTTCTAGTTTATTTCTTTGTTTTCCGTCAACAAAATTGGCATGGTATTCTTTTTCTACTTTTTTTTTATAATCTTTTAAAGCATTGATTTCAAATGTGTTTTTTGGAGTTTTGTCTAAAAAGTTTATTCCTACATGTACGTATTGTAGTTCTTGAAAAAACATCTTATTATTTTCGGTTTTTTCTAATGAAGTTTCCATATATATTTCCGAATCTACAAGTGTTATTTTACCATTTTGATTGACTTCATAAATTTGTTTTCGAAACCCATAAGGAAGAATATAGGAAATCAATCGGTCGTAATTTCCCCAATAGGTGTAAAAAATGATTTGATTGTTTATGATTTTGTAGGTTCCAATTTCAACCGAAGCACACATAGAATCACCATCTTCATAAAATAAAAAGTGAGAAATAATTTTCTGATTGTTTCGAAATAACGTTAATTCTTTACAATCTCCAAAAGTACATTCGATATCTGAAGTTTTAAAAACAAATTGATTTCCATTTATCGTTATATTCTCTGTTTGTGCAAATAAATTCAAAGAAAAGAACAGCAACAATGAAATGAAATATTTAGATTTAACTTTCATAAATTTAGTAAGTTGGTTATAATTACTAATTTACAAAAAAACTAAATCTAATGTGCTGCAGATTTTGAAAATAAATTGATTATAATCACACCAGAAATAATAAAAAGTAGTCCAATAATTGCGGGTAAATCTAAAGTTTGTTTATAAACAAAATACCCGATTGCAGATATCAAAACAATTCCGACTCCCGACCAAATGGCATAAGCAATTCCAACTGGAATTCCCTTTACGGCATGAGATAATAAATAAAACGAGGCAATCATCCCAATCGCAAAAATCAAAGTTGGTAAAGGTTTGGTAAATTGTTCCGTTTTTTTAAGAAACGAGGTTGCTAAAGTTTCGCATAAAATTGCAGCCGCAAGAAATAGGTAGTTTTTCATGTTTGTAAAATAGATGAAATGGAATAGTTCTGTTTTACAAATATCTGTAAACGATTCTAATTATCGGTAATAATCACATATTCTTTAGGTTTGTAAGTAACTCGAGCAAAGTTCTTTTTTAGAAGTTCAGTTTTAATTACATTTCCATTTTGTTTGAGAATCGAATCGCGCCAAATTTCATTTTTACGATAAAAAGCTTCTCCTTTTTTAAGAAATTGGTGGTCTTTTTCAAAAATATGATACGAATGTTCTAGCTCTTCGTCAACAGGTAGTTCGCCTTCTAGAAATTTATCTGTAACTTTTAAGAAAATCTGAAACGTTTTATTGGTATTGTTTTCAAACTGAAAATCGATATAATTATAAAAGATAGCTGCGCCACTACCAAACGGTAAAACTCGTCCTTCATCAGGAAACGGGTCAAACGAATGGTTTGATTTCTCAGTAATCGTAAGCGGACTATGCAAAACCATCCAATGAATCATATTCGAAATCTGACAAATTCCACCGCCAATTCCTGCGCGAGCTTGACCAAACGAAAGTTCCATTCCCATTAAATAACCTTTCTTTTTGGTTGGTTTTCCAACAAGTTTACAAAACGAAAAAGTTTCTCCAGGTTTGATGATGATTCCGTTTAAATTTCGAACTGCAATTTTTAGATTAGCTACTTTATTAATTTGTAGTTCTTCATTGTTTTGTCCTAATTTTCGTAATAAAACAGATTGATGTTTCTTAACTCTAAAAGCGAAACTTTCTGTATTTATTATTTTCGCGTAGGTTTTTCCTCCAAAAGACCATTCCAATTTTCGCTTAGTTCTTCTTAACCAAACAGCTAAAAAATATAGCACAGGATGCATTTGGCTAATCAGTTTTCTTTGTTTCATTTATTTGAACGTTTATTAGAAATTTTACGAAGCAATAAAGAATTTTATAGAAAAAAGTTCCGAAACAAACGGAACTTTTATCTTTATTTTCTAACTGCTTTTGGGACCAAAACGGTATAATCACCGCCGTTTCTTAAAACATCACGCACAATACTTGAACTGATATATGAAGTACTTGCAGCGGTTAATAAGAAAACGGTTTCTATTTTTGACAAAACACGATTGGTGTGTGCAATTGCTTTTTCAAACTCAAAATCAGCTGGATTTCTCAAGCCTCGTAATATAAATTGCGCATCTTTTTCTTTACAAAAATCAATAGTTAAACCTTGATAAGTTTCGACTTTAATTTTTGGTTCATCTTTGAAAGTTTCTTCAATGAATCGTTTGCGTTCATCTAGAGAGAACATATATTTTTTATCGGCATTAACTCCAATTGCAACAATAATTTCATCGAATAACGGAATAGCTCTTCGAATAATATCTTCATGACCGTTTGTAATTGGGTCAAATGAACCTGGAAAAACTGCTTTTCTCATCTTATTTATTTAAAGCTAATTCAATAGCGTTTCCGAATAATTCTGGTAAAGTAATATTTGCTGCTTTTGCTTGTTGTGGTAAAATACTTTCTGCTGTTAATCCTGGAATTGTATTCATTTCCAACATAAATGGTTCTCCATCAACCAAAATAAATTCACTACGAGAAAAACCACTCATATTCAAAATTTTATAAACTCGTTTTGCCGTTTCTTCAACTTTAGCTTTTTCTTCTTCTGAAATTCGTGCAGGTGTAATTTCTTGCGATTTACCTTGGTATTTTGCTTCGTAATCAAAGAAATCATTTTCAGAAACAATTTCTGTAATTGGTAAAACGATAGTTTCTCCTTTATAATTGATAACACCAACCGAAACTTCAGTTCCTTTTAAATAACTTTCAATAATGATTTCGTTATCTTCTTTAAATGCATTTTCTATTGCCGAAATCAAATCTTCAGATTCTTTAACCATTGAAATTCCAAAGCTAGAACCCGAACGATTTGGCTTAACAAAGCAAGGTAAACCTACACGTTTGATAATTTCTTCTGTGTTTATTGAATCACCTTGGTTTAATAAATATGAAAGCGCAGTTTTAATACCGTAAGGTTTTAAAACAGAAAGTAAATCACGTTTATTAAAAGTCAAAGCAGCTTGATAAAAATCACAACTTGTTTGCGGAATATCTAGCAATTGTAAATAAGCTTGCATTAAACCGTCTTCCCCTGGAGTTCCATGAATGGCATTAAAAACAACATCGAAATTGATTTTTTCCCCATCAACATTTACAGAAAAATCATTCTTATCAATTGGAAATTCAACATCATTTTCATTGACATAAACCCATTTGTTTTTTAGAATATGAATCTTATACGGAATATATTTTGAACGGTCTAATTGCTGTGAAACAACGTTTCCACTTATCAAAGAGATCTGATATTCGCTAGAATATCCGCCCATTATTATAGCAACTTTCTTCATAAAAATTTGTTTTTTAGATATATATAAAATATTTACAGAGAATATTTATTAAAACAAATTTATAAAAAAGCTACTAACATTTTATTTATATCTTTGTGAAAATTAAATATTATGAGTTTACTTAATTTTATTAAAAGTCGCCAGTTTTTTGTTTCATTATTTTTGGCTGTTGTAATCTTTCTTGCTCTAGGTTTTATTGCTTTACAATCGTTGGGTATTTTTACAAAACATGGAGATGAAATTGCACTTCCTAATTTAGGTAAAATGACCATTGAACAAGCAACAGAAAAACTTGACGAACAAGGTTTAGAACTTATCGTTTTAGACACGGTTGACTTTGATAAAAATTATCCACCTTTTACAATCGTTTATCAAGATCCTGTTTCTAATTCTAAAGTTAAAGAAGGACGTAAGATTTACGTAAAATTAAATGCAAAAGGTTTTTCATCTGTTCGATTACCTAATTTAAACGACCGTACTTTACGTCATGCTGTTGCAGCTATTGAAGCAATGGGATTGCAAAAAGGTGAAGTTCGTTATGAACCACATTTAGCAAAAGATGTTGTTATTCAGGTTGAACAAAGTGGACGTATTTTACGTGCTGGAGATAAAGTTCAGAAAAATTCTAAAATCGACTTTGTAGTAGGTGATGGAATGTTAGGATTTAAAGTTGAACAAGATACAATTAATGATGAATTTGAAGATATTGCACCAGCAGTTGATTCAATTTTTTAAAAATATATGTTAGAAGATAATACAATTGGTCCAGAAGAATTAGATGGTGATTTATTTGAGCACTTTCGATTCGAAGCAGGAAAAGGGCAAGCCCCATTACGAGTAGATAAATTTTTAATGAATTTAGTTGAAAATGCTACGCGTAATAAAATTCAACAAGCTGCAACAAACGGAAACATTTTCGTTAACGATGTTCCAGTAAAATCAAATCACAAAGTAAAAGCAAACGATGTTGTTCGTGTTTTAATGGAACAACCTCCTTTCGAAAATATCATTATTCCAGAAAATATTCCTTTGGATATTGTTTATGAAGATGATGATTTATTAGTTATTAATAAACCTGCTGGATTAGTAGTTCATCCAGGTCACGGAAATTACTCAGGAACTTTAGTTAATGCCTTAGCTTATCATTTTGAAAATCTTCCGTTAAATAGTTCAGAACGTCCAGGATTGGTTCATCGAATCGATAAAGATACTTCAGGATTATTAGTTGTTGCAAAAACAGATTGGACAATGTCTGAACTTCAAAAACAATTTGCTGCAAAGACTTCAGAACGTGAATATGTTGCTATTGTTTGGGGTAATGTGGAAGAAGATGAAGGAACAATTGAGAGTTATATTGGTCGTCACGTTAAGAATAGAATGCAAATGGCAACATTTCCAGACGATTCTACGGGTGCAAAATATGCAGTAACACATTATAAAGTTTTAGAACGTTTGGGTTATGTTACACTTGTTTCTTGTAAATTGGAAACTGGTAGAACGCACCAAATTCGTGTACATATGAAATCAATTGGACATACGTTGTTTAACGATGAACGATATGGTGGAAATATGATTCTAAAAGGAACAACATTTACAAAGTATAAACAATTTATTGATAATTGCTTTCAAATTTTACCAAGACAAGCTTTACACGCTAAAACACTTGGTTTTATGCATCCAATTAAAAATGAATTTATGCGCTTTAATACAGAAATGCCTGATGATATTAACGCTTGTATTCAAAAATGGAAAACCTATTCAAGTAATCACGAAGTAGTTGAAGATAACGAATAAATAGAAAAATATGAAAACAATTGCATTTGTAGGAAGTAATTCATCAAAGTCAATCAATAAACAATTGGCTTTGTCTCTAATCAAAAATAAAGAGGTAGAATTTATTGATATTCAAAATTGGAATGTTCCAATGTATAGCGAAGATATTCAAATAAATGAAGGTTTTCCTGAAGCAATTGTTTCATTAGCTTCTGAAATCTCAGATGCTTCAAATATTATTATCGCTGTTAACGAACATAATAGTAACGTTTCTGCTTTTATGAAGAATATTTTAGATTGGCTTTCACGTCATTCAAAAAAAATCTTTGCAGAAAAGAAAATCTTAGTTTTAAGTACTTCAAACGGACAAAGAGGTGGATTATCTGCAAATGAATTTACCGTTGGATTCTGTTCTAGAAACGGAGCTGAAACTGTTGAAGGCTTTACGTTTCCAGCTTTTTCTGAAAATTTTGATATTGAAAATCAAGTGATTTCTAATCTAGAAAAGAAAAAACAGTTTGAAACTATTATTTCAAATTTTATAAACAAATAATGAAACGATTTTCTAAACAATTTGAAATTGAAAATATCGATGAATTCAAGCAAAAAGTATTACAATTTTCGCAACAATTCAGAGAAGTAATCTATTTAGAAAGTAATAATTATAAAGATAAATACAGCACATTTGATGCTGTATTTGCTTTTGATGCCTTTACATCTTTACAAACCGATGCTTTTAATGGTTTTGAGAAACTAAAAGAATATCAAACCGATTCTAACGATTGGTTGTTTGGTTATTTAACTTACGATTTGAAGAATGATGTAGAGGATATTTCGTCAAGTAATTTTGATGGTTTAGAATTTCCTGAGTTGTTTTTCTTTCAGCCTAAAAAAATCATTACAATTAAAGATAATTGTGTTGAGTTTAATTATCTTAATTTTTGTAATGATGAATTAGATTCTGATTTTAAAGAGATTAATGAAATTACTTTAAGTGATGATTTAAGTAATAATCAAATTCAAATTAAAGAACGTATTTCTAAAGAATCTTATCTTTCTAAGGTTGAAAAAGTGAAAGAACACATCCAACGAGGCGATATTTATGAAGCTAATTTTTGTATGGAGTTTTTTGCTGAAGATGTAACGATTAATCCGACAGAAATTTTTGAAAACTTAAACGCTATTTCACATCCTCCTTTTGCATCATTTCTTAAAAATAATCAGCATTTTATGATGAGCGCTTCTCCGGAACGATACATTAAAAAAGTAGGTGCTAAGGTTGTTTCGCAACCAATTAAAGGAACTGCAAAACGTGGCGAAACAGAAGAACAAGATTCACTTAATATTGAAAATCTTCGAACTAATCCAAAAGAACGTTCAGAAAATATAATGATTGTTGATTTGGTTCGAAATGATTTGTCTAAAACAGCAACTAAAGGTTCAGTTGAAGTTGAAGAACTTTGTCAGATTTATACATTTGAGCAAGTTCATCAAATGATTTCAACGATAATTTCTGAAGTTCCTGAAAAAATAAATCCGATTGATGTCCTTCGAACAACTTTTCCGATGGGAAGTATGACTGGTGCTCCAAAACTTTCTGCAATGCAAATTATCGAAAAGTTAGAAGAAACAAAACGTGGATTATATAGTGGCGCAGTTGGTTATTTTACACCAAATAATGATTTTGATTTCAATGTTGTCATTCGAAGTATATTGTATAACAAATTAAATAAATATGTTTCTTTTTCTGTTGGAAGCGCAATTACTTCAGAAGCAATTCCAGAAAATGAATATCAAGAATGCATATTAAAAGCAAAGGCAATGAAAAAGGTTTTAAATTTATAATAATATTAGGATTTGTTAAACTCATAAAGTCGTAAATTAGGCTTTTTATATTATAATGTTAACTGAATTACAAAATCATTTAAATCAAAAATTTGCTTTTCTAAAAGAGAAAAAACTATTACTTGCTATAAGTGGTGGAGTGGATAGTATGGTTCTTTTAGATTTATTTCGTTTGTTAAATTATGATTTTGCAGTTGCTCATTGTAACTTCAAATTACGAGAAGAAGCGAGTGATTTAGATGAAAAATTGGTTTTAGATTATTGTTTAAAAAATCAAATTCAAACATTCTCAAATAGCTTTGATACAGAGAAATATGCTAGTTTAAATAAACAATCAATTCAAATTGCTGCAAGAGAATTAAGATACCAATGGTTTGATACATTGTTAGAAGTAAACGGCTTCGATTTTTTATTAACTGCACATCATTTAGATGATTCTGTTGAAACTTTTTTAATCAATTTTACGCGCGGAACTGGAATTGATGGTTTACTTGGAATTCCAGAAACGAATCATAAAATTGTTCGTCCGTTATTGATTTTTTCTCGAGAACAGATTTTAGATTACGCTGTCCAAAATCAAATTATTTGGCGAGAAGATGCTTCAAATGCAACTACGAAATATTTGAGAAATAAAATGCGCCACGATGTGATTCCTATTTTAAAATCCAAAAACGAAGATTTTTTAAATACTTTTCAGCAAACCATTTCTAACTTAAATGATGTAAAAAATCTAATGGATGATGCTTGTTATTTTGTTAAAAGTCAAGTATCAATTCCTTCAAAATTTATTTTAGAACTTGATATTGCTAAACTTCTTCAATTCAAAAATCACAAAGCGTATTTATATCAATGGCTAAAGGATTATGGTTTCAAAGCTTGGAATGATATTTATGATTTAATAAATTCTGAAACGGGTAAAAAAGTATATTCAGAAAAATTTGTAGTCTTAAAAAACAGAAACGTTTTAATTTTAGACAGAATTAATTACCAAAACCATAATTTTTTTTTAATTTTTGAAGAAGATAATTCAATAGTTTCACCAATATCACTTATATTTGAAAGTTTGAAGTCTGAAAAATTAGAGATTTCTAATAAAGATGAAATTTGTATAGATGAAGACAAATTGATTTTTCCTTTAAAATTACGAACTAAAGAAGAAGGAGATTATTTTTTTCCGATTGGAATGAATGGTAAAAAGAAAATTTCTAAATATTTTAAAGATGAAAAATTTTCAATGTTTGACAAAGAAAACGCTTGGATTCTTGAAAACGGAAATCAAGAAATCATTTGGATTGTTGGACATCGTATGGATGAACGTTATAAAATTACCAAACAAACTATAAATAAATTTAAAATAAAATTAACTCAATGAAGAAGCTTTTAAGTTTTTTATTACTCTTGTTGGCATTTTTTTCAGCAAGTGCTCAAGTACAAGATCCAGTTAAATGGAAATCTAAAATTGAAAAAATTTCAGATACCGAATATAAAATCACATTAAACGGAACAATCGAAGAAGGTTGGCACATGTATTCTCAAAATACTCCAGAAGGTGGAGCATTGGCAACTGAGTTCAATTATAAAAATGCTGATGGAAACTATACTTTTTCTCCAAAAGCAACAGAAAGCGAGTACAAAAAAGCGTACAATGATATTTTTGAATTAGATGAATATTTTTGGGCAGACAATGTTGAGTTTACTCATAATTTAACGATAACAAATCCGGATTTAAAAGAAGTTCAATTAAATCTTTTTTATCAAACTTGTATCGATGTTTGTATAAGTAACGATAAGTTTTTTCTTTTTGATTTAAAAAATTTATCGTCAAAGGAAGTAAAAAACTTTGAAGCTGCTTCGACTTCTCCTGATTCAAAGGATGATACACAAATTGACAATACAAATGAGGAAAAGTCAGTAAAAAAATCAGAAACAAGAGGTCTTTGGACTATTTTCTTTTTATCATTTTTAGGAGGTTTTGCAGCATTATTGACACCTTGCGTTTTCCCGATGTTGCCAATGACAGTTAGTTTCTTTACGAAACAAAGTAAGTCAAAAGCAAAAGGAGTTAAAAACGGACTGATTTATGGATTATCGATTATCGTAATCTATGTTGTTTTAGGACTTGCTGTTACTAAAATTTTCGGAGCAGATGCTTTAAATGAATTATCAACAAGTGTTTGGTTTAATGTTATTTTCTTTGCTATTTTAGTTGTTTTTGCATCTTCGTTCTTAGGAGCTTTTGAAATTATGCTACCGAATTCTTGGGCAAATAAAGTTGATAAACAAGCAGATAGAGGAGGTTTGATTGGGATTTTCTTCATGGCTTTGGCTTTAGCGATTGTTTCTTTTTCTTGTACAGGACCAATTGTAGGAACTTTATTAGTAGAAGCAGCATCTAAAGGAGGAATTGCTCCACTTGTTGGAATGTTCGGTTTCTCTCTTGCTTTAGCTTTGCCTTTTATGTTGTTTGCAATGTTCCCAGGTTGGTTAAACACGATGCCGCGTTCTGGAGGTTGGATGAATACGGTAAAAGTTTCTTTAGGATTTTTAGAATTAGCTTTAGCATTTAAATTTTTATCTAATGCTGATTTAGTTTTACAAAGTCACTATTTAGAAAGAGAACTTTTCTTAACGATTTGGATTGTAATTTTCGGTGCTTGGGCAATGTATTTATTCGGTAAATTTTTATTACCACACGATTCTAAGGTTGAAAAACTTTCTGTAGGAAGATTGTTTTTTGCGCTTTTAGTTTCAATCTTCACAATATATTTAATTCCAGGATTATGGGGTGCACCTTTAAAATTAATATCTGGTTTTCCACCACCATTAACTTATGCTGAAAGTCCGTATGGAGTTGGAAATTCTAGAGGTGGTTCTATTTCTGAATTACCAGTAGGTGCAAAAGAAGGTCCAAATGGTATAGTTGCATTCCTAGATTATGACAAAGGAATGGCTTATGCAAAAGAGCAAAACAAACCAGTTTTACTTGATTTTACAGGACATGCTTGTGTAAATTGTAGAAAAATGGAAGAACATGTTTGGTCTGAAATAGATGTTTTAGCTAAACTTCAAAATGATGTGGTTTTAATTTCATTATATGTTGATGATAAAGCTCCGCTACCAGAATCAGAACAATATGTTTCTAAAACGACTGGTAAAAAAATTGAAACTATTGGAAATAAATGGAGTGATTTTCAAATTGAAAAATATCAAGCAAATGCGCAACCTTATTATATTATTTTAGATAATGAAGGTAATAATTTAAATGAGCCAGTTGGATATACTCCAGATAAAGATGAATATCTAACTTGGTTAACAGAAGGAATAACAAAGTATAAAAATTAATTCAAATGAAAAAGATTATTATTACAGCATCATTTTTAATGATTGCAATGATTTCAAACGCTCAAGTTGTAACACCAAAATCAAGCCCAAATGCCGAAGTTGAACAAATAGTTGGATTGACAGAAGTTGATGTAAATTATGCGCGTCCAGCTAAAAAAGGACGTTTGGTTTATGGAGATTTGGTTCCGTTTGGTAAAGTATGGAGAACAGGTGCAAATGCAAGTACAACAGTTGAATTTAGTGACGATGTTATCATTGAAGGTAAAACACTTCCAAAAGGAAAATATGCCTTATATACTATGCCAAAGGCAGATACTTGGGATGTCTATTTTTATTCAGAAACTTCAAATTGGGGATTACCTGAAAAATGGGACGATTCTAAAGTTATAGTTAAAACTTCTGCTAATCCAGTTGCATTAACTAGTAATGTTGAAAACTTCACAATTGATGTAAATCCATTAGATGCAAATACAGGTGAGATTGTTATGAAGTGGGAAAAAACAGCTATTCCAGTAAAGTTTAGTGTTCCAACTCATGAGAAAGCGATGGCAAGTATTAAATCAACGTTAAATAATGAGCCGAAAGCTGCGGATTATTATGCAGCAGGTCAATATTTATTCCAAGCTACAGATGATACAAAATTAGCTTTAGAATACGTTAATAAATCAATTGAGATGCAAGATGGAAAAGCTCCATTTTATGTTTTAAGACAAAAATCGTTGATTCAAGCAAAATTAGGTGATAAAAAAGGAGCTATTGAAACAGCTAAAATTTCATTGGCTGAATCAGAAAAAGCTAACAATGCAGATTACGTAAAAATGAACAGAGATTCAATCAATCAATGGTCTAAATAATATTTTATAATTTAAGTTTAAAAGGTCCTTTTTCAATTTTTGATTAAGGACTTTTTTTTGAGTAATTCTAAACAATTCAATGCGAGTAATCATAGAATAATAATCTAAAAAGCCTTATATTTGATAAGTATATAAAGGAAATTTTATTCTTTATTAGTTATGAAAAAGAAAGTTTTAATCATTACATATTATTGGCCTCCAGCTGGTGGTCCTGGAGTTCAACGTTGGTTGAAATTTGTTAAATACCTTCCAGATTTTGACATTGAACCAATTGTTTTTATTCCTGAAAATCCAAATTATCCAATTATTGATTCTGAATTACAAAAAGATATTAATCCGAACACGATTATTATAAAAAATCCGATTTCAGAACCCTATAAATTAGCGAGCATATTTTCTAAAAAAACTACTAATGCTATTAGCTCTGGAATTATTCCTAATAAAAAGAAGCAATCTTTTTTAGATAAATTTTTGTTATATGTTAGAGGTAATTTCTTTATTCCTGATGCGCGAATTGGTTGGGTAAAACCTTCTGTTTCTGTTTTGGATAATTATATTAAAGAATATCCTGTTGATTTAATTATAACAACCGGACCGCCACATAGTTTACATTTAATTGGTTTAGAACTTAAAAACAAATTAAATTGTAAATGGTTTGCAGATTTCCGTGACCCTTGGACATCGATTGGTTATCATAAACAATTAAAACTAACAGAAAGGTCTAAAGAAAAGCATTTGAAACTAGAAAAAGAAGTTTTAAATACTGCCGACCATATTTTAGTTACAAGTCCGACTACAAAAAACGAATTTACTAAATTAACTCATAAACCAATTACTGTGATTACTAATGGTTATGATGTTGAATATATTCAAAAGAAACCATTGGATAGTAAATTTTCAATTGCTCATATTGGATCTTTTTTATCTGAAAGAAATCCAAGAATTTTTTGGAAAGCTTTGTCTGAATTAATAAAAGAAAATAAAGATTTTAAAGAAGATTTTGAACTCAAATTAATTGGTAAAGTAAGTCAAGAAATTCTAGATGTTGTTTCCGAATTTAAGTTAAGTAATTATTTAAATAATTTAGGATATCTGTCACATAATCAAGCTTTAATTGAACAAAGAAGTTCTCAGGTTTTATTGCTTGTTGAAATTGATTCTGAAGAAACTGTTGGAATTATTCCTGGTAAATTATTTGAATATATGGCGGCAGAACGACCTATTTTAGCAATTGGTCCAGAAGGTGCCGACTTTTCAAATATTATTAAAGAAACAAATTCAGGTACTTTTTTTACGTACGATCAGAAAGATGAAATTAAAGAACAAATTATAAAACTTTATGATTTATATAAACAAAATGAATTAAAGGTTTATGCAATGGGTTTGCAATATTATAGTAGAAAAAAGCTAACTGAGAAGTTAGCAAATATCATAAAAAATGAGGCTTGATAGCCTCATTTTCAATTTATTTTAATTTCTCTTTTAAATAAAAACCAGTAATTGAATCTTTATTTTCTATAATTTCTTCAGGGGTTCCAAAAGCAATTAAATTACCACCATTTTCTCCACCTTCTGGACCTATATCAATAATTTGATCCGCACATTTTATCAAATCTAAATTATGTTCGATAACTATAATAGAATGTCCGTTTTCAATCAAATCATAAAAGGATTTTAATAATTTCTTGATGTCGTGAAAATGTAATCCTGTTGTGGGTTCGTCAAATACAAATAAAGTTCTTTCTTTGGTACTTCCTTTTCCTAAAAAAGTCGCTAATTTGATTCGTTGTGCTTCTCCACCAGATAATGTTGATGACGATTGTCCAAGTTTCACGTAACCTAAACCAACATCTTGTAAAGGTTTAATTTTCTGTGCGATTTTTGTTTGTTGCGTTTTTTCAAAAAAAGCAAAAGCATCATCGACTGTCATATTTAAAACATCATCAATGTTTTTACCTTCAAATTGTACTTCAAGAATTTCTTTCTTAAATCGCTTACCATTACAAACTTCACAAGGCAAATGAACATCTGCCATAAATTGCATTTCAATCGTAACAACACCTTCACCTTTACAAACTTCACAACGACCACCGTCAACATTGAATGAAAAATGTTTTGGTTGATAATTTCTGATTTTAGAAAGTTGTTGTTTTGAAAGTAAATCACGAATATCGTCATACGCTTTCAAATACGTAATTGGATTTGAACGAGAACTTTTTCCAATCGGATTTTGATCGATATATTCCAAATTTTTGATATGTGAGAATGAACCAACCATATCATTAAACTTACCTGGTTTATCAGCAGTACCGGTTAACTTTTTTTGTAAAGCTGGATATAAAATTTTCTTAACTAACGTACTTTTTCCACTACCAGAAACTCCAGTTATAACCGTTAAACAATCTAACGGAAAAACAACATCAATATTTTTTAAATTATTTTCACGTGCTCCCTTAATTTCAATGAAGTTTTTAAACGGACGACGTTGTTTTGGAACTTCAATTTTAAAATCTCCGTTTAAATATTTTGCTGTTAACGAATCTGATTTTAAAATTTCTTCATAGGTTCCTTGAGCAACTAATTCACCTCCAAAAGTACCAGCTTCGGGACCTATATCAATAATTTGATCGGCAGCTTTCATTATATCTTCATCGTGTTCAACAACGATAACTGTATTCCCAAGCTTTTTTAAATTCAATAAAACCTGTATTAGTTTTTCTGAATCTTTTGGATGTAAACCGATACTTGGTTCATCTAAAATATACATCGATCCAACCAAACTACTTCCTAATGAAGTTGCTAAATTAATACGTTGCGATTCACCACCAGATAATGAATTTGATGTTCTGTTTAGAGTTAAATAATTTAAACCAACTTCCGATAAAAACTCTAAACGATTGTTTATTTCGATTAATAAACGTTTAGCTACTTGCTGATCGTATTCGTTTAATTCTAAATTTTTGAAGAATTCACGTAAGTTTATAATTGGTAATTCGACTAAATCAGAAATCGATTTTGTAGCAATTTTTACATAATCAGCTTCTGGACGCAAACGTTTTCCGTTACAAGTTGTACATTTTGTTTTTCCACGGTAACGAGAAAGTAAAACGCGGTTTTGAATTTTATAATTTTTTTCTTCAATTTCTTGAAAGAAATCATTTAATCCTGTAAAATATTTATTCCCTTTCCAAACTAATTCTTTCTGCTCAGCAGTTAATTGGTAAAAAGGTTTATGTATTGGAAAATCAAAATGGTGTGAATTATTAACCAATTGATCTCTAAACCAACTCATCGTTTCACCACGCCAAGGATAAATTGCATTTTCATAAACAGAAAGTGCCGTATTAGGAATCACTAAATCTTCATCAATTCCAATAATATTTCCATAACCGTCACAAGTTGGACAAGCTCCGTAAGGATTATTGAAACTAAACAAATGGATGTTAGGTTCTAAGAAAGAAATACCATCTAAATCAAAACGATTATTAAATTCCAATTGATTTCCTGTTCCAATTTCTCGTAAATACAAAGTTCCTTTACCTTCAAAAAAGGCAGTGTCAATTGCATCTGCCAAACGACTTAGAAAATCTTCATCATTTAGTTTGACAATTAAACGGTCAACGATTAAAAAAACAGATTTAAATTTAAATTTTTCGTTTTTAGAATCTTCAATAAATTCATCCAAACGAATGGTTTCTTCATTGATTAACGCACGAGAAAATCCTTGTTGAAGTGCCATTTTCAATTGTTCAAAAATGGTTCTTTTTTCTGTTTTTTTAATTTCAGCAAGTAACATCCATTTTGAACCTTCATCAAAAGTTTTAATGGTATTTATTACATCAGAAACCGTGTGTTTTTTTACAATATTTCCAGAAATAGGCGAGTAGGTGATACCGATTCTTGAAAACAATAGTTTCAAATAATCATGAATTTCGGTCGAAGTTCCAACCGTTGATCTCGCATTTGTTGTATTTACTTTTTGTTCAATCGCTATCGCTGGTGCAATACCTTTGATGTATTCCACTTTTGGTTTATCAATTCTCCCCAAAAATTGACGTGCATAAGAAGATAAACTTTCAACATAACGTCTTTGTCCTTCAGCATAAAGTGTATCAAAAGCTAAAGTTGATTTTCCAGAACCAGAAAGCCCTGTAATTACAACCATTTGATTTCTTGGAATAACAACATCTACATATTTTAAATTATGTAAATGCGCACCTTTTATAATTATGTTTTTCTTAGGATCTATCTCAGAAAAATCTATTTTTTTCATATAAATTAATATAAGCTACAAAGATAAGGATATTTTAAGTCTCACAAAATGATAAGTAATTCTATATTTTAATTTTTAGACAACTTTAGTTAAATTTTATATTTTTTTTAATAAAAATGTTATTTATAAAATTATTTTATATATTTGAATTAGATAACCAAATAAAAAATTAGCCTATACATTAAAAATACTAGTAAGAAATTTTATTAAAAATACTTAAAAGTGTTAACTATGGCTAATTGTGTTTTATCAGATGCTATATTGGTGAGCCAATATATATCAGGAAATGAGGTAGCTTTATCTCATTTAATAAACCGTCATAAATCAAAAATCTACGGGTTTATTTATTCCAAAGTTCAGGATAAAGATGTCGCAAATGACATTTTCCAGGATGCCTTTATCAAAGTGATTCATACATTAAAATCCAATAAATATAACGAGGAAGGAAAATTTCTACCTTGGGTGATTCGTATTTCTCATAATTTAATTATCGATTCATACAGAAGAGATAATAAAATGCCGATGCAACGAGATAAAGAAGAATATTCTGTTTTTAATTATATGATTGACTCAAGTCCTAATATTGAACATTATTTAGTCAATAATCAAATTGAACTTGATATCAAAAAGTTGATAGATATGCTTCCTGAGGATCAACGTGAAGTTGTAAACTTAAGAATTTATGAAGATTTGACCTTTAAAGAAATTGCTGATCAAACTGGAGTTAGCATAAATACAGCTTTAGGTCGAATGAGATATGCACTTTTGAATCTGAGAAAAAATATTGAAAAAAATCAAATTATTTTAAATGACTGACAATATATTTTAAATTGTTTCGTTTTATATGTAACAAAACAATTTAAAATATGACAAAAAATTACTCTAAAGAAAAAATTGAATCAAAAGAACCAAATCAATCTGTAATTGATTTTATCTTAAATTATTCAAAAGCGCTACATATTTGTGTAGATAGTAAAGTCGAAACTGCAATATTTCTAAATTAATTTAAAAAAAGGCATCTATTTATTTAGATGCCTTTTTGTTATATTCGTTTAAAACTGATTTTCGTCCAATTGTTTTAGTAATTATATCTTTTTCTAAATCCCAACCACGAGCTGGTGAATATTCGCGACCATACCAAATCATTTGTAAATGCAAACGATTCCAAGTTTCTATTGGAAAAATACGTTTTGCGTCTTTCTCAGTTTGTTCTACATTTTTTCCGTTTGTCAAGTTCCATCGATACATTAAACGATGAATATGCGTATCGACAGGGAAAGTTGGAATATCGAAGGCTTGAGCCAAAACCACGCTAGCCGTTTTATGACCAACAGCTGGTAACTCTTCCAAATCTGGAAAATTTGCTGGAACAATTCCATTGTGTTTATCAATTAAAATATGAGAAAGTCCATGAATGCCTTTTGATTTCATAGGCGCTAATCCGCATGGACGGATAATATCCGCAATTTGATCAATTGATAATTTAATCATATCGTACGGATTATCTGCTTTTGCAAACAAATGTGGTGTTGTCAAATTTACTCTAACATCAGTACATTGTGCAGAAAGTAAAACAGCAATCAACAAAGTATAAGGATCTTTATGATCTAATGGAATCGGAATTTCAGGATATAAAGTTTCTAAAGTTTCTATTACAAATTCTACTTTTTCTTGCTTAGTCATTACAAATCGATATTTAAACAAAGATATTAAAAACACTATTGTTCTAATCGTTTTAAAATGGTTAATTTTACAAAAAGAAGTGATATGAATATTTTAAAAATAGGAGATAAGGCACCAAATTTTTCTTCAGAAGATGAATTAGGAAACATCCATAAATTAGAAGATTATAAAGGTAAAAAATTAGTTGTTTTCTTTTATCCAAAGGCATCAACTCCAGGTTGTACAACAGAAGCATGCGAACTTAGAGATAATTACAATCGTTTTTTAGATGCTAATTATGCTTTGTTAGGTGTTAGTGCTGATAGTAAGGAACGTCAACAAAAATTTAAAGAGAAAAATAATTTACCTTTTTCTCTTTTATCCGATGAATCTAAAGAAGTTATTAACGCATTTGGAGTTTGGGGACCAAAGAAATTTATGGGAAAAGAGTATGATGGTATTCACAGAACAACTTTTGTTATTGATGAAAACGGAATTATTGAAGATGTAATTCTTAAAGTTAAAACAAAAGAGCATACCGCTCAAATATTAAAATAAAAGACCGAAAAAAAATCGGTCTTTTTAGTTTTATGTAAACAATTGTTTTTCTTTGATGATGTTAGCAACAGATTCTGGTAAAAATAATTCCCAATCTTTTTCGTTATTTTTGATTTTTTCTAAAACTTCATGCGAGAAAATATTTAAATTTTTAACCTCATATTCTTTTATATCAATAATTTGATTTTCGTTTTTGAAATAATCATATAAAACTTGAATTTTAGTATTTCTGGTTTCTAAATTATGTGAATTTACAATTGTGTCATCATCTTTTTTAGTTGGATAGATATAAATTTCTAAATTTCTATTGAATAATTTTCCCAAAGCTTCAAAAATACCACCGCTTAAATTTGAATAATAAGATTCGTCAAAAATATCGAGTAGGTTAGTAGCTCCAATTGAAAGGGCAATTTTTTCATTAGAATATTGTGCTAAATAATCAACTACTTTGTAATATTCACGGAAATTTGAAATCATAACCGTTTGCCCCAACGAACAAAGTAATTCGGCACGATCGATAAAATCTTGTTCATCTAATTCGCCTTCTTTCAAAAGATTATTTAAAGTCATTTCGAAAATTACTTTTGTATTTTCTTTAGCAACAGGATTACGTTCTAAAAATTGTTTTAAGGAATTTTCATACATATTCATATTCACAACAGTAACCGGCCTGAAACTACCACGAAGAATCAAAATATTTTGTCTAAATAAGGTGTTTGCAGGTAAGATGTTTTGACCATTTGGTGCAAACATTACAGCCGAAGCCATTTTGTTTTTCACCAAAAATAAACTCATTAAACGATTGTCAACATCCTTAAAGTTTGGACCTGAGAAATTAATCGTGTCAATTTCCAATTGATCTTTATCTAGATGATCATATAAATGTTCAATTAATTTTTTAGGATCATTATGTTGATAAAAAGCTCCATAAATAAGATTAACTCCTAAAATCCCTAGAGTTTGTTGTTGTAAACGAACATCATTTTCCTTGAACTGAATATGTAAAATTATCTCATTATATTCACCTGTTGGTTTGGTTTGAAAACGAATTCCAACCCAGCCATGACCTTTGAATTTTTTGGCAAAATCAATTGTAGCAACCGTATTTGCGTAGCTAAAATAAATACGATCTGGATTGTCTTCACGATTTAAACGCTCTTCCATCAAATGTGTTTCGTGATTAATCATTTTTTTTAAACGACTTTCAGTAACATATCTTCCGTCAGTTTCTGTAGTATAAATTGCATCGCTAAATTGCTTGTCATAAGCCGACATTGCTTTTGCAATTGTTCGCGATGAACCACCAGATCTGAAGAAATGACGAACAGTTTCTTGTCCTGCACCGATTTCAGAAAAAGTTCCGTAAATGTTTTTATTTAAATTTAAGCGTAATGTTTTGTCAGATATTGCTGGTTGATGTTCGATTATTCGATCACCATTTAAAACTAAATCGTTTTCAAAAGCTTTCATAGAAGTAATATGATTTTAAAAATCTAAATATACGATTTTTGAACAAAATTCTTTCTCTTTTACTAATTAATAGTTTCAATGAAATTCAAAAAGTAAAAAGATTTTTTTTATATTTTAGTTTAATTAATTTTATTTTTAGTTTCATGCTCTAATTAGCTTTTAGAAAAAGTGTTTTATAGTAAAACTTGATTAAGGTTTCGAATTATTTTTAATTAAAAAATGTGCTGTAGAATCTGTGATTTAAAAAAAAATGAATATTCTGATGAAACGATAACAATTAGATTGAAATATTTTTTCAAATTTTAAAGTAGTTTTGTATAAATACCCAACATAATTAATTTTACAAAAAAAGTTTTCTTTGAGTTATAAATAAAAAAATCCTCAAAAAGTAATTTACAATTTGAGGATTTTGTATGATTTAATTTTCGTTTTTCTTTGTTCCTTTACCTGAATTAAATTTAAAAAACTCAACCGGATTTTGTTTAGGTTCTGGCTTTTTGAAATTCTTTTTAAAAGGTTTTGATCCAGCACCAGAAGGTTTTTTATCGTCTGATTTAAATGGTTTTGAGAATTTTTTTTCTCCACCTCCACCTTCAGTTTTCTTTTCAGGAGTGTTTTTATGAGATTTAATTACATCCATTGGAGTTTTAGGATTCTCTTTTGTTCCTCTTAAATGAATAACTAATCCGTTTAAAAAGTTTCTCAACAATTGATCTCCACATTCCATGTATTTTTCGTGATCTTCTGTTCTGAAAACATTTCCTAGTTCTCCTTTAGAAATTCTAAAATCAACCAATTCTAAAATTTCTACTATTTGGTCGTCTCTTAATTGAAGAGCAACACGTAATTTTTTAAATATATCGTTATTTGTCATAATCAAATTTTATTTTGCAAAGATATTGAATATTAAATGATTTGAGAATAATTAAATTAAGTAGTTACTAACTTTTTTAAAAGTGTTTTCGAAAATTTAATTATTCAACCTCGTTTTTTCTACCCATATGTTTCCAACGCTTGTGTGTCCAGAAATAGTAATCTGGTTTTTCTAATATTTGCTCTTCTGATAATTTTAAAAAGCGTTTAGTGATTTCAAAATCTTTTTCTTCTAAAACACAATCTGTAATTGGAATGAACTTAGCTTCATAAAAGCCGCGTTTTACTTTAGAAACTTTTAAATAAAGAACGTTCATGTCAAGTTCGCGAGCTAAATTTTCTGCTCCCATATGAACTGGAACTTCATGTCCTAAAAAGTATTCCCATTGTAAACCTTTTCTTAAATTAGGAGTTTGATCACTCAAGAATAAATAAATTCCATGGATATTTATACTCTGATTTTCTTTTATCTTTTTTACAGTTTCTTTAGTACTAATAAGTTCGGCATCAAATTTAGAACGCATATCTCGAACTAATTTATCAAAACGCGGATTACTTAGTTTTTTATAAATCCCAAAACCTTTAAAATCTATAAATTTTCCTAAAATAATCACCCATTCCCAACTTGCATAATGAGGCGTCATTAAGATGATACTTTTGTTTTTCTTTTCGAATTCTTTTACAACTTCAAGGTTCGTAAATCTGTATCGTTTTTTCATTTCATCCTCAGAAATGGTAAGTGTTTTTGCCATTTCTAAAAACATATCACATAAATGATGATAAAAATTTTGTTCAATTTTCAAACGTTCTTCATCCGAAAGATGTGGAAGTGTTATTTTTAAATTATAACGAACAGTTTTCTTTCGATAACCTATCACTTTATAAAGTAAAAAATAAATACAATCCGAAAGAAAATAGAGTATTGGAAATGGTAATATCGAGATTGACCATAAAATTGCATAAACAAAATAATAAGCTATTGCGCCCATAATTAAATTTTTCACAAAGATACTTTAATATTGATTTTATCCGAAAAAAAATGGATTAATTACTATCTTCGTTTTTTTTAAAAATATTATGAGTGAAGTTTTAATTGCTATTATTGCAATCGTTTGTTTGGTTAGTTATAAAGGATTTAACGACCGTGTTTTTTTCGATAAATATAAATTTAATGTTGGTGCTATCCAAAGTGGTCAAAAATACAGAATGTTTACTTCTGCTTTTTTACATGGAGATATAAGTCATTTGATTTTTAATTTACTTACGTTATATTTTTTCGCACCAGTTGTCATTGGTTACTTCGGTTCAATTTCTTTTTTGATTGTTTATTTTATTAGTTTGGTATGTGGTAGTTTATTGAGTCTGAAAATTCACGAAAAGCAACCATATTATTCTGCAATCGGTGCTTCTGGAGCGATAACAGGAGTTTTATATGCAGCTATTTTATTAAATCCAGATGCGCAATTAGGATTGTTTTTTGTTATTCCAATGCCAGCCTATGTTTTTGGAATCGGTTATTTGTTATATTCGATTTATGGAATGAAACAACAAAATGATTTAATTGGTCACACTGCCCATTTTGGTGGTGCAATTGGAGGTTTATTATCAGTTTTGATTTTAGATTATCGAGTTTTGATAGTACATTATCAGATGGTGATTTTATTATTAATTCCAATTGTAATCTTATATGTTATGATTTCAAAAGGAAAAATTTAATTAATTTTCAACTTCTATATTAAAAGATTCTTCGGGATCTTTTTTTGTGTTTTTAATAAACTTTATTTGTTTTATATGAAACGTTTTGATTATAAAATTTAATTATTTACATTTATTTTATTAAAATAATATGTATTATGAAATTTTTATTAAGGGTAGTTTTTTTCTTAATTATTTGTATTCCTATTTTGGGTTATGCACAATATTACGATACACATCATATCGCTCCATCGCCTTGGCAATATTGGAGTCAAGCAAATGAAGTAGTGATTTCTACTACAGATTCAAATCCAGTTACAGTAACTCTAAAGAAAAGTGATGGTACATTGATCACAACTTTGACTGTTCTAGAATCAACTCCGCAATCTTATCGATTTACTGGTTCCCCAGCTTCATTAACTCGAAATCTTCTGAATCAAATTTATGATGATAGAGGTTTGATTATCGAAGCTTCAGCTCCAATTCTTGTAAATTATCGCAATATAGCTTCTGATGTTGCTGGTGCGACAACTTCTACAATTAAAGGAAATGCATCTTTATTAAGTTTTGGAGAAGAGGGTGAAGGTCTAGAATTTAGAGTTGGATATTATCGTTCTAATTTTAACGGGCTTTCTAATGGAACTTCTACAACTGGTGGACAGCCTGTTTATTCGGTTATGGCAATTGAAAATGCAACAACTGTAAATCTTCCCACAGGACCAATTACACTAAATCAAGGCCAAAGTTATCTATTCAATGCACCTATCGGAACATTGATTACCGCAGATAAAAAAGTAGTTATGGTTGTTGGTAGTTATGGTGATACTCCTCAAGCTTGCGGTGGAAGTGGACAAGATGGAACAGTTGATCAATTAGCTCCGGTTAGTTCATTAGGTGATAAATATATGATTGTTCGTGGAGCTGGAGCAGTCGGGACTGGAAATACGCATCCAGAACAAACAGTGGTTATTGCAACACAACCGAATACAACTTTTACTATTGAAAATTTTAGTAATACTGGAATTTCATTAGGAACTCCAACCTCAATTACACTAACAAATGCTGGCGATTTTCATAATTTTCATCACGGCGATACAAATACTCAGTTTTCTTCTTCTATGGTAATTTCGAATCAGCCAGTAAGTGTTATTTCTGGAACTGCTTACGGATGTGAAACTGATTTTTCGACTGTTCTTCCTATTGGTGGATGTACAGGTGCAACCGATATTCGAACTAGAAAATTTATAAATTATAATAATGTAGATTTAAATTTCTTCTCGTATATTATTATTGAAAGTGCCACAGAACCTGTTTTCTTAAACGGAAATAATATTGAAACATTGACAGGAAATAATCGTATTCAAATTGGAAATACGACTTTTTATTTAATTACATTCAATAATTTTAATATTGGTTCTTTAGGTTTAAATGGAAATATTTTATTAAATTCAAATCTACCACTAACAGTAAGTATTGTTCAACAAGAAGAAAATGTGTCCTCAATGTCTGCTTTCTTTTCATCTTTTGGAGAAGCAGCAATTGCACCTTTACTTTCTGTTACCAATCCAGATTGTTCTGTGACTTTAGAAGCGACAGAAGATATGTTGGAATATGAATGGTTCTTAAATGGAAATTCAATCGGAATAACAACTGTTAATACAAAAACGGTTTCTGAATCAGGAGATTATTCAGTAAAAGTAAAGAAAAATTGCGGCTGGACTCGTGTTTCAAAAGCAACAACAATTGAAGTTGAACCATGTAATGATTTATCAATAACAAAAGTTGTGGAATCTGAAGATGGTTTACAAGCTATTTTTAAAATTGTTGTGACCAATAATAATCCTCATTATGATGATCCAAATGTCATTGTTTCTGATTTACTACCTTCTGGATATTCTTTCGTAAGTTATATTGCAACTCAAGGAATTTATAACAGTAATACAGGTAATTGGAATGTCGGTGTTCTACAAGCTTTACAATCGGCTGAAATATCAATAACTGTTGGTGTAAACTCGGATGGAAATTATAAAAATATTGCAACAGTTTCAGGTCAAAATCCAGATCCAGATTCTAATAATAATTCAGATTTTGCAGAGATTGAAAAGAAATTTGCAGATTTGGATGCGACAAAAACAGATGGTGTTAGTTATTATCAAACAGGACAAGAATTGAACTATGTAATAACTGTTGTAAATAAAGGTCCAGCAGTTGCATACGATGTTAAAGTAAGCGATCCAATGCCTTTTGGAGTAACAAATATGAGTTGGTCTAGTTCTATTAACACCAACGGAACAGGTAACTTAGTTGATATTATTCCTCAATTAAATGTTGGAAATACGGTAGTTTATAATGTAAAATTAACTGTTCCAAAATCTCAAGTAGGCGATTTTGTTAATATTGTTGAGATAACATCAGATCATACATTTGATCCAGTTGAAGCTTGTACAGCTTGTGTTGACATTGATAGACAAGAGATTTATATTCCAAAAGGAATTTCTCCTAACGGAGATAATATCAATGATTTTCTAGATCTTGAATATTATCATGTTGCCAAAATTTCGATATTTAATCGTTACGGATCTACGGTTTATTCAAAAACAGATTACAAAAATGAGTGGCACGGTCAATCAAATAATGGAAAAGCACTTCCATCAGGAACCTATTTCTACGCGATTTACATTATAGATGGAACTCAATTTACAGGTTATATTCAACTTGTAAATGAGGTGAAATAAAAACAATATTGAAATTTAACTATAAAAGATGTTTTTAATGAAAAAAGAGAGTAAAAATAAATTTTTACTCTCTTTTTTGTAAACACAATTACAAAGTTTTTTATGTTCTCATTTTTTCTATTAAATTAATAAGACGTGATGAATATCCAATTTCGTTGTCATACCATCCAACGATTTTAACCATTCTGTCTAAAACGGAAGTCAATTGCGCATCAAACAAACAAGAATGTGTATTACCAACAACATCAATTGAAACAATTGGATCTTCAGTATATTCCAAAATTCCTTTCAATTCATTTTCGGATGCTTTTTTGAAAGCTTCATTGATTTCTTCAACAGTTACATCTCTATTTACGTAACAAGTAATATCTGTAAGCGAACCATTAGGAACAGGAACTCGAATTCCACCTCCGCCAATTCTACCTTCATATTCTGGGAAAATTTTGGTCAATGCTTTGGCAGCTCCAGTTGTAGTTGGAATCATAGATTGTGCAGCGCCTCTTGCTCTACGTAAATCTTTATGTGGCTGATCGTGTAAACTTTGATCCGTAGTATAGGAGTGAACTGTTGTTATAAAAGCTTTATCTAAACCACAAAGTTCCTTTATGATTTTAATCATCGAAGCGGCATTGTTTGTTGTGCAAGTTGCATTCGAAACAATCAATTCGGTTCCGTCTAAAATAGAATCATTAACTCCTAAAACAATAGTTTTGATAAGATTGTCTTCTGGAGATACTGAAAGAATGACTTTTTTAGCTCCGTTATTTATATGATTTTGAAGAAGTTCAGTAGTTTTATGTTTACCTGTACTTTCAATCACGAAATCAATATTTAAGTCATTCCAATTTAAATTTGAAATTTCTTTTTCGTGAAAGAAAACGATTTTTTTATTGTTTATTATTATATGATTTTCATCAAAAGATATTTCTTCAGATAACTTTCCATGAATACTATCATATTTTAATAAGTGAGCCATCGTTTTATTATCAGCCAAATCATTAATCGCTACAACTTCAATTGTAGGATGATTTATTAATAAACGGAATAAATTTCTTCCGATTCTTCCGAAACCGTTAATTGCAATTCTTGTTTTCATTAGCTAAAAAAATGAGGTCGCTCCAAAGAACGACCATAAATTATAAAATATGTTTTTGAGCTTTGTATGATGAACGAACTAAAGCACCACTTTCAACGTGTCTAAATCCAAGTTCTAAACCAATTTGCTCGTATTTTTTGAATTGTTCTGGAGTAATAAACTCTTTAACGGGTAAATGTTTTTTACTAGGTTGTAAATATTGACCAATTGTTAAGACATCTAAATTTACAGCTTTTAAATCATGCATAGTTTGGATAACTTCTTCTTCAGTTTCTCCCAATCCAAGCATAATTCCTGTTTTTGTACGATTAGCTCCATTCGCTTTTAAATAACGAAGAACCTCTAAACTACGATCATATTTTGCTTGAATACGAACTTCACGAGTTAAACGACGAACCGTTTCCATATTATGAGAAATCACTTCTGGATTAACTTCTAAAATTCGATCAATGTTTCTTTCGATACCTTGAAAGTCAGGAATTAAAGTTTCTAGAGTAGTGGTAGGATTCATTCTGCGGACAGCTTTTATAGTTTCTGCCCAAATAATTGACCCACCATCCTTTAAATCATCTCTATCCACACTTGTTAAAACAGCGTGTTTGATATTCATTAACTTTATAGAACGAGCAACTTTTTCTGGTTCGTCCCAATCAACAGTTTCTGGACGTCCAGTTTTTACACCGCAGAAACCACATGAACGTGTACAAATATTTCCTAAAATCATAAATGTTGCAGTTCCTTCACCCCAACATTCACCCATATTTGGACAACTTCCAGATGTACAAATGGTATTTAATTTATATTTGTCAACCAAACCTCTCAGTTCGGTATATTTTTTTCCAGTTGGTAATTTAACGCGTAACCATTTAGGTTTTCCTTGCGTTGGTTTATTTGAGTCTAAAACTGTTTCCATGCTAAAGATTTCTATCTCCAACAAAGATAATGATTATTAATGTTTTGATTATGATAAAAAAAAATAATTGTGATTAATCATAAAAATATTCATTATTTATTTGAAACCTGCAATAAAAAGTAATTTCACAATTATTATAAGACATTTTACCACACAAATTTTTGCTGATTTTTTACATAAAAAAAACGTGAAATCATTAATTTCACGTTTTTAAGTTTTAATTATTTTATTAAAATAATCTCAGTTCTACGATTGTTAGCTCTTCCTTGAGCAGTTTTGTTTGTATCAATTGGATCTGCAGAACCATAGCCTTTAGCCACTAATCTATCAGATTTAATACCATTTTTAACCAAGTAATCTTTTACAGCATTCGCTCTTGCATCCGATAATGGCAAGTTGATACTTGTGCTACCTGTACTATCGGTATAACCTTTTATGTAAAATTTAGAATTAGGGAATTCTTTCATTTTTTTAATAATACCATCTAACACAACGTAAGATTGAGTTTGGAAAGTTGATTGATTAGTATTAAATAAAATTGTTTTAGCATATCCATTTAATACATCAATATCTTTTTTCTCCATTTGTGGACATCCGTTATTAGATCTAGGACCAGCTAATTCTGGACATTCGTCTAAATGATCTGGAACACCATCTTTATCTTTATCTGGCCATGGACAACCATGGTTATCTACTGCTCCCGGTACATTAATACATTTATCTAAATAATCAGGTGTTCCATCATTGTCAGAATCTTTCATTTTATCATCAACGTCTGTTAATTTAGTTTGAATTTCTTCTAATTCATTATGGATTTCATCTAAATTTACAGCAGCTGGGGTACTTACATACCAATCTGCATGTTCTTTAGCACCGCCAAGATAAAACGATAAACCTAATGTTGCGTTGTATAAAGTACCTTCAAAAGTTCTTAATTTTTTAACTCCATCAGTACGTCCATCGAATGTCCAATCTTGTTCAATGTTTTTAATCATTGTAAAGTCGGCGTTTAAAGCTACACGTTTGCCTAGTTTAATTTGCCCTGTTAAACCAGCCATAACATTACCCATTTCGTCAGTACCTTTAAAGTAATCATTTGTCATCCAACTATAACCAAATCCAGCATGAGCTTGTAGATTAAAAACTCGAGTCCAATCTTCAAAGTTCATTATTCGCCCTAGATTTGCTACTCCTTGAATATTGGTTCTATAATATTTGGTTTTGAAATCTAAAGAATTTTTCCCATTCTTCATGTCATCATACCCAAAATCAACTTTTAAACCAAATTTGTTATTAAACATGTAACGAACTCCTGCATCAACATGGTAAAAACTTTCGAAAGTTTCTGAATAATAACCAGGAGTCATTGGTTTAGCAGGTTTAGTTAAACCTCCATTAAAATCAAGAGACCATTTATTATATGGTTTTTCTTGCGCGTTAATATTGCTCGTTGCTATTGCAACAAGAAATAAAGATAATACAATTTTTTTCATACTTTTTTTTCTAAATTAAATTCAAGAACAACAACAAACTTGAATTATTTATCAAAAGTACTTAAATTTTAACAAAAAACAATTGTCTTTTTAATTTTAAAAACGTATTAAAAATTCATTTTTTGTAATTTGAATTTATTGGTTCAAAGAATTTAGAAATTAAAAGTGTTAAATTTTATAAAAATAGTAAAAAATTATAATGCTTTTAAAAAATATAGATAAATTTTCTAAATCAAAAAATATGCCGTTTTTTTATTTAATTCCATTATTTTTTATCTTTTTTTTAAAAACTATTAAATAAAAAAATAAGCTTTAATTCATTGATTTCTAAAATTTAATTTATTAATTGCTATTAAATAAAAAATCAAGTTTTTAATCTGATGTCTTATTCTGTTTTCTCAAATCTTAGATATCTATAAAAGGAATTAAAAAAAACTAGTATAAATGAATTTAAAACCAAGGAATACAAGGTTTAACTATATAAAAAAATGCGATTTGAAATTTAATTTCAAATCGCATTTTATATCTAATATACTTTAATAAAATTCAACAAATTTTGATATTTAAAATATCTTTTGAAAAATATTATTTTAAAATAATTTCTGTTCTTCTATTATTAGCTCTTCCTGCAGCAGTTTTATTAGAATCTATTGGATCAGCAGAACCGAATCCTTTTGCAGTTAATCTATCAGCTTTAATTCCGTTTTTAACTAAGTAATTTTTTACTGCATTTGCACGAGCATCAGATAAAGGAATGTTGATTTTATCATTTCCTGTATTATCTGTATATCCGTAAATGTTGAATTTAGTATTTGGAAACTCAGTCATTTTCTTTACAATATTGTCTAATACTAAGAAAGATTGTGTTTGAAAAGTTGATTGATTTGTGTTAAATAAAATAGTTCTTGCGTAAGAATTCATTTGTTCAACATCTTTCTTTTCCATTACAGGACATCCATGATTAGATTTTGGACCTGCTACATCTGGACATTGGTCTAAATGATCAGGAGTTCCATCTTTATCAGCATCTGGCCATGGACAACCTCTGTTTTCAATTGGTCCAGGTACATTAATACAGTTGTCTAAATAATCTGGAGTTCCATCGTTATCAGTATCTCTTAATTTTTCTTCAAGAGTGTTGTATTTATTTTGAATTTCCTCTAATTCATTTTGAATTTCCAATACTTCAGTATTTTCTTCATCTTTAGCCACATACCAATCAGCATGAGTAGACTTGTTTCCTAAATAAAATGTAACACCAATTGTTGTGTTTAACATTGGGTTTAAATGTTTTAGAAATTTTTGAGAAGGATCTGGAACAGATATATCAACATTTCCTGTTTGACCATCTACATTAACTGTACCAGAAGCATTTAAATTATTATTTGGTCTAACAGAACCATCCCAAGTATATGCTTGTTTAAAGTTGTTAATTGCTGTAACATCAAGAGTTAAAGCAATTCTATTACTTAAACGAATCTGAGGAGTAACACCCACCATTATATTTACAGCATTATCATTTCTATCAGGAAAGTTACCGTAGTTAAATGTAGTGTATCCAGCACCAGCATGTAATAAAATACCAATAGTATTAGTCCATTCTTCAAAAGATAAAACTCTACCAACGTTGATGATACCTTCTAAATTATATCTATAAATATCAGTTTTAAATGATTTTGAATGATCACCATTTTTTAAGTTATCATAACCAAAGCTTGCTTTTAAACCAAATTTACTGTTTACCATGAAACGTACACCTGCATTGGTATGTAAAAAATTAAATGGAGCATTATAACCCTCACCCCAATTATGTAATGCTTTATTAGCACCACCATTCAATTCAACAGACCATTTATTGTATTCTGAAGTTTGAGCAGTAACTGAATTATTTGCAATAAATAAAGTTAATAATGGTAATAATAATTTTTTCATAAATACTTTTTTAAATTATTTAGATTTTTGTTTTTATTAATCAAATTCAGATTAATATCGCAAAAATAAGTTTTTATTTAGAAAAAACAACTATTACAGATGTTAATTTATTTCATTTGCTCAATCCAATACTTTTCAGAATAGAATGTACCAAAGGGTAGGACAGAAGCTATTAGTATTAAAAATGTCTTTTTTAAAGACCATTTTAGTTCAATTGCAAGAAAAATAGCTAAAACGACATACAATACAAATAAAAGTCCATGAGCCATACCTAGAGGAAATAAAATTTGTTTATATAATTCTAGGTTATTAGATTTTATGACAAACATATTAAAGAATAAACATAAATATGATATTCCTTCTAAATATGCGATTATTTTAAAAAACTTTTTCATAGTATCAAAAAAAGAGTTTTAGTAATTAACTAAAACTCTAGCATTAATTTATTATAATCTTTTAAATCTAAAATATTGTGTTTATTTTCTAAATCTAGCATTAAAGACAATAAATAGTTTAAACTTTCTGTATTTGTAGAACCAAATTCATTGATTTCATTTTCATCAACAGGTTCATCTGAAGGAATTTGAATTAAAAAATCATTATTTTTTTCAATGTGTTCGTAAGCTAAACGCAAAGCCTTAACAACAACCGGATTTTCTTCTAATAAAGCAAATTCTCTAAGTTTTTTCAATTCAGGTATGATTGTATTTGCATCAATTCCTTTAGAAATAATTTCCCCTTGAATTTGTTTGATTAATTTTTGTGCATTTGAATTTTCCACTGTGTATCTATTTATATCAATTTGTTGCAAAAGTATGTTTATTATACTTTATAGCATAATCTTTTTTTACTTTTCTTTATAAAAAAATATTGACCTATAATATATATTATGTAAAATAGAAATTTATTTTCATCTTTCATTTTTCTAGTTTACATTTGATTCTTTAAAATAATTATAATGATATATTTATTGATAAGTATTTTTTGTAGCGTTTTTGTTGGAATTTTATTTAAAAAAACAAAACCTAGTTTCTCTGAAGGTTTTACTATGATTACTTTAAACTATTTAGTTTCAATCTTTCTGTGTTACAGTTTATTTGATATTAACATTTCAAGCTTTAATTTAAATTATTCAATATTAATTCCTTTGATAATATTAATGCCAACAGTTTTCTATATTTTAAATTTATCTATCAATAAATCTGGAATAATCAAAACTGATATTGCTCAAAGAATATCTTTAATAATTCCAATTTCTGCTTCTTTTTTGATTTTTGGAGAATCAATTTCTTTATTTAAATGGATTGGAATTATATTAGGTTTTACTTCTGTAATTCTAATGCTTTATAAATCAAACCAAACTGTAAAATCAAATTCAATTTATTTAGGATTTGTTTTTTTAGGTTATGGAATTATTGATGTACTTTTCAAGCAAATAGCCATTCAAAAAACTCAACCATTCACAACTTATCTTTTTTTTATTTTTATTGGTTGTTTTTTTACTTCACTTATAGTTTCGATTTTTATAAAAAAAACAAAGTTTGAAATAAACAAAAAAATATTTTTATATGGTTTAATTTTAGGCTGTTTAAATTTTTTAAATATTTACTTTTATTTGAATGCTCATAAAATATATAACGATCAACCGTCAACTGTTTTTGCAGTTATGAATTTTGGTGTCATTTCATTAGCTACAGTTTTAGGCGTATTCATATTCAAAGAAAAATTATCAAAAAAGAATATTATTGGAATTATTTTAGCTGTTTTTGCTATTATATTTGTTTTATATTCTCAATATAAAAACATATAATATGTACATTTCAAAAATATTTGTAACAGTAGATAATGTTGTAATTCGTAAAGTTGATAACCAATTTGAAATTCTTTTAATAAAACGACTAAAAGAACCTTTTATGGATTGTTGGGCTTTACCTGGTGGTTTTGTTGATGAAAATGAAGATTTAGTAACAGCTGCTAAACGCGAATTACTTGAAGAAACTTCTATACAAGTAAATGATGTTTTGCAAATTGGTGCTTACGGTAAACCGTTTCGAGACCCAAGAAGTCATGTAGTTAGTATCGCATTTTATGCAGAAGTTGATAAAGATGTTATTGCTAAAGCAGCAGATGATGCTAAAGATGTTAACTGGTTTAAAATAAACAACTTACCTCCCACTGCTTTTGATCATAATGAGATAATAAGCGATGCGATTTTAAAATTCAATCTTTTTTAATTTTGAACAAAATCATTTTTATTGATAGAAAATTAAAACGAATTATTAATCAGAACAAATCTTACTAATAATTCAGTATAATTTTTTATTTTAAACAAAAAAACTATTTATAATGAGTAATTTTTTTAAATGTAACTTGAATTCTTAATAAATATGTTTTTTGTTAGGAATTTTTTATATATTTATCTTTAAAAAATATCAAATGTTATGAAAGCAAAAATTGTTATAGCTCTATTTTTATTAGTTGCTTCGTTTTCAAATGCACAAGAATTAGTTTGGCATACCGATGCAAATAAAGCAATTACCGAGTCTAATAAATCTAAAAAACCCTTAATGCTTTTTTTTACAGGAAGTGATTGGTGTGGTTGGTGTATTCGATTACAACAAGAAGTATTTACTCAACCCGATTTTAAAAAATGGGCAAAAGACAATGTTGTTTTATTGGAATTAGATTTCCCAAGAAGAACTGCTCAAGATGATAAACTTAAAATTCAGAATGCTCAAATTTTACAAGTTTTTGGTGTTCGCGGTTATCCAACTATTTGGTTTGTAAATGCACAATTAGAAAACGAGAAAATTAATTTTTCGCAACTAGGCAGTGTTGGATATGTTGCAGGTGGTCCTGAAAAATGGGTTGAATCTGCTAAAACTATTTTAGCTAATAAAAAGTGATTTTTATATTTGATTTAAGGTGATTGATATAAAAAGGAGTAGAAATAAATTTTCGACTCCTTTTTTGTTTCTATTAAGATAAATTAATTCGATTTTTGTTCTTTGTTGAAATAAACCAAGTAATAATACATTTGTTTTTCTTCATCCCAACCTTTTTCGATAAATTTTTCTGCAGATTCTGCATTGATAAAATCTAATTTAATTTGAACATTTGTGTCTAAATTAATTACATTTTTAATTTTTTTACGTGCATCCGAAACTGCATTGTTTGCAATCGGGAAGTTAGTTGTATCTTCAATCGAATACTTTTCTCCACGATCTACTTTATAGTTTTTGAATTCGGCTTGTAAATCTGGATTATCAATAACTTCGTTTAAGAAATTCGTTTCCTCAAATTCATCGTTCTTCGCAAAATAATTAACCGAACGATTCATAAACATCACTTCTTCTTTTTTATCTTCTGCAGGTAAAACCACATCTTTTGCGAAGTCTTGAACAAATTTTAAATATTTTTTGGTCATGAAATTTTCATCCTGAAAAGCATCAACACATAAAAAATGTTCTAACCAATAACGTGCATCGTAGCGGTTGCTATCGATTGTTAGGATTTTATAACCTTCTTCTTTTTTGTAATTGAAAATCAAACAACCTTTATCTAATTTACTTAAATTAATTCCTTGTTGAAGTATCATTTCAAGGTTTGAACCGTTTTCTTCGAATTGTAAAAAATCTGCTTTTATCTCACTTTTGAAAATCCCAATAGCATCAACCACATTATTATCGATTGAAACATTGGTTAAATGAGCAACATAAACTTCTCCGTTTTTGATATGCGGATGGTTAGATTGATCAAATAAATGCTTGGTTATTTTTTTAGAAATTTCGTGTGAATTGCTCGGATTGTTGAATAATTCTGTTGCAAAATTATACATTTCATTATAATCTAAATCTACATCATGTGTAAATTGAAAGTAATTCTCTTCTTTCTCACGAAACGATTTAAAGAAATAATCTTTCAATAATGGCATGATTTCATCATTCACAGTAAACGTGTTTTCTGATAAAAATATAGCTTCATTTCTACTTTTGTTTCCCACACGATGAATCGATAAAGATTCGATTTGTGTATTGAATAAATTGATCATTGCGATTTTTTTTTTGCTAAATTATTATGTTAAAAAAAGAAAACCTTTTGAGTTTTCTTAATGTTTGATTTTGTTATAATATTAATATAAATTATCATCGTATCCGTTTTCAGAATAATTTTCATCTCCTTCAAACATATCAAAATCTTCTTCATCGTAGTCGTCATCGAAATCACCAAACATATCATCGTTAGATATTGGAGCATTGAAATCCTTAACTGGAGCTTCTGCTGGTAAAACACCATGCGCAAATAATAGAGCAGGAAGTTCTGTTTCTTCCGATTCATCATTTTTTTCAACTGCGGCTAATTCAACAAAGAAAGTCCACATATTAAATGGATCGTAAACATATAAAATCTTTGTTTGATTTTCGTATAAAATTTCAGACAGAATAATATCTGCCATCGTTTTTTGCTCACCAGGAACATCACCCATATCAAATAAAGGAATTTCTTCATCTTGAATCCAATCTTCATCACAAGTGAAAAACGAACCACCTTCTGAACCATCGAATCCAAATGCATTTACTAAAGCATTGTGTAAATCTTCTAATGTATTGTCATCAGAAATGGCGATGTCTCTAAAAATATCTTCTTCAGCGTCTAAAATCGCTCTGAATTTATAAATCATAATTGTCAATATTTGATGTTACAAATGTATTATTTTAAAATGTTAAAACTATTTTTTTAAAAGTGAATTTATAAACAATTTAATTAGTTGAAAATTAAATTAGATTGATTTTGAATTTAAATAATCATTAGTTTTTGTAATGAAATTGTCTTTCTCGTTTGATTTGATTATTATAGAACTTACTGCTGTTGTACTAAAATGATTTCGACTTTACAAAGGATGCATTATTTTATTATGTTTTAGAAAGAGAAAATACGTCAAAGTAACCCCAACAAATACCCGTTTAAAAATAAAAAATGGTCAAAATTTCTTCTGACCATTTAAAAATTGAATAAAATAAAATCTTAAATATTATCTTTTAACTAGTATAATCATTTCTTCTAAAATGGTAATATGAGTATCTAAAGAAATATTTCCGAAATCAAAAGTTGAGGCATTAACTAAATTTATAGTTTTGTTTACAGTGTTGTAAGCAACGTTTTCAATACTTAAACTTAATAATCGGTTTGGTAAATTTTTTAAAGTAAATGAACCATCTTCTTCAACAGTAGTTTGTGCAATAACTTTTCCATTTTCAGAAACTGTAACTAATGCATTATCTATAACTTCACTACTTGTATTTTCGACTAATTTTCCCGATAAATTACATCCTTCATTTTTATTTTGCTGGCTAGAATAAATTGTTGAACCAATTAAAGTCAACATCGAGAACATAAATAAGTAAACTGCTTTTTTCATAATTTCTTTTTTTTAAATAATAATTTTTTTATGCTTTTATATTTTTTTTAAATCTTAAAGCAAGAATTAATTCATATACATCCTAAAAATAAATTGAATCTACTTTAATTTTAGAAAATCAAACCGAATTAATATCTCATTTAACAATTAGTAAACGAAACTATTTTTTTGTTACACTTAATTAGGATTTTTTTAAATAAAATTTACAATATAAAAAACAATTATTCGAAATTAGATTTTACTTATAAAACGAAACCTTTAAAACGTATGATTCTATATAAGAAAAAGAGATTTGTTTTTTTGTGAAATCATGATTTATCAAGATTGAAAAAGTAAAATAAATATACCTGAATTTTATATTAATATTTTCAATAAATTAGCATAACCAACTTAAATCAAACCACATAAAATGAAAAACATTTCCACTATTTGTGTTATTAAATACACACAAAACATTTTGTTTTCGCGAATTCATGCGTAAAATCATACTAAAGAAACTCAATATTTTTCAGGAATATATTCAAATGCATCAATTTTTTTGTGTGATTATATTTCCAAAAAAAAATCTACTCAATTTTTTTTAAAATTAAAAGCCAAATGAAAAACACTCTAATTCTTTTATTATTATTATTATTTCATTTTTTTTCATATTCACAGCCTGTCAAAGAATATTTTCCAACTGGTGGAAACACAACTAAAATAGAAGAAAAAAATAAAATTGTCTGCCTAACTTGTGACACATTAATTCTAAATAGCGGAAAACCACAAATCATCGCATACAAAATAAATAAGCGTAATATTTCTAATAAAAATTTCCCGCAACCTACTGATATTGAATTAAGAAATAATATGTATAAATTCAGTAAAATAATGGATCGTGAAATATTTGAACTTAAAAATAATTTTCAAAATGCCGATTTGCATAAAATTTATAAAAATACATACATAAAAATAAAAAATGATGCCAATGAAATAATAAACTTTTTAGATTTAGAAAATTTCTACGAAGGAATAATTTATTGGGATGGTAAATCAAAAAGTAAAATAATTAGAAATGATAATATTATTTTAAGTTCTGAATTGTTTTCAAAACAATCTGGAGAAAATATAATATCTTCATACATTAATGAATTTGCAAATGTGGAGCAAGAGATTTCTAAACTTTTAACACCTTCTACTCCAACTAAAGCTTTGATTGAGAAAACAAATCTTTTTTTGATAAACACTTTTTTTGATGACAATTTTTTACCAACTCCTTTTTTAAGCTTTAATAAAGTAAAAGAAATTTCAATCGAAATAGAACCTGATAAAAAATTAATTTTCATTTTCAATGAATTAAATCAATTGGTAAATTACAATACTCAAATTACAAAGTGTGAAATACAATATAAAAACGGTATTCCCGTTTTAAATAAAACAACAATAAATGAGGATCAAATTTTAGAAGAAAATTATTTTGTATTCAAAGAAAATTCCATTTCTGTAGAAAATGATAATTATATCAGAACCTATGAATTACATGAAAATGTTTTTTTTGAAACCAATGTATTTGAGAAAACAGAAACATTCAGTTATGATTCATTTATAAAGAATTACAAATTAAATATTAATCAAGATCAAAATTGTCAGACTTTTCTCGATATGGACAATGTGCCGAATTCAATTTGTTTTAGCAATTTAAATTGGAATCTTCCTTTAAATATTACTAAAAGAGCTAAAAACTTAATTTATAACGAAAAAAACATCTATAATAATACAAATAATGAATTTATAATCGAAGATATCGGAATAAATCGAACAAAAAAATATACATTTAAAATTGAAGATGGAATCTTAAAAAAAATAGATTTTCAGATTTTGTATCCTAATGATATAGATTCTTCAAAAAACTACACAATGAATGTTGAATATAAATTCTACAAATAAATCATAAAACATGCTTAAATCAATCATAGCTTTTATTCTTTTAATAGTAATTATAGGTTGTAATAAAAATAGTGCAACTTCAATTACTAAAAATAATGAAGAAAAAGAATTCAATGAAAAAATCAAAACAAAAGCAGTTGAAGCTTTGAAATATTGTAAAGAAGAAAACTTCAACACAGATTTTTGTATTTTAATTGACATGAATATTCATTCAGGAAAAAACAGAATGTTTGTTTACGATTTCAAGAAAAACGAAATTGAAAGAAGTTCACTTTGCGCACATGGAAGCGGAAAGGGAAATAAAAAAAGTACAGGTTCAAAACCACAATTTAGTAACGAAGAAGGAAGTTTATTAACTTCAATTGGTAAATTTAAGATTGGAGCGCGTTCGTATAGTCAATTTGGAATTAATATACATTACAAACTTCATGGGCTTGAAAAAACTAATGATAATGCCTTTCAACGCATTGTTGTTCTTCATTCTTACACACCAGTTTCTTCAACTGAAATTTATCCAATTCATTTACCAATGGGCTTTAGTCATGGTTGTCCAGTGACTGATGATGATACGATGACTTATCTGGATGAAAAATTGAAAAACACTGAAAAACCAGTTTTACTTTGGATATATTATGATGATAAATCTTAAAAACTTTTTTTCATCAATAAATTTAGAATAAATGAAAAACCCAATTACACATACATTTCTTAGAATTCTTCTTTTAATTATTGGAATCATACTTTCATCAATTGTTGCATTATCAGGACTTAATCCGAATAGAAAATGTGCAACAGGTGATTTTTATGCGATTTCAATTGCCATATTTATATTTTATATTTTTTGGTTTTTATTTTTGATAATCGAAGCGTTTATACTAAATAAGAAAAATGAAAAAAAACTAAGGAACATAAATTTAATTCTAGCTTTCTTTTTTCCGGTTTTATTTGCGATAATTGGTTTATACTTTGAGATAATCAATTAATTAAAAAATATTTTCTAAAAATAATTTACTTTAGTTTATATATTGAATTATTTATTTAATTTTAAGTTAAAAATATAAAATACTATATAATTTTAACTTACGGTTAAAAATTGATAAAATTAAATAATTATGGCATTTTTCAATTTATTTAAAAAGAAAGAAACAGAAGTAATTACAGAAGAAAATAAAATGCTTTTGGCAATGCCTTTGTTTACAAATGAAAACAGATACGATCTAAACACAGTCGCTCAAAATCTAATTAATGACTGGAATTTAAATGTAACAAATGTTGAAGGAAATAACGACACTGCTTTTATAACAATTGATGAAGAACTTGTGGCATTAGCTTTTATTCCATCAACAATTCCTGAACAAGAACTTAAACCTACAGCAAAATATGCTTATAATTGGGAAAATGTAACTGAAGATATTAAACATATCGATGGTCATGCAATAGTTTCAATTATGAATGGAAACAAAACAAATCTTGAAAGATACTTTATACTTTCAAAAGTTATCTTTTCCATTTTATCAACGTCAAAATCAATTGGAGTTTATCAAGGAAGTCAAACACTTTTAATTCCAAGAAAACAATATTTGGATTTTCATAATGATATTAAAAATAACGAAATTCCGATTCCACTTTGGATTTATATTGGAATCAGAAAAACTGAAATTGGAAACTCAATTTACACTTTTGGATTGAAAGATTTTAATAAATTAGAATTAGAAATTATAAATTCTAAATCATCATTAGATGAAATTCATACTTTTATATTGAATATTGCAAGCTATGTAATCAAAAAAAATATTGCTTTAAAAGATGGAGAAACAATTGGTTTTACAGCCGATCAAAAAATTTTAATCAAACAATCTGAAGGAAAATATTTAGAAGGTGATACATTAAAACTATTTTATTGAAACATAAACTAAAAAAAACAGTTATAAAAAATATTGATATTTAGTCAATATTTTTTTTTGTCTTATTATAAAAAAAGAAGAATTACAATTGTAATAAAATTCCAAAATCCCGAATTCACAATTGTAACAATTATTAAAGTTACATTTGTAAACTAGGTTTTTTTAGATTATTTTTTAATACAATATATTGTAAATCAGTTTTTAATATAGTTTTATTTAAGTTTTTAGTTTAACTAAATTAACAATAACAATTTAAATTTTGCAATCACTTTTTAATTGTTTACATTTGTAAAAAAAGCAAATAAATTAATATTATGAAGGATTTTGATAGAAGATTATTATATATTTTTGAGAAGTTTCAACTAAATGCTTCTTCATTTGCTGACAAAATTGGTGTACAACGTTCAAGCATGTCACACATTCTTTCTGGGAGAAACAAACCTAGTTTAGATTTCATTTTAAAAATTTACGAAACGTTTCCAGAAATAAGTCTAACCTGGTTAACTTTAGGTGAAGGTCAATTTTATAAAAATAGTAACCCCGACTCTACTTTGAATTCAGTTATAATAGAAGAAGTAATTGATATAAAAAAAGGAGATGAAAAACTATTCCAAGAAATGGATTTAGTCAATGAACAAATTTCAAATTCTGAAATATCTCAACCCATTGAAGCCGAAATTGATCATTCAAAATCAAATCTGATTGAATCATCTGAAGAAAAAATTTCACTACCAATATTGAATAGTGATTCAGATATAGAACAAATTCTGTTTTTTTACAAAGACGGAACTTTTAAATCATACCGACCGAAGTAAACTTTTATTATATTTGAATTTCAATAAAATCAAATGATAAAGAAATTCCTAAGTTATTTAATTCCAATTCCGATTGAAATTATTCCTTCAAACGTAAGTGAACAATTAGAACTTACTTGGAATAACGGAAAACTCGTTTTGGACACAAAACATACAAATTATTCTTACGGAAATCTGCAAAAGGTTTTACGTAAAGGTTTATTGAAAATTGGAAAAGAAAATATCAATCAAATGCAGCATATTTTGCTATTAGGAGTTGCTGGCGGTAGTGTTGTAGAAACTTTAACTCGTGAATTTAAGTTCGAAAAAAAAATTACCGGAATTGAAATTGATCCTGTCGTAATTAAAGTTGCAGAAAAATATTTTCATTTAAATGAGATTCAAAATTTTGAAGTAATTCTTGCAGACGCAAACATATTCGTAACAGAAACTAAACATATTTATGACCTGATTATCATTGATATTTTTGAAGATTGTTTTATGCCCGATTTTGTTTATTCCGAAGCTTTTATTTCAAATATCAAGAAAATTTTAAAACCAAAAGGATACATTTTGTTCAACACAATAGTTTTAAACAAAACTGCCGAAGAAAAAAACAAATCTTATAAAAATCAGTTCGAAAGCACTAAATTTGTAGTTCAAAGTTTCCCGAATATTGATGACAAAAACGAACTTTTTCTTATCAAAAAGGAATATGAATAACTCAATCAAATCAATGAAATATATATATTTATTTTGTATTTCTCTTTTAAGTTTTGCTGCAAATGCACAATACACAAAGGAAATCAACTCTAACCGTCCAAGTTTATCGATGGGTGCTTATTCTGTAAGCAAATCAATTCTGCAAATTGAAGGCGGACTTGGATATCAACAAGATGAATACAGTAATGAACGATATAATAACCATACTTTAATTGATTTACAATTTCGTTATGGTGCTTTTTTCGAACAATTGGAATTTGTTGCAGATGTAAAATTTGATAATACACGACAAGTTAATTTTGACCAGAAAAATAATTTTAGTGGTTTTAGACAAACATCGATTGGTGCAAAATATATGGTTTACGATTCATATCGAAATTATGTAGAAAAACGAAATATTTATAGCTGGAAAGCAAATCAAAGATACAAATGGCGAAGATTAGTTCCTGCAGTTGCAGTTTATGTTGGAGCTGATTTTAAAGGTGATGAAAATTATTTCCCGAAAAATATGCCTGCAACTACTTTAAAAGGAATGATTATAACACAGCAACATATCAATAATAATTTATCTTTTGTAACAAATTTAATCGTTGAAAACGCAACAAATAACGATTTTAGAAGTTACGGATATATTGCAACACTGTCTTATGGTTTTAGTCAAAATTGGTCCGTTTTTGCTGAGAATCAAGGTTTCTTTAGAAAATATGAAGGAGTTAAACAAAATTTTAAAGATGATTGTATTCTTAGAGGTGGATTCACTTATTTGGTAAATAAAAATCTGCAATTAGATATTTCTGGAGGAACAACTATTGGAAATACACCACACAAAATGAGCGGTCAAATTGGTGCTTCTTGGAGAACCCATAAAAAATACAAACAAACAAACGAAGTAGAAGATATTTTATAATGATAGAAGTTAGAGAAATAAAATCTGAAAAGGAATTAGAAGACTTTGTGAAATTTCCATTTAAATTATACAAAGGAAATAAATATTGGGTTCCTTCGATCATAAAAGAAGAATTAAAAAGTTTTAATCCAAATCAGGATATTTTTAAAACTGTTGATGTAAAGTATTATTTAGCTTACAAAAATAATGAAATTGTTGGTCGTGTTGCAGCGATTATCAATTGGACTGAAGTCAATGAACTTAAAAAAAGTAAAGCGCGTTTCGGTTGGTTAGAAATGATTGATGACATCAATGTTACAAAAGCTTTGTTGGACAAAGTCGTTGAATTCGGAAAAGAAAAAAATCTTGAATACATTGAAGGTCCAATGGGATTTTCAAATATGGATAAAGCCGGAATGTTGACTGAAGGTTTCAATTATATCGCCACAATGATTGGTTTTTATAATTATGAATATTATCCTAAACATTTAGAACAATTAGGTTATAAACCAGAAGCTGAATGGATTGAATATTCTATGGAACTAAAAAACATTAGTGCATCGTATGATATGGAAAAAATTTCTGCATTAATTGAAAAAAGATATAAAGTTCGTTCACTAGAATTTGAATCTATTAAAGATGTTTTACCTTATGTAGATGAAATGTTTGGTTTATTAAATAAAAGTTACGCAGGTTTACAAAGTTTTGTTCCAATTCAACAATTTCAAATTGACCATTACAAAGAGAAATATTTGAACTTTATTCATCCTGATTTTATTAGTTGTATTGTCGATGAATTTGGAAAAATAATTGCATTTGGAATTACAATGCCTTCATTCTCTAAAGCATTCCAAAAGGCAAACGGAAAATTACTTCCTTTTGGATGGTGGCATTTATTACGAGCAATGAAAAAAAATGACCACGTAGAGTTTTATTTAATTGGAGTGGATCCTAAATTTCAAAACAAAGGTATAAACGCCTTGATTTTTAGAGATTTACACAATAGATTTAAAAAAAGAGGAATAAAAACAGTAGAAACAAATCCATTACTAATTGAAAATAATAAAATTCAACAACTTTGGCAGCAATTCAATCCATTAACACATAAGGAAAGAAAAACATATCGTTTAGATTTATAAATAAATTTAATGCCCCAAAAGTAAGATACTTATTGGGGCATTTTTTTATGATACAAAATTAAATTGTGATTTCATTTAGTTTAAACTTGTCTTGTAAAGTTTACCATTTAACTTTATACGGATAATCTTCATAAATAGCATTATCTTCATTAATTGTAAAACCTTTAGAAGCATATTCTTTTGCTAGTTTGAGTAGTTTTGAAGATTCTAAATTATTGTCATTAATTTTATTTAATGCCAAAGCTTTATAATAAATTACATCTGAAAATTTTGGGTATTGATTTAATGCTTCATCAAAAATTGTAATTGCCTCTTGATATTTTCCTAATTCATATTTTGTTACACCTAGATAAAATAAATCTAAATGATGTGCTTCACTAAACATCTTTTTTTGATTCGAAATTGTTTCTTCAAAACTTGATTCAGCCTTAATAAAATCTTTTAATTGTAGATGAGATAATCCAATATAAAAAGTATAAGAATGATCCATTTCAAAACTATCTCCATAATTATTAATGCATTCTTGAAAATCAATTATCGCATCTTTATAGTCTTTAACAAAAATACACTTTATAAAAGCTCGGTAAGCCAAATATCTTTTTGAATCTAAAATGACAGCTTTGTCTAGATGTTTCATTCCAGTTTCATATTGCTTTAGTTTAAAATAAGGCATTGCTTTTTGTTGCCATAAATAGGCAATAGTAGAATCTTTTTTTATTCCTTCATCGATACATTCTTGATATTCGTCTAAATTCTTATAAAAATTTATCTTATCAGCACAATCATAAATATGCTCCTGAATAATTTGGTCTTTTCTAGATTTTTGATCATTCTGTGCATTACATGTAAACAAAGTAAGAAAAGATAAAAAATATACAAATTTTATCATTTTAAGGTGGTTTGATTTATTACATACAATATAATGATAAAAAATAAATAATTTTAAAAAAACAACGAGCTGTATTTATAGCTCGATGTTATATAATTTTATTTTATTATAAAGCGTTTTCCTATCAATTCCTAGAATTTGTGCAGCTTTAGTTTTATTAAATTTAGCTTTTTCCAAGGCTGTAATAATCGTATTCTCTTCATTTTTTGAAGAAAAAAGTTTAAATTCATCTTCAGTGTCTAATAAAATATTTGTTGTTTTATTTAAAGAACTAGTATTAAAAAATTCTTCAGGCAAAACTTCTTTCTGAATGTAATTTAATGAACTTAAAAGCACAGCACGTTTAATAACGTTTCGCATTTCGCGTAAATTTCCAGGCCAATCATAATCAAGAAAAATTGATTTAACTTCATCAGAAAAATCGATTATTTCTTTTTCTAAATCAGCATTGGATTGTTTCAAAAAGAAATCAGCAAAAAGTAAAATATCATTTTCCCTTTCAGATAATCGAGGAGCTTTAATCGAAAATTCATTTAATCGATGGTATAAATCTTCTCGAAATTCTCCTTCTCGAACAGCTCGTTGTAAGTCTTCATTTGTTGCTGCAATTACACGAATATCAACATCTATTTCTTTACTACTTCCAATTGGTTTTATTTTTCGTTCTTGCAAAGCTCGTAATAATTGAACTTGAACTTCATAAGATAAGTTTCCAACTTCATCCAAAAATAAAGTTCCGCCATTAGCGGCTTCAAAATGTCCAATTTTGTCATTTATAGCACCGGTAAAAGAACCTTTTAAATGTCCAAAAAATTCACTTGCGGCAAGTTCTTTAGGTATGGCACCACAATCAACTGCAATATAAGGTTTTGAAGCTCTTTTACTTTGCTGATGAATTGAAAATGCGATATTTTCTTTTCCTGTACCACTATCGCCAATAACTAAAACTGAAATATTTGTCGGAGCAACTAGATCGATATATTTATGTAATTCTAAAGAAACTTCACTTTTTCCTTTAACTACAGATAAATCGTTTAACTGTTTGTTTCTCGATGTTTTTGAAACTTTAGTTTGCTCCGATTTTTCTTCGGCAATATTTAATTTATTAATTAATGCTTGATTGATTGTATGTAAAATTTCATCCGAATTTATCGGTTTTGAAACATAATCAAAAGCACCTAATTTCATTGCATTTACAGCTGTTTTAATATCGGCATAACCCGTCATTAAAATAACTTGAATTTCTGGATTTATATCTTTTACAAATTGAAGAATTTTAACGCCGTCGCTGTCTGGCAAACGCACATCGGTTAAAACTAAATCAAAATTTTGTTTCTTAATTAATTGTTCTGCTTCCAAAAAAGAAAATACTCCTGATGTTTCAAAACCTTTCTTATTCAGAAAAGTTTTAATCATTGAACAAAAAGAGACATCATCATCTATGACAAGAATTTTGTAAATCATTTAAATCTTTATTTAGGACAAAATTTAACTTAAGGATATAAAATTACCATAAAAAAACTGCTTAGGAAATTTTTAAGCAAACTTTAGGTTTTAGAATGGATAACCAATTGCGATATTAAGAATTAAATTATCTCTTCGCCATTGTTTGTCACCAAAATCAATATCTTTAAAATTCCAGCGGTCGCCACGTGGATAATATGGAACGCGAACTGGAAAAGCTAAATCCGTTCTGAAAATAAGAATAGAAAAATCGAAACGTAAACCTGCTCCAACACCAACTGCTAATTCTCTGTAAAAATCACTAGAAAATTGCCCACCTGGTTTTGAAGGTTCTTTATTTAGATTCCAAACATTTCCTGCATCAACAAAAACAGCGCCGTTTACTAAACCGAATAAATGCCCGCGATATTCAGCATTAAATTCCATTTTTATATCTCCAGATTGATCTTGTAAAAAAGTTCCTGATTCTGTTCGTGGATCAAAACTTCCTGGTCCTAAAGTTCGAGCTCTAAACGCACGAATACTGTTTGAGCCACCTATGAAAAATTGTCTAGAAAATGGCATAAACTGCGAATTACCATACGCATATCCAATTCCTCCAACCACACGAGTTGCTAATTGTGATTTTTCTCCAAGTTTTAAATAATATCTAAAATCGTGTTCTGTTTTAACGAATTGACTATAAGCAACACCTAAAATTTCTTTCTGATTTCCTTTTCTAACATTTGCACCAGATAAAATACCAATAATATTTCCTGATAAATCTAAACTACCTTTGTAGTAAATAGAATTTTTTTGAGGAATCATTGTATTCGTATAAGTATATGCATAATGTGGCCCAAAAATCAATTGCTTTTCAACAACACGCTGCAATGATAAATTGTTTTCCATTTGTTGACGGTACTTTTCTGTAATGGTTTCTGGAGTTACATACGAAATATCAACAATATTTAATTCGTGTTCCTTTTTTATGTTTTCTTTCCAAACATAACCAAATGAACCCGAAAAGTTATGCAAGGTATAAAGCTGTGTACGGTTTTGATATTCATAACCTAAAGCAACTTTAGTTCGTGGAACGAATGCACTTGATGAATGAAATTTAAAAGGCGCAATGATTCTTGGAAATAACAAATTGAATTTAGAACCAATTCGGTAAATATTATTTGCATCTTTTACACCACCAATCTGATATTCAAAACCACCATAAATAGATGCAGTAAACAATTCGGCACCTTTAAAAAAGTTACGATTACTCCAGTTTAAGTTCAATTCACTACCTGCGTATCCCGCAGAATTTGTTTTGGCAAGAAATTCTAATCGCAATGATTTGAACTCATTTGGTGTTAAGTAATAATATGCGTCAAATTTATGATTTAATGAATCTGAAATTACGAATTCATTCTTTACAAACTTAAAAGTACCTAAATTTATTAATCTACTTAACGATAGATTTTGGTCTTTTACGTTGTATAAATCTCCTTTTTGAAAATACAAAGCATGGTCGAAAATTTCAGGTTTAAAAAGTTTTTTTCTATCGATAATAGTTATTCCTTTATCGTTTTGTAAACTATCGATGCGATTTAAATTAATTGTTCTATTTCGTCTTCGTGTTGTATTTTGATTGGTATTTAATTTATAATCTGCAAAAACAATGACGCGTTCAATTGTGAAAGGCTCTGTTGCTAATTCAGCCGTTTTGTTTTTTACTTTTACAATTAAATCTACCTTATGATTTCCGACAGTAGAATCGACTTGAACCAAAATATCATCGGGATTGAAATAATAATAGCCCTTTTCTTTTAAATCAGAATCAATACGAATACGCTCGTCTTTTATTACATCTAAATTGAACGGAGAACCAACTTTTAATAGCGATTTATCGGCAGTTTTAGCAATAGCTTCTGTTAGTTTAGAATCATTATTATTGAAGATAACTTTACCAATTTTATATTGATTTTTGGGCTGCACATTATAAATTACCTCGGCACGTTTGTTTATAGAATCGATTTGATAATTTGAAGAAACATTGAAATAACCTTGATTTTCAGAATAATTATCGATGATGCTTCGCATAAAGTCGGTATCAACATCTTTTAGTAAAACCGGCTTCTCACCTACTTTATATTTTAACCAATATTTAAATCCTTTATCTTTTTTCGTTTCAGGAGCAATATTATAGATTAATAATTTAGGTCGTAATCCAAAAATAGATTTATTTGGTCTCGGAACCAATTGACTTTCTAAACTACTTTTTAATTTTGCAATTTGAGTTTTAGATAACGAATCACCAATTATATTAATCTCTGAGCCAGTGTACAACGCTTCGCCCTCTTTCAGATATCTTGTATTACTACAAGAAGCTAATAAAACGGCAGTTGCTATAAAAATATATTTACTTACTTTCATCGTTTGCCTTTTTAGTTGAATTTGATTGATTTTTAGCTGCGTTATTTTTGTTTCTCAAAATTTCTTTAAACTTATTGTAATCCAATGTAATAACAAATCCAAGTCCTGTTTCTACAACTTCACCTTGAAGCGCCACTTGATATTCGTTAACACGATAAGCTCTTAAAGTATAACGTCCGTTTTTAGAAAGTTTATATTCAATAGTGACATCGCCAGCAATATTATTAGTTTGCTCATTTTCACGTCCTTCTCCTTCTAAACCAAAATTACTACCAACCGTAACTTTTAATCTGTCGTGAAACAAACTTTTAGAAACCCCAATATTTAAATCGGTACGTACATTTTTATCTCCAGTTGAATAATCGTCTTGTGATTCTAAATCGAAATTAATATCAACTCCAGTAATTAAACTAGAAGCCAAACTATTCAATTGTTGTGAAAGCAATTTACTCACACTTTGGCGTGCCATACTTGAAGCCGAAATGTTAACGTTGGTATCGAACGGATTTTCACCAATAAAACGATTTAAAATCAATAAAGCCAAGACTTGTTTGTTAAGTTCAGACTCTTCATTTCGCAATTGTTCTAATTTTGATTTTACAGTTGAAACAACTTCTGAAGAAACATTAGAATTATCTTCATCTAGTTCAATATTAAACGATATTTCAGGTTTCAACAATTCGCCTTTCATGATCAATAGCGTTTCAAACGGAAGTTTTTGTTTATACAGATTAATATCTTGAGTTGCATCCGATGTCAATTGTTGTTGAACCAAATCTAAAGGAGCTGTTTTTAATTTATAAACCGCCGTAAGATTTACATCTGCTTTAGTTGGTTCACCAGTCCAAACGATAGTACTTCCTTGTTGAATATCAAATTTACGTTTTATAAAGTTGACCGACATATCGTAAGTTCCTTGATTCACTTCATAAGTTCCGACCAAAGTCGTTTTCCCAGATGGGTCGATTCCTCCTGTCAATTGGGCTTCACCCTGAATTTTCACAACATCATTATTTATTTTGTCAAGAACAATGGCAATTTTTGCATCTTTATCCACTTCGATATTTACCGATACATCCAATCCCGTGATTTCAGAATTGGTAATTTCTTCATCTTTGATAATGGTTTCTTCCAAAACCAATTGGTCTTGGTCAATAAATTCGATAATACCTTCGCGTTCTTGTAAAGCTGGACTGTATTGTGGCATCACAAAAGTGAAATCGGTTTGATTGGTCACTTTTAAATTTCCGCTAACCTTTGGTAGATTCATATTTCCTTTGATGTTTAAATTCACATCTAAGGCCGCAACGCCATACAACATATCATCTCCTGAATTTGTTGAATTGACCAATTTAAAACCTTGCCCAAATAAAGCTAAATCAAATTTAAAATCGCGATATGTTTTGGTTAAAATGTTTCCGTTTAAGGTTAACAAGTTATCATCTGTATCACTAATACTGAAATTATTAAAAGAAATTCCATCGTTTGTGAACGAAATTTTATCGTCTATTTTTTTAAAAGTTGCATTTAAACTATTAACGTGTAAACCGACATCATTAAACTTCAAATCTCCTAAAATCGAAGGTTTTTCAGTATTTCCTGTAATATTTAAATTACCTGAAATAAACCCTTTAGCATCCGAAATCATTTGTTGTGAAAAACCTTGTAAGCTTTTCATTTGCAGTTGTTCGACATCGACATTTAAATCAAACGATTCGGAAACCGTATCATAAAAACCCGTTGCTTTTACATCGTTATTATAACCCGATAATTCAACATTTGCACTTAATTTATCATCCGCTTCATTACTGACATTTAAAAATAAATTTCCTACTTTGCTTCCAAAAACGTTTAATTTATCAACATTCAAATCCGATGTGAATGTCATTTTATTTTTTAAATCATTAATTTGAGCTTTTCCATTAATGATTCCACTTGCCAGAAGTGTGTCTTTTTTAATCATTTCTGTAATAGTTTCAATCGCAAAATCATTAATGTCGATATTCAATGGACTGTTTGGAATATCTTCTTCTGAATCGATGTGAATTTTACTTCCATTTTGTGAAATTTCAAAATCGTGAGCTAAAATTCCCTTTTCAGAAATCTGAATATAATTATCAGCATTTACATTCCAATCTACATAATTCAGTTTCAAACCATTTTCGTTTAAAGCAACCTGAATCATATCTTTTAAAGAGCTAACTTTTCCGCTTACCTCATATTTAATTTTATCTTCTATATCGCGAACACGCAAGTCATAACCAATTGTATTATCCTTAACTTGCCCAGATAAACTAGCCTTATTTAGATGAAAACTTTGGTTTTCTAAACCAAGTATTGATAAATTATAATCCAAATAATCAGCCTGATTTTCAATATTTAAATCAATTCCTGTCAAGATATTTTTACCATAAATCAATTCAGATATATTACTTTGAATTGAAATTTTATTTTCATCAGAATTAAATGAGCCAATCATCTCAATGTCCTTGAATCGCTCTAATTCAGGAAGAAATTTAGATAATAAATCATCGCTTTTAATGAGAACGGTAGCATTAAAATAGGCAGGTTCCAATTTCTGATTTAAAATCTCTTCAGAAAGATTAAGATTAAAATACGAATTTACATTACGTTGTAAATGTGTTGCTAAATCAGTTAATTTATATTTTCCGACAAGGTCAATATTGAAAACTTGTGATTGAAAACTAATTTGATTTTTTTCATCATTCGAAATTGCATTGAAATCAACATCCGTTAAAGGATAAAGTCCTTCCTTATAAGCCAAAGCAAAATCGTGTAAACTTAGATTCCCATTTAATTCATCAGGATTTAAATTTGAAAAATCAGCAGAAATTTTACCCGCTAAAGCAAAAGTTTCATCAAAGAATCCTGTTTTATATAAATCAATTTTTGTTACATCACCACTCAATTTTAAGCTTGGTGCTTCTTTGGTATATTTTCCGACAGCATTTAGATCAAAAATTATATTTTCGTCATCCATCTTGGCTGTAATATCAAAACTTCCTTGATTTACAGAACCTTTTAAATCAAAATCTTTATATGTATATGCATTGTATTTCGCCGAAGAAATATGAGCAGCAATCACAGCATCTGCACGCTCTAAATCAAAACTTTTTCCAGTCAACTTCAATGATGCTGAAACCTTACCAACAGAATCGTTTTTGATTAGTTTACCAACGTTAAAATCGTGAACATTAGCTTGAATAGCATATTTCTCAGCATTCTTTTTTTGCATATTCAAAACAGCCATTAAATCGGCCTTTCCAAAAGTAGAATTCAATTTTAAATCCGCGATAATGTTATTCAAACTACCTTTCGCCTTTCCGTTTAAATTGAATTGATTTGGTAATTGTATGTTATTCGGGATCGTTCCTTTTGGAATAAATTTATTCAAATCTCTTTCAGATATTGCAAACTCATTTACACGCAAATCAATCCATAAATCACTTGGATTCATTGCGTTTTTAACGATTCCGTTTGCATTGATTTTAGCCGTTCCTAAACCAGTAACCAGAAGTTTTTGAATATTTAAATCGTTTACTTTACCATTTAATTTTGAATCAACACTTAAAATAGCCGTTGGATAATCATTAAATGGAATCGTATTTTTTAAAGTAGGAACTAAAAGTAAAATATCAGAAAAAGCAATTCTTGTATTTGGAAGATTTGCCTTTAAATAAATACTTTCAAGGTTATTAGTTAAATCATCCTTAGATTGATATTCTAAAACAAATTCATCACGAATTAATGATTTTGGTGTTTTTAGATATAAATTTTTAAGGAAAGTAGCTTTTTCACCATAATTAAATTCAGTAGAAAATTCATCAATTTGTAAACCACTTTTTTCTTTTAAAAATGCTTCTGAAACAATTCCTTTAATTTCAGAATCATTAAAAACAAAATCATTTAATTTAAAATCTATTTTACTGAATTTCAAATGATTAAAATCAAAGTCTTGATTTGTTGGTTTAACTGAATTATCATTGTAATTAACGGCTACATTATTTAAATTCAATTGATTAAGCAAGAAGCTTAAACTGTTTTCAGAAACTGATTTTACATCTTCTTTTTCGTCTTTTTCAATATTTTTTTCACTTTGACTAAACATTGAAAAATCAACAACAGCGTTTGTTAGGTTGATTTTATCAACTTCGTATGAATTTTGTTGTAAATCAATTTTTTTGATGTTTGTAAGAAGATCCTCAAAAACGAAATGCGCTTTCATTTTTGAATTCTCATCAGCATAAACTACATTAAAATTCTTTAATTGTATCTCACCCAAATCAATTTTTAAAGGTTTTGAATCTGAGACAGAATCGGTTTGAGCTTCATTTGAATGAATAATACGTTCAATAATTTTTTGGTCGAAAGTAAAATTAAAACCATCGATTAAAATTGAATTAATAGCGTAATTATTTTCTTGTAAATCGAACGTTTTTACTGAAGTATTGAATTGGTTCAAACGAACATTAAAATCCATCTCAGAAACATCGTCCTTAAACTTTGCATGAATATTTTTTAGTTCAATGGTATGCAACGAAATGATAAAAGGTTTAGAATCTTTATCATCATCACTTTCGGTTGCAAAAGCGTCTAAAATAAAATCGAAATTAAATTTCCCTGTTTCGTTACGATTTATGTTTGCATTGATTCCATCTAAATCAATACTAGAAAGATTTGCTTGTGATTTTAAAAGATCGGGTAAATAAATTCCAACATTTAATTTATTTACAAATAAAAGTGTGTCAACATCTTTACCTTTGATATAAAATTTATCTAAAGAAATTTGATTTGGAAACGAAACATAAATTTTTTCTAATTCTATTTCTGTATCCAATTTAACTTTTAAATAACTGACCGCTTGATTTTTAACAAAATTCTGAACAGCAGGAAAGTGTAAACTAAAAATTAATCCAGTTAAAACAACCAGAAAAATAACCAAGCCGTAGGCGAAAACTTTGATGATTTTTAGTAATTTCTTTTGCAAAACAAGTTCAATTTTAAACAAATATAAGCAAAGAAAACCATGAATTATCTAGAAAATAAATATAAAACCAATTAAGATATAAATTAAGAACAGAATATTTACAAATATATATTTTAGTAACTTAAACTGTATTGTTTAAATTTAGATTATATGACGACAATGAAATAATTGCAAATGAAGTCCAATTTTATCCAATTTAAAAATAGCTTGAATAGCGGAGTGGATTTTCTATAACAGAAAAATATTTTTTAATAATCAAAACGATTGGAATAATTTCTTGTAGCTGTTAAATTTCGTTCAGAAAAACATTTTTAATAAAACCGAAAAAGGAAATTTTGTGATTAAAATTTCCTTCTTGTAACTTTATATTCTATAAATTTCAAAACGATAAAATAATTTTTTTAGTCTCTTGCTAAAGCAATTTTTACTTTTTTATTTTTTAGTTTAGTATTTTCCAATGAAGCTAATAAAGCTTTGATTTTATAAGATGAAATTGCAACAAAAGCTTGTGTATCTTTAACTTCAATCAAACCGATATCTTCTTTATTTAAACCACCCGTTTTAATTAAATAACCAACGATATCAACTTTATTAACCTTATCTTTTTTTCCAGCACTTATATATATAGTTTTGAAATCTGTTGCATTTTCAGTTTTATAATTTCCTGATAAATCTTCTAATGGCATTTCAGGATCAATAAAATCAAAATGTTCTTCATTGGTAATCATTACATAAATAATTCCTTTTGCTTTCATACGAGCCGTTCTACCATTTCGATGAATAAAAGCATCTTCTTTATCTGGAATTTGATAATGAATTACGTGACCAATTTCAGGAATATCAAGTCCGCGTGCAGCCAAATCAGTTGTAATTAAGACTCTCGAACTCTTATTTCTAAATTTCATCAAAGCTCTTTCTCGATCAGCTTGTTCTAATCCGCCATGAAAACTACCATTTGAAACTCCTTTTTTAGTCAAAGCTTCACTAATTCGGTCAACAGCATCACGGTGATTACAAAAAATAACAACCGTTTCTTTACCAATTTTACTAACTAGTTTAACAACCGTTTCCAATTTTTCTTCCGATTTAGATATCACTTTTTTGTAAGTTAAATCAGGTTGTGATTCTTCATTTTTCAAAAACTGAATACGTTCTGGATTTTCGATTCCAGTAAAATCTGGAATCTTTTTTAGATTTGTAGCCGAAGTCAACATTCGGAATTGAACATTCTTAAATGAATTGATGATAAAATCCATATCATTTTGAAAGCCCATTTCCAAAGCTTTATCAAATTCATCTAATACAAAACTAGATACATTATTTGTACTAAAATTATTTTCACGAATATGAAAAGCAATTCTTCCAGGCGTACCAACTAAAACAGCAGGTGGCGAACTCAAATTATTAACTTCAATCTTAGTCGAATGTCCACCATAACAAGAATTTATCTTAAAACCCGTTGCCATTTTTTTGAAAACATCTTCAATTTGAAGAGCCAATTCTCTCGAAGGAGCTAAAATAACCGCTTGTACGCCATTAACTTCCTTGTTTAATTTTGATAAAATTGGTAATAAAAAAGCAACTGTTTTTCCTGAACCTGTTGGAGATAATAAAATGATGTTATTTTTAGACTCTGAAGCACTTAATGCATTTGTTTGCATTGGATTTAGAGTATCTATATGTAAATTTTGTAGTATTTTTGTCGTATTCATAACTGCAAAGTTATACTTAATTTAATACAATTAAAAACTTAACAAACATTCACATTCAATATTATGCGTTTTTTTATAATCTTCACTTTAATAATAGTCTTATTTATCATTTTTGGAATTCTTTTCAAATTGACTCAAAATAAACAAACAAAAAAAATTGATATTAACTTTGAAGATATAGATTCATTAAATGTTTCAAAAATTGTTATTCAAGAAAATGATATTGACTTTATTCGAAATGAATTTTGGTTTCAGTACAAACAAAAAAAGATATTAAATAGAGTTAGTTTTAATATATTGAAGAAACATTTTGAAGAAGAAAATAATATAAAAATTTCAAACCTAAATCTAAATTCTGAAATTTCTAAATTAGAAAACAAAGATTTAGTTGAACTAATTATTTCAGATTCAACAGAAAAGGAACATGTTGCGCAGGCATTTAGAGAAATTGAAGAACGATTAAAATCCGTTAATTCCTGATTGTCAACAATTTTACGTCTTTATATTTTTTTTTATAAAAATTCTTCATTTTTGTATTTTCTATTCATTTTTTTATAATTTTATATAAGAGAAATTTAAAATAAAATATTAACTAAATAAATTAAGAACATAAAAAAATGGATCAAGCTTGGAATAAATTAATCAAGTGTTTAGACCAAATAACTGATAATTTTAAAGAATTTAATTACGATTTACATCCTGGAGTTACTGATAAAAAGATTCTGTCATTAGAAAATACAATCAAAAAACAATTTCCTGATGATTTTAAAGCTTTTTATAAAATACATAACGGTGAAAATGCTCACGGTTACGGAATCATGAAAGGAGAGGAATTTTTATCAATGGAACGTATTCTTGAAGAATGGAATGTTTGGAAAGAATTGTTAGAAAGTAATTCATTTACAGATGATGAAGATGATGCTTTTGTTAGCGATCCAGATACTGGTATAAAAAATAATTGGTGGAATATTAATTGGATTCCATTTACTTATGATGGAGCAGGAAACCATATTTGTATTGATTTAGACCCTACAGATGAAGGAAATTACGGTCAGATTATTCGTGTTTGGCATGATGATTCTGTTCGTGAATTACTTGCAAATTCATTTACTGAATGGATTAATAACTATATTTATCAATTAGAAAATAATGAATATATATTTTCTGACGATTATGGAATCTTGATTCATAAATCAGATTTAGAAGATTGGGAAGAAGAATAAAAATATAAACTCAAATGCATTGAACTTATTCAGTGCATTTATTTTACCATAAAATGAAAAAAATTTTAACTATTGCCTTATTGATGTTCTTTGGAACGATTTCTGCACAAAACGAAATTGATGAATATATCAATACGATTATCGTAGAATCAAAAAACACAAATCCAGTTGATGCAAAAGATTTAACCATGAAAAATCTTTTTGATCAATTTTACAATGAAGTTCTTCAAGATGAAAGTGGTCAAATTTCTGAAGATTTACTAAATAAAATTACTGTGATGGTTGAAAGTCTTTCAACAAAAAACATGCAGTTAATGAATTTACTTTTAGTTTTTCAAGATTATATAAACGAAGTTTCAGAGAATCCATCTTCTTTAAATTCAGAATTTCAATTGAAAATTGTAGAAGCAATGGAAAATGAATTTATAAATTTGAAACAAGATGTACCAGTAATTATTTATGTTTATAAAATTGAAGCTTTACAAACAAATGAAAAATTCGATGAATCTGATAAATTAATAGAAGTTGCTTTGAAAAAATTCCCGAATTCAGTTCCTATAAAAGCTTATAAATTTTTAGCAACTGAAGACGAAAATGTGAAAAATGATTTAATTAAAAATCATCCAAATCATTGGTTTGTAAAACAATTAGATTTAAAATAATAAATGCCTTCAATTCTCTTTGAAGGCATTTATTTTATTAATCTAAAACTTGAGGTTTAGAAATTGGACTGTTACTCTTAACGACAACAAAGGTCGAAATTGCATAATAAGCTTCTCCTGTTGTGGTATAATTTTGAAACTTATATTCAAAGTTAAAAGTTGTTCCAAATTTTTCTTTTGCAATATTATCAAATCTAAATGGTACAACCATACCTGGACACCACCCTGCTCTATCTAGTTGCCAATTTCCAGGATCTTGATTGTTAACCGGATTTTCTGCACAACCTATACCAGATAATTTATGCTGATAAGTTTGTTGGTTATTTAATAAAATTGAATGCGTTTTTATACACCATTCCGCACAATTCCCTGGAGCTGCATGTCCCCAACCAGAAATTATTGTTCTGAAATATGCTACCTCTGCATTTGCAGGAATTGAAACAGATTTTAAAAAATCAAAAACATTTGTATCATATTCCTTTCCATACGGAACTCCGTCAATAGAAGATTTATTATATTGAAAAACAGGAACAATAGCAGAATATTTATAATCTGGAGTTCCTTCTTCAAAATCAAATTCAACACTATAAGTTCGTCCTTTTGCATTCCAAGTTTCCGTGTAAATTTTAAGCTCAGTTGAACCATTTAAAATTGATTTAAAATCAGTTACATCAAATTCATAACCTCTTTCCAACTTTTCATTACCAACCCAATAAGGAGTAATAAAACGCCCTAATTCATAATAATCTCCGGTTTGTTTATCTTTCACATAAATATTTGCATATCTATCCCATTCATCACAATCTTTGTTTGGACAAATATCCTTTATATACATTTTTATGCTTTTAATATTCTCAGGATTTGAAGGAAATACGAAAGTACCTTCTGCACTTTGCGACATACCATCTGCAAAAGCAACTTTAGAAGAATTAAATGTTTTCACATTAGTAATTTTACTTGATTCAATAGTTGATGCGTTATCATCATTACAAGCTAAAAAAGTAAAAACCGCACATAGAAACGCCACTATTTTAAATAAATTAAACTTATTTATTCTCATCTTTTAAAAAATTAGTTAATATTTTCTAAAAATATACATTTTAAAAGAAATAGCAAATGAAAAATTATAAAATTAAATCTTAATTTGAGTTTCAAAAACTTTATTTTAAATTAGCCTATTAAATAAAATTATGCAAAATTCAATTTTAGATACTCCAATCGAATACTTAAAAGGTGTTGGTCCACATCGTGGTGATATCTTAAAAAAAGAATTGCAAATATTTACCTTTAAAGATTTACTAAATTTTTATCCTAATCGATATCTTGACCGAACAAAATATTACAAAATAAATGAGTTAACATATCATTTAACTTCGGAAGTTCAGATTATAGGAAAAATTATTCATATCAAAACTGTAGAACAAAAACGAGGAAAAAGATTTGTTGCTACTTTTATGGATGAAACAGGAAAAATAGAACTTATTTGGTTTCAAGGTTTCAAATGGATTAAAGAAAATATTCAGTTAAACACACCTTATGTCATTTTTGGAAAACTAAATCATTTTAATGGAAGCTTTTCAATGCCGCATCCAGAAATGGAATTACTTTCTGAACATAAACAAAATTTACGTTCTGGATTACAACCTGTTTATCCTTCAACGGAAAAATTAGTTCAAAAAAACATCACAAACCGAAGCATTAATAAAATAATGCAACAGGTTTTTTCAGAAACACAGCGTTTTTTTACTGAAGTTTTTCCAACACATCTAATAAACGAATTGAGATTACTTCCTAAAAATGAAGCATTCTTAAATATACATTTTCCTCAAAATTCTGAGTTACTCGCTCAAGCGGAGTTTCGATTAAAGTTTGAAGAATTGTTTTTTTTACAACTTCAATTACTTTCAAAAAACATTGTACGAAAACAAAAAATTCAAGGTTTTCCGTTTGATAAAGTTGGTGCATATTTTAATAGTTTTTACAATGAACATTTACCGTTTCCGTTAACCAATGCACAAAAACGAGTTTTAAAAGAAATTCGTTCTGATATGGGAAATCCTGCACAAATGAATCGTCTTTTACAAGGTGATGTTGGTGCTGGGAAAACAATTGTTGGTTTTATGGCTATGTTATTGGCTTTAGACAATGGTTATCAGGCTTGTTTAATGGCTCCGACTGAAATTTTAGCTAATCAACATTATATAGGTATAAAAGAATTAGCTGACAAGGTTGGAATTGAAGTTGGAATTTTAACTGGTTCAGCTAAAACAAAAGAACGCAAAGATATTCACGAAAGATTAGAAAGTGGTAAACTTCAAATATTGATTGGAACACATGCATTACTTGAAGACAAAGTAGTTTTTAAGAATCTTGGTTTAGCAATCATAGATGAACAACACAGATTCGGGGTTGAACAACGCTCTAAACTTTGGAAAAAAAATGTTATTCCTCCACATATATTGGTTATGACCGCCACTCCTATTCCAAGAACTTTAGCAATGAGTTTGTACGGAGATTTAGACGTTTCAGTAATTGACGAACTTCCCCCAGGGAGAAAACCAATTCAAACGTTACATTTTTTTGAAGGTAAACGATTGCGAGTTTGGCATTTTATTAAAGATGAAATTTCAAAAGGAAGACAAGTCTATATTGTTTATCCGTTAATTCAAGAAAGTGAAAAATTAGATTACAAGAATTTAATGGAAGGTTATGAAGGAATTTCAAGAGATTTTCCTCTACCTCAATACAGTATAAGTATTGTTCATGGTCAAATGACACCTAAAGAAAAAGACGCAGAAATGGAGCGTTTTGTAAAAGGAGAAACGAATATAATGGTTGCAACTACTGTTATTGAAGTTGGCGTTAATGTTCCAAATGCTTCGGTTATGATTATAGAAAGTGCTGAACGTTTTGGATTATCTCAATTGCATCAGTTACGTGGACGTGTTGGTCGTGGTGCCGAACAAAGTTATTGTATTTTGATGACAGGAAATAAATTAAGCGACGACACCAAAGTGCGAATGGAAACGATGGTGAGAACGAACGATGGTTTTGAAATAGCCGAAGTAGATTTAAAACTTCGTGGTCCTGGCGATATTATGGGAAAACAACAGAGCGGCGTTCTCAATTTAAAAATTGCAGATTTAGTTAAAGACCAAGAAATATTAAAATTGGCACGACATAAAGCAATCGAAATTTTAAAGGATGACATCAATCTAGAAAAAGAACAAAATCAGACATTAAAAACGATTCTTCAAAAAATGTCTGAGAAGAATATTATTTGGAATTATATAAGTTAACTATGAAAATTGTATTTGCATCAAACAATAAGAATAAAATTCAGGAAATTAAAAATCAACTTCCAAAAGAAATCGAATTGGTCAGTTTAGAAGACATCGGTTGCTTTGAAGATATTCCAGAAACGGCTGAAACCATTGAAGGAAATGCGATTTTAAAAGCAAATTATGTTACAGAAAGATATAATTTACCTTGTTTTGCAGACGATACAGGTTTAGAAATCGAAGCTTTAAACAACGAACCTGGAGTTTACTCAGCACGTTATGCTGGCGAACAAAGAGATTCAAATGATAATATGGATAAGGTTTTAGAGAAACTTATGGATATTGAAAATCGTAAAGCACAATTTAAAACCGTTATTACTTTAAACTTGAACAACGAACAATATTTATTTACTGGAATTGTCAAAGGAAACATCGGAACAGAAAAAGTTGGAAATGATGGATTTGGTTACGATCCAATTTTTACACCAGAGAATCATTCCATCACTTTTGCAGAAATGGATTTAAATCAAAAGAATGAAATTAGTCATCGTGGCCGTGCAGTAAAACAGTTGATTGAATTTCTAAATAAACAATAAAAGCACGATTTAGAAACGTGTAATTATTAAATATTCAATAAAAAAAAGACTTATTCAAATAATAAGCATTACCTTTGTGCCTATTTTAAAAATTATATGAATAAATTCGAACAATTAGGATTAAACGAGTCGCTTTTGATGGCGATTAAAGACATGGGGTTTGAGAATCCGTCTGAGGTACAGGAAAAAGCGATTCCCCTATTATTGGATCAGGATATTGACATTGTTGCATTAGCACAAACGGGAACAGGAAAAACAGCGGCGTTTGGTTTTCCTTTAATTCAAAAGATTGACGCAGAAAATAAAAGCACACAAGCTTTAATTTTATCTCCAACGAGAGAATTATGTTTGCAAATCACTAATGAGATTAAGCAATATTCAAAGTATGTAAAAGGTTTACATACAGTAGCGGTTTATGGTGGGGCGAGTATTACAGAACAAGCCAGAGAAGTAAAACGTGGTGCACAAATTATTGTTGCAACACCAGGTCGTATGCAAGATATGATCAATAGAAACCTTGTAAACATTAAAAACATTCAGTTTTGTATTTTAGATGAAGCTGATGAAATGTTAAACATGGGGTTCTATGAAGACATCACTGCAATTTTATCTGATACTCCAGATGAGAAAAAAACATGGTTATTTTCTGCAACTATGCCTCAAGAGGTAGCTAGAATTGCTAGAGAATTCATGACAAAACCAACAGAAATTACAGTTGGACACAAAAATCAAGGTGCAGTTAACGTTTCTCACGAATTCTACTTAGTAGGTGCTCGTGATCGTTACCAAGCTTTAAAACGTTTAGCAGATGCTAACCCAGATATTTTCTCGGTTGTTTTCTGTAGAACAAAAAGAGACACTCAAGCAGTTGCTGAAAAATTAATCGAAGATGGTTACAATGCAGCAGCATTACATGGAGATTTATCTCAAGCACAACGTGATGGTGTAATGAAAGCTTTCCGTGGTCGTCAAATTCAAATGCTTGTTGCAACAGACGTTGCTGCTCGTGGAATTGACGTTGATGATATTACTCACGTAATCAATTATCAATTACCAGACGAAATTGAAACGTATAATCACCGTTCAGGTCGTACAGGTCGTGCTGGAAAAACAGGTACTTCTATTGTAATTGTTACTAAAAGTGAATTACGTAAGATTTCTTCTATTGAAAGAATCATTAAAAATAAATTCATCGAGAAACCAATTCCAACTGGAATGGAAATTTGTGAGGTTCAATTATTACACTTAGCTAACAAAGTTAAAAGCGTAGAAGTTGATGCAGAAATAGATACCTATTTACCAAACATCATGGAAGCTTTAGGAGAAATTTCTAAAGAAGATTTGATTAAGAAAGTATTCTCTGTTGAATTCAATCGTTTTATTGAATATTACAAAAAACAAGATATATTACAACCTCAAAAAGGAGAACGTGGTGAAAGAGGAGAACGTCCAGTTATTTCTAATGACGGAACAACTCGTTATTTCTTAAACTTAGGATCAAGAGATAATTTTGATTGGATGAGTTTAAAAGATTACTTACGTGAAACTTTAGATTTAGGTCGTGATGATTTATTCAAAGTTGATGTAAAAGAAGGTTTCTCTTTCTTTAACACAGATTCTGTTCATGCTGAAAAAGTAATGGAAGTTTTAAACAGCATCAACCATGAAGGACGTAAAGTAAATGTAGAAATTTCTACAAACGAAGGTGGTAGCGGAAGAAGTTCTGGAAGAAGAGATCACAACAATCGTGGTGGTGGTCGTTCATCTGGTGGATTTGGAAGTGAAAGAAGAAGCAGTTCTCGCTCATTCTCTGGAGATCGCGAAGGTGGAAGAGAAAGAAGATCTTCTGATAGAAATTTTGCTCCTCGTACATCTGATAAAGATCGTCCAGTAAGAAACGAAAGAAGTGCTACTCGTGGAGATCGTCCAAGAAGAACTAGAAATGATTAATTGTTAATTTTTTAATAATTACCTTTAAAACTGTAAAATATCTATTACTTTTGAATAACTCTTTAAAAGCATTATGAGATATTTTACAGTTTTTCTTTTTTTTATATTTTCTTTTTCCATTTCTGCTCAGAAACAAGTTGTTAAAGGAACTGTTATCAACGAATCAACAAAATATTCCGAACCAGGAATTAATATTATAAATTTAAATACGCTTAAAATTTCAAAATCCAATCAAAAAGGAGAATTTGAAATCGAAGCTAGTTTAAATGATTCAATTCACTTCTCGTCTGAAGGATACCGATCTTTAAAATTAAAAGTTACAAACGATTGGATAAAAAACACTTCAATGAATGTATACATCAAGGACAATTCAACTACGTTAGATGATATGTATATTAGTACATTAAAATTAACTGGATTTCTCCAAATTGATACGAAACTGATTGAATTGAATGATTTTTATTACTACAAACAATTTCAACCAAAAGATTTTTCAGCAACATTTGCACCTAAAATAAATCCTGTCGATGCGATTTATAATTCCTTTAAAAAGAATTCTGCAAATACAAAAAAAATTGAAAAACTAAAGCAAGAATCGGAATTAATAGAAATGATGAAAACCAAATTCGATCGAGAAACGGTTTCAGCTCTATTAAATATTTCTAAGGATGATATTGTAAAAGTACTCCAAAACTGCAATCACACGGAACGTTTTATTTATACAGCTTCAGATTATCAAATCTTTAATGCTTTAAACGAATGTTTTCAAGTTTATAATATTGAGAAAAAATAATATCTTTTTAGGTATTATTTTTTTTATTCTTAAAGTTTACATTATTGTCTTTTAAAGAATAAAATGTAATTTTGTATCGATATAAACACACAACATAAAACTCAAAACATATCAATGGATTTACTTATAAAAAACGCATTTGTTGTTGACCCTACAAGTCCTTTTCATAATCAAAAAGTTGACATTAAAATTCTAAAAAATATAATTTCAGAAATTAATACAACGATAGAAGATAACCAAATTGAAAATTTAAATTTAAATAATTTACACATTTCAAAAGGTTGGATGGATAGTTCGGTTGCGTTGGGAGAGCCAGGTTTTGAAGAAAGAGAAACTATCTTAAACGGTTTAGAAGTCGCTGCAAAAAGCGGTTTTACAAATATTGCACTTCAGCCAAATACAAATCCAGTAATTGATAATCAAACCATCGTTTCTTTTGTTAAGTCTAAAGCATTTGGAAAAGCTACCACTTTGAATCCGATTGGAGCGTTAACTAAACAGCAAGAAGGAAAAGATATCGCCGAGATGTTCGACATGAAAAATGCTGGTGCGATTGCTTTTGGAGATTATAAAAAATCTATAGATAATGCGAATTTATTAAAAATTGCTTTACAATATAGTCAAGATTTTGATGCCTTACTTTTAGCATTTTGTAATGATGCGAACATCAAAGGAAAAGGTGTTGTTCATGAAGGAATTACTTCAACAAAATTAGGACTAAAAGGAATTCCTGCATTAGCAGAAGAAGTAGTTTTGGCAAGAAACTTATTTTTGTTAGAATATACAAGCGGAAAAATGCACGTTCCAACAATTAGTACTACAAAATCTGTTGAATTGATTAAAGAAGCAAAATCAAAAGGTTTAAATGTAACTTGTAGTGTTGCTATTCATAATTTAGTTTTAACTGATGAGGTTTTAAACGAATTTGACACGCGTTACAAAGTAAACCCACCAATCCGAACTGAAGAGCATAGACAAGCTTTAATCAACGGAGTTTTCGACGGAACGATTGATTGCATCACTTCTGATCATCATCCATTGGATATTGAACATAAAAAAATGGAATTTGATATGGCAAAAGATGGAACTATTGGATTGGAATCTGCTTTTGGAACTTTAGCTACTATCTTACCTGTAGAAGTGATTGTAGAAAAACTAAACGCTGCCAAAACAATTTTTGGAATTGAAAATACATCAATCGATATCAATCAACCTGCAAGTTTGACTTTATTCAACCCAGAAGGAAAATCGGTTTTCAATAAAGATTTAATTCTTTCAAAATCTCAAAATTCTGCATTCTTAAATCAAGAAATGAAAGGTGAAGTTTATGGAATTTATAATAATGGAATTTTAAATATAAAATAATAAATGGAAATTCATCAAGACGGAAAAATTGCCGCTATCATATCTCATCTATTTTTTTTAGGTCCGATAATTGCACTTTTTATTAACGAAGAAAAAAAAGACCCATTCGGTTCATTTTACATACGTCAGAATTTTGGCATTACGATAATCTTTTTATTAATTGGTGCTTTGATGGGATTTGTACAATATGCATCGGCAATGTATGCGTTTTACCTGTTTATTTTCATTATTTGGCTTTATAGTTTTATGGGTGCAATTACAAATAAGTACAATTTACTTCCTATTATTGGACCTGTTTTTCAAAAAATGTTTAGCCGTAAAAAATAAATTATGTCATTAGCTCTAGAATATTTAATCAAAGAACCAAAAGTAATTTTAGATAAGAATCCTTTACTTTTACTTTTACACGGATATGGAAGTAACGAAGAAGATTTATTTTCTTTTGCTTCTGAATTACCAGAAAATTATTACATCATTTCAGCTCGAGCTCCTTACCCACTTCCGCCTTATGGAAATGCTTGGTACGCAATCGATTTTGATGCAAATATGAATAAATTTTCTAATGATGAACAAGCTATTGAATCAAGAGATTTAATTGTAACTTTTATTGATGAATTATTAGAAAAATATCCAATTGATAAAAACAATGTTAACCTGATCGGTTTCAGTCAAGGTGCTATTTTAAGTTATGCAATCGCATTATCTTATCCAGAAAAAATCAATAAAGTAGTTGCTTTAAGCGGATATTTTAATCATAATATAATGAAAGATGGTTATGAAAATAATGATTTTTCTAAGTTACAATTTTTCGTTTCTCACGGAAGTGTAGATCAAGTTATTCCGGTTGATTGGGCTAGAAAAAATCCAGAAGTTTTAAATTTATTAAACGTTAAAAACGAATATCACGAATACAATGTTGGTCACGGAGTTGCGCCACAAAATTTCTTTGATTTCAAACGTTTTTTAATCGAAGAATAATTAAACAAGAAAATAAGATAGTTTTAACGTAAAAGTACATTTTACATATATAACTAAAATCAGTTTAAATAAAAAGAGGATTTCTCAATATTTTGGGTTTTCCTCTTTTTTATTAACTAAAGATTACTTCTACCGTATAAAAAAAATCACTAAAAACTATTTGTTCTTAGTGATTTATAATTTTATTTAGTACTTATATAATACAAGTCTTATTTATTATTTGCATAAACAATTATGTCTAGTCAAATAAAATCAATAAATATTAATTATTCAACATAACAGGCATTACAAGCATTGTAACTGTTTCTCCTTCATCTAATCCATCAACTGGAGTTAAAATTCCAGCACGATTAGGTAAAGACATTTCTAATAATATTTCGTCAGATTGTAAGTTGTTCAACATCTCAGTTAAGAAACGAGAGTTGAAACCAATTTGCATATCGTCACCTTGATAATCACAAGTTAAACGCTCATCTGCTTTGTTTGAGTAATCGATATCTTCTGCAGAAATGTTTAACTCGGTTCCAGCAATTTTTAAGCGGATTTGGTGCGTAGTTTTATTAGCATAAATAGCAACACGACGTACTGAACTCAAAAACTGTGTTCTCGCTATAATTAATTTATTTGGGTTTTCTTTTGGAATTACTGCTTCGTAATTTGGATATTTTCCATCAATTAAACGACAAACTAATGTGTAATTATCGAATGAGAACATTGCATTAGAATCGTTATATTCAATTTTAACTTCTGCATCTGAAGTCATTAAAATACTTTTTAAAATATTTAATGGCTTTTTAGGCATGATAAAGTTAGCTTCTGTAGAAGATGTAATATCAGTACGAGAATATTTAACTAATTTATGAGCATCTGTTGCAACAAAAATAATTCCTGTCGGAGCAAACTGAAAATAAACTCCAGACATTACTGGACGTAAATCGTCATTACCAGCAGCGAAAATTGTTTTACTGATTGCAGTTGCTAAAACTTCAGCAGGAATCAATGTTGTAGAAGGATCTTCTAATAATTCTGCTTTAGGGAATTCTTCTCCAGGAGCATATGCTAAAACATATTTTCCTAAATCCGAACTAATTTCGATTGTACTATTATCTTTTACCGTAAAGGTTAATGGCTGTTCTGGAAACGTTTTTAAGGTTTCTAATAATAAACGAGCTGGAACTGCAATGCTACCTTGACTTGTAGATTCAATTTCTAAAGTAGCAGACATCGTTGTTTCTAAATCTGATGAAGAAACTTTTAATTGATTGTTATCAAGTTCAAATAAAAAATTGTCAAGAATATGAAGCGTATTACTACTGTTAATTACACTTCCTAAAACTTGTAATTGTTTCAATAAATACGAGCTCGATACGATGAATTTCATGTTAATCATTTTTAAATCTGTCTTTCCAGACAATTATTTCTACAAATATATTTTATTAATGTCAATAAAAAAAGTTATTTTATCAACACTATTTTGTGTATTTCTTTTTTCTTAAATATGTAAATACAAAACCAAAGATGATTAGTAAAACGATTGGTAATCCAACGATTAACGTTCTAATCTTATCATAATTTTTATAAACTTCTTCTTTATTTAGCAACGGTAATTTGACATCCTTTGTACGAATGTTGATAAGTCCAGTGTCATCTAAAAGATAATTCACTGAATTCATCAAAAACTCTTTATTTCCATACAAATTATTCGTCCATTTATCATAACCCAATTCCATAGGTTCATAATTCTGATCTAATTGATTTCTTGCAATATCTCCATCTGCAATGACAACCATTTTATTTTCGACACCTTTATTTTTAAAACTTGAATCTTTAAATGGCAAAATACGATTATTAAATACAGAAGTGAAGTTTCCTTCTAAAAGAACAGCTAATGGAATATTTCCTTGATCTTTATACATTTCAGGAGTTACTTCTTCTGCAATTACATTTAGCGAAACTTCCGATGGAACACCAACCGTTTTAGAATAAGGCGAAGATTGCAATAAAACAGTTTTCTTGATATCGTTTTTCAATGTATCGATACTATTTGCGAAATCGAATTTTACTCCATCAATATTTTTTACAATTGGATGATTTGACGAACTCATAGCGAACGGTGCAAATTTCCAAGTAAATTCTTCGTAAACCGTTTCACTTCCTTGTTGACCTGTAGCTAGTTTAATTGGAGTTCCCATTTCATCTTTAACCAAATTCGGATTTAAACGAATACCATATTTAAATAATAATTCGCCTAAACTTTGATCTTTTGGATAAGCCAACATAGAACCGTTCATACTCAAGCTATCCATTTCAGCCTGAACTTGATCTAACATCCATAACGATTTTCCACCATTCATTACATATTGATCTAATACCTGAATTTTATCTTCAGAAAATGGTTTTGAAGGCTTTGCGATAATAGCTAAATCGTATTCTTTAAGTTGAGCCAAAGCATTTTTTGGATCAATCGAAACGCTATCTAAAGTGAACGGAGCAATGTAATAACTATCTCGTAAACTCATTAAAAAATCGGCCATGTAAATATCATTCACTTCACCAATTCCTTTGATTATGGCAATCTTTTTAGATTTTTCATGTAAAACTTTATTAAAAGCGTCAACAAAAGTATATTCCAAATGTTGAACCGAAGTATTTACTTTATCTTCAGTTGAAGCTCCCATTGCATTTTTTAATAATGGAATACGAGCCGTTCTACCTTGAAAAGTAACTTTCGCCCACGGAAAAACTACTTCTTGGGATTGCTTTCCTTTATCGTTTACGGTTACACTAATAGGTTTATAACCTTCTTTATACATTTGTTCAATTACCTGAACTGAGTTTTCTTCAGAAGCAATTGGATTTACAAATTTGTAAACTATGTTATCATTATAAGCAGAAAACTCTTCTAAAATCTGTTTTGTTTCCGTTTGTAATCTTCTGAATTCTAAAGGAAAATTACCTTCTAAATAAACTTCAACTTCAATCGGTTCCTGAATTTCAGAAATTATATTTAACGAAGGTTCTGATAAAGTATATCTGTTATCGTGAGTTAAATCTAAACGAGAAAAAACAAATGAACTTGCAAAATTTAAAGCCAATAATGCAACTAAAGTTCCGAATAAACTTAGTACTGATTTTTTAACTTTTCCTGTCATTATTTCTTCATTGTTTTAAGATTAAACACAGTTGCTGCAATAAAAAAGATGATTACAGAAATGAAATAAATTAAATCACGTGTGTCAACCACTCCTCTACTAATACTCTTAAAATGATAACTCATTCCTATTTTTTCTACAAACGAATTCTGAAGTTTTAATACCGATGTTATTTCATCAAATCCAAAGAAAGCTAAATAACAAAGCACAATTGCCAAGATAAAAGCTACAATCTGATTATCCGAAAGTGTCGAAGTAAAAACACCAATTGAAGCATAACTTCCCGCCAAAAACAACAAACCAATATAAGCACCAATTGTACTTCCCATATCCATATTATTAATAGGATTACCGTATGGATTTAAAATAAAAATGTAAAGCAATGTTGGAATTAAAGCGATTACAATCAAACAAAAAGCTCCAAAAAATTTACCTAAAACAATATTTCGCATTGAAATAGGTTTTGTGAAAAGTAATTCGATGGTTCCTTGTTTTTTTTCGTCAGAGAAACTTTTCATCGTAACCGCCGGAATTAAGAATAATAAAATCCACGGAACCAATTTAAAAAACGGAGTTAAATCATTATAACCACTTTGTAAAATGTTATAAGGTCCGTCTAAAACAAACAGAAATAATCCGTTTAATAACAAGAAAAATCCGATTACTAAATAACCAGTAATTGAACCGAAAAACGATTTAAATTCACGAAGTAATATTGCTTTCATAAACTAATTAAGGTAAAGATGCTATTTTATCAACGCTCCAAGCTTCTGGCTTAGCATTGAAATGTTGTTTGGTATATGCCCAAACTTCTTTGAATAAATCAGAATGACGGTAATTTTCTAAATCAGAAATATCATTCCAAATACTGTAAGTAAATATAATACAAGGATTGTCTTTGTCGCGATACATTTCCAAAAAATTATTTCCTGGAAAATTCCGAATCTGATCTTTAACCGTTTCAAAATGTTCTAAAAATTCAGGAATTTTTTCTTCGTGAAAACTTAATTTTACAATACGTATAAACATAATTTATTCTTGTTCTTTTGTTTCAAATTCAATAGTTACCGAATCTCGGTACGTTAAACCTAATAATGATTTTACACTTCCTGTTTTCACAGGATTTGATTTATATAATGATAATTGTAAGAAATCAAGTTCATTAAAAATCAACAAAGCATCACCTTCATAATCTTTTAATGTTTTAACTTCAAGATTAAAATCAGAATAAAATTTATTAATTCGACTAATTTTATATCGTGTTCCAACCGACATTCTAAAATTTCGTCCTCGTCCTACTTCATTAAACATCGATTTAGAAACATTTATTACAGCATTTCCGTAATGATCTTCGTAAATGATAGTCCCTCGAATAACATTCCCATCATTTGCAACAATAGGTTTTACATCCACGAAAGTAACGCAACTTTCAACAACTTTTCCAAGATTTTCTAATTTTTCTCCACTAGAAATTTTTGATGCAGTTTGTATAAATAAATCCATAGCACATTTTACAGAATCACTAATTTCCAGTTCAACAATTAAATCAGAAGGATATTGTTCTGTCAGAGTTCCTAAAATTCCATTATTAGGTGCTAAAAAATACTGATCATTCCAATGCAACGCAATAAAACTTTCAACTTCATAAAGCTCTGCATCAACGCAAACAATATGAATGGTATCTTTAGGGAAAGCATCACAAATACCATTCACAATGTAACTGGCGTTGGTAATATTATAAAAATCGACTTTATGAGAAACGTCAATAATCTGACAATTAGGCATCAAAGACAGGAGTTTTCCTTTGGCAACAGCAACGAAATGATCTTTAATTCCGAAATCAGTGGTAAGAGTAATTATTGACATTAATTAAATATGATGTATTAGTGTTTATTATTTTTTTTTGTTAGATTTGAGTATTACAAAACTAATTTTTTTTAATTAAAACTAATAGCTTTTGAACGAAAGAATCATCGAATTAGAACATATTACTCCAAAAGATTTTTGGGGACCTCAAGATATCCATTTAGGAATTATAAAAAAATTATATCCGAAGTTAAAAATCGTCGCTCGTGATACAACCGTAAAAGCATTTGGTGATGATGAACTTCTTGATGTTTTTGAAGTTCGTTTTGAACGAATTACAAAGTATTTTCAGAAATATAACACACTTAATGAAAACATCATTGAACGTTTAATTATGGACGATTTGCCACAACAACATATGCATAAAAGTGATCAAATTTTGGTTCACGGAGTTGCTGGTAAATTGATTAAAGCAATGAGTGCAAATCAACAAAAGCTAGTTGATTTTGTAAATAAGAATGATATGGTTTTTGCAATTGGACCTGCAGGAACAGGAAAAACTTATACCGGAGTTGCTTTAGCAGTTCGTGCTTTAAAAGAAAAGCAAGTAAAACGAATTATTTTAACACGTCCGGCAGTTGAAGCTGGAGAAAATTTAGGTTTTTTACCCGGAGATATGAAAGAAAAGCTAGATCCTTATATGCAACCATTGTATGATGCACTTCGAGATATGCTTCCCGCGCAAACTTTAGAAGATTATATTACCAAAGGAATCATTCAGATTGCTCCTTTAGCATTTATGCGTGGAAGAACGTTGGATAATGCTTTTGTGATTTTAGACGAAGCCCAAAATACGACACATTCTCAAATGAAAATGTTTTTAACTCGTATGGGAAAAAATGCGAAATTTATAATTACTGGAGATCCAGGTCAGGTTGATTTGCCAAAAAAAATAAATTCTGGTTTAAAGGAAGCATTAGAAATTTTATCAGATGTTGATGGCATTGGAATTTTATATTTGGATGACAAAGATATTGTACGCCATCGTTTGGTAAAACATATTGTTGCAGCTTATAAAGATGTTGAAACAGATAATGAATTCGATCCTCAAAAATTTATTCAACGCAGAATTGAAGCCAGAGATAAAAAGTTAAATCAAAATAGAGAAATTAAAGAAAACGAAACAGAATAAGTTTCGTTTTCTTTAAAAAAAAATAAAATAACTTTCGCTTATATAACCGCAACAATACAAAATACGTAATCTAAAAAAAAAGTCCTATTTCCTTATTTTAGAGATAGTTAATGATTTTTTTAAACATTTAAAATAAATATGTATATTGCGCATATATAAACGTTGTACGCAATTTTAGGACGTACTTTCCGAATAAAAGTTTGGTAAATTTTGAATAAGAAGG
>NZ_RQVQ01000110.1 GCF_003865405.1 Paenimyroides tangerinum
ATAATGTCGTAATTGATTATGTTGGATACGTAACTTATTTAATTCCAAAAGAAGATTTAAATACCCCTAATCTTACAATTTACTTAAAACCAAGCGATGAAAACCTGGCTGAAATGATTATTCATAAGTCGCCCTTTTCTCGTAAAGAAATGATGGAATGTTTCAAGAAGTATTTTCTTGGAACTACACCAAATGGTAAAGGTTGTAAAATTCTTAATGAAGATGATATTGTTTTATATTATGATTTAAGAACATTTACTTTACGAGCAGAAGCTTCAGAACCTATAGTAATTGAAAATAAAAATTTAGGTTATCGTGTCAATTTTTATCTTACAGATTTTAATGCAAATTTTCAAATGAAATCATTAGTTCATTATGCTTATTTGAATAGTAGTTTCAATGGTTATACTTACTTTGAAGATATAAGTAAGGATTCTAAAAATATAAAAGAGCATCTTTTTTTAACTTATAAAAAGGGCGTTCCTTATATGTTGAAAGCATTAGCAACCGATAAATTAAAAGAAGAAGGTTATGGCTTTTATGTTAATAAATTTCCGGTCGATGAGAAAAGCTATTTTGCAGTAACTGAGTTAGATAATGGTTATATTATAAATTTACTTAAACGACCGACGATTAAACGTAAAAAAGTTAAATCATTGAGTAGTTTTGGTCGAGAAATGACTGATGATGATTTTGAAATGGTAGATGAATTTACAGATTTAATATTATTAAATAAGAATAATAATAATCAAACCATATTTGTATTTGTTGATGATGAAATCACAATTGATTTAAATGGAAATTTATTAAACACAAATGGATTGTATTTTGGAGGTCATCACGGAAATTTAAAATTAGGTGATATGCTACCGGTTGATTATCAGTATTAAAATATTATGATAACTATTGTTCATCAGATTTTTTTTGTATTTTTAAATTAAAACCATTTGATATGCAGAAACTTATACTTGTTTTTTTTACTTTGTTTATTTTCCAGATGAATGCTCAAGTTTTGAATGGAAAAATTATTGATTCTAATACAAAGCTACCTTTAGAAAGCGCTTCTG
>NZ_RQVQ01000111.1 GCF_003865405.1 Paenimyroides tangerinum
TGTAGGTTTGCGTTTTGTTCGTGATTTAGAACAAGGAAAGAAAACACTTCGTTTAGACAAAGTTAATGACGTGTTGGCTTTGTTTGGGAAAGAAGTAGGGGTAATCGATAAAACTCGTGAATAATGGTACGTCAAGCAAAAATATATTTTCAAGATAAATTGGCGGGTGTTTTAGTTGAAGGTGATAACGGATATTCTTTTCAGTACGAACAGGAATATTTGGAAAAATCGAATTCAAAATCAATTAGTTTAACCTTACCACTAACGGAACAACCTTATCATAGCAAGGTTCTTTTTCCATTTTTTGATGGCTTAATTCCTGAAGGTTGGTTACTTGAAATAGGCGAAAAACATTGGAAGTTAAATCCTCGAGATCGTTTTGAATTACTAATCAATTTGTGCAGAGATACCATTGGTGCCGTATCTGTATATCCTATGGAGGAGGAAAAATATGACTAATTGTTTATTTTGTTATCAATCGGTAGAAACAGGTGAATATCATTCGAAATGTTCTAAAAAATTCTTTAAAACAACGCAAGTTCCTACTCTAGAATTAGATCAAGAGAAATTAAATCAATTAGCGGAAATTACGGTTAACGAACGATTGGCTTTAACTGGTGTTCAACCTAAAATATCATTGAGCTTAAACGAGGATCAAGGTAATAAGCGATTAACTTTAGTTGGTTTATGGGGAGACTATATTCTAAAGCCACAATCTGCTGAATTTTCTTTTATGCCCGAGGTGGAAGATCTAACGATGCACTTAGCCAAGTTGTTTAAAATTGAAACTGCCCAGCATGCTTTAATTCGAACTTCGACAGGTGAACTAGCTTATATCACCAAGCGTTTCGATCGATCGAATGGTAAGAAAATTCACGTAGAAGATTTATGTCAGTTATCGGAATTACTAACAGAGCAAAAATATAAAAGTTCATATGAACGAGTGGGCAAAATCATCAAACAGTATACTACCAATTCAGGGTTAGATGCCATCAAATATTTTAGATTGGTCTTGTTTTCTTTCTTAACAGGCAATAACGATATGCACTTAAAA
>NZ_RQVQ01000112.1:0-551 GCF_003865405.1 Paenimyroides tangerinum
AAACGCAACCATCATGAAAAAAATAATTACCATACTTACGCTTTCTCTTTTTGGATTATCAGGCTTCGCCCAAAACTACCAATGGCAATGGGCAAAAACAGGTGGAGGAACCAATAATGCTTATGGGGAATATCCAACGCACTACTTTCCGCAAGCAGAACAAATATTAGATATTAAAATAGACCAAGACAACAACTACTTTTTTCTAGCCCGTGCCACCAACGGCAACACCCAAATAGACGGCAATTCCATTCCAACTTATAATTCAACGAGTAGTTACGATATCGTTATTTTCTCAACCGCTTGCGACGGAACTTTCCGTTGGAGCCAAACCATTGGTGGATATGCAGATGATGCAGTTTATAATATTGAGCTAGATAACAATGGTGGAGTTATCGCTTTAGTGCGTGTTCATAATAGTGGGAGAATGGATGGTACCAGATTAATGCATTTTTCCGAAACGGAAACCCAAATTCCCAACCCGGTATGGAACGGCGTGGACGACATTACGTATCATGAAGCCTATAAAAAAGGATTTCTATTACGTTATA
>NZ_RQVQ01000112.1:561-1048 GCF_003865405.1 Paenimyroides tangerinum
AGCACTTAGCCCTACACAAATACAAATAGACAGTAATGGTATTGTTCACGTAATTATACTTTTACAAGAGGGTACTCATTTAGAAGGTACCGTAACCGTACCAACAGGAGAAATCAAACATTTCTTAGCAAAATTCAATGCGCTTACCGGAAATTTAGCTGCACCTCCCGTAGAGTTACCGATTACCGGAGGAATGGCAGAACAAACATCTAATTTCCGTTACGATGAAGCTTCTAATATCTATTATATAACAGGTGTTCGAAATGGATATTATATTGGTTCAGAATACATGCCGTTTGTTTACAACAATGTACCCGTGAATGGGAGTGCGTATATTTTAGCTATTGATGGTGCAAATTACCAAGAACTTTGGCGCCATGAAGGAACTACAAATTCACCTAACACTAATCAATTATCCATAGACGATATACAAATCGACAACCAATCGAATGTATATATCAGCGGAAGATATAGTAACCATCCTCAA
>NZ_RQVQ01000113.1 GCF_003865405.1 Paenimyroides tangerinum
TCGCCCACGACGAACCATCGCCAGTACCAGTAGCACCTTGTTTTACAAAAAGTACATTGTTTGTTGGTGAAATTACAACAGGTTGATTTTCATAAGCCCCCATATCTATTGTTGTACCAAACAAACGTGGATTACCTGCTAAATCCGTTGCAGTAGATAGTGAAGCGCCATATAACGTATTACTTCCTGCATTAATAGCAGGACTTGTAATAGTTAAAGTAAAATCTCCATTTGTAGGATTTGCAAACATTGGGTTTACATCAATATTATTGCCTCCATTTGTTCCAAAACTTGAATTCCAGTTTGAGTTTACCATACTGCCTTGTATTAGACTATACTTATAAACAGGAGTACTATTATTTATGTTATAAACATTATTAACCGATTGGTCAGAATTTTTAGTGTTTCCCCAAATGATACTATTATTAATTGTTGGAGATGAAACAATATTATAAATACCTCCTCCAGTAGTAGCTGAATTATCTGAAATGGTTGTATTAGTAAGAGTTGGAGATGAAACAATATTATAAATTCCCCCGCCATAATCAGCAGAATTATCTGAAATGTTTGTATTGGTAATTATTGGAGAAGAAGCGTAATTATAACCCCCACCGCCATTATAAGCTGAATTATTTGAAATGGTAGTATTGGTGATTATTGGAGAACTAGAATTATTATAAATTCCTCCACCGCTATTATTAGCTGAATTACCTGAAATGATTATATTGGTAAGAGTTTGAAATGATTGTGAATTATAAATTCCTCCGCCGTTATTAGCTGAATTATTAGAAATGATTGTATTAGTAATAGTTGGAGTTGAAGAACGATTATTAATCCCTCCGCCACAGTCCCTGTCGAATACCCTTGAATTAATTGTAATTGAATTTGCACCATTTGCATTTCCTTTGGTAATTGTAAAACCATCAATTTTAGCACTACCAACATCGTCGACACTAACTACTACGTGGTAAGTGTTATCTGAGATGTTATTTTCGATACCAATATCACCTGATAATGTAGTTAGGTTT
>NZ_RQVQ01000114.1 GCF_003865405.1 Paenimyroides tangerinum
AATCAAAAATACTTAAGCATAGTGATATTGTAGTGGAGTCCAATAATAGGATTTTGGACTTGATTCGGAACTTTACCTGCTTAAATTTAGGATGCTGTCCTAAACTTTGAAGCAAAGTAAAATAATATTCTTTGAATAACTCATGGGATCGTTTTTTATTCTGATAACTGACTGAGGATTTAGAGGGAGCTTTAACTACACCAAGATGGTTTAGATTTCCAGAAGCAGAACGAAGTCAATTACTTATATCACGAACAGATTTGCTGCGTGCAAAATGACAAAATAGCATAGAGATCAAATGATTCCAACTATCAAAACCTTTATTGTGTTTATCTGTTTGATGTTCTTTTACAAGCTTTTTGAATTTTGAACGATTAAGCTTTGCTATTATTTGAGAAAACAATGTTACATTTACCATCAAGAGAGTGTTTTTTTGTTGTGCAACTCAAAGATGATTTGAGATTCAAAAATTTACTCTCTTTTTTTGTTTTATTTAAACGTTTAGGACGCTATTGTTGTGTAACCAGCTGATTCTTATCCGAATAATTTAGTTTTGTTTCTTCCAATTAAAGCTATCGCAGTCATTTCTCCTGAACTTGCAGTATAGCCACTTATTAAAACTACTATTGGTAAATGTTTTTTTATTGGCATTCTTATTTTTTTTCTATCTAAAACCTGATTAGAATCTACATAGAAATTGCCGTTTTTCAATAACCATTCCCTGTCTGATTGGTTATCAGAAGTTATAAATCCACCTAATTTTTCATTATCACCAATAATATCACTTATCCCAGCAATCATTGGGTACATATTTACACCGGTATTTATCCGTAAATCAATTATCCATCCTTTTATCTTATTTGAATTTATCTTATTGATTTCGTCAACTATATTGCTGGATATACTGTCAATTTTTTTAGCATTAAAATCATTATTTCCTGAAATTCTTAAATATGCAATATTTTTATTTAGTAACCTGAGTTCGATTAATAAATCAAGAAAAATAGTTGGTAAAAAAAAGAAATAG
>NZ_RQVQ01000012.1 GCF_003865405.1 Paenimyroides tangerinum
ACAACTATTTCTTTTTTTTACCAACTATTTTTCTTGATTTATTAATCGAACTCAGGTTATGAAATCAAAATTACTAAGTTTTTTTTTATTAACTACTATTAGTGGTTTTTCTCAAAATTTTATATTAGATGAAGATTCTGGAATTTTACCAGTTCAACGAAATTGGGATGAAGTACATTTTCAGGATATAGACGGTGATGGTTTCATTGACTTGTTTACTGGTGGTGCAGCTTCTAATTATGCAACCTTTGGCCGTATGTACAAGAATGATGGAACAGGTAATTTTATACTTGACGATGATACTACATTTATTAAAAAGCGTGAAGGCGGTCTGGCTTTTGGTGATGTAAATGGAGATGGATTTCCTGATATGATAGTTTCAGGAGGATTTGGTAGCCCTGGTGAAAATCAAGTAGGATTATATTTAAATGATGGTGACGGAAATTTTACTGAAAATTTAAATAATACTTTTGTTACAGCAAGAGAAGGTGATATTCGAATGTTTGATTTTGATAATGATGGCGATTTGGATATAATTATTTCAGGACTTATTAGTAGTAATAATTACGCTTTGCATTTATATCAAAATGATGGAACAGGAAATTTTACTTTAAATAGTCAATCTGGTTTAGAAACTTTTGGATTATATTATGCTCATCTTGAAATTGCTGACTTTGATGATGATGGTTTACTTGATATAGCCACAGTTGGTAAAGTATCAACAGGAGCTCAATTGTCTAAAATTCGAATTTTTAAAAATAATGGAAATAGTACATTTACATTAATGACTCAATCTATTTTTAATCACACAGCAAAAGGGGCACTAAAGGTTGGTGATATTGATAATAATGGAACTATTGATATTGTATTTATTGGTAACGGACCTGCTTCTAGCGCTAATTTTAGTGGATATAATTCTGCTATATTTTTAAATGATGGAAATGCAAATTTCACAAAAGCTGAAAACACTCCTTTCATTCGCCATACTGATTATCCATCTATTGCTTTAGCAGATTTTGATAATGATGGATTTCTAGACGTAATTACATCGGGTAGAGTTGTGCAATCTCCAAATACACACGCAATTCATTTTTACTTAAATAATGGACAAGGAAATTTTATTGAGGTGGAAGACATTCCGTTTACAGCTCATAATTATGGAAAACTAACTGTTGGAGATGTTAATAATGATGGATATAATGATTTATTAATAACTGGTTTAGGAGATAATAATACTGCGGTTGCTAAATTATATATTAATAATATCGGAGTTTTAAATGTAGATAATAAAGAATCTTTTAAATTTAAAATTTATCCTAATCCTGTTCAAGACTTTTTAAATATCGAATCTTTCTCTAATGATAATTTAAAATCATTTGAAATTTATGCTATCAATGGAAGTTTGATTAAACAGAATATAATTCAATCAAATTCATCAATTGATGTTAGTTTTTTAAGTTCTGGAGTTTATATTCTATCAATTACAACAGAAGAAGGAAATGTGAATAGAATAAAGTTTATAAAAAAGTAAATAATATAGTCATATTAGATAAATCAGTTTTATTCGAATAAATAAATCAATTTTAAGTGTTTACTATTTAGAAGATTGTTCTTTTAAAATAGTTTATAAAGAATATCATTTTCAAAATTGTATTTTTGCAAAAATTAATTTCAGTTTTGGAAACACAAATCTTACTTATTACACCGCCTTTCACACAATTAAACACTCCTTATCCGGGAACGGTTTATTTGAAAGGTTTTTTGAATACAAAAAATATTTCATCCTTTCAATCCGATTTAGGTATCGAAGTGATTTTGAAATTGTTTTCTAAAAAAGGATTACAAGATTTGTTCGTTTTTATTGCTGCAAATAATTTTGAATTGGGCGAGAATTCCCAACGAATTGTTGCGCTTCAAGAAGATTATATCGAATCTGTAGATGCGGTTATTGCTTTCCTTCAAGGAAAAAATCCAACGTTGGCAAATGCCATTGTACATGACGATTTTCTTCCGCAAGCTTCACGTTTTTCGCATCTCGAAGATTTAGATTGGGCTTTTGGCTCGATGGGTTTTCAAGATAAAGCCAAACATTTTGCGACTTTATATTTAGAAGATTTATCGGATTTGATTATCGAAACGGTTGATGAAAATTTCGGATTCAGTCGTTATGCTGAACGTTTGGGTCGATCTGCCAATTCGTTTGATGAATTATATCAAAAATTAAATGAGCAACCTACCTATATTGATGAAATTACGTTACAAAGTTTAGCCCATTTAATCACGAAAACCAATCCGAAAATCATCGGTTTTTCAGTTCCATTTCCTGGGAATTTATACAGTGCTTTTAGATGCGCAAAATACATAAAAGCCAATCATCCAAACATAAAAGTGGTGATGGGCGGTGGTTTTCCGAATACTGAATTGCGTTCACTTGCTGATGTTCGCGTATTTGAGTTTTTCGATTTCATTAATTTAGATGATGGCGAAGCACCAACCGAACAATTGATTCGTTTTGTGAATAATGAAATTTCTCAATCCGAATTAAAGCGTACTTTTTTATTGGAAAATAACGAAGTGAAATACATTAACAATCCGTTAATTCAAGATTATAAACAGAGTGAAGTCGGTTGTCCTGATTATTCAGATATCGATTTAAATCAATACATTTCGGTAATCGAAGTGGTTAATCCCATGCATCGTTTGTGGAGTGATGGCCGTTGGAATAAATTAACTATGGCGCACGGTTGTTATTGGGGAAAATGTACGTTTTGCGATATTTCGTTAGATTATATTAAGGTTTATGAACCTATTGCGGCTAAAGAAATTGTAGATCGTATGGAACAATTAATTGCAACGACGCGAACCACAGGTTTTCATTTTGTTGATGAAGCTGCGCCGCCTGCTTTGATGCGTGAAGTTGCCATTGAAATCATTAAACGAAAATTAACCGTTTCGTGGTGGACGAATATTCGATTTGAAAAAAGCTTTACGTTAGATTTATGTCGATTATTAAAAGCTTCAGGATGTATTGCAGTTTCTGGCGGTTTAGAAGTTGCTTCTGATAGATTATTGAAACTAATCGACAAAGGAGTTACCGTTGAACAAGTAGCTCGCGTAAATCGAAATTTCACTGAAGCCGGAATTATGGTTCACGCCTATTTAATGTACGGTTTTCCAACGCAAACCGCTCAAGAAACGATAGATTCCTTAGAAATGGTTCGCCAAATGTTTGAAGTGGGTATTATGCAATCTGGTTTTTGGCACCAATTTGCGATGACAGCTCATAGTCCGGTTGGGATGAATCCAGAAAGTTTTGATGTGATTAACCATTCTACAACTTTAGGAACTTTTGCGAATAACGATATGATTCACGAAGATAAATCGGGTGCCGTTCATGATAAATTTTCTTTTGGATTAAAGAAATCATTATTCAATTATATGCACGGTTTGTGTTTTGATTTTCCGTTGCAAGAATGGTTTGAATTTAAAATTCCGAGAACAAAAATTGAACCTGATTATATCGTTTCCGTTTTAGAAAATGAAGCTTTCCAAACCTATAAAGCGACGCAAAAAGTGGTTTGGCTAGGAAGTTTACCCACTTTAGAAACGTTTACCAAAACCAAAAAAGGAAAAACATTTGAAAAAGCTCGATTAACGTTTCATTCCAAACACAATTTATTAGAAATTGAATTGGATTTGGGAGTTGGTCGATGGTTACAAAATTTCTTACAAGAATTAAAACAAAGTCCGAAAGGTGTTTTATCATTCGCACAAATGAAACAAAGTTTTGAAGCGCGAACTTCTGAAGATTTTGAACCTTTTATGTTTACCAAACAAGCCGAACAATTACGTGATTTCGGTTTACTAATTATATAAAACAAAAACGTCGTTCTCTTGAACGACGTTTTTGTTATGGTATTTGTTTTAATTTCTTTTCAACAATTACTAATAAAATAATAACACTAAGTAGTAAAATAGCAACTCCAAAAATGGCTGTCTGATCGTTATCAAAAGGAAGTAATGTTCGAGTAAATGATAATGCAAACATTCCCAAGCCAATAAATGACATTGTTTTAGCACTGTATTTTTGAGCAAAATCCCATTTAGCTTGACTTTGCATTGAACTTGCCGTTCGGTAACCGTACAAACCATTAATCTTTTTTGGTGGAAATTTATACATGATAATTCCCATCAGCATAAAAATAAAACCAACAGCTAAAAGCATTGGATTGGTGATTTCTAAAATTTTATCTATCATATATTTTCTTTTTTTGATTGTTTCACACTATAAATAATTATTGAAATTCCTACAATTCCTGTTAAAGGTAGAAACCAAACACCTAAACTACCCGATTTGTTTAATGCAATTTGTATGGTTTTATAATCGATAAATATAAAAATTAGCAGTACAAACAAGTTGAGTGATTGCATAAAACGCATGGCATTTTTATATTGTGTTTCTACATTTTCGGCTGTAATCGTTTCTGAATAATTGAACCAATACGGTTTATTTGCTGTTATAGTTAATGTAACGAATAAAATGGATGCTATTAACGGTAAAAAGAAAATGGTTATTTTATCTCCGTACGCATCAACTTCCCCTAAACCGTTATAATGTGTTGGAATTTCTTCAGGTAAATGTTTGTAAGCTAAACTAGTAATAATCCAAAAGACAATAATTAAAAAATAGTTTACAATCTCTAATGTCTTTGTAAATTGTGACGGTTTAACTTTTATTTTCGGATTTTTATTCATGTTTATTTATTCGATTATCAAACTTCCCTCATGATGATAAACTGAAAAGGCAATGACTAATCCCAAAACAATTAAAAACAACATCACAAAATAGTTTAAATAAATTTGCCATTTGCTATAAATATTGGTGTCATACTTTTTACCTACAAAAAACAAAGGTAGAAGTCCCCAAGTTACAGTTATCGATAGAAGGGCACCCCAAAGATTATCGTTTTCAAAGAAATAACTTAATATTCCAATAATTGTTAATGCAATCGCAATTCCGTAAAAAACTTTATGAAATATTTTTACAATGGCTTTAAAATCTACATTCTTCTTTTTTTCATCGCTCATGGTATTGTAACCGCTTAATAAGCTAGGAGCTGATTCTTCGGTTACAATTCCACCAATGAATACCATGATAAAAGCCATAACTAAACAAGTTACAAGCATTTAGAATTTATTTTTCTGTAAGAATTTTGTAATAATTGAAACTAATTCTTTGTTGATTGGTAGTTTTGGATCATTGTATGATTTAATATTTTCCTCATCTTTTTCAATAGTTTTGAAAATATGATTCATATTTTCGATAATTACAACTTCTGATTTCGGATTTGCTTGATGTAAGATTTCAGCTTCAGTTACGCTAACCTGAATATCTTTTGTACCATTAATGATTAAAATAGGCATTCTTAATTTAGCAATTTCTTCTGCAGGATTTAAACTGATCCATTCAATTAAAAAAGTTTGATTTTGCTCTCCAAATAAACCTTGTAACATTGGATTTACATCAGTAACTCGATTTCCAGCTTTTAATTGGTTAAGAATTCTAGAAACTTCGTCGTTTAACATCGGTGCTTGTTTGTTTAATTGTTCTGCTAGAATTATATCAATTGAATTACCAGCTCCAGCTAAAGAAATAAAAGCAGATGCATTTTTCTGTGCAGCAACCATTCCAACTAAAGAACCTTCGCTATGTCCTGCAATAATAACGTTTTTGAACTTTAATTTTTCCTTCAAGAATTTCACAATCGTCACGGCATCTTCAATACCATGTTGAAAATCTAGATCAGGAAGGTCAGATTTATTTTTTAATAAGCTTACCACGCGTTTATCGTAAGTAAATACATTAAATTCATGTTCTGATAATCCTTGAGCTAAGAATTTTAAAGAATTGTTTTCTGCCATTCCTAAAGAATTTCCGTTTCTATCTGTTGGTCCAGAACCAGCAATTAGTAGAATAACGGTTTCTTTATTTTTTGCTTGGTATAAATCACCCACTAAATTTTCTGTAATTTTGATTTCACGACTTGAATTGAATTGTGATTTTGATTCAGGTATTGAAGCGTTTTTGTCGTTTACATTTTTAATTGGGGCATTTTGTGCATTTGAAGTAAATGCTGAAACGAATGTTAATACGAATAAAATTTTTTTCATAATAGAATTTTTAAATTGAGTTAATAATAATTGAAGTTAATAAATCTATGATAATTAATGTTGCAAAAAATAAAACATAATGCCAAGCTTTTTTTGCATTGGTTGCTGTTTTAAATCCAATGAAAAGTAAATAGATGTAGTATATAAAAAATGCAAGACCTATCAATCCAACAATCAACAAAAGAATAGGAGGCGACATGTTGTAAATATCGCCGTTTGCAATTGCTTCAACGATTTGATTGATTTCATTGGTTAAAAAATTATTTATGTTTTGAAATAAACTCAAATAAACAGGAATAAAAGCTAATAAAACGGTATTTAATATATCTATAAATCTGGTTTTTTTATTAATGATTTTACCAATTCCGAAAAACGCTAATGATAAGAATGAAATACAAACGCACAGGTTAAGAAACGATTTTAAAAGGCTAACTTTTTCTGTTGGATCTATTCTTAATATTTGAATGTTTATATCCATAAAATGAGCAATTAAAATTCCTAGAATTAAACTAATAATTCCAATAATCGTTTGTTTTTTATCACTTAATACAGCAAAAGGATTTAATAATATGCTATTTTTCATTGTTATTTTGGTTTTGAAGTTGTTTTACATGTTCAATCATATCGTCTAATTGATTTCGGACAGTTGGATAACTTATTCCTAATTGAGAAGCCATTTCTTTTAAACTTCCGCTTGTTAGAAAAAACTGTAAAATAAACTCCTGTTCTTTTGGAGTTAATTGTAAAAAAATCGGTAGCGGATAATTTCCATTTATGCTAGTTTCGCAATGGTTACATTTCAATTGAGAAACTTGGAGGGTTTCTTCACAACTCGGGCAAATTGACGGAAATTTAAGGTTCATTTTAATTTTGTTTAAGTTGGTTTTAATTTTGTTAAGTCAAATATAATAAAAAATAACTTATATTTTAACATGTTGCAAAAAAAAATCTCTTTTTAGGAGATTTTATTTATTTAATAGTAATCGATAATTCATTAAAACAATAGCGAGTAATATGATTAGAATTCCTGTCCATTGTATCAAAAGTACTTGTTCGTTTAATAATATAAAAGCAAAAAGTACAGATACGGGTAATTCGATTGAAGAAATAATACTTCCTAATCCTACTCCTGTATTGGGAAAGCCTTTATTCAATAAAATTGGAGGAATGATTGTTCCGAATAAGGATAAAATAATTCCCCAAGTAAAAAAAATTTCAAATCTAAAATCTCTAATTTGAGTTGAATCTGAAATAAAACCTTTCATAAAATCAAAATTATTTGGACCAATCTGTGTAAAAAATCCAAACAAAGCAACAATAATTCCACCGCCAAAAAGCATGAACAAACTTCGTTTTGTTGCTTTTAAATGTGTTGCAACACTATTTGTAGTAAATAAAGTCATACTAAAAGAACAAGCTGCTAAAAATCCAAAAATCAAACCAGTTGTGTTTAATTCAATTTCCGAATTAAAAATGTTTGTTGCTAAAGCAGTTCCAAATAATACTAAAAGTACTGAAATAATTTTAGTTATTGAAGGTGCTTTTTTTGTTTGTAAAACCTCGATCAAAACGCCAATCCAAACTGATTGCATCAACATCACAACAGCTATGGATGCATTAATATATTTGACACATAAATAATACAAAACACTTGTTAATCCCATCGATGTTCCGGCTAGCATTAAATTTCTTATGTCTTTTGATGTAGCTTTTTTGTCTTTTGATTTTTTGCTAAATAAATGAATTAATAATAATATGATTATTCCAAAGGCAAATTGTGAGGCGGTAACTTCTGCGGTTGAAAAACCTTCTTTATATGCCAGTTTCACAATGGTTGCAAGCATTCCGTAACTAGTTGCTCCAAGTGCAACAAATAAAATTCCTTTTGTTAAATTCTTCTCCATGATTTCTTTTCAAAATAGCCTACAAATTTACGAATTATTTTATGTTTCCGAGTTTGTAATAAGAGTTGAAAAGTCAAAGTTTTTTAAAGCTTTTTTAATGTTAATTAAAATTTGTGTAATTGTGAAAATTAATCGAAATTATGTTAAAAAACAATAATGACCATAATTATTTCTAAAATGACAGCTCACCAAACTTTAATATGTCTAGTTTTGCAAGCAACAAAAATTATATCAATTTATGTATGTAGTTTCAAAAGAATTAGAAATTAAAGGTTTTAGTATTATTTCAATTGATGATCTTATAGCTAGAAATAATGGTTCTTCTAGCTTTAATACAATGGAGTATTTTGTAATAGTTATTGTATTTGAGAAAACAAAAATTATTGTAGAAGGGCGTACTTATTATATTGAAGCAAATAATTTAGTTTATATAGCACCATATAAAAATGTTATTTATGAATTTTGGGATCCTCAAAATACGATAGTTGCTTTTTCATCGTCATTTTATGAAAAATCTGCTAAAGATAGTTTTATACTGAATTCAGAATTGTTTTTCAATGATTTGCAAGATATTTTTATTTCTCAGCCAATCGGAAATAGCGAAGCTTTAAAAGGGTTAATTATCGATCGAATCAATTTGTATAAGGAAAAAGATTTCGGAATTTATACTAGTGTCGCTCATAATTGTGTTGAAATTTTACTGTTAGATGGGCTTTTACGATTAGAAGAAAGTTCCTTTGAAAAAGTTAATCATCATTCAACTTATTTAGAAAAGGTAAACAAATTTAGAGTGCTTCTACAGAAAAATTTTAAGAAAGAAAAAAGTGTATCATATTATTCAGAACAACTAAATATTTCTCCTCAAAGACTTTCGGTAATGACCAAGACTGTTTTAGGAAAAGGAGCAAAAAAAATTGTTGTTGATAAAGTTGCAAGTGAAGCTCAAAAAATGTTAGAAAATTCGACTTTAAATATTTCTGAAATTGCTTTTGAATTAGGATTTCATGATGAAGCTAACTTCAGCACATTTGTTAAGAAAAATTTAGGAAAATCACCAACTGAGATGCGAGAGTTTTTACTTAATAGTGCAAAAAATACAAATTAAAGAATCAAAATCAAAGATACCTGATTTTTTATAATAAGTAATTTTGCATTTAATTTTTTAGTTTTAAAGGTATTACAAATGAAATTATTATATAGCTTGTTACTGATAATTCTGATTGGAGTTGACCTAAAAGCTCAAACAAACGGAAGTTCAAATCAAGATTTAGATCAATTAGTAATTGAATATAATGCCCTTTTTTTCGCTAGTAAAAAATTAGTTGAAGGAGTTCAGAAAAATTCACCATCCTCAGACAAAGAAGTATTACTAAAGTTTATAGATCAAAATGAAAATTTAGTAAATAAAAAGGCTTCAAACTTAACCTTGAATGGTCAAAATTCAATTTCGAATATTGGATTAAAATGGGTTTCAGATTTCACACATAATTTTGGTTTGGGTGGATCTGATGACGAAGATATTTATTTTAGATCAAAAGTTTCGACAGGTTTAGATTGGGTTATTTTAGGAGAAGGTAGTTACTTCAAACATAAAAACGATCTAAAATTAAATCAGATTGAAAATAGAAAAGATTCGTTGGAATTGGTTTTGTTTAAAAAATCGGATGTTTCAGAAAAGAAAATCGAGACTTTAAAATACATTTTCGATATTCAACGGATTGAATTATTAAAAAAGTTTGCAGAATTCTTAAAAGCAAAAGTTGTTTACACAAACAATTTATTTGAAGCTAAGTTGATTAATCTGCCTGAGAAGTTAAAGATTCAAAACGATTATTCAAAGATTAATAATCATATCGAATTAAGCGAAAGTTACCTATCTAAAGATGATAATCAAACGCTTTTAAGTGAATATGGTAATATTCCAAATATTGATTTGGATGTATTAAATATCGAAAAACAAGAGTTGACAGATTTGTTGACTTTGGATTCAGAGATTATTGAGCTTCAAAAGGAATTAATTCGAAAAGACAGAAAAAATTCGGATCGACCTAGTTTGAGAACAAGAGTGAGATATAACGTTTTCAATTCTGAAGGTGCTTTTAATCGTTCATTTGCAAGTGTTGGCGCTTCATTATCAGTTCCAATCCGTTTTGGTAAAGACCAAGCTCTTGAATATAAAATTGAAAGTTTTGATGCAAAATTAGAATTGCAAAGAACAAAAGCCAAAGAGCGCTTAGAAAAGTTGCATTACGATTTTTATTTTCAAAAAAATGAATTGAAAAATTTACAAAACGATGTAAAATATATAGAAGCTCTTATTGAAAATGAAACTCAAGTTTATGAAAAGCATATTCTGAATTTTAGTCCAGAAAAATATATTGATTACTCAATGCAATTGCTAAGAAAAAAATTGGAAATTTTAGATGTGAATCAATCAATTTCTGAATATTTTGTTACTTATCAATTGTTATCGGCTCCAAAATCACAATTGAATGATAATGTTGCTATCGAAACTATTTTGGAAGAACCGATAGAAATTCCTTTAGAAGATAAAAAATTAGCAGTAGCTACTTCAACTTATTTATGGAGTGATACTTTTAAAGCAGAAACGAATCAATCGCTGATTGAGGCTTTAAACAAGAATAATATTAAAATGTTGTTTCTTTCACCTGGTGAAAGTAATCAAGAAAAACTAAAAGATTTTGTAGTACAAGCTAAACAAAACCAAGTTGAAGTTCACCGTTTAATTGGTGAGAACTCGTACGCCAAAAATCAATTAGGAATAAAAAAATTGATTCGCAAGATCAATCACTTAGATAAAGAAAACTTTACAGGAATTCATTTAGACATTGAACCTCATACGTTCTCTGATTATAGAGAAAATATTGATAGTTATGTAGAAAATATGAATACTATTTTTACGCTAGTTAACCAATGGTGCGAAGATAATGATGTGAAGCTTAGTGTAAGTGTTCCAATGAATTTAACCGAAAAAAATGCAAAAGTTTTGAAGAAATTAAACATCAAAACTTATATAATGGCTTATGAAAATGTGGATCAAAAAAAGTTGTTAAAACGCACTGAAAAATTGAGAAATATTTTAAAAGAAAATTTTGTTTGGGTATTACGATTAAGTGATTTTGAAAATGTTGAAATTTTAAATACAGCATTGAATGAATTACACAATCATGGAATAACCGAGATAAGTTATTACGATCTTTCAGTGTTATTAAATAAAAATGAATGAAGGTTAAATTCACCAAAGATATTGTAGTCGATAACTCGCAACCAGAAAAGGTAAAAAAAAGAAGATGGGATAGGTGGTTATACTTAGGTATTTTGTTTATTCTCTTTGCTTCTTTTATTCGTTGGCTGACTACTCCTTGGTTTTTTGATTTAGCACACGGTATATTATTACAAGAACAATACGATGTCAAGTTTACAGATGATATTAGAATCCTAGAATATAAAGTTCATGAAGATGAATATGTTTTAAAAGGTGATACTTTGTTTTCTTATCAGATTTATGATGAAAATGCAAATATTAACAGAAGTAATCAAGATTCGCTTCAGGTTATTAGAAATCACGCAGATAGAAAAAAATCTTTAATAGATATCGAAGCTCAAATTGAAAAAAGAAGGTTGTTTTTAATTGCATTAAAAAAGCGTTTAAATTATTGGCAATCGGAACGTGTAAAAAAAGAAAAACTAGTTTATTTAAATGTTATCACTCAGAATGAATTAGCAAATGTTGATCGTTCGGTAGATGATACAAAATATGAGATTGCAACAATTCAGGCAGAATACCAAACCTTGATTGATGAACGCTTGAAATTGCTTCAAGGAGTTTCAAATGCTAATCGTTTGGATAGAGTTGGTTTTCATCTCAACAATCGTAAAACGTATTTTACTTCACCTGTTGATGGTTCAATTGATCGTATAGCGATTCAAGAAAGCCAAGTTTGTTACAAACCAGAAAAAGTATTTTCGATTATAAAGCCAATTTATTTTGTTAGAGCTTACATTGAAATGTCTGATTTAGATGAATTTGAAGTTGGAGATGATGTAGTCGTTGTTTTACCGTATGGGCATAAAAATTTAGCAGGAAAGGTAAATAAGATGTATGCCGTTTCAGAAACAAAAGATGAGGTAATTATTGATAATTCTGTACTTGATTATAGACATGGTGTTGTTATAGAAATTTTGCCTGCTAATTGTGAAGGATGGGATAAGTTAAAGGTTAGTAATATCCCAGTTAGAGTAAGAAAAGGAATAATAAATTTATAAAGTTTAATTTATGTTAGATAATATAATTGAAATTCACGGAAAAAAGGTAGTGCTTTTGGAGCATGCAATAACCAATAATCTTTTACCAGACCCTAGCTTAGCTGATGTTTGGGTGATTAATCATAATGATCCAAAGCTTGTAAAACGTTTTTTATATAAAATTATTCGATCAGAAGATATAAGAATTAATCTGAAACCAATTTTTTTACAAAAAGAATTAAAAAAGGTTTACTCATTAAGTTCAGATTTGTTAAAGAGTTTAAGCGATGGATATATTAAATGGTTAAATTTTATTGATAAGATACCTTACATAGAAACTATAAATAATTTCATTGAAAAAAATCAGTATAAATACGATGATTTCGATAAAACTTCAGATGAATTTTATACTTTCAAAATCTTAAATTATTACTATACACGTAAAAAAAACATTGTACCAAATATTAATAGAAAATCTTTAACAGGATATTCATATACACGAATTGAGGCTTTTTTTGAAAACAAAAACGATGCTTATACTAAATCTCGCATGTTATTAAGAGAAGCTTTTCTTGGAGGTTCATTAGCAAGAAACTATGTAGATACTTCTCATTTGTGTAAAAACTGTCACAGTGGTTTCTTAAACTTTAGAGAGGTTTGTCCAAAATGTACAAATCACAACTTAAAAGTTCGAAACTTAATTCATCATTTTAGATGTGCTTACGTTGGAATTGATAAAGATTTTGTATTAAAAGATAAATTAGCTTGTCCGAAATGTTCATCTGAATTAAAAAATTTAGGTGTAGATTATGACAAACCAGGGAAAATATTTTTGTGTAAAAACAAAAAATGTAATCACGAATTTCAAGATGCTCCTGTGGGTGTTCATTGTGTTGATTGCAAAACAGAACAAAGTCCAGACGAACTAATTGTAAAGAAAATTTATGCTTATGAATTGACCAATTTAGGATACCAACAAGTTATTGAACAATGATGGAACTTTGGGAAAAGTACTTCTATCTATGGCATATACTTGATTGGAAAGACATCATTAAATGGGGTTGGTACATTTTTATTTTAGATATTCCAAGATTTTTTGTTATTGAAGGAATTACTTTGTATTGGAGTAGAAGCGAAAGAAAAAAAACCAAAGATTTATGGGATAAAGCAAGAGAAGATTTGTTTGATGAAATGCCTTTGGTCACAGTCTTAGTTCCTGGTCATAACGAAGGAAAACATCTCTTTAAGCTTGTTCAATCAATGAATAGGCAAACCTATACAAACTTAGAGTTGGTTGTTGTTGATGACGGGTCAACAGATGATACAGCGATTATTGCAAGTTCATTTGAAAAAAGTGGTCTGATAGATGTTTTTTTATCAGCTGCCGTAAGAGGAGGTAAAGCTTCAGCAGCAAATCTTGGTCTTCGATATTCAAAAGGTAAATATGTTGTACATCTAGATGCAGATTCATCTTTAGAATCAGATGCTATTGAGAAAATTTTAATTCCTTTTTATCGATATGAAAATGTTGGAGGTGTTGGAGGAAATTTGGTAGTGCGTAATGGAGAAGAATCGTTGACCACAATGATGCAATTTTTAGAATATCTGCAAACCATTAGTGTTTCTAGAATTGTACTTTCAAAATTAAAAATTTATAAAATTATTTCAGGTGCATTTGGAGCTTTCCCAAGGCATGTGTTGAATCGAGTAGGAGGTTGGGATATCGGTCCTGGATTAGACGGAGATATAACAGTAAAGATTAGAAAGATTGATTATAGAATTCTTTTTGAAGAAGAAGCAATTTGTAGAACACACGCTCCAGTAACTTGGAAAGCGTTAACGAAACAACGTTTGAGATGGTCGAGATCTTTAATTCGTTTTCGACTAAGAAAACACAATGATATTTGGCAACCAAACAAAAACTTCAAGATTATTAATTTTTTATCATTTTTCGAAAATGTATTTTTTAGTTTGGTTCTTGATTTACTATGGTTCTTTTATATGTTTAAAATTTTAATAACCGATCCTTCTTTTATGTTGATTTGGTTTCCTTTTAAATATACAATTTATCTTTTTATGACTTTAGGACAATATTCGTTTGTGTTCTTCGTGAATAAGGATAAAAAATATCTTTTTTCAAAAATAATATACATACCACTGTATCCATTATATATGGGATATTATATGAGAATTGTCCGAACTATTTCGTATATCGATGAATTCTTTTTTTACGATTCTTATAAAGATGTCTGGAATCCATTGAAAACTTCGAAAAAAGCAAAGGAACATGGCATGTAATTATGAAAAAATAACAATAAAAAGATAAAATAGCAAAATAATAGACTAAACTAGATTATATATTTTTGCTGAAAATTAGATTATATTTTATTAACAATAATTAATTATTATGAAAAACAAAAAATTTAAATTAACTTTCTTAGGAGCAGCACTTTGTTTTGCATTAGTTGGATGTTCTAACGACGATTCTGTTGACGGAACAAACAATAATAACTCTGAATCTGGTGTTGTAAGTAATGAAGATGTTACAATCACTTATGGAAGTGACTTGTTAAAACATTATTCAGAAAGTAATAACTCAAAAATTAATCTTATAAATGGATTTTCAGCTCGTTCTGGAAACTCATTACCAACTTACCAAAATCAACCTATAACTGGAGCTATTAATCTAGTTACAATTGCAAATCCTTCAAATGTTAATACACAGTCAGGATCAGTTTATTATATTCCTACAGGTGAAACTTTCAACGGAAATATTAATTTAGTTGCAGGTGTAAAATTAATCATTCAAGGAACATACACTGGAAATTTAAATTTCAATGGTGCAGCTGAGATTTATGTTGAGGGAGCTTTAAATACTTCTGGTACTATTAATGTTCCTTCAAACGGCAAAATAATTGTAGGTCCAAATGCAACATTTGGTTCAAATACTACAATTCATTTGAATTCAAACGGACAGATAAATAACTTCGGTGATTTTACTTATAAATCAAATACAATAGACGGTATTATAGAGAATTATAAAACATTAACTTTAAATGGGGGTAGTACTTTTAATGTTAATTCATTAAGTGAAATTAGAAACCATTGTCAAGTTACTTTTGAAAAAAATACACAATTCAATGGTAAATTAATCAATAATTCTAAAGCAACATTTAATAATGGTTTTTCAATCAATAGTAATGGACGTATTCATGTTGCTAGTGATTCTTATACTCATGTAACTAGTGGTTCAATCAGTATTGATGGAAGAGTTGAAAATTTATCTACAAACGTTTTAACTAACAAGGCTAGAATTGATTTAGCTTCAAGTGTAACTCTTGGGACTATGAATGCTAATCCTGCATTTAAAGGTGGAATTGATATTAATACTACTTTATCAGGAAATAATTTAAAAATCGCTAATGATGTTGCATTAAACGAGAACACATACATTGCTTCTTCAGATTGTATTAATGTTAATTTAGGTAGTTTTGATTGTACAGCAGCTTCTGTTAACATGAACTATTCTGGAATTTATCAAAGTCCAGTAGTTGGAAATATTACATTAAGTGCTACTGACGTTAGAGTTGTAGGAGATAAAGCTTATGTTTCTTACCATACAAATGATGAAGAATTTGATGATTCACCATTTGGAAGTATTCGTGTTTTTGATATTTCAAATCTTCAAAGTCCACAATTAATCGCACAAGCAGACTTTAATAAAGCAGAATTTAACTCTCTAGAAATAAATGGTAATACATTATATGCAGTTGGTAACAATAAAGCCGGAGCAATTATGTACACTGTACCTTTAACTGATGGAATGTTTACTAATAATCCGGATGCGATAAAATCTAATAATTTACCTTCTTTATCAGCAAAGAATTTAAACTTTAATGGTACTAATATTTGGTTAGCTTCAAGTGGAACTAATGGCGGTTTGATAAAATTAAATGATGATTTTTCACTTAATTCAAATGTTCAAGCAGTAACTGGCGCGAAATACGTAGTATCTAATCCAACTAAACAAGTTTTCTTATCTTTGGCTAATGGTACTCCTTCTTTGAGATTCGCAGATAATGCTGGTAATTTATTATATGGTGCTGCAAAAAGTTTTTCATCTATTAATTTAAATGTAACTGATGGTAAAAATACTTTGGCTTTAGAGTCAGATTATGTTTACGCTGCTTTAAGTGATGCAGGAGTTGCAAAATTTGATTTATCTAATGGTAATTTAGTAGATCGTTTTATTCCAAGTGAATTAAGAGGTTTAGACGGATACAAAGTATTAAAAAATAACGGTAGATCTAATGCTGTTGCTGTTGATGCTGATTTGTCTGGGTGTTTCTTATATGTAGCTAATGGTGGAGATGGTGTTGTTGTTTTAAATAAAAAGACTATGAAATATGTCGGTCATTTTACTTTAGCTCAACAAAGATCTGCTAACTATGTTTATTCAACAAACAATCATTTGTTTGTAGCTTCAGGAAGAAATGGTTTAGTTATTATTAACAAAAATTAATACTTAATAATTAAAAAATGGAGCGAAAGCTCCATTTTTTACACCTAATATTTATTTACTAAACTACACAACAAAAGAGGGAATTTTCAATTTGAAAATTCCCTCTTTTTATATGCTAATGTTTCTTATTTAATATTCTCAAAATTACGCTTAATAAAAGCTGTCAAAGCTTCACCTTTTAATAATCCTTGAGAAAGCTTTGCTAAATCTAACGCTTGGTTGATTAAAGCAGTTTGTTTTTCGCCTTCTGTTTGTAAAATTGAAGTTGCTAATTCACTATTTGTGTTTACAACTAAATTGTACATTTCTGGGAAGTTACCAAACATATTACCACCACCAGCTGCTTGCATTTCTTTCATTCTACGCATAAATTCAGGTTGCGTAATCATAAACGGCGCTGCATTACTATCTAATGCTTCAGTCTGTATCGTATAGGTTTGTTTTGGAACAATGTTCTCTAAAGTTTCTTTTAATTTTGTTTGTTCTTCTTCTGATAATTTAGAAATAGTGTTGTCATCTTTCTTAATTAAATTATCAATAAAATCAGCATCAACACGAGCAAAAGTTAAGTTTTCGTTATCCATTTCTAACTTCTGAATTAAGTGAGAAACAATCGGCGAATCTAAAAGAACCACTTCATAACCTTTTGCTTTTGCTTGTTCGATATAACTGTGTTGTGCTTCTTTATTAGAAGTGTAAAGAACAACTAATTTTCCGTCTTTATCGGTTTGTTTATCTTTCAACGCTTCTTTTAATTCTTCCAAAGTGTAGAATTTATCATCAGTTGTTGGATATAAAACAAAACTTCCTGCTTTTTCATAGAATTTAGGTTCAGAAAGCATTCCATATTCTAAGACCATTTTAATGTCATTCCATTTTTGTTCAAAATCTTCACGATTTTCGTTGAATAACGATTTCAATTTATCAGCAACTTTTCTTGTAATGTAATTCGAAATTTTCTTTACATTTCCATCAGCTTGTAAATAAGAACGCGAAACGTTTAATGGAATATCTGGCGAATCGATTACACCTTTTAACATCGTTAAGAATTCTGGTACAATACCTTCTACATTATCCGTTACAAAAACTTGGTTTTGGTATAATTGAATTTTATCTTTCTGAAGTTGTAAATCAGCAGATAATTTAGGGAAATATAAAATACCAGTTAAATTAAACGGATAATCTACATTCAAATGAATGTTGAATAAAGGCTCTTCAAATTGCATTGGATACAATTCGTGATAGAACTTTTTGTAATCTTCATCTGTTAATTCAGAAGGTTGTTTTGTCCAAGCCGGATTAGGGTTGTTAATGATGTTATCAACTTCAACTTTATCATCTCCTTCGCCTTCAGTTTTAGTTCCGAATTTGATTGGCACAGGCATGAATTTGTTGTATTTAGTTAACAATTCATTGATTTTATATTCTTCTAAGAACTCTAAAGAATCTTCAGCGATATTTAAAATAATCTCAGTTCCACGATCTGTTTTATCAGCTTTTTCTAAAGTAAATTCGGGAGAACCATCGCAAGTCCAATGAACAGCTGGTTCATCTTTGTAAGATTTAGTGATGATTTCAACTTTATCTGCAACCATAAAAGCAGAATAAAATCCTAAACCAAAATGTCCGATGATTCCTGAATCTTTGGCAGAATCTTTATATTTTTCTAAGAATTCTTCAGCACCAGAAAACGCAACTTGGTTGATGTATTTTTCAACCTCATCAGCAGTCATTCCTAAACCTTGATCAATGATATGAAGTTTTTTATTTTCCTTATCAATTCGAACTTCAATTTTAGGATTACCAAATTCAACATTTGTTTCTCCGATTGAACATAAATGCTTTAATTTCAAAGTTGCATCTGTTGCATTAGAAACTAATTCACGCAAGAAAATTTCGTGATCACTGTACAAAAACTTTTTAATTAACGGGAAAATATTCTCTACCGTTACATTTATTTTACCTGAAGTCATTTTTATTTGTATTTTAATATGATTATTTTAATTTTATTCTTCAAATGATTCAAAGAGAGTACCAATTGTTTGCGTTGTGACAAAGTGTCAGAAAAATGTTTTTTCTTTTTTTATAAAAATGTATCATCAAGGCACATTATTTGCTATTTTTGCAATAGTAAATTAAATATTATGAGAAAAATTTTAGGAATTGGTTTAATTGCGTTATCTTTTGTGGCGTGTAAACCAACAAACGATGTTAAATCACAAATTGGTTTAAAAGGTGAATGGACATTAACAAATGTTTCATATCCTAAAGGTTTTAAAGTAACTTCTTTTCATGTTGCTGATGCAAAGTGTTTTGAAGGAAGTCAGTGGAAATTTGTTCCAAACAATAGTACAGGAACAGTAACTTTGGATCATGCTGGAGATTGTCCTACTTTTTCTTCAAACATAGTTTGGACCATTGGAACAGATCAATCATTTAATATGAAATTTGTTGGAAATGAAAAAGCAAAACACATTACTAGTGGTTACAAATTGAGTATGGTTAATCAATCTGCGAATTCATTTGAGTTAGTGGATGATTCTACTGGAACAAAAGTGGTTTATAAATTTGAGAAAAATTAATAATAATAGAAATTAGATATCATGAGAAAATTTAATACTTACTTGTTATTAGGTGCTTTAATTAGCGGAACTTTTTTAACTAGTTGTAATACAGTTAAAAATTCTAACAATACACAAAGAGGTGCCGCTGCAGGTGCCGCTGCAGGTGCAATCTTAGGTGGTGTTTTGGGTAACAATGTTGGAAGTAAAAACAACAGTGCTTTAGGAGCTGTTTTAGGTGGAGTTGTTGGTGGAACCGTTGGTGGAGTTATTGGTAAGAAAATGGACCAACAAGCTCAGGAAATTCAAAATACTTTACCAGGTGTTGAAGTTGAAAGAGTAGGTGAAGGTATCAAAGTTACTTTAGGTGAAAGTACAGTTAATTTTGAATTTGACAAATCTGATTTAACTGATAAAGCAAAAGCAAATTTAGATAAATTGGCTAAAGTTTTTATCGCTAATCCAGATACAAGATTGATGATTTACGGATACACAGACAATGTAGGTAAAGAAGAATACAACGTTAAATTATCTCGTAGTAGAGCAAATGCTGTTAAAGCATATTTAGTAAGTAAAGGAATCGGAACGAAGCGTTTAACTACTGAAGGTATGGGAATGGCGGATCCGATTGCATCTAATGATACAGCAGCAGGAAGAGCTAAAAACCGTCGTGTTGAATTTAGTATTGTTGCTAATGAAGATATGATTAGAGATGCTCAAAACGAAGTTAATAGATACTAATTTAGTATTTGATAATATTAAAAAACGTTCAGTGAAAGCTGAACGTTTTTTTGTATAAAGAAAAAAGCTTAGTGAAAACTAAGCTTTTAAAATATTACATCATTTCTTCCATATCTTCTGAAGAATTTTGTCTTTTTTGATTTTTCATTCGATCACTTGCAGATTGATTAAAACGATACGTAAATGCTAAATTTATAGTTCTTTCTCTCCATTGCATTTCAGAATACGATCTTGCTTGTGGTAAATCGATATCCATCATATGTTTTCTAGAGTTGAATAAATCTTGTACATTTAATGTAACTGTTCCTTTATCTTTAAGTACATCTTTGCTAAATGCAAGATTGACACCAACATTTCCTAAACGTTTACCTTGAGCTGTTGCTTGTGGTCCGCTATACATCACGTTTGTTTGCCAATCAACTTTACCAGGCAAAGTTATTTTTGAACTTAATCTACCAGACCAAGTAAAGGTATCATTGTCAAAATTTTGATTAACAACTTGATTTAAATTTTCATCGAAGTATTGATAATTTCCTCTTGTAGCAACTTGGAATAGATTTGCATTTGCATTTAATCTCCACCATGCAAAAGGAACATAATTTAAATTTATTTCTAAACCGTATCTGTATTCTGTTGCTAAATTGATCGGACCACTTATCGTTATTGGAATTCCTTCATCATTAACTCCATTAACTCTTCTTACATATTGAGTAGCATCATTAGTTTTATTAAAATATGCAGAAGTATTTAAAGTTAATTGATGACTAAAACGTTTCATATACCCAAGATCAAATGCATCAGTGAAAGAAGGATTTAAATCTGGGTTACCTTGAAAAAAGTTTATTGAACTAGAATAATTAGAAATCGGATTTAACATTCGACCTCTCGGTCTCCTAACTCTTCTGCTATAACTAGCCGTAATGTTTTCTCCTTCAATAAATTCATAACTTAAAAATAAACTAGGGAAAAAGTTGCTGTATTTTTTCTTGTTAAAATCTTGAGTTACTAATTGATTTACGTCTATTTGAGTGTTTTCCCAACGTAAGCCAACCATATAACTGAATTTATCTACTTTATTTCCGTATTGAGCATAAAGTGCATTTAGACGTTCTTTATATTCAAGATTACTGTCAGAAGGAATTCCTTGAACAATATCTGTATCTAAATTAAAAGTTGTATTTAATTCGTTGAAATTACCTAGATATCCTGCTTCAAATTGGCTTCCTTCTCCTAGTGGTAAAATATAATCAGCACGAGCAATCAATCTTTGTTCATCTTCTGTCGCGCGAGTAACTTCTTTAGATAAGATATCTAAGGTTTGGTCTATAGTTGAAATATCAGAATTTTCTAAATCTGTATTTTTACTTATACTTCCCGATACAAATAATTGATGTCCTTTGTCGTTAAATTTATAAGTAAAATCAGTGTTGTATTCTGCTGTTTCTTTTTGGTCGTCTTCTTCGGTTAATCGGGTGTTTTTATAAAGTAAATTATAATTTTCATCAAACTTAGAATAGTTTAAAGTTCTAGGATTATCACCTTTGTTTTTACGAAATGTTACTCCGTTATTCCAAGTAAATTTATCCGTAATATTCCATTCAACACCAATGTTACCATTAAAACCATGTCTGTCTCTAGTGTTTTTTGATTGTTCATTAACGTATTGAGAAGTAGTTCCGTCTTCGTTAAAATATTCTGAATCATTAAGTGAATTACCAAATGTTTTATTTTTACTATATCCTAAATTAGCAAATAAATTCACACTTTTCATGCGGTGATTTACGTTTGCATTTAGTCCATAACTTAATGGATCACCAATATTTGCAGAAACACTTCCGTTTGTTCCGTTGTTACTTCCTTTTTTTAAGATGATGTTAATGATTCCAGCTCCACCTTCTGCTTCATATCGAGCAGATGGATTTGTGATCACTTCAACACGTTCAATTGATTCTGATGACAACATCTTCAATGCATCTCCAACATTTGAAGCTAATCCAGATGGTTTACCGTCAATTAAAACTTTAACAGATTCGTTTCCTCTCAAACTTACATTTCCGTCAGAATCAACTTCTACAGAAGGTATGTTGTCAAGAACATCGCTAGCATTACCACCTCTTACGATTGCATTGTCGCCAACGTTATAGATACGTTTGTCAAGTTTTATTTCAACTTCAGCTTTTTTAGCTTGAACAACAATTCCTTCTAAAAGCTCAGAATCACTTTCAATTTTAAAAACACCTAAATCTGCATTTTCTGTAATTTCTTTATTAGAAATTTCAATTGTTTTATATCCTAAATATTCAACACGAATGTTGTAAGTTCCTGCAATTGTTGGAATATTGAAATTACCTGTTGTATCGGTTACATCACCTGTAATGATTTCAGGATTTGTAGTGCTAATCAATGTGATATTAGCATATTCTAGAGGTTGGTTAGTAGAAGCTTCGACTACAGATCCTTTTATAAATATTTCATTAGAAGGCGTTTGTGCCCACATTAATGAACTAAAAGAAAGTGACGCAACTACTGTTAAAAACCGTGTTGATTTCATCAAATGAATTTTTTATAATTTGTAGCAAAAATACTAAAACAATTGAGTTTTATTGATAATGTTTTGTTAAAGAGCTGTTGCTTTTAGATTAAATAATGTCATTTATTCTAGAAAACGGACGAGCGATAACTCCTTGATTCTCATTTATAACGATTGGTCTTTCAATTAATTTTGGATTTTCAGACATTATCTTAATAATTTCTTCGTCAGAAAGTGTTTTGTCTTTATAATTCTCTTTCCAAATTTCTTCTTTAGTTCGAACTAATTCGATAGGAGAAATGTTCAATATTTTAATGATTTTAGATAGTTCTTCTGGAGTTAAGCCTGCATCTAAATATTTTACAACACTGTGTGGAATATTTTTTTCTTCTAAAAAGCAAAGACCTTCTCTAGATTTGCTACAACGTGGATTGTGATATATTGTTATCATCGTTTTAATATTTAAATTCAATTTTTTCTTAAATGATGTTTATAAAAAGGAAAACCAGCTTAATATGCGAAGGTACAATTATAAGGCATATTAAAACTCATTTTATGGATGTTCTTATTTTAGCAAGGATTCCGTCTAATTTGTTTATTTTAAGTTCACTCAGTGAATTTTTTTAAAACATCATCTAGATTCGATAATAAATTTTCATCTTCAAGTAATTTGCACAGGCACAAAAAAAATAGCTGATTTCAGTGAAATAAAATTCACTTTTTTAAAATAATTTTGTAGTGACTTAATAATAACTACAGAGTTATTCTTTGTAATTTAAAAAAAAGATAGTAATTGTTAATTTAATTGAGACTTAAATAAACTCTAATTTACTAAAAGGAAGTGCAAAAAAGCACTTCCTTTTATTTTAAAAATGGATAGTTTGGATATGCAAAATTAGCTGAAATCAGGGATTCTATACAATTCAAAATAGTAAGTTATTTGTATCAACAAAAGAAAATAAAAAAAATTCTGAGTTAAAAAAAAGAAAAGTTAGAAAAGAAAAAAAGTTGTTTTTAAATTGGAGCTTAACCTAACTCTTAAGCATAATAAGAAAGTGTAATACATCACTTTCTTTTTTATTTTATAAAAATTCAAGTTACTAATTATAGAATTCTAAAACGGACTAAAAAGAAACTGTTGAAAAACTAATATATAAAATACATATTTGAAAACTATCGTCCGATTGGTTAGTCCTGAAATAGCGATACATTATTTAAATGATTAAAAAAGCATAAATTATACAGTAGTAGATTCGATGTTGAAAACATGCTCCAAAGTGTCTAACTTTTTTGAGTCACTACAAAATGATAGGATTTAATACTAAATACAACTCGCTGAAATTTTTTTAGTCCTCAACTTTTTTAATTGATGATTTTGAACTTCATGTCTCGAAATGTTGAATAATACAAAAGTTAATTTTTTGATTGCTTTATTTATAATTTTATAACAAACTACATTGAAATTCCATTTTATAATAATAAAAATTTTTTCAATATAACTTAAATTTAAAAAAGCAAAAAAAACATCAATTATAAAATAGAATACACTAAATTTATTAACTAAAAACAATCATAAACAAAATCTATACACAAAGTTTAAATATTATATTTTCAATTGTTTAAAACTAATTATATAAACAAAAAGTTTAATTATATTTATGAAGAACAATTTAAAAATAAAACACCTAATAATTTTTAATAACTAAAAAAATACAAAAAAAAATAGAATTAGTTATGAGATTAATTTTAAAAATATAAATAAAAAATGACTTTTTAATTCTCAAAAAAATTAAAAATTCAACAAAATTTTTCAATAAATATTTAAAACAAATCCAATTTGATTTTCGTAGATTTATAAAAATACTTTTACGAATGAACATAAAAAAACAACAATTAAAAAAGCACAAATTAATTGCTACAGGTTTATTTGTTTTAATGGCGATTGTTTATGTTTTAATGTTGCTACTCTCCAAACACAATCATCAATCTTGGATGAATTATGTAAAAGCTTTTTCAGAAGCTGGAATGGTCGGAGCATTAGCAGATTGGTTTGCGGTCACTGCCCTATTTAAATATCCGTTAGGAATAAAAATTCCGCATACCAATTTAATTAATAATAATAAAGATGCTCTTGGTGAAAATTTAGGAAGCTTTGTAAGTGAAAATTTTTTAAACCAAGCAACTATTCGTCCGTATGTTACCAAAATTGATTTGAGCGGTTTTATTGTAAATTGGATTTCAAATGAAAAAAAATTTAATAAAACAACAGTTGAAATTAGAAAAGTTCTAAAGAGTATTCTTTTAAAAATTGATGATAAAGAAGTTATTCTAATAATTTCATCAAAAGGAAAAGACATTTTAAATGATTTAAACCTTCAAGAATTGGTTTCTAAAGGACTTTTTTACGCAGTTGAAAACAATGAACATCAACGTCTGATTTCATTACTTATTCCACAAGCGAAACTTTATGTAGAAAATAATAAAGAAGCTATTTATGACAAAGTTGTCGAAAAGAATCCAATATTAGGCTTGATTGGTGGAAAAGCAATTACAAATCAATTAATTTCTGGAATTATTTCTTTCCTTGATGATATTCAAAATAATGGCAATCATAATATCAGAAATGAAATAACAACTAAATTATACGAAATATGTGAATCTATTAAAACAGATGAAAACTGGAAATCGCGTTTCGATAATTTAAAAGAAGAATTTATAACTGATGAAAAACTTCAAGATTATGCTTCAAAACTTTGGGAGAATACAAAATCAAATTTAGTTTCTAATTTAGAAGATGAAAATTCAGCTTTGAATCAATATATTGAAAAATATTTAAAAGAAATACGTCAAAACCTTGTTGAAAACGAAAGTACAAAAGCTAAAATCAATAAAACAGTTCATAAATTCATTTATAAACTAGCTTTGAGAAATAGTAATGAAATCGGAAATATCATTTCAAAAACAGTAAAAGACTGGGACGGAAAAGAAATGAGCGATAAATTGGAATTGGAAGTCGGGAAAGATTTACAATTTATTCGAATTAACGGAACATTAGTAGGCGGTATTGTGGGATTATTAATTTACAGTTTAACCGTATTTTTTACATAAAAAAAGTTCAGATTTTTATCTGAACTTTTTTCTTATTTATAGAAATTTATTAATCCATCTAAAGGTTTCTGATAAAACTTACCAGCTATCAAACCATTTTGTTTTAAAATTTTCTCAAAATTATCTTGAAATAAAAATGCTACTGAACCTACAAAATGAACTGGAACTTCAGCAAAATTTTCAAACTGTTTGATATAATTATTTACAAAAAATAAAATTTGATTATCAATCAATTCACAAAAAAAAGGTTCATTCTTATTTTCGACTAAAAAAGGTAAAAACGAAGCCAAATAAGCATTCGGATTTTCTGTTTTATAGAAACGATTTTTTATCGTATCAGAATTTAAATCGTACGAAGCAGCAAATTTTAAACGTAAATCTTCAGGCATTGTTTTAAAAAAATAAGCACGAATCATTTCACGTCCAAATTGCACGCCACCACAATCATCCATAGCCAAATAACCTAATGAATCAATAGCCTGAATAACCTCTTTACCGTTGAAATAACTGCAATTAGAACCCGTTCCATTTATACAAACTATTGCCTGTTCGTTTTCCTTACAAGTAGCAAAAACAGCTGCATACGTATCTTCTTTTACTACAAAACTATTGGTAGCTATAAAAAACTTTCCCAAAGCAATTCGCATCATTTCTTTAGAACGAGGTGTTCCACAACCCGAACCATAAAAATGAACTTCCTCAACTTTAGTTTGCAAAACCATTAAATCTTCAGAAATATTTAATCGTTTCAAAATCTCATCTTCAGAAACTACTTCTGGATTTAATCCTAAAGTTGCAAAGGTTTTGACAAAAATACCATCAGAATCAAATAAAATCCAATCCGATTTAGTTGAACCGCTATCAACAATTAATTTCATATTTTAAACTTGATTATTTCACACAAAAATAGGTTTATTTTACCGATTTTAAGTGTACAATTAAATCTAAAAGTTTAGCAGAATATCCGTATTCATTATCATACCAAGCTACAATTTTAAAGAAAGTTTCGTTAAGTGCAATCCCTGCGTCCGCATCAATAATTGCTGTATGTGTATCTGAAACAAAATCTTGCGAAACAACAGGTTCATTTGTGTAACCAAGAATCCCTTTGTATTCATTTTCAGAAGCTTTTCTAAAAACATCCATTATATTTTGATAGGTTGTTGGTTTAGCTAATTTTACGGTTAAATCAACAACAGAAACATTAGCAACCGGAACTCTAAATGACATTCCCGTTAGTTTACCTTTTAACGAAGGAATCACTTTTGTTACTGCTTTTGCCGCTCCTGTACTTGAAGGAATGATATTATTTAAAGCAGAACGTCCACCACGATAATCCTTTTTAGACGCACCATCTACAACAGCTTGAGTTGCTGTAGCAGCGTGAACTGTGGTCATTAATCCTTCTTCGATTCCGAAATTGTCATTCAAAATTTTTGCAACTGGAGCCAAACAATTTGTAGTACAACTTGCGTTAGAAACCACAGTATTTTCAGAAGTAATTTCGTTGTGATTTACGCCCATTACAAACATTGGAACTTCATCTGAAGGGAAAGATAAAACTACCTTTTTTGCTCCTGCTTTAATATGAGCTGAAGCTGCATCCATCGTTTTAAAAATACCCGTACAATCAGCAACAATTTCAGCGTTGATTTCGTTCCATTTTAAATTCGCAGGATCTTTTTCGGCAGTAATTCTAATTTCATTACCATTTACAACTAAATTACCATTATTTGTTTCAATTGTTCCTTTAAATTGACCGTGAACCGAATCATATTTTAAAAGATAAGCCAATTGTTCAACATCCATTAAATCATTAATTGCAACAACTTTAATATCATTTCTTTCGAATGATTCACGTAATAATAATCGACCAATTCGACCAAAACCGTTAATTCCAATATTTACTTTTTCCATTTTCATTTTTTTTTATTTTTATATAGATAATATATCTGATATTCTAATTAATTCTTCATCAACTGATGTTTCACCTTTAATTGCTTTTTCTAATGGAGTTGTATCCACTTGGTCGTTAATTAATCCAACCATTAATTGAGATTTCCCTAACATTAATAATTCAACAGCTTTCACCCCTAATCGACTTGCCAAAACACGGTCAAAACAAGATGGCGCTCCTCCACGTTGCATATGTCCTAAAACAGAAACACGAACATCGTATTCAGGAAGGTTTTCTTCGACGTATTCACTTAATTCAAAAACATTTTTACCAATTTTTCCACCTTCAGAAACCACAACAATACAAGAAGATTTTCCAGATGCTTTACTACGTTTAAGTTTTTCTAATAGTTTTGGTAAACCAATATTTTCTTCAGGAATTAAAATTTCTTCGGCTCCTGCACCAATTCCAGTATTTAAGGCAATATGTCCTGCATCACGTCCCATAACTTCGACAAAAAACAAACGTTTATGAGAAGTTGCAGTATCTCTAATTTTATCAATTGCATCAATAGCAGTATTCAAAGCTGTATCAAATCCAATAGTATGACTCGTTCCTACAATATCATTATCGATAGTACCAGGAATTCCAATAACCGGAATATCAAATTCTTTACTAAAGATTAAACCGCCCGTAAAACTTCCGTCTCCGCCAATTATGATTAATCCATCGATTTCATGTTTCTTTAGATTTTCATAAGCTTTTGCTCTACCTTCGGGAGTAATAAATTCTTTTGAACGAGCAGATTTTAGAATTGTTCCGCCTTTACTTACAATGTATTTAACATCACGAGGTCCAAGAACTTTAAAATCACCTTCTATCAAACCTTGCAAACCACGAAAAACACCAATACAATTGATTTCATAAAATGCACATGAACGAACAACTGCACGAATGGCAGCATTCATACCTGGAGCATCTCCTCCAGAAGTTAAAACAGCTATATTTTTTATTTTGTTAGATTTCATATTCTTTAGTTGATATTAGTAAATTTACGGAAATAACTAGAATTTTCAATAATATATTATTGTTTAATTTATGAATTTTAGATTCATTTTTTACATAAACTCTTTTTTATGACAACAACTCCAGAACACGATGCCAAAATAGCTAAAATGATATTTGCGTCGGTCTATCCACATTATGTGAAAAATATTAGTCTTCTTTAAAAATAATATCAGACTATCTATTTTTTAGTTACTTTTAAATCGATTTTATAATATTTTACCAATTGAAAAAAGTATCAAAAAAATAATATATCTTCTAATTTTGTTTTACGAATTTCCTAAAAAAAACATAGATTAAATTCATAAATGCACTAGTATCTATGAGTTGAATCTGTGTATCTAAAGTCAAAAGAAATTGTTTTTATACTATTTTCTTGTAAAAAAAATATTTCCCCAATGTTTTTATTTGAGGATTTTATTAGTGATTATAATCAACAGTAAAAGGCATTCCTCCAAGTTTGCTTTTAAATTCATCTGACTTTGCAATTTCTGCTAATTCTTTGGAAACAATAGTAATTATTGTTTTAAACTCCTGTATTGAAAGAATATAATTTTCCAATTCCTTTTTTATAATTAATTCTTCTTTTGAATTGCTAATATCGGCTAGTATTTTACTTGAATTATTTATATCGTCAGAAAAATTTTTAATTATCATTTTTATAATTTTTTCATTATCTGACCAAGTGATTTCCATATTGTTTAAATTTTCTTTGTTAATTTCTGCATTACTTAGTTTCGAATCAATACTTTCAAATAGATAAATTATTTCTTGTTTCTTTAATTGCATTTGATAAAGAATTACTGCATCTGTCTTTTTATCTATTTCATTATAAATTAGTTTAATGTTGTTGAAATTTATTTTTCCGATTTTTGCCGCTACAAAATCTAATTTATCTGTTCTTTGTATATAGAATTCGGTATATTTTAAATTACCTTTTTTTTGAATATTGAAAGAATGACCCATGTAACCTGTTTGTATTCCATCATTATTAACAGAAATCATTTCTGCTAATTGAACTGGGTTTATTATATTTAAGTTGATATTATCATTGAAATATTTAGGTTTTGGAGTGGATAAATCTAATGTAGAGTAGTCAACTGTTTTTAACATTTCAAATAATTCATTTTTTTTTGATTTTAGATTTTCAACATTTTGAAAATAAATCTGTTTGTTGATGGGAGAAAAAGTTAAAATATAACAGTTTTCATCTTTTAAATTACCTAAGTGAAACTTAATTTTCAAACTATCGTTTTTTATATCTACGTCATAAATACTATCTATAAGTTCATTTTTTTCATCAACGTAACGAACATTAGAAAAGGATATTAGGTCCTTTGTTTTCATTTTTTTTTCATATGGATATAAAATAAATAATGAATCGTCTTTTTTAGAAAGATGAAGTTGCATTTCTTCAATCATTTCCATGTAAGCCGTTAGTATTCCTGCCTTAATGGGTGTTTTGTTAACTTTAGTTACACTTTCGGCTTTCCAATAAGTTTCTGTAACTTGTCCATATGATTGAAAACAAAAAAGAACAATTAAGGATGTAAGGATATATTTTTTCATTTTTTATCTACTTGGATTAATACCATTATTTAATAGAATAAGGTTACATATTAAAAATTAAAGCGTAAAGTTTTGATTCTCTAATTTTTCAAATTGATTTAAAAATAAATAAAAATATTTAACAAAAATATTTTTGTTAACAAAATAAGTGTTCTTTTTTAATTTATGTTATTTTGTTATATGAAAAATACAATTTTAATATTAAAATGATATTCTTAATTGTTTTGGAAACAGAAGTACAAATGCTTCTTCGAATTCTTAAATTCGATTATAAAGAACTTTAGTATACAACTTATAGCTGTAAAGGATAGAGCTTTATTCTTGTTCCAATTAACTAAAATTTCAACTAATTCTAGTTTTTTTTTGATCAAATTAAAAAAGTGTATAGAACAAATCTAACAGATTAATAATAACCGCAATTCATTTTTGTTTTCTTTTGGAGCTCGATGTACACAAGGCGGAACAAGTTGTTGCGGATTTTTAACAGCCAATCTCCAAAGATTTCCTAAACCCAAATTGATTGGTTCTGCGTTTGTATTTGCTTGATAGTGTAAATCGAAATAAAATTCTTCTAGAAACAATTCAAATTCATCATCGGAACCGTCGTGTAATTCTTTTAATTTGCTTCTTATTTCTGGTATTAAAATTTTTTGAGTAACAGAATCGTTTGGTAAAATATCACTTGAAGCTCCAAAATAAGTACATAAAAAAGTATCGGTTGAAATAGGTGAAGAATCAACGTGATATGAATATACATCTGTGGAAATAAAATCTAATGTATCATCTCGTTCGTAACATTTTAATAAATTAAGAGTAGGTGAAGCTCCTAATTCTGACAATAATTTTAAATCTTCAATTATAATTTCTCGTGCTTTATCGCCATTTTCTGAAAGATTCAAATTCATTAAATCATCAATCGTGATTATTGTAATATCTTCATGAAGTATTAATTTGTTTACTATTTCTTCAAAATCACCAATTAAATTTCTATTCCAACAATGTGCATTTATAATTCCTTCGAAAGGTGTTTCAATCAATTCATTAAAATTAGAAAAAAACTTTATTTGATTATTTTTTTGAATATTATGACTCATGTTTTTCATGTAGAATTTGACGATATTCTTACAAAAGTAAGTATTAAATTTTGAGTAAAATCTATTTTGAATTACGATTTTATAATTGATTAAAAACCAAATAATGAATAATCATTTAAAAGTTTCCTTTATTTTTGTTGTACTTTAAATTGAAAAATTGATGCATTGGATTGTTTGTGAATCATGTTTAGGAATCGGAAAAAAAAAGCAAAAAAGCAGTAAGAAAGCGAGTCAAATTGAATCTTCAAATACATTTTTTAAAAAGTGTACAAAATGCGATGGAAAAGGAATTGTTTCAAGCGCCGAATTTCCAAAACCCGATATTCAGAAATTTCCTCATATTGCTATAATTGGTCTTGGAATTGGTGGAATTACTTTAGCAGTTGCTTGTTTGCATCGAGGTATTCCATTTACAATTTTTGAACGTGATGATTCTTTTAATTCGCGTTCTCAAGGCTATGGACTTACGCTGCAACAGGCAAGTAAAATTACAAAAGCACTTGGAATTGAACATTTCGAAAATGGAATTGTTTCTTCTCGTCATATTGTTCACGATATTTCAGGAAACGTTTTAGGAACTTGGGGTAAACGCAAATGGATTCCTGAAGAAAATGTCAATTTTTCTAAAAAAACAAATTTACATATTGCGCGTCAAGAATTGCGTTTGATGTTGTTGAATCAATTGAAAAATGAAAAGTTTATTCATTGGAATCATCAATTGATTGATTTTGATTCAGATAAAAACATCGGAAATACGTTACATTTCTTAGTAGATGGAGTTGCGAAAAAATTTAATGCAGATTTAATTGTTGGAGCAGATGGAATTCGCAGTGTTGTTCGAAATCAATTATTAGGTTCAGATTATAAACCACTACGATATTTAGGATGTTTGGTTGTTTTGGGCATTTGTTCTTTGCAAAAATTACAACATTTAAAATCAGATTTGTTAGATTCTGCTACTGTTTTTCAGACTGCAAATGGAAACGAGCGAATTTATATAATGCCATATTCTCAAGATTCGGTGATGTGGCAATTGAGTTTTCCGATGGATGAATCAGATGCAATTGCTTTGAGTAAAAAAGGTGCAACTTTTCTTAAGCAAGAAGCAATCAATCGTACAGATTGGCACACTCCGATTCCTGAAATTATTTTTGCTACAGATGAGAGTTTAATTACGGGGTATCCTGTTTATGACCGAGAAGTACTTAAAACTGAACTTACTGAACTTGATAAACCCGCTACATTGATCGGAGATGCGGCTCATCCAATGAGTCCGTTTAAAGGACAAGGTGCAAATCAAGCGATGTTGGATGGTTTGGCTTTAGCAAGAAAAATTTATGCAAAATATAAATTTAAAGATTATGATAAATCATCAATTCGTAAAGTTGTTTTAAATGATTTTGAATTTGATATGATTTCAAGAAGCTCAATTAAAGTGAAAGAATCAGCCGCTGCTGCAGAATTTCTACATTCGACAGACGTTTTAATTGAAAGCGATCAACCACGTCGAAAAATTAATGATTAGTTGAAGTTTTGAAAAAATCTACAAATGTTAAATTATTTGACATCAGGGTAAACCCTTAGTGTTCTTTATTTTGATTCATTTAAATTTACATATCTTTTAAACACATTTTTTTTTTTTACAATAGGAAAGTTATCGAAATCAAATATTGATTTCGATAACGAATCCTAATTTTCTATTAGCCAAAACCAAAATTAAAATACTATTATGTCAAACACATTACCACAATTTTTCAATTACGAAGAAAATAAAGTTGACGCTGGATATGAAGCGTTACACGATTTTTTTTTGAGTTGGACTTTACGTTGCGCTGTCGATGATTATGCTACTTTTGAAAATAAAGTCCAACATTATTCAAAGCGTATATTATTGCATTTAGTTTTTGAAAACGAATTTACACTTTGCAAAATCATTAGTGTAAAAACGAAAAAACAACTTGGTTACATTGATTTATTGGTAGAAGTTACTCTTCAAACAGAAACAGATGAATTAAAAGAATATGTTTTGAATATCGAAAACAAATGGTATTCTAATGTTTTAGATTCTCAGTTAAAAAAATATTCACAAGTATTATCTGATATTTACAGTAATTCAAAGGCCGAAATTGTTTCGGTAGTTCTATTTCCTGATCATTTGAAGTTGGAAGAAAATAGAGAAGTTTGTGAAAAATATAATTATAGAATGGAAACCTTCGAAGTTCTAAAAACGCTGTTTGAAAACGAATCGTATACAGAAAACGATTTGTTTGATGAATTTTGGTTTAAGTTTTATTAAAAAAACAGATAGTATTTTTTAATCGAATGTCAAAAAACATAAAAAAAATCTTAATTGAAACGTTTAAATTCTATTTGAAACGTTTCAATTAAGATTTTCAATTTTTTTGTAAATTTTAGAAAACACTTCCACTTTTAACGAAGTATTTTGAATACCAAACGTCTTCTAAATTAGAAATAATCACACCTTTTTTACTAGAAACATGAACAAACCGATTGTTGTGTAAATAAATGCCAACATGATCAATCTTACCACCTCCAAAAGCAAAGAAAACCAAATCTCCTTCTTTGAGTTTATCTATTTTTTTATTTTTAATTTCTTCGGCCATATCTCGCGAGGTTCGAGGTAATTTTTCTTTATAAATTTCTGTATAAACATTGCTAACAAATCCAGAACAATCAATTCCAGATTTTGTTGTTCCGCCCATTTTATGTGGTGTTCCTAACCAACTATCTATATAAAAATACAGTTTCTCGTTTTTCAAATCTTTTTTTGAAACTTCCAAAAGATTTGCAAAATCTTCTAAACTGTTATTTTTTGATTTTAGAATATGTTTTGAACTGGATGTTTTTCCTTTAGAAGTCGATGCGTTTTTCTTCGAAGCACAACTACTTAAAAGTAAAACTAAGGCCAAGATTTTCAGAAAGCTTGATGTTCTCATACAGCAAAAAAACCGGTATAAAACCGGTTTGTAATTATAAAATTTCTTTTAATTGATTCAATTTATCTTTCCAGATATTTAATTCATCTCTATGCTTATCGATGTTTTTATTAATTTCCTTAATAAACGGATTATCAGATTTTGCATTTGAGAAAAATTGCATATTGTTTTCAAGTTGGAAAATTTCAGAAGTAACTTCTTCAATTTTGCGTTGAACAAACGTAATTTCATTTTGAATTTTACGTTTATCTCCTGTTTCAACCATTTGCTCCAAACGATTGTTATATTTAACCAATTCAGTTTCTTTTTTAGAAAGACTTAATTTGTCAAATAAAGCATCTAAAATTTTATTGAATTTACCTTCAATATGTCTTCTAACTTGCGGAACAGGTCCAATAGCTTTCCAATTTTCAATATGAAGTTTAATTGCATCCAAATCTTCTTTATGATTTCCAACTAACTGAAAATCCTTAAGCTCTTCTAAATATGCCTTTTTCTTATCGAAATTTTCCATTTCTTCAGAAATGTTTTTGTTTCTATCTTTATGTAAACGATCAAAATAATGATTGCAAGCTTCTTTGAATTCTTTCCAAAGCTTGTCAGAATATTTTTTCGGAACGTGACCAACTTTCTTCCATTCTTCCTGAATTTGTTTCATTATTGGCGTTACTTGATCAAAATCATTGCTTGTGTTTAATGATTTAGCTTTTTCAATTAATGCCATTTTCAAATTCAAATTATCTTGCTGATCGCGTTTGATATCTTTATAGAAAGCATTTTTTTGAACATTGAATAAACGAGTTGCTTCCTTAAAAGCATCCCAAGTTTGTTCGTTATGTTCTGCAGGAACTTTACCGGTTTTAAAGAATTTAGCTCTTAATTCTTCAACTTTTGAAATAGCATCCTGCCACTGATTATGTGATTTTGAATCGTTTTTAGCTAAATCGTTAAGTTGAGCAATAAATTCAAGTTTAATGTTTAAATTTTGGTCTTCTCTAGAACGTAATTCAACATAAATTGCTTCACGACGATCATGTAATTGCTTTGTAATATCACTGAATTCGTTCCAAATAGTATCTCTATGTTCTTTTGAAACTGGTCCAATTTGTTCTTTCCAAATTCTGTGATAAATCTGTAATTCTTTAAACGCTTTGTGAATGTCGTTTTGTTCTAATAATTTTTTAGCAGATTCAATTAAATTTTGTTTTTTCTCTAAATTTTGTTTGAAATCCCAATCACGAGCTTCGCGATCTAAATGCAATTGGTCGTAAAAACGTTCCATGTGAAAATGATAATTATTCCAAACATGGTTATAATTATCTCTTGGAATTGCACCAGCTTTTCCCCAACGTTCTCTGATGTTTTGGATATCTTTTAATGCTGTAGAAATATTTTCCGTATTATCAATCAAGTTTTTTAGTTCTTCAATTAAAGCTTTACGCGTAGCTAAATTGTTTTTTAAATTATCTTGAATTGATTGAAAATGTTTATTTCTTTTATTTCTATAAGTATTAAAAATAGAATCAAAATTATTTTTTACAACCGAATTATATTCGAAATCTAATATTGTATTTTCAGTATTTTCATCCAGAAAAGCTTGTTTTTTCTCTTCGATGAAAATATAATATTTGTTTGAAAATGCTTTTTTAATTTGCTCAACGTGATCGCGAACAGTCATAACATTATAATTAGAAACTAAATTATCCAATTCAGTAACTAATTCTTCCAGCGAAAGTGCTTCGTAATCTTTGGTAGGAATATCTACATTTTCTGAGCTTTCCTCATTTTCATGTTCTTCTGCGTTTGAAACATTGATTGATTCAATTGCATCAAGATTTTGAACAATATTTTGTTCATTTTCACTTCCGTCTGTGTTTAACAGGTTATCATTTCTTTCTTCTAACATTATTTAAATGCTTAAGTTTAACATTATTTTTTTGAAAGGTAATAAATCAATTTTTATTATCAAAGGAAACAAAGGATTTATGTTAAAATTTATTAAGATTAACTGTTCCAAATTTCCCAAGCTTTCTCTGCTTGCAGAATTAACATTTGCAATCCGTTTATTGTAATTGCTTTATTTTCTTTAGCTTTTTGTAAGAACTTTGTTTCTTGTGGGTTATAAATCAAATCGAATGCAATATGATTTTCTGTAAAAAAAGAGTAGGGCAGGTTTGGACAATTTTCAACATCCGGAAAAGTTCCAATTGGTGTAGTATTTATAATAATTTTTGCTACTTCAAATTCTTTTTTAGACAAATCTTCGTACGAAATTTCATTCGATTTCGGATTTCTTGATACAAATTGGTAGTCAATTTTTAATTTCTTTAAAGCAAAAGCAACCGCTTTACTAGCTCCGCCTGTTCCCAAAATCAAAGCTTTTGTATGATGCGATTTCAAATGTGGTATTAATGACTCATAAAAACCATAAAAATCGGTATTAAATCCTTCTAGGCTTCCGTCTTTATGAACTTTAATCGTATTTACTGCTCCAATTTCTTGTGCATCTTGATTTAAATTATCCAAAAAAGGAATAATTGTTTCTTTGTATGGAATCGTTACGTTATAACCTTGATTTTGATTTTCGAAAACGAACAAGATTTCTTTAATATCTTTAATATCGAAATTCACATATTCGCAATCAACAATCTTTTCAGACTCAAATTTCTGTTTGAAATAATTTCTCGAAAATGAATAATCGATATTTTTGCCAATTAATCCGTATGTTTTCATCTTTAATTAGAAATGGTTATACCTTTTTCGTATAACCATTTATTTAGTTTTTATGTTTTTGAATGTGTTCTTGTATCAAAGGATTTGCCCAAACGCTAGGGAAATTTTCTTCAAGAATTGTGTGATTTTTAAAGTTTAAATGTAAAGCATTCGTTAAATGATAAAATGCCTTTTCAGTTTGTTCTTCAATAAAATATAATCCACCTAAACGATATTCGATTTCAAACTCATCATTATGAATTTCAGAAGCTTCTAAAAGTTTTTGAATCGCACCTTCAAATTCGCCTAAAAATTGCAAAGTATCTGCCCAATATAACCAAGTATCTAAAAACAAATCTCCTAATTCAACAGCTTTTGAATAACCAAGAGCAGCTTCTTCAAAGAAATTTAATTCTTTATTGATTACAGCAAATCTTCTCCAATATAATTTGTTTTGATCATCAATTCCTAAAGCTTTGTTTACATAAAATAAGGCTTTCTGGAAATTCCCTAATTTGATGTAGAAATCAGTTATTGCAATCCAACCTTTATCTAAAAGTGGATCTTCATGAACCGTTTTTAAATAATATTTCAATGCTTTTTGATTTTGATTCAAAGCTTCATAACAGGTTCCAATTCTTAAGAAAACGTAAGATGAAGCATCATCAATTTCAAGTGTTGTATTGTAACTATCAATCGCTTTTTTATATTCTTTTAAACTTTCATAAGCTTTTCCTTTTTCAAGATGAGCTCCAATAAAATGTTCGTCAATAATCGTAGCAAAATCAAACGCTTGAACTGCCTTTTGATAATCCTTTACGTTCATATGTTGACGTCCTAATTGATGCCAAGCGACCTCACTATAAGGTTGTTGGTCTATGAATTCGTTTAAGAATTTAATAGCTTGAGTGGGTTGATCTAAAAAGTCATAGCAATAAACGATGTTGTATAAAGCACTTTGATCTTCATCATCATTTTCTAAGCACTTAATAAAATAATATTTAGCATTTTCCAATTCATCGATGTACAAATATTCCATTCCGATTAATGAATAAACATCGGCTAAATCATCTGTTAATCCTAAAGCAATATTCAGTGTATCGATTGCCTTTTTATGTTCTCCTTTTTTTGAATAAATACTCGCATGTTGAATGTATGCTTCTTCATTCTTTGGGTCTATTCTATAGATTTCTTGGATTAGTTTTTCTGCAGCATCTAGTTTGTCATTAAACACCAACATTTCTATTTGAACTAATTTTAATCCAATAGAATTTGGATGTTGTTCCAAAGCTAATTTCAATGCTTTCTTAGCTAAATTTAATTTGCCAGAATCCATATAATGCAAGATGATATTCTCAAATTCTTCCGAATCGAAAAATAACACTTTATTGGTTTTTAACATGGATTCAAATTTAGATAAGGATAAACCTAAATTTTCATCTTCGTCATTCATGAACATATTTCCTTTTTTAGCTTTTAATAAATTTATGAATTAACTAAGCAAATGTTTACTAAAAAAAACATAATTATAAACAAAATAATCAACAATTATTCGTTGTTTTCTTGTTGTATTTCGTTTAATGCTTCGATTATGATTTCACAACCGATTTTAATTTCATCTTCGCTTATTGTTAATGGAGGTGTGATGCGAATGGCTTTACCTTCGAACATCAACCAAAATAAAATCAAGCCTTTTTCTTTACATTTTAAAATCACTTGATTGGTTATTTCATCCGATGGTGTCATCGCTGCTAACATCAAACCTAAACCGTGAATACCAGTAATTAATGGGTGAACCAAATACTTACGGAATAATTGTTCTTTTATCAAAGTCTGTTCCATTAAATCGGTTTCTAGCAATTCTTTTAAAGTAGTTAAACTTGCGGCAGCAATTACAGGATGTCCACCAAAAGTTGTAATGTGTCCACATTTTGGGTCGTGAGCTAACAAATCCATATGTTTTTCATTTGCAGTAAAAGCGCCAACTGGCATTCCACTTGCCATTCCTTTTCCCATTACCAAAATATCCGGCACCATTTCATAGTTTTGAAATCCGAATAATTTTCCCGTTCTACCAAATCCTGGTTGAATTTCGTCTAAGATTAACATAGTACCTGTTTCGTCACATTTTGCACGAACTTTCTTTAAGAAATCGTTTTTAGGTGTTATAAAACCAGCACTTCCTTGAATGGTTTCTAAAATAATTCCAGCTGTTTTAGTTGTGATTTTATCTAAATCTGCTTCGTTATTAAACGTAATAAAATCTACATTCGGTAACAACGGACGAAATGCACCTTTGCGTTCTTCGTTTCCTAAAACGCTCATTGAACCTTGTGTGTTTCCGTGATATGCGTTTACGCAAGAAATAATTTGACTACGTCCAGTAACGCGTTTTGCTAATTTCATCGCGCCTTCAACTGCTTCAGTTCCTGAGTTTACTAAATACGTTTTGTTTAATGAACTTGGTAAATTTTCTGCCAATAGTTTACAAAACTCAACGGCTGGTTTTTGGATGTATTCTCCATAAACCATAACGTGCATATATTTATTCAATTGTTCCGTAATAGCAGCTAATACTTTGGGATTGCTGTGTCCTAAGGTACAAGCAGAAACTCCAGCTACAAAATCTAAATGTTTTTTGCCGTCTGTGCTGTAAATATAACTTCCGTTTGCGTGAGAAATTTCAACTTCTAACGGATATAATGTGGTTTGAGCTTGATATTTAAAAAAATCTTGCTTCATTTGATTACTTAATTTTTTGTATTTTATTTTTAACACCTTTCGATTTGAAATTCTTTGTTTCTTTCTGAATTTCAATCGGTTTTTCTGCTGTTTCTTGTTGAATTTCTGCCTTTTCTTGTATGGCAACTTCAGCTTCGAGTTCGTCTGGAGGGAAAATTTCTTCGGCAGAATTTATTTTTTCATTACCTCGCCAATTAAATCCTCGGAGTTTTCGAATACTTTCAGGAAACTCATCAGGTGGGTAAGTCATCGCTTCGGGATTAACAAAACGTGTTGCTGTTGTAATTTTGTTATCTTCTAATTCTAAATGAATTTTACTGCAAATTCCTTTATCAATTCCAGTTAAAACATCATCTTCATCATATAAATAATAAATCATTTCAGAGTTTTGAATCAAATCAATTTCTGAAATCTTATTATCTCTAAATTTTCCAAATAGATTGATTCCTTTTGCTTGATTGTATCCCGTTCCTAATGTATCTCGTTCAATGACAAACGCATCAGTTAAAACTTTCAACGAATCTAATTTTTCTGTAATTGGATTGTTTAATATTTGGATTAATTTTCCGGTGATTTGACTTTCTCCTTTAAAAATAACTGGATTTCCAAAAAGTTCAGTTAATCCAATTTTTTGTGTCATGTGTAAAGAATCTCCTTTTGCACTCATATCTGGAGTTCTAAACATTCTAGCGTTTTTAAATCCACTGATTTGACGTTCTTTATCTGGTCCTGTGATTATAATATTTTTGGCATAGAAATAAACCGAATCTGTTTCTACCAAACTTTTTACTAAAGGTTTTTTTGTTATGTAAATCGAGTCTTTTGCTTGATAAACTTCAGCAAAATGACTAGTCATAATCATTTTGTTTTTCGGATCAGTTACCTTAACATTATTGATTAATTTCGAATATGATTTTTTTTGATCGTAATAGATTTCGTCTCCTTCAATTCGTTTTTCATCATGAAGAATGTATGAATTTTTAATCAATTTTCCTACATCATTTTGTGTGTCATAAAATCCATTTTCGGTATAAATAAAATCTTCTTTACTTGTAATGGTTGAAGGTCCAAATAAATAAGCATGTCCAGAAACTTCATAAAAATCTAAATGATTTGTTTCGATTACATTTTCTGGATTTGTTAAAACGACTTTTTCTCGAAATTCATAGCGTTGATCTGCTGTAAAATATTTTCCAACTTTACTTTTCAACGTGTTGGTTTTATTTACAATTGTAGCATGATCATTGTAATACGCAACCCCGTTTATTTTATCATAATAAACAGTTTCAGAAGTCAAAGAAGATTCTGGAGAACGCATTACAACATTTCCTTGAGCATAAGCAATACCATCTTTTCCGTTATATTCTGCATATTTACTATCTAATGAAAGTGTATCATTCTGAATCAAATGTACATTTCCAAAAAGTTTAATATAATTTTCAGCCTGAAAAAGATAGGCTTTATTACAAAAAATATACATGCTATCGTGCTGTGCTTCTATATTTCCGGTCAAAATAATTGCTCCTGGAATTTCGTTTTGATCCGCATTTGTAAAATCAGCATGAATGATTTCAATTTTACTTCCTTTATTAGCAGGAGTTTGATTCTGAGCGAATAAAGAAGTAAATCCGCTAAATAAGAAAAATATATAAGCTAAAAATAGTTTTTTCAATGTTGTCAAAATTTCTTCAAAATTACAGAAAAAAAACGGGATTAAATTTTCATTGTGAAGAATTTATACACAAAAATAGAAGTTGGATTTCTAATTATTAAAATGTTTGATAAATGTCGTAAGCAAAACGTAAAATTGATAAGAAAATCACGAATATTAAAAATTTTCTAACAATAGTATTTCCTTTTTTAATTGCGAATTTTGAACCTAAATAACCACCAAGTCCGTTTGAAATTGCCATTGGAATTGCAATTGCCCAAATCACTTTTCCTTTTATTAAAAAAAGACAAATCGAACCGAAATTGGTAGCTAAATTCACCAATTTTGCATGTGTGTTTGCGCTTAAAAAATCCATTTTTAAGAAAGTTACAAAACAAATCATAAAAAAAGTTCCAGTTCCTGGACCTATAAAGCCATCATACAATCCAACAATAATACTGATAAGAACAGCATAAATGAGTAATTTCTTTTTGTTTATGGTTTTTGCAGTTGCCATTCCGAAATCTTTTTTTAGAAGTGTAAAAATTCCCATTCCTATTAATATAACAAGTAATAATGGTTTCATGAAATCATTATTTACAATCGTTAAAAAATAGGATCCGATATAAGCAGAAAAAAAAGCTAAACTCGCCATTAACGTAAATAATTTCCAATGAATTTTTACTTTTTTGATGTATTGAGTTAAAGCGACAGAAGTTCCAAAAAATGCGGGAATTTTTAAACTCCCAACAACCGTAGCAACTGGTATTTGTGGTAATATGGTTAGAGTTAATGGTGTTTGAATTAATCCGCCACCGCCAACTATCGAATCTACAAATCCTGCAATAAATGCAATCAAGCACAAAAGTGCTATTATTTCAAATGTCATGATATTAAAAATGCAAATTTACTGCAACATCTTGATTTTCTTTTGGGTTTATGGTTAAAGTTTATTCTTATTTTGTATTTTAGTTTTTTAAATCAAATTAAATATGAACTTATTAAAAGCTGTATATAGTTTTGTTGCTTTAGGATTATTATTTTCTTGTTCGGATGAGATTTCTGAACCTAATGTTGATAATCATCAATCTATTTTTTTAAAGAAAACAAATTCTCAATGGAACGAAAATGATTTGTATCAAGTGAAATCGTATCAAATTAGAAATTTAAAAAAAATAGAACATTCAAACTCTTTTAAATTAGAAGAAGGTTTGTTAATTGAAGCTATTTCAGAAAAGGAATATGAAAGCGCAAATCAGAATAAATACAGACATTATTTAAAAGATACTTTGGCTTTGGTTAAAATCAATAAATCGATTCATATCGAAAAGACAGTTTTAACAGATAAATTTTCTAAAAATGGAAGTTCTGAATTTTATAATTATTTGGGATATTTTCCAATTTTAAATCAGTATTTGGTTCGAGGTGAATATTTAGATAGTTTGGATTATAAAATGATTGATAAAAATTCTGGACAAATCAAGCAGTCTTTGGTTAGCTATCCAATTATTTCTCAAAATGCCAATTTTATTACGGTTTGTAAAACAAATGAATTTGAAAATCTAACCTATTTTGAAATTTACAATTATGAAAATGGTTTATATAAAAATGCTTTCAGGGCAATTTTTACAAATTGGCGTGTAGTTGATTTCGAACAACATGCTTTTTGGAGTAAAGATGGCATTTTTTATTTAAAAGTTGACCGAATGAATAACGAAGAATCAAGTGAAGAAACGTTTTTGAAAATCACATTGAATTAAAAATTTAGAAAAATGAAAAAAGTACAATTTTTTAGTTTGTTTATAAGTTTGATATTATTGAGTTGCAGTAATTCAAATGATGAAGCAGAAAATTGTTTGGACTACAAACATGCTTTTATTACAGCTGTAAATGTAGAACCAATGACAGTTAATATGAATGAAGATTTACCTATTGATTTATCTTATTTTATAGAAAATTCATGTGGTTCATTTTACACTTTCGATGTGAATCGAAATAATAAAACTTACGAAATAAAAGTAAAAGCTAAGTACGAAGGTTGTCAATGTAACGAAATTGCAGGAAACCTTGAAACGACTTATCATTTTAGATCGCCTGAGTCGGGAATTTATACTTTAAATTTTTATACATCAGCTTCTGAATTTGTGACCAAAGTAGTTTATGTGGAATAAAAATCTATTCAGATTTATTCAGGTTTAATAAATTTACTAAATTTGATAAAAATTATATAAAATGGAGTTTGTATTTTTAACCATGGCAATTATTGTAATTGGTATGTATGCTTATAGAGCGATGACACGTAAGAAAAAGGAAAGAGAATATTTTCCGGATGATTTTAACCCAGACGGTTCTGAAAAAACGTATAAAAAGAAATAACTATCTCAAATCTGAGATAGTTTTTTTATGAGTTTATTTTTCAAGTGCATTTTGCAATTCTTTGATTTGATCTCTCAATTTTGCAGCTTGCATAAAATCTAAATCTTTAGCAGCCTTTTCCATTGCTTTGCGTTTCTCACGAATGGCTTTTTCAATATCTTTATTATTGTTATATTCAATTTTAGGTTCGGCAGCTAAATTTACTTGTTCGTTTTGTTCATAACTTGATGGTTTCCCTGAAATTGCACGACTCATACTATCGTCAATTTTTTTGTTTAATGCTTTCGGAACCATATTATGTTTTTCGTTATAAGCCATTTGTTTTGATCTACGATAATTGGTTTCATCGATTGTTTTTTTCATGCTGGCAGTGATTTTATCTGCATACATAATCGCTTTTCCATTTACGTTTCTCGCCGCACGACCAACAGTTTGTGTTAATGAACGAGCACTACGTAAAAAACCTTCTTTATCTGCATCAAGTATCGCAACTAAAGAAACTTCTGGTAAATCTAATCCTTCACGAAGTAAGTTAACTCCAATTAAAACATCGAAAATTCCTTTTCGCAAATCTTGCATGATTTCAACGCGTTCCAATGTATCAACATCTGAATGAATGTATCGACATCGAATACCAACCTTTGTAAAATATTTAGCTAATTCTTCGGCCATTCGTTTGGTTAAAGTTGTAACCAAAACACGCTCGTCAATTTCAACACGTTGATGAATTTCTTCAATCAAATCATCAATTTGATTTTCACTAGGACGAACTTCAATAATCGGATCTAATAAACCCGTTGGACGAATGATTTGTTCAACGTAAACGCCTTCAGATTTTTGTAATTCATAATCGGCTGGAGTTGCAGAAACGTAAATAACTTGATTTTGCAAGGCTTCAAATTCTTCAAATTTAAGTGGGCGGTTATCCATTGCCGCAGGTAAACGAAATCCGTATTCAACCAGATTTTCTTTACGTGAACGATCGCCACCGTACATTGCGTGAACTTGTGAAACCGTAACGTGACTTTCATCAATTATCATCAAATAATCCTTGGGAAAGTAATCCAACAAACAGAAAGGACGTGTTCCTGGTAAGCGTTGATCTAAATAACGTGAATAGTTTTCGATTCCAGAACAATATCCCAATTCTCGAATCATTTCCAAATCAAAATTTGTTCGTTCTTCTAAACGTTTGGCTTCTAGATGTTTTCCGATTTCTTTAAAATAATCAACTTGTTTAACCATATCTTGTTGAATTTCCCAAATGGCATTTTGTAATACATCTGGTGAAGTCACAAACATATTTGCTGGATAAATATTCAACATTGGAAAACGTTCAATAACTTTTAACGTTTCTCTATCAAAACTTTCTATTTCTTCAATTTCATCACCAAAAAAATGAACTCGGTAAGGATCATCTGCATAACTTGGAAAAATCTCAACCGTATCTCCTTTGATTCGGAAATTTCCATGCGAAAATTCAGCTTCAGTTCTTGCATATAAACTTTGAACCAATTGATGTAATAATTGCGTTCGTGTTATTACTTGATCTCTTTCAAGTGTGATTACATTTTTTTGAAATTCTACGGGATTTCCTATACCATATAAACATGAAACGGAAGCGACAACCAAAACATCTCTTCTTCCAGAAAGTAGGGCAGAAGTAGTGCTTAATCGCAGTTTTTCTAATTCTTCATTAATGGATAAATCTTTTTCAATATAAGTTCCAGTAACTGGCAGATAAGCTTCAGGTTGATAATAATCGTAATAAGAAACAAAATATTCAACTGCATTATTTGGAAAAAATTGTTTGAATTCAGAATATAATTGTGCGGCTAATGTTTTATTATGAGCCAAAACCAAAGTTGGACGTTGTACTTCTTGAATCACATTTGCGACTGTAAAAGTTTTTCCAGAACCTGTTACCCCAAGTAATGTTTGAAATTGTTCTTTGTTATCAATTCCGTTTACTAATTTTTCAATTGCAGCAGGTTGATCACCAGTTGGTTTATATTCTGATTTTAGTTGAAATCCCATGAGTTTTTTCTAATATTCACAAAATTACAATTTGTTATACAATAAAAAAAGTATGTTGTGAAAATCGATTTTATTTTAATTTTTTATGATTATACGTAATTTGAATTAATTTTATATATTTAGTTAACATACAAATAATTTATAGTTTTGATTTACAAACAATTTTGATTAAGAAGTGAATTGTAGTAGGTATCTTAAAGTTCATTGAGCTAAAATTTGACTAAACTGTAAATTCTGACACAGTAAATATTTTTAATAAAAAGTATTCGGACTTATTTTTGTACAAAATGTTACTCAAGAATATTCTTTAGAATGAAAGAATTAATTTGATTTAGATTATTTTACAGTTGAAAAAACTGTGGATGAACAAGAAAAGCTAGCTAGTTATTTTAAAGCAGTTTTTTTGTAAAATAATTACACAAAAAACAAATTGAATAACACAAAATTAAATATCTAATTTAAGTTTTTTTCAGTTAATGGCTCATCAAAACTTGATATATCTGAATTTATAAGAAGTATTATATGGTTCGTAAAGAATATTCAATAAAGATTTATTTATATGACTAATTTTATTTATTATTTCGTTTTTTTGATTGTGTTGGTTTCTTTTTCTAAAAGTTTAACCAAAGAAAATAATATTCATTCAAATTCAATACAAACTGAGTTAAACAATAAACCAATTTTTGGATATCGTTTTCAAATTGTTGGAGATTTTGACGGAAACGGTATTAACGATACCTTGAATGAGCAATTTTATAGCTTGCGAGATAAAAAAGAAACAAATAAATATTATTCGGATATTGATGATGTTTGGGTTTTATATGATTCCGTTTCAAAACGTAAATGTATTTCTTATTTCATAAGTAATTCAAAATTAGATACGTTAAAATATGGTGGTGTTTTAGGTCCCATTTGGATAAAAAACGAAGGCGATTTGGATAATGATGGAGGTGATGAAATTTCAATTGTTGAGAGTTTAGCTCAGCAATCATCAACTAATCAATGTAAGATTTTATCTTATAAAAAAGGAAAATGGTGCGTTATGTATAGTTTCACTGTTCGTGAATGGCAATTTCCACCATTACCACAAGCGGGAAAAAACTATGGAAATTTTGGTGTAAATGACGTTTATGTTTCAACTGATGACTCGCTTAATAATGAAATCGAAAAACAAATGAAAAATTTTAAAGGTTTAATTCAAAAAACTTCAACCAGTAAAATCGCTATTCAAACATTTACTCCTGAAGTAACAGATACTATTATATTTATTGATTTAATAAATTTTGATAATTAAAATAAATATTTGTTAATTTGTTTAATATTATTTATTTTTATTAAAAATTTTAAATATGAAAAAGATTAAAAGATTAAGTTTTGTTTTGTTTACTGTTTCGGTTTTGTTTCTTACATCATGTGGAGGAAATGATAAACCATTAGAAAAAGGAACATCAATTGAATCTACAAAAGTTGCTGTAGATGCCATTTCTAATGATAAAAAAGGAAATGAAGGTAAACGATTTATGATTGAAGGTTATTTAAATTACACGCCTTTACACAGGGTTTATACAAATCGTTATCAAACAGTTTACGTGAACAATGAAGCAAATAGAAAAGGTGATGATATTGCAATAATATCAATGAAATGGGGAGAGAATAGCAAAAATAAAGTTTTTGTACCTGAAACCACTCAAGAAACTGTTTTTTATGATAATGAAGGAAATCCTTTAACATCTGCCGATAAAGTGAATATTTCTTTTTCTGTAATAGAAGGAGAAACGTATCCAGTTGATGTCAGAATAGATAAATTATAGTGTTGACTAGATATGTGTTTCAAAACTTATGTATTTTCTTTGATATTAGGTCTAATAATGAAAAATAGTTGGTAAATCTTCTGAAAATATAATTAATAAAAAGTTATAATAAAGTTTTATGAAACACGTTTCATAAAACTTTTTCTTTTTCTAAAAATGATTTAAAAAGCGATTCTTTGAGTTACATTAGTTTAGATATTTTTGGTTTGGAAAAGCTAAATAATAAGCAAATCTCCTTAAATCAAAATTATCCAAAGAAATAAGGTTTATTTAAGAATGATTCTACTTTTTTTTAGAAATTTTGTTTGGTTAGATTAAAATATTTTTAAAAGTTACATTCAATTAATTCGTTATACAGATGATGAACGTTACGAAGAAATGAGAGAAGATTTGAATAATTTAATTTTGTTGTGAGTTTAGTTCGAAAGTATTACGACAGTTGGATATAAAACAGTATTAATCTCAATATAAAAAACTTTTTCTAATGTTCTTTTACAATGATATTTAGCTCATATCCAAAGAATGTATTGATTATAAAAAAACAATTCCAATTATTTTTTAGTACAATACAAAAAAAGGTCGGAATTTCTTCCGACCATGACTAATCCTAAGCTCGCTTTATTTTTACAATGAGATTTCAAAAGTGTTCTCTAAAAGTTGCAATTCAAATTTAGATTTTAAATCTTCTTTACAGAAATCTGTAGTCGAGAATGTTTTGTGATACTCATAAACAACATCTAAAATTGAATCATCTTGTAAAGCCACTAAATGAATAAATTTTTGTTGTTCACATAAAGTACATTCTTCAATATTTCCTATAATATTTTCGATTTTGTAATTTCTATCATTACATAAATCTAAAATTAATTCGAAAACTTCTAATTCTAAATCTGATTTATTTTCTAATAAAGCAGCTTTCAATAGCAAATTTTTAATGTCTTTCTCTTTCATAGTACATTTTTTTAGTTTAAAAAACAGTTTTTGATATAGCAATTATCTAATACTAATGTACTAATATTCAATTTATTAAAAAAATAAAAATTAAACTTTAACATAAATAAGAATAATGTAATTTACGATGCTCTAATAAATATATAATTACGAAAAAAATAATTTTTGTTAAAAAAGATTTTAATTTTTATTAAATATATTTTACTTTTTAAAGTAGGAAACTTTACTCTTTTAAAAAGTTTATTGCATCTGCTTGATTTTTAGGTAAAATGGTAATATCTGCTAACTGAACGTATTCTGGTTGATTGATTACAAACTCAATAGTTTCAGCAATATTTTCTGCTTGTAGAGCTTCATATCCTTTATATACTGTTTCGGCTCTTTCTGAATCTCCTTTAAAGCGAACTAACGAGAATTCTGTTTCTACCGCGCCAGGAGCTATCGAAGTTACTTTGATTCCTAAGGGAAGAAAATCCAAACGCATTCCTCGTGTTAATGCTTCAACTGCGAATTTTGATGCGCAATAAGTTGTTCCGTTTGTGTAAACTTGTTTTCCTGCAATCGAAGATAAGTTAATGATGTGCTTATTTGAATTTTTACTCATAAACGGTAAAACGGCTTTGGTTACATAAATCAAACCTTTTACGTTGATATCAATCATTGCATCTAGGTCATCTAGTTCAGCATCCTGAAATGTCGCTAAACCGTGTGCATTTCCAGCATTATTAATTAAAACATCAATCGATTTAAAATTATCTGGTAAAGATTCAATAGACTCAAAAACCGCTTTTCTATTTGATACATCAAAGTTTAATGTGGTTACTTCATTTATTAAACCTAATTCTGATTTCAATTTTTCTAATCGTTCATTGCGTCTTCCGCAAAGAATTAATCTGTTTTTTTTTATCAAAAGTCGTGCTGAAGCTTCACCGATACCCGAAGTAGCACCTGTAATTAATATTGTTCTCATTTATAAAATTCTCCTTATTATATATACTAAAGTAAAGTTTGTTTTAATCCTTGTTTTAGATTTAGCCAAAAAAAGCTAAAAAAGCCTTTGTTTTTCACGCGTTCAACAGGTTTTGTATTATGTTCAACGTCTTTTCCGTGCGTATTTTTTTTGATTACTAGATTTGCTAAAGTTGATAAAAATTTACGTTTCTTTTCGCCATCATCTTTGTACAGACTCATTTTAAGATGGTCATAATTCATTGAGAAAGTACCAGATGCAACATCATTATTTCCATTAAAATCAAAATCAATTTCATCTATTGTACCTGTTGCTGAAACTTTCAAATACGGTTTAATAAACGGATTCATTCCTTCGGCAGGTAGATTTAAAACGGTTCCACGAATATTAAAAGCATCTGATTTATTTAAAATATCAAAAGACCAATTAACACCAACTTTTGCAGTTTTCATAAAGTTGGTATTGACTTCAATTATCGTTTTTGGTCCAGATTTTCGTCCATATCCGCTATATACATTCTGGATGTTTGCATTTAAATTATTAAAAGTTAGAACACCTGGAGCTGTGCTTTTTGCCGTTTCTTCTTCGTAAATCAAAGTTGAATTTAAAATTTTCACCTTCGGAATATCTAAGCCAAATTTTAAATCTCGTAGTTTTTGACTATATAATTTATTCAATCCCGGTTTATTTGGAATGGCTGCATTTCTAAAAATATCTGCATTTACTTTATTCAAAACAACTTCACTAAATTTTAAAAACAGTACATCTTTTGAATCAAATCCCCAATTTAAGTTTTTTAAAGAAATATTTGCGACCGAAACATTGAACAAATCAGTTCCATATTTAAGTCTTGAATTAAATGCAGCTCGACTCAATTTTGGTTTTAATTCAAGATTGGAAATGGTTACGGTGTTATTTTTTATATCAATTCCGTTTGTGTAAACATTATAAAAATCACCAGTGTCATAATGAATTTTACCTGTATTCATTAAAGGATTTTCATAAGTGAAAGGGATTTTATTACTCAAAGTTTGTTCATTTACCTTTATGTGATTTAAAGCTAAATTGAACTTTTGGATTGTAATTTGATTTTTTAAACCTGATTTATCTTTTAAAACATAGCTCGCGTCATTAATTTTCAGAACATCAATTTCTAGTTTGTCATTTAAATGAATTGCATTCGTTTTTTTCTTTGTTTTATCTGATTTTTTCGCAACTTGAATAATTTGTGGTTTATTCAATGAAAACTCTTTTATATGTAATTTTTCATTAATTCGATTTGAAATTCCTTTGATACTGATGTTTACATTCTTAACATCAAATGTGTTTAGAGAATTAAATGATGATTTTTTAATATTTAATTCATCAACATCCAATTTAAATGGAATTATGGATGATTTAGTATTTTTATTTGATGTTATTTTCTCATTTTGAGTAATATTTTTGTTCTTATCTAAAATTCCAAATTGTACTGAATCGATATTAATCTGAGAAATATTTAAATAAAAGGCTTCGTTTTCAATTCCCCAATCCGTTCCTTTTAAATTTAATTTAGGAACCAAAATTTCTAATTGTGATTTAGAATGAGAATCTCTAAATGTTTTTTTATTTTGTAATGGAAGTAATCTAAAATTTACCAAATCAAAACTTGATGGATTAATTTTGATTTGATCCGCTTTCAAATATTGCGATTCGTTTAATCTTGTAAAAACAGAATCAACAGAAAATTCATAATTAGAATAGGTAAAAGGAAGCGATTTACTTTCTATATATTCACCCATTTTTAAAACATCAATTTTTGCATTTAAATTAAAAACTTGATTATGTAAAGTATCTCCGGTAGAATTAACTACTTTTAAATTAACGTGTTCAAGCATTATTTTGTCGATGTCTATCGAGCCAGGAAGTTTAGATTTCGTTTTATCTTTGACTGTATCTTGAATTTTATTTTTATAAACAATAATATCAGGATTTTCAAGATGTATCGTAAATGCATTTAGATTTTTATTTTTCAGCAACTCATAAAAATCAACTCCTGTAATGCCGATAGTTTCAATTTTAGCATTGAAATGTATTTTTTTAGGATTTAAATCTAGATTTTTTGGTGTTAATTCAATTGAATGGATAGATAAGGTGTTTTTAAAAACTGAGAAATCAATTTTTTCATATTTCAAATTGTATTCCGTATCATTTTTTTCTTCAATTATTTTAGGAAGTTTCTGATTTATGAAATAATTCAAGGCAAAACTCAATACCACAGCTAATAAGCTTAAGGAAATAATTCCGATAGCAAAAAACTTCAATATTTTTTTTAGCTTCATTTGTAATGATTTGTTTAAAGTTAAGAATAAAAAATCATTTTTTGGATATAATACCTACAAATATACGTTGTAAACACTGATTGTAGTTTGTTTCTGTAATCGAAAGATATGATTTATTACAAAAAGAAACTATCTTTATAAAAAGAATTTGAATATGACTAATATTAAGTTTTTAAAAATAAATGAACTTAATCAAAATATTGAAAATAATGATTTTTATGCTAGCACCATTCCCAATCATTTAATCAGTAATCATTCTCGTATTGAAAAGCCGCATAAACACGATTTTTATGCAGTTTTTTTATTTACAAAAGGTTCGGGGTCACACGAAATTGATTTTCAGACTTACGAGGTGAAACCAGGAACGTTATTTTTTCTTTATCCGGGTCAAACCCATAGTTGGGATTTATCTGATGACATCGATGGGTTTCTTTTTTTTCATTCTAAAGAGTTTTACGATTTAGGATATGTTACCAATTCTATTAAGGATTATCCTTTTTTTGATTCAAATCATACGGATAAGTGTTATTATTTAGATGAAAAAACTTCATTTCAGCTAGAAAATGTTTTAAAAGATATTTTAGATGAATATCAATCTTCATTTTGGAAAAGAAAACAATTGATATTGAGTTATTTAACGCAATTATATATAAAAATTAACCGATTTATTGAAGAAGTAAGTTCTGTTGAATTTAACCAATTAAGACATTATCAGTTCATTTTCAATCAGTTCGAAAATTTATTGGAAAAACATTATGTTCAAGAAAAATTGGCTTCAGAATACGCAGAAAAATTGAATATAACTCAGAAGCATTTAAATCGTGTTGTAAAGTCGATTACAACAAAAACGACTACTGATATTATTTTGGAACGTGTAATTTTAGAAGCTAAACGAAATTTAATTTATACAGATGATAGTTTCAGTAAAATTGCTAATAAATTGGGTTATGAAGATTATGCTTACTTTTCGAAAATTTTCAAGAAAAGAGTAGGGGTTTCTCCTTCAGAATTTTTAAAACGTTATGAGCAAAAATAAAAAAAAGCTTCTAAATTTAGAAGCTTTTTTTATGTTGCACGGGTGGAGGGATTCGAACCCCCATCAACGGTTTTGGAGACCGCTATTCTACCCTTGAACTACACCCGTCTTTGTTTTAACTGAGGCAAATATACTACGTATTTACTGACTTTTCCAAATTATTCTTCATCTTTTTTATAAAAAATATTCAGCCACATCAATCGCGACATTTTATAGTTGAAAGTTGAAAGTAATAAAACAACAATTACAACTCCAATAAACATTTGTAAGAAGCTTAAACTCAATATTAAACCAATTACAAAAACCGCAACCATCTCTGCAACTGTTAGAGCATAACTCATATACATAGCTCCAAAATAAAATCCGGTTTCTCTGTGAAATGAGTAATTACAAACCTTACATTCTTGATTCATTTTAGGCATTCTGAATAAAAATGGGTTTCCGTTTGTTTCAAAAACTTTAGTTTTTTTACAATTTGGACAACAACCAGAAATAACATTCGATATATAAGACATAGTTTTATTTATTTTGATAATGCAAATATACTTCAAATTTTATGTTTTTGATTAGATATTAAAACACTATAATTTGTAATATTCGGACAATTTGATTTAAGTGAATCTCTTTTTTATTTGTTCTATTTATTTAATTAGAAGATTGTATTTTTGTATTCTATAAAATATAATTTCTTTTCAATTCATATCTAATGGATAAATTTAAACAATTCTCTTCAAATATTGACTCAATTTCATTACCTGAAAAATTTACATTTCCATTTTTCTATGAAACGCATCCATTATGTGAGGTTGCTGCTCTAGAAGTTCAGGATTATTTGCTAAATCAGTCTGATTTTGAACATAATTTCGGATTGAATGATATCGAAGATGCAATTGGTAAAATGTTCGGAGTTTTGGTTGTTGAAAATAGTTTTGGAGAAATTGGATATTTAGCTGCTTTTTCAGGTAAAATAGCAAATAGCAATACGCATAATTTCTTTGTTCCTCCAGTTTTTGATATGTTAGATGAAAATGGATTTTTTATCAAAGAACAATTGATTTTGAACGATATTAATGAAGAAGTAAAATCTTTAGAAAATAATCCAGAATATAAAGATTTAAAATCGGAATATGAAGCTTATTTAATCTCGTCTGAATTGGAAATTATCAATAAAAAAGTAGAAGTCAAACGTTTAAAAAATGAAAGAAAGCAATTAAGAAAAGAAAATATAATTTCGCTTTCACAAGATGAATATCAGATTTTTGAAGCTGACTTAATTCGACAAAGTTTACGAGATAAACACGAATTTAATGTTTTTTTAAAATCTATTGATGATAAAATTGCTAATTACAAATGTCAAATAGCTTCTTTTGAAATCAAAATAAATGAACTTAAAGAATTGCGCAAAAATAAATCAAATGCGCTTCAAAATCGTTTGTTTGAAAGTTATTCATTTTTAAATATTTTAGGTGAACAAAAAAATCTTTTAGATATTTTTTCTGAAAATGGTGAGCAACCTCCAGCTGCTGCTGGTGAATGTTGTGCACCAAAATTGTTGCAATATGCTTTTCTAAATGATTTAAAACCGCTTGCAATGGCTGAGTTTTGGTGGGGAACTTCTCCTAAATCGGAAATAAAAAAACATCAAAATTTTTATCCAGCTTGTTGGGGAAAATGCAAACCTATTTTAGGTCATATGTTAATTGGAATGCAGGTTGACGATAATCCATTTTTGGTTAATAGTGCTTTGGATAAAGATTTAGAAATTGTTTACGATGACGAATTTATGGTTGTAATTAATAAACCTGCTGATTTTTTATCTGTTCCGGGAATCAATGTAAAAGATTCGGTTTATGAACGTATAAAAATGAAATATATCGATGCAACTGGACCTTTAATTGTTCATCGTTTAGATATGCCAACTTCGGGTTTATTGGTTTTAGCAAAATCAAAAGAATCGCATAAGATTTTACAAAGTCAATTTATAAAACGAACTGTAACCAAAAAATATATAGCACTTTTGGATGGAGTTTTATCTGAAAATTTTGGAGAAATTAATCTGCCAATTCGGGTTGATTTGGACGACCGACCACGCCAATTAGTTTGTGAAAAATACGGTAAAAATGCACGTACTAAATACGAAGTGATTGAAATAAAAGATAATAAAACCAAAGTTTATTTCTATCCAATAACGGGTAGAACACATCAATTACGTGTTCATTCTTCGCATCATTTGGGTTTAAATACGCCAATTGTAGGTGATGATTTGTATGGAAAATCTGATAGAAGATTGCATTTGCACGCAGCTTATTTAGAGTTAAATCATCCGGTTACAAATCAACGAATGGTTTTTGAGGCTAGTTGCGATTTTTAGAAGGTTTTCATTAATGTTTTTTTACCGTGATAAAATAAAATAGTCCAATTTTCAGATTGGGCTTTTTTGTGCCATTCAATTCTGTCGTTCATAGCTTTTACACCGTCAAGGTCATTTTTAAAAGCTGCCTGAAATTTCAAATAGTTTAATTGAGGTAAATTATCTGCGCCAAAAAACACGATTTCACAATCTTCTTTTAGCCAAAAAACTTGCTGAAAAGGAACGTGCCCACCAACAACTTCATAAGAAATAACATCGTTTATTTGACCCGTATTTGAGTTTAAATAAACAATGTTTTTGTAGTTTTTAATATAATTTAGAAAATGAATATCGTAGTTAAATGTAATCTGATTTAAGGCAAAATGCATTTCACGTTCTTGTATAAAAATTTTCGCATTAGGAAAAAAGCATTCAAATTTATCATTTAAAATTTTTCCTAATCCATTTATATGATCTTTATGTAAATGTGAAATTAGAATTATCGAAATATCATTTTCTGAAAAACCATAAGAATTCAATTTCGAAATTAAATATGTTTTATCATTCTTAAAAGCTCCAAATCCGCAATCAATCAAAATTAAATCGTCATCAGTTTCAACTAAAAATGGACAAACATTCATATTTATTCCTTCTTTTGGAAGAATATCATCGATTAGGTAAGTGAATTCTTTTTGTTTTGTGACGTTAAATGTACCTTCAAGAAGTGGATAGATTTTCATTCTTTTAAACTTAAATGCTAATTTTTTTTTTTTCTATTTAATTGATAGTTGATTTCTAAAAAGGTTTGCATCTGTTTGATTAAATAGTTTAAAAGTTTCAAGATGTTCAGTAATATCAAATTCGTAATAATAGTTTTCTGCTTTGACTTTCATCTTAAAAATTAAGCCGTTTGAATTATCTGCTAAAATGCTATAATTAAAACCACTCGATTCACAAATTGTAAAACATTCTCCTTTGATTTCGTCTACTTTTCCAATTTTTAAAGCTTCGTTTAATTTAAAAATCGAATCATAAATCCCTTGCATTTCTCCAATCGAAATAAAGCGACTTCTAAAACGTCCATCATTAAATTTTAATGTGATATGACATTGTCCAATTTTATTTAAATTATCGATTACAATAAATCGAAAAAGAAGTTTTAATCCGTATTCGTTCACCATATTAAATGAGCCAACACTTTTATATATTACATTATTCATAGTATTTTGATTTGTTGTTCAAATGTAAAAAACTTCTCATTGATATTTGATTTTTTTTTGGATTTATTGAATTTACAATTTGATTTCAAGTTTGTAAATCTGTGTTTCTTCGTTTTGATTATCATTATCTTCTCCAAGTAAAAAAACAGCATTTTTTCCTTTTAGACTGAAAAGTGATAAACCTTCAAATTTATTTGTTGTTGAGATGATTTGTGTGTATTCCAATTTCATTTTCTTTAAATTGATACAACCGAATAATGTTCCTTCAATTTTACCATCATTATATGTTGATTTTGAATTTTCTGCTGTAGCTAAAAAGTAAAGTTTGTTTTTAATGACAACTCCATCAGAAAAGCCAGTATTTACATTGTTGATTTTAGGAAGTTCGAATTCGTTAAAAAACAAATTAAAATCGTCAACCAAATTATTTCCTTGAACTGTAAAAAGTATATTTTTATTTCCAGGACCATTTCCACGATTTAAAAAATACCATTCATTATTTGCATAAGCTACACCTTCTATATTTAAATCAGATTCAGAAATTTCTGCAAAACTTTTCATTGAATCAAAAAGGTAATTCAAATGTAATGTTTCAACTGTATTTTTTTCTTTATTGATGTAAATCGCTTTTTCACGATTAGGTTTTGAACCCGAACCAAAAATGTACATCGATTTTTCTGAGTCAACCATACTTTCAAAATCCAATTTATCCGTTTTAGATAAATTTTCTAATTCACCCTCAGACAATGAAATTTTAGTCAATTCGTCATATTTTGTATTGTATTCATACAAAACATTACTATCGTCAGCAATTAATGAAATTACATCATTCTGATATGTTAATGCCGAAACGGTGCTTAAACCTAGTATTTTAAGATATTTTATTAAGTTGTATTTTTTCATTTTAAGAAATTAAAGTTGTTTGAAATTGTTGTAATTTTAAATAAAAAGATTGGTTATGAATATCGAAGAATTTAAAGCGACAATTAATTTTGATTTGAATACATTTATAACGTCTTATAAAGATATAATTAGTATTGATAAAGCAGAAAAAAAATTAAAAAAAAATCGTAATAAATTAAGTGTAATCCAAGATAGGATGTATGCATACAATAAGTATAGTCTGTTAATTTGTATTCAAGGTATGGATGCTTCAGGTAAAGATAGTTTGATTCGTGAGGTTTTTAAAAATTTGAATGCACAAGGGGTTGAAGTTACGAGTTTTAAAGCACCAAATGATTTAGAATACCAGCACGATTATTTATGGCGTCATTATATTGCACTTCCTCCCAAAGGAAAAATTGGAGTTTTTAATCGTTCACATTACGAAAATGTGTTGATAAGTCGTGTTCATCCTGAAATTGTTTTGAAAGAAAATCTTCCAAATATCAATCAAATTGCAGATTTAGATGCTGATTTTTGGGAGATGCGTTATAGTCAAATAAACCAATTTGAAAAACATTTAGTTGATAACGGAACCATTATTCTTAAATTCTTTCTGAATATGGATAAAGAAGAACAAAAAGAACGTTTACTTCGTAGAATCGACAAGACAAAACATAATTGGAAATTTTCGGCTAGCGACGTTGAAGAAAGAGAACGTTGGGATGATTATATGTTTTTTTTATAACGAAACAATTTCTAGAACATCATCGGATTATGCACCTTGGTATATTATTCCTTCAAATGAGAAAGAAGTCAGTAGATATTTAGTTTCTGAGATAATTCTAAATGAGTTGAAAAAATATAAAGATATTCAATATCCAAAAGTTGAGCATCACGAAACGATTGAATTAAAAACTTATAAAACGGAGCTTTTGAATGAATAAATTTGTTTCTTTTCCATTGAAACGTTCTGATTATCAGTTGGTAAATGAAGTTTTCTCTTTACGTAATTTAAATTAGCTGTTATTATTAATCCGATTATCGTTTTAATAAAGAAAATTTATCAATTTCTAATTTTAATTTTTTTACAGATTGATTAGTTTTATAAAATAAATGCATTTTTGTAAAAAAGTAAAAAATTATTATGTAATTCTTATTTTTTTTGTATATTAGTGTTAATTGTAAATAATATGTTATGAAAAAAAATACTATTCTTTTAGTTATTGCTTTTTTTGGTTCAATAACTATTAATGCTCAGACAATAGCTTCTGAAAATTTTGAGACTACTGGACTTTATGATTTACCCGTAGGTTGGTTTGCAAATGGTGATTTCTTCTATGACTCTTTTGTAGATGATTACTATGGTGGATGTGAAGATGAACAATACATCTATACTAATTTATTTGAAAGTGATTCACAATTGTTTTTAACAAGCCAAAATTATTTAAATTTAAATGCAGGACCAAAGCAAGTTAGTTATCAATTACGTGTTATTGATTATGACGATGAAGTGCCTGTTAATTATGACTTTGGTTCAATTACTTTTTCTTATTCTTTAAACGATGGTGTAACTTGGATAGTTTTAGGTTCTGTTTCTGAGGATAATTTTACTCCATCACTCGCTTGTCAGGAAATTAGTTACACAATTGAAGGTTCATTAATAGCAGCGCAAAGTAATTTAAAGTTTAAATGGGAATCAGCTTATTCTGGTGAAGGTGATTATGAAATCTTAATTGATAATTTTATGTTAAGTGAATCGCAAACAGCTTCAACCAATGAATTAGATAAGTCTCAATTAAAAATATATCCAAATCCTGTTTCAGATGTTTTAAATATTGACTACAGTTCTACTATATCAAAATTTATAATTTTTGATTTAGTAGGAAGAAAGATTGGAGAATTTTCAAATTCAGGTAATTTAAACTCTATAGATGTTTCAAATTTATCGACAGGAACATATTTATTAAAAATTCAAACTGAAGATAATTCTCAATCTACAATTAAATTTATAAAAAAATAATAGTTTATAATAAATAATTACAAAACGAGTTTGTTTATTCAAGCTCGTTTTTTATTTAGATAAATATTCGGATTTCATTCAATAAATGAATACCTTGCAGTATAGATTCTAATAAAATTCAGAATGAATCAAGCGATAGTTCAAGTCAAAAACGTAAAAAAAACATATCAATCCGGTGATACTTTAGTTACGGCTTTAGATTCGACCACTGAAACCTTTAATAAAGGAGAACTAACTTTAATTATGGGACCTTCTGGTTCTGGTAAAACAACACTTTTATCTTTGGTTGGTTGTGTTATTTATCCAACATCAGGTGATGTTTATTTGAAAAATCTTCAAGTTAATAATTTGTCTGAAAATGAATTAGCTAATATTAGATTGAACACCATCGGATTTGTTTTTCAACAATTCAATTTAATTGAACCATTAACTGCATTAGAAAATGTTATGCAGCCTTTGATACTTCAGGGCGTATCTAATAAAGAAGCTAAAGAACGTGCTTTGATTGCTCTAGAGAAAGTAAATTTATTAGAACGAAAAAATAATCTGCCTAAAAAATTAAGTGGTGGTCAAAAACAACGAGTTGCCATTGCACGTGCTTTGGTTACCAATCCAGAAATTATTTTATGTGATGAACCAACAGCTTCGCTTGATGCAAAAAGTGGAGCTACAATTATGGAAGAATTAAAACAATTATCCCGTCAAGATAAGGCGGTTATTATTGTTACACACGATTTAAGATTAAGAAAATTTGCAGACAGAATTGTTTATGTCGAAGAAGGAAAAGTTTCAAATACCATTTCAAATGAAGAAGATTATAAGTAGTTTTTTAGTATTAAGTTTTGTTTTGTTTTCTTGTTCTGAAAAGGAAAATGAATCAAAAGAAAAACAAAATGTCACTGAAGTGGTTTCAACAGTTGTTGGAATAGGGAAGGTGTTGCCAAAAAATGGAATTATTCCGCTTTCTGTTTCACAAACCAATCAAGTAGTTGCGTTGTATAAAAAAATGGGCGATTTTGTTCAAAAGGACGAATTGATTTTTAAAATGAAATCCGTTTCCGAAGATATTGATGTTGAATTAGCAAAATCAAATTTACAATCTTCTTTAGATAAAAATAAAGCAAACGCAATGGATTTAGAAATTGCACAAACCAAACTCAATGAATTAAAACAGATATTTTTGACTTCTAAAAAGTTATATAATCAAAAAGCTGAAACCAAACAAAAAGTTTTTTTGGATAGTATCGCTTATGTGCAACAACTTCAAGTTGTTAATCAGTTTAAATTAAATAATATAGCCAATATTCAATCAGGAAAAGAAAAAGATATTCAATTAAAATCTTCTATAAATAAGCTGGAAGATCAAGAGTTTCGTGCATTGCAATCTGGAGTTTTGATTCGTTTCGATGTTACTTTAGGTCAAGTACTTTCGTCAAATTCTGTTTTTGGTGAATTGGCAGAAATTTCTGATTTAGTTGTTGAAGGTGAAGTAGATGAGCTTTATGCGTCTGATATAAAATTAGGTCAAGAAGTGGATATTTTTATTGTGGGACAAAGTAAATCAATAGCAAAAGGAACAATAACGTTCGTGGGATCAAGTCTTCAGAATAAATCTATTTTATATGAAACAATTGGAGAAGGTTCAGACCGTCGCGTGAGAAGATTTACCGTTACGATTCCAAATTCAAATCAATCACTTTTGATTAATCAGAAAGTGGAATGTAAAATCAAAATATAAATATGTTTGCTTTAGCTTGGAAATTTATTCGGTTTGATAAAGCCAAATCTGTAGGAATCATTACTGCCATTGTGATTAGTATTTTCTTGATTGGTCAGCAAGTTGGGTTACTACTTTTTTTGATGGGTTTGATGGGAAATTTGGTTGGAAACGCCAATGTAAAGGATAATCAAATTTGGGTTATCGAATCCCAAACTCAAAATGCCAATACATTAACCAAAATTGATTTACGTTATGTACAACAATTGCAATCTATAAATGGAGTTGAACAAGCTTTTCCGGTTGTTATTGGAAATGCAGAAGCTAAATTTTTAGATGGAAATACGGCAGCAGTTCAAATTATTGGAAGTGATGCACCCGATTTTGTTATCGGTCCAAATCCTACGAGAATTTTTCAAGGAAATCTTTCGGATTTATCATTGCCTGAAGCTGTTTCTGTCGAATTTTTTAATGCAAAATCGTGGAATACCGATTTGTATTTAAACAAGCAAATCGAATTAAATTCAAAAAGTGCACAAGTAAAATTAATTACAAAAAATGCGCAAGCTTTTGGCGGAAATTACGTCTATACTAATTTGTTTAATGCACGTTTTTACGGAAATGTTGATCCATCAAAAGTGAGTTTGATTGTTTTGAATTTAGATAAAAATTCTAACAAACAAAACGTAATAAATCTAATCAATTCACAATATCCAAATCTTCGTGCTTGGGATACAAAAGCGCTTCAAAATTCAACAGTAAAAGAAATTCTAATTTCATCGAATATGGGAATGAGTTTTGGAACATTGGTTGTTTTTGCAATGATATCTGGCTTTTTTATTATTGGATTAACCCTTTATTCATCGGCTTTGGACCGTGTAAAAGATTACGGAACCTTGAAAGCGATTGGAGCAAATAAAACTTATGTAAACAAGTTGCTTATCACACAAGCATTGCTTTATGCTTTAATTGGTTTTTCGGTTGCTTTTTTACTATTGATAGGATTTAGTCAAGGCGTGAAAAAAAGTGGATTGGAAATCAATTTTAGTTTAGGATTTGTATCATTCTTGTTAGGAATCACTTTGTTTATTTCAATTGGAGGTTCTTTATTTGCCGTTCGAAAAATTTCTAAATTAGAACCCGCTTCAGTTTTTTAAATTATGAGAAAATCAATATTTTACATAAGTTTATTAGTTTGTACTCAACTAAATGCACAAGGATTATCTTTGGAAAAAGCTTTAGAATTGGCAAATAATCCAGAATATAAACAAGCTGAATTAGAAGTTTTAAAGCAAGAAATAAATCTGAAAATTCAAAAAAATAAGCGTTTACCTCTTATTTATGGTGATGCAAACGTGCAACGAAATCTTATTGTTCCAGTAACTCCAGTTCCTGCAATTGCTTTTAATCCGAATGCAGAACCTGGAGAAATTACGCCTTTAAAATTTGCAACCGATTGGTCTGCAAAAGCTGGCTTACAATTATCTTTGGATTTGTTTAATTCACAAAATCAGTTAAATATTAAACAAGCCGAAAATCAAAATAGAAAAGCTGAAATTGATAAACAACAATCGGCAGAGGATTTTAAAAAACTAATTATCGATTTATATGCCCAAGCTTATTTAGCTCAACAACAATTTGAAGTTTCTGTTTTAAATGAAAATAATTTTAGAGAAACGCTTCAAATAATCATAAAAAGAAACGAAGCTGGACGCGTTTCTGATTTAGAAAAAAATGCAGCTTTGCAAAAAGCTTATGAATTACAATTAACGGTTGATGAATCTGAATTGATTTTACAAAATAAATATTTGCAGTTAGCTAATTATTTCGATATCACAGTATTTGATTCTATTTCTACGTCAATTGATGATATAATTCAACAAAATTTGACAATTGCAGATTATGAAATTGAACAATTAAAATTAGAAATTGACGCTAAAGAAATCGAAATTCAAAACAATAAATTAACTTCAATTCCAAAGCTTACTTTTAATGCTTTTTATGGCGGTCAGTTTTATGATAATCAATTAAAAATAACGAATTCGGATAATTGGTTTGGAAATAGTTATGTGAATTTAGCTTTACGAATTCCAATAACCGAAAACTTTGAAAAGCGTTTAAAAACTAAACAATTCGATTTTGATAAAGAAATTATTCAAAGTAAATTGGAAACATTAGAGCGTGAAAAACTTAATTCTGATAAACAACAACAAAACGATTTATTAATTTTAAGTCAGAAAATACAAGCTTACAAACAGATTGTTTCACTTTCCGAATCAAATGTAAAGATTGTTAAAGCTCAGGTTGATGCTGGAACTGTCTTAATATCAGAATATAATAAAGAATTGGAGAATTTGTTTTCTCAGAATCAAAAATTATGGCAAACAAGTTATGATTTGCTGAAAAAGAGATTAGAATAAATTAAACAAAAAAAAGGAAGTGATTTTTTCACTTCCTTTTTTTGCTTAAGAGGTAGGTTAAGCTCCATTTTGTTAATACAATAACATTTTTCTTTTTCATAGCATTTTTTTGTAACTCAGAAATTTGGTGGTTAACTTCTTTTGTTAAGACAAATTACGTAATTATTTTAATTATAAAATATCGCTGATTTCAGCTATATTTAAAATAAATTACTACTTTTTTTATAAAATAGTTGTTTTATTTTCTAAAAAAAGAAAAGGAAGTGATTTTTTACACTTCCTTTTTTTGCTTAAGAGGTAGGTTAAGCTCCATTTTGTTAAAACAATAACATTTTCTTTTTCATAGCATTTTTTGTAACTCAGAAGTTTGGTGGTTAACTTCTTTTGTTATGACAAATTACGTAATTATTTCAATTATAAAATATCGCTGATTCCAGCTATATTTAAAATATATTACTATTTTTTCTGTAAATAGTTGTTTTATTTTCTAAAAAGAAAAGGAAGTGATTTTTTACACTTCCTTTTTTTGCTTAAGAGGTAGGTTAAGCTCCATTTTTTAAAACAATAACATTTTCATTTTCATTGCATTTTTTGTAACTCAGAAGTTTAGTAGTTAACTTCTTTTGTTATAACAAATTACGTTAAATTAATTCAGAAAAAAAATCCCTGATTTCAGTGATTTTTAATTTTTTTTTCTACTAATATGATAAATATGTTAAAAATGTTAATATTTTGGTTTGTTTATTGTTTTTTGTAATCATTTTTGCTTGTTTTTGACAACTTGTTTTGTGTTTTTTGTTATAATTATAAGTTTTGATTTAATATAAAACAAAAAAAAAGTGATTTTTTACACTTGCTTTTTTTGCTTAAGAGGTAGGTTAAGCTCCATTTTTAAAACGAATTCGTTTTATTTCTCTAACAACTTTTTTACAATAAAAAATATTAATTATCTTAATTGTGTTGCAAATTTCGGTTAAAGTTAATAAATGAATATCCCTGATTTCAGCTAATTTACTAGCTAATTTATTTTATATATATAAAAAAAGGAAGTGATTTTTTTACACTTCCTTATTATACTTAAGAGGTAGGTTAAGCTCCATTTTAAAAACAACTTTTTTTCTTTTCTAATTTTTCTTTTTAACTCAGAAATCAATCTTTGATTACTTTTGTTAGGTCAAATCTATTGCTTTTTTATTATTGAAAATTTCAATTTTAGTAAATTTCAATGGTTAAAATTAAATTCAACCCGTACATTGTAATTTGGTTTGTGAAATTATTCGATTAGAAATTCGTTAAAATTCAATATTTCAACACATTGACTACTCCATAAAAACAATGAATACATCAAAAAAAATGAAAAATTATTTTAACTTTTTGAAATTAAATTCATTAGATCCCAAATATGTTTTTAAAAACTAAACGAAATTTGTTCAGGGAATTGAATTTTTGAATTAATTAAATTTACAATAACAGAAAATCTTGATATTATTATTTTGCGAAATTTGGAACAGTAAATTTTGATTAAGTTTCACTTAATTAGAATTTCTTATTAAAAAAGACAAATAGTTACAAACTGTGAAAATTTAATTGAAAGTCAAAAAAAAGAAAGTTTAGAAACTTTATTTTCTAAACTCATGTGATCATATATGTAAAACAAAAATGTAAATATTTTTGATATAAACAAAAAAACTAAACGAAAAACCTTCAAATCAAAAAGAAATGAAGGCTTTAAAACTATTATTTATTATGATTACGGATTTGTACTCCAAATTGAAGCAGATTTTATTAATGCACGTCTTGGGAATTTCAATGTAGCAACGATTAATTCTGCGAAATCTTCTGGTTGTAAAACACGTTCTGGATTTCCGTCTGTAATTCCTAATTCTAAAGACATATCACTTGCAATTGTACTTGGTGTTAATGTAGTTACACGAATGTTGTTTTTACGAACTTCTTTCATAATCGATTCAGACATTCCAATTACAGCAAACTTTGAAGTTGAATAAGCTGAAGTTCCAGAATTTCCAGTTAATCCAGCAGTTGAAGAAACATTAAAAATATCACCTTCATTCTGATTTACCATTAAAGGCAAAATTTCTTTGGTAACATAATACATTCCTAAAACATTTGTATTTATCATGCTTACCCATTTTTCAGGTTCCATTTCTAAGAACGAACCAAAAGCAGCAATTCCAGCATTGTTAACTAAAATATCTATAGTTCCAAATTTTGAAATGATATTAGCAATTCCTGTTTTAACCTCATCTGGATTGGCAATATCAAAAACTTCATAAATAGCATCAACTCCTAATGTAGTTAATTCATTTACTGTTTCTTGTAATTTTTGCTCGTTACGACCTGTAATCGCTACATGAATTCCTTCTTTTGCAAAAGCGATTGCTGTTGCTCTACCTAAACCACGGCCACCGCCAGTGATCAAAGCTTTTTTTCCTGATATATTTGACATTTTTATTTATGTTTTTACAAAGTTAAGAAAATATACTTCGGCGTATCTTTATTAAAACGTAAAAAAACGACTTCAGTTTTGAAGTCGTTTAGTTTATTTTTTTCCTAATTGATAATGAACCGTGATATTACTTGTAATTGTAATTTCTCCAGGAGCTGCTGTTTGTCCATTTGAGGCATCAGCCGACATCATTTTTGCCTCCATCGTATAAATTCTAGGATTTACAACCTGAGAAAATTCTGACAAATAAACAGCTTGTCCAACAGGTTGATTCAAAGCTTTTCCGTAATCTGTTGCTTTATTTTTTGCATTTTCAACGGCTTTTGTACGTGCTTCAGTTTCATAAGATGTTGTTTTTGAAGATTTAAATTCAACACCCTGAATGGTATTTGCACCAGCTTCGATTAACCCAAACATTATGGTTTCGTATTTTGATAAATCTTTCAATTGAACAGTTAAAATTTGAGTAGCTTGAAAATATTCTGTCTTAGTTTCATAATCATATTGACGATTTAAACTGATGTTTTGAGATTGAAAATCTTTATTTTCAATTTTGTTTTTCTTTAAAAAAGCTATCATTTTTGAAATGACTTTATCATTTTCAATTTTAACACTTGCAGCATCTTTACCTTTGATTTCTGAACCAATTGTTAAAACCGCTTCATCTGGTTTTATTTTTACATTTCCTTCGCCACTAACAACGATTACAGGTTCTTGAATTGTATTTTGAGCTTGAGTTGTAGCACTTACAATAATTGCTGTTGCTATAAAAAGTATTTTTTTCATTTATTTAGATTTTGTGATGTCATTCAAAACTAGTGCCAAAAAAAAGAAGATAAATAATCTAACTTCAGTTTAATATTATTTTTTAGAATATTCAGCTAAAAGTGTTTTACCATCAGATTCGTATAAATATAATTTATTGTTTTTAATTTCAAATTTTTCAACAGAATGAAAAGGAACATAATAACCGAATTTTCTCATATATTCTTCATCGCAATAACGCATTGTTGCTCTTGTAGGACCAAATTCAATCGTATTACCTTCCGTTTTATATTCTCCGCCTAAAGCATTACATCCATCACTTGAAGAGAAATTTGCATCGGCAAATGAAATTGAAATCCCGTCAGGTTTTTCTTCATTCACAACATAATTTCGGTCTTTTGTTTTAATCAATTGCCAACTTGTGTTTTCTAAATTTATCATTGTTTCAGAAGATTTTCCTTTAAAACACTTACAGCTTATTAAAGTAGAGGTTAAAATTAGAAATGTAAAAAGCAGTTTTAAATTTTTCATATCTTTTATTTTTAGTAAAATTAGAAAAAGTCATCTAATAAGACGACTTTTTAAATTATTTTTTTAAACTAAAACCGTATGCTAAACGAATACCAATTTGGTCTGTTTTGTAATCAGAATAATTCTCATAACGCACACTGATATCAAAATATTTATTTGCATAACCAAAACTAGGCGCTAAAATAAGAGAATTATCTAATTGACCATTCACTCCAAAAGCTGCACCAACTTCGCCTTGAGCATAAAACTGTGTTCCCCAAAAAGCTTTAAAACCTAATTTTGCAGGAACAAAACCTGAATCTTCGCCCGTCTGAAAAAAATGGGTATAACCAGTTGTCGCAGTAATAGATGTTTTTCGTGATAAATCATATTGTAATCGAACATCGGCTCCAAGAGCAGCTTCGTAATCACCATCGGTTGGTAAACCACCACTCAGACCAAATCCTACACGAAATCCTTTTGGATAATAAGGCACTGTTTCTCTTTGGTTATTTTGTGCTTTTATTTCATTTGAACTTAAAAAGGTTGAAACCAAAATGGTTATGCATGCTATTTTATATTTTTCCATAATCTTAAATTTTATCACATAAATTCAATTTTTGTACCATTGATAAACTTCATCATGCAAACTAAAATATTGTAGTTATCTTTGCAGCTAAATTTTTTTTAATGAATTTAAGTATTTACACCAAAGAATTTGGTTATAATTTCAAATTAGCTTATCCGATTATTCTTGCAATGTTGGGGCATACAATTGTTGGAGTAATTGATAATATTATGGTTGGTCAAATCGGCCCCACAGAACTCGCTGCAGCTTCACTTGCAAACAGTTTTGTGTTTATAGGTATTTCACTTGGTGTTGGTTTTTCGACTGCCATAACTCCACTAATTGCTTCATCTGATGCAATAAACGATATAAATTCTGGTCGAAAAGTTTTTATGAATGGGTTACTTTTATGTACCGTATTGGGCTTTGCTCTTTTTGGAATTCTATATTTTATGAAACCACTTTTAGATTATATGAAGCAACCTGAAGAAGTAACCCTAATGGCAAAACCTTTCTTAGATGTTGTTGCATTATCATTAATTCCGTTGGTTATTTTTCAAGCGTATAAACAATTTGCAGATGGGAAATCACAAACCAAATATTCAATGTACGCTACGATAATTGCTAATGTTGTAAATGTGGTTTTAAATTATTTATTGATTTATGGTGTGTGGATTTTCCCCGAATTGGGAATGATGGGGGCAGCTTATGGGACTTTATTTTCTCGTATTGCCATGTTGATTTATATGTATTTTGCTTTAAGCGGAAATACAAATTTTAAACCTTTTTTATCTAAAATTTCTTTCAAAGAAATTGACAAAACGATTTGTAATAAAATAACTAAAATTGGTGGTCCTTCATCAATGCAATCTTTGTTTGAAGTTGGATTATTCACTGGTGCAGTTTGGCTTTCTGGAATGATTGGAACATCCGCTCAAGCAGCAAATCAAATTGCATTAAGTATGGCTTCAATGACTTTTATGTTTGCTTCTGGTTTGGGAGTCGCCGCGATGATTCGCGTTGGAAATCAAAAAGGGTTTCAAGATTACGTAAAACTTCGTGTCGTTGCTCTATCTATTATATTAATAACCATTTTACTTTACACCTTTTTTGCTTTGTTTTTTGTAATTTTTCATAGCTATATTCCTTTATTCTTCTTAGATGCAGAGGATGCTAAAAACGCACTTCTGAATCGCGAAGTTATTGATATGGCAGGTAAATTATTGATGATTGCAGCTATTTTTCAAATTTCTGATGGTATTCAAGTTACCGTTTTGGGTGCTTTACGCGGATTACAAGATGTAAACATTCCAACCATAATAACCTTTATTTCATATTGGTTAATTGGTTTCCCAGTTGCTATTTATTTAGGTTTATATACCGAAATGGGTGCAGAAGGAATTTGGTACGGATTATTAGCCGGATTAACTGCAGCAGCTATTTTTTCGTATCTTCGCTTAAATTATATGACAAAAAAATTAATTCATTCACAACAAGCAAAAGCTTAATATTTTATTATATGGAATTACCAAAGTTCGTTTTAGCAGATAACACAGATTTCCCAGATGATATTTTTATCATCCATTTAGATTTTCCACGTTTTTTAGTTAATTTGGAAAACGACGAAGTTGAATTTTTAGAAGATATTGAAGCTAATGAAGAAGATGAAGTTTCTGAAGAAATGGAAATACTTATCAAATTAGCAGGTGAATTCTATGACAGAGAAATGGAACGCTACGCTGAAGAGTAATTTTCAAATTTGTTTTTTTTTAAATTAGAATTAGATGATTGAAGAAAAAGTTTCTAATAATTTATACTTTTTTTAAGAATTTCGATAAGTCATAAATTCAATTTAAATAGTATATTTGATTTAAATATAAAATTTATCACATGGCATTTTTGAAAACACTTATCATTATCGTTGCGATATGGTATTTCTTTAAATTCGCATTTCGATTTTTTGGACCTATTTTAATCAAAAAAGCAATTAATAAGGCCGGAGAAAGCTTTCAACAGAGAGCTCAAGATTATTACAATCAAAATACACAAGAAGAAGATACATATTCAAATAGAGAAAATCAAAGTAAAAAATTTGACAACGGTATTCCTCGAGAAAAAAAGAAAGTTGGTGAATATATTGAATTTGAAGAGATTAAATAAAACAATGATTACAATAAAATTTTAAAGTCTTACATTTTTTGTAAGGCTTTTTTTATGTCGCAATTTTATAAATCTTCCGCAATTATTGCTATTTTAGCATACATTTTTTAAAAACTAGTTAATGAAAAATTTAAAGAACTATATTCCGCATATTCTTGCGATATTCGGGTTTATATTTATTGCTTTAGCTTATTTTTCTCCTGTACTTTCAGGAAAAGAAATCTTTCAATCTGATATTGTTCAATATACTGGAATGTCTAAAGAACAAGTTGATTTTAGAGAAACCTATAAAGAAGAATCTTATTGGAATAACAGTGCGTTTGGTGGAATGCCAACCTATCAATTGGGAGCAAAATATCCACATAATTACATCAAGCAATTAGATAGTTTTATTCGTTTTCTACCGCGACCAGCAGATTATCTTTTCATTTATTTCATTGGTTTTTATATTTTATTATCATGCTTTAGAATCAAACCATTACAAGCTTTTATTGGAGCTTTAGCTTTTGGTTTTTCTACATATTTAATTGTTATTATCGGTGCTGGACATAATGCAAAAGCACATGCGATTGCTTATATGCCGATGGTTTTAGCCGGAGTTTTCTTAGTTTTTAGAAAGAAATATTTAGCAGGTTTTATACTTACTACAATTGCTGCAGCTCTCGAAATTAGCACCAATCACTTCCAGATGACGTATTATCTTTTGTTTTTATTAGCTATTGTAGCTATTTATTATACAGTCGTTTACATCAAACAGAAAGATTTTAAATCATTAGCTCAAATTTTAGGAATTTTTATTGTTTCTGGGATTTTAACAGTTGGAGCTAATGCAACAAATTTATTAGCAACTGCTGAATATGCAGAAGTAAGTACAAGAAGCAAAAGCGAATTGACTTTCAATCCTGACGGAACAGCGAAAGATAGAGATAATGCTATGTCTCACGAATATATCACTGAGTACAGTTACGGCGTTTTTGAAACATTTAATTTGTTTGTTCCAAGATTATTAGGTGGTGGAAATGCAGAAGATGTTGGAGTAAACTCAAATATTGGTGAATTTATTACTTCATTAGGTGCGCCACAATCTGATGTGGAAGGTTTCACTAAGCAAGCTCCGACTTATTGGGGAGACCAACCAATTGTTGCGGCACCTGCTTATATTGGAGCAGTTGTTATTTTCTTGTTTATTTTAGCTCTTTTTGCAGAAAAACGTAAGTTCAAATATATATTTGTAGCTGGTGCAGTCATTTCAATTTTATTATCGTGGGGAAAAAATTTCCCTTTAACTGATTTTATGATTGATTATTTTCCGATGTACAACAAATTCAGAGCAATCACTTCAATTCAAGTAATTGCCGAATTATGTATTCCAGCTTTAGCGATTATTGGATTAGCTAGTTTTTTCAAATCTTCAAAAGAAGAACAATTAGATAGTCTAAAAAAATCAGGAATTACTTCTGGAGCAATCATCATTTTCTTATTTGCTTGTAAATTATTCTTAGATTTCAAAGGAGGTAAAGACGGTTATTTTGTACAAGCTTACGGCGAAATCGGACCAAGTTTTGTTAAAGCCTTAATTGAAGACAGACAATCTTTGTACGTTTCTGATTTGATTCGTACCTTATTTTTAATCTTGATTGCTGTTGCTGTTTTATATTTCTTTATTAAAGAAAAATTATCTGAGCAATTGACTTTGATTATTATCGGTGCTGTTATGATTATTGATTTGGTCATGATTGATTGGAATTACGTTAACAAATCTAATTTCGTAGCGGCTTCTCAAGTTAAAAATCCATTTCCAAAGACAATTGTTGATGAAAATATCCAAAAGGATAAATCTAATTTTAGAGTTTTTGATATGCAAAGTCCGTTTAACAGCGGAAGAACATCTTTCTTTCATCAAGCTTTAGGCGGATATCATGCAGCTAAACCTAAGAAGATTCAGGAATTATATGATTATCAGATTACAAAACAGAATTATGAGATTTTGAATATGTTTAATGTGAAATACATTATTTCACAAGATGAAAATCAAAGTCCAATTTCATTACAGAATCCTGATGCTAACGGAAATGCTTGGTTTGTTTCTGAAGTTAAAACGCTTCCAACTGCAGATGAAATAATGATTGAATTATCTAAAGTAAATACCAAAAAAGTTGCTTTAGTTCAGCAAGGAAAAACGACAGAAACTTTTAAAACGAATTATGTAGTTGATAGTTTAGCTACTATTAAATTAGTTAATTCACGTTCAAATTACTTAAAATACGAAAGTAATAATACAAACGAAGGAGTAGCCGTTTTCTCAGAAATGTATTATCCTAAAGGTTGGAAAATTACAGTTGATGGTAATGAAACTCAAATGTTTGAAGTTGATTATGTGTTAAGAGCTTTGAAATTAGCGCCAGGAAAACATACCATAGAATTCAAATTTGAACCTGAAGTGGTTTCTAAAGGAAGTACAATTGCATTAATTTCGAGTATTATTATGTTTTTATTAATTATTGGAGGAATTATATTCAGTTTGAGAAAACGAAACGATATCAATGAAATTAAAGAATTAAAATAGTTTTTTAAAAAATTAGCCCGAAACATTTGTTTTGGGCTTTTTCTTTATAGAAACTCTAACTTTAAAATTTGCGCAATTTAAATAGGATATTTACCTTAGCCCAAAATCGTATTAAAATGAAAAAAATAACACTTTTTGCATTTATTATTGCAAGTCAATTTACTTTTGCACAACGTAATTTAACTATAGAAGAAGCAACTTCTGGAAGTTACACCACTTTTGCTCCTGAAAACATGGTTGCACCGCAATGGAAAGATGCAAAAAATCTTACATATTTAGATAAAACGTATCAAAATTTAATGAGTAGAAATGCTTCAAATAATTGGAGTGAATCGATTCTTATTTCGAAATCGGATTTGATTGACGCTCTGAACGGTTCAATTAAAGATGAGCAATTCAAACTTAGAATTTTTCCGTATGATTATCAATGGAAAGATTCAAATACCTTGGTTTTTAATGCTTCAGGAGCTGAATCTAATTATGTGATTACTTACGATATTCCTTCTAAAAAAGTAGTTTCTTATTTTAAAATGGATGGAAGTGGATTAAATCAAGTAGTTTCTGAAAAAGGTGATGTTATGGCTTGGTTGAAAGACAACAATATTTATATCACTGATGTAACCGGAAAAGTAACTCAGATAACAAATGATGCTGCTGGTTTTTTAAACGGAAGTGATTATACACACCGCCAAGAATTTGGAATTGACCGTGGAATGTGGTGGAATCCAACTGCAAATCAATTGGCTTTTTATAAGAAAAACGAAACCATGGTTACAGATTATCCATTGGTTCAATTTGATACACGAATTGCTGAAGTAAAAAACACGAAGTACCCAATGGCAGGTATGAAAAGTGAAGAGGTTACTTTGAATGTTTATGATGTAAATACAGGTAAAACAATTACTATTCAAACAGGTGAACCAAAAGAGCAATATTTAACTCAAATCACTTGGGATCCGTCTGGGAAATATATCTATATCGGGGTTTTAAATCGTGATCAAAATCATTTAAAACTGAATAAATATGATGCTTCTAACGGTAAATTTGTTTCAACTTTATTTGAAGAAAAATCTACAAAATGGGTTGAACCACAAAATCCGTTAACATTTCTTCCAAACGGAAAACAATTTTTATATCAATCTCAAAAAGACGGTTATAACCAATTGTATTTATATGATACGAATGGAAAATTAATCAAAAAATTAGGTTACAATAATGTAGTTGTAAAAGATTTGTTAGATTTTGATACCAAAGGAAATTCAGTTTCTTATATCGGAGTTACTAATAATGGTTTGGATCGTCAATTATTTACTGTTGATTTAAAATCGGGTAAAACAACTCAAGTAACAACGGGTTCTGGTTTTCATAATGCGAAATTTAACGATGATAAAACATTTTTTTATGATCAATTCTCAAATATAGAAACTCCAAATAAGATTGCTATTGTAGATTCAAAATCTAAAAAAGAAACGACTTTAGTTGACTCAAAAAATCCATATCAAGGAGTTGCAGAACTTCCAACAATGGAAATGGTTAAAATAAAAGCAGCAGATGGAAAAACAGATTTGAATGGTCGAATTATTTATCCAGCTAATTTCGATCCGAATAAAAAATACCCAGTAATGGTTTATGTTTACGGTGGTCCACACGCACAATTGGTTCAAAATAAATGGTTAGGTGGAGCTTCGTTATTTGATTATTATATGGCGCAACAAGGTTTTGTTGTGTTTACTTTAGATAACAGAGGTAGTGATGCAAGAGATCGTGATTTCGTACAAGTTATTCACCGTAATTTAGGTCAGAATGAAATGGCAGATCAGATGAAAGGAGTTGAGTTTTTAAAGTCTAAATCGTTTGTCGATGCTGATAAAATTGGTGTTTATGGTTGGTCTTACGGTGGATTTATGACAACTTCATTGATGTTGAATTATCCAGAAACATTTAAAGTTGGTGTTGCTGGTGGTCCAGTAATCGATTGGAAATGGTATGAAATAATGTATGGAGAACGCTATATGGATACGCCTCAAGACAATCCAGAAGGTTATGCGTTGACAAATACTTTGAACAAGGTTAATAATCTTGAAGGACGATTGTTAATGATTCATGGAGCGCAAGATCCTGTTGTGGTGCAACAACACAGTATGGAATTTATCGAAGCTTGTATTAAGGCTGGTAAACAAGTAGATTATTTCTTATATCCGACACATGAGCACAATGTTTCAGGTAAAGACAGAATTCATTTAAATGCTAAAATTGCAGATTATTTTAAATTGCATTTACAATAATATTTAAAACAAAAAAGGAAATTTCAATGGCGAAATTTCCTTTTTTGTTTGTTAAGTATTTTGAATACTAAATGTAATTAGATGTTTGTTTTGTTGATGTTAAAAGAAATTTTATTATTTTTAGAATAATTCTTTTTAAGAAATTTATGTATAAAATATTCTTACTGTTTTTAGCTTCATTTTTCTTTTTTTTTGTAAAAAAGAAAAGTTTAATCAAGATGTTGATGATTTTCAAAGTGAATTAAGACCCTCCTTAAAAAGTCTTTTAGGTGATAATTACTTACCTTCAAGAGATACTGTTGCAAGAAGTTTCCTTACAAAACACGCAACGATTCAAGATTTAGAAAAATTGATGGATTGTAAATATCCAATGTTACGTATTATTGCTTATCAAACAATAGTAGATAGACAGGAATATGAGTATTTTAATCTGCTTTTAAATCATTTATCCGATACTGCTCGTGTTAAATTTTGGTTTGATGAAGATATTTTAAATAATAGCCAAATTTCGAGTTTAATGATTATGAAAGCAAATGAAGATAATGGATTATCTCCAATTCAAAAGAAACAATTGATTAGAACAGTTTTGTTGCAACATCCATATTTAGATATTTCTAATTCTATGATTCGTGATATTGAACCTGATGAAGAGTTTTATGAGTTAATAAAAAATCGAGCAATATCTTATACTCAAGATTGTAATAAACAGCTTATAAATTCTTTTGCATTAAGTAAATTTAATAAAAAAGAAGATGTAAATTTTCTTAATCAAGTTTTTAGTAAGAAATATGAAGAGCGATATTGTTTAATTTGGGTTTTTAAAGGAATTGAACAATTTCCAGATGATAGATTTTATAAAATATTACAAGATTATTATAACGAAAACTATGAGAATTTAGTTAGTGAAGATTATGTAGATGAGGATATTATTTTGTATTTAACTAGAGCAATTGCTGCATACCAAAATACAGAAGCTTTAAAATTATTACAAAATATAGAAAAAATGAATTCACAATTTGGAGATTCTAAAGCAAGGATAAAAAATAATAAATTTATTTATAAAGCAATGTTGATTAATTATGATACCATTTATAAAGATTACTTGAATAAAATGGAATTGCAATTTGATGATTTTTACTCAAAATATACTAGATATTCTGGTAAAGATTTAAGAGAATATAATGATAAACCAAAGTGGTAATATTAGAACTTTAATAAAAAATTCTATTTACTGATATATATAAAAAAGGAAATTTCAATATCGAAATTTCCTTTTTACGTTTAATTAAAAATTATAGGTTTGTTCGTTTTTGGTATTTTTATAATATGAAACGGTTGGCTAATCACAGTCGTAGAATAGATCGTTAATTCTTTTGCTATTTGAATGTTGTTTGTATTTTCCATAACATTGATGATGCTGATTTGTGAACCAGATGTTTTAACTTCATCAACTACAGCAATCACTGTAAACGCTGTAAAATCGATTTCAGTTTCATTAAAAGTTCCACTTACATCATTAATCGCATTAACCTGAATTAAGAAATTATTCCAATCCGTTTCATTATTAAAAACAAAATTTGATTGCGGAATATTCTCGCCTCCATGAAGGGTGTTTTTTCCAACGGTAGTAAATTGCACATCGTTTGCAATTACATCATTATCATCGTTTGAACAAGCTGTTAGAACAAACAATGAAAGCACTAAGTAAATTAAGTTTTTCATTTGTTTCGCTTTTTAAATTCATCAAAAATTTTTTAAGATTGTTTTTTTATCAATTAAACCGATCCAATTTATATGTGTTGAATATTTTGTTTTTATAACATTTAGAACTACTATTTTTTAATTATTGATTGGGTTTGTTTTAAAAATGAAAATTAATTTTTTGTATTTGTAATATTTTTATGTTGTTATAAATCAAGTAAATGTAAATATTTTTTTAATTCAAAAAGCATTATGATGTTTTTTGTGCTAGTATTCTTATTTTATTTTTTACATCAGAATTTCAAAAAACTTTTAGTAATTCTTCTTTGAATCTGTTGTTTCAAACGTTTAGGGCCAAGGATTTCGATGTTTTCTCCAAATCCTAAAATTTCACGTTCTAATTCAAAATTCGGAATTACATCTATTCGAATAATCAAACCATTTTCACCATTTTCAATAATTTGTTGTGTGTGATGTAGCGGTTTTGTAATGACATAAGGCGCATTTCGAGAGTCAAACTTTAGAATGATTTTCTGTGGACGGTCTTTTTCACTTCTTGTTACGCCAATGCATTCGCTATAATATCGTTCAAAATCGATTTCTACGTTTTCTTTAAATAATTTACTATCAAGTTCATAAAAAGCTTCAATTCGGTCTAAAGCCAGAGTAATTAAAAGCTTCCCTTTGTTGCTTCTACAAATTAAAAACCAACGATTTCGGTATTCTTTTAAAAGAAACGGATGATAAATATCTTTTCTAGCTTCTTCGGATTTAAAAGATTTATATTCTATTAAAAGTGGTCTTTTGTGTAAAATCGCTTGATATAATCCATTTAAATGTTCAATTCCTTTTAGTTGTTTATTGTCTTCAAACTGAATGTGATTTGGTGTTTTTAGTGTTGATTTGTAAATGTTATTTTCCAATTTTGCTATCAATTCCGTCATTTCATCAAAAAACTGAAAACCGTTAAATTGTTTTAATAACGAAACAATTTCTTTCATTTTATCTACATCTTCGTCTTTTATAGGTGAATTTGTAATGGAATAGTTCTTATCGCTATAAACATAAAATTTTCTGTCTTCTACAACAATCGGTGCGTTATATCCCAATTTATCACTTCTCATAAATTGAATATCTCCTTGAATGGTTCGTTTGCTAACTCCTGTTGTAATTCCTTCGAATTCATAAAGTGCATCGGAAACCTTTTCTATTAAATCTTCCAAAGTCCATTTTCTGTATTTGTTTTTTAAACATTCATCAATGGTTTTGTATCGAATTAATGCGGATTTGTTGGTTGCCATACTTTTTCTGATTGATTTTCATACAAATATAAAACTTTATTGCGCAATATATCTGCGTACTTATACTAATAAATTTGCTGAATGAAATATTACAAATGTTTAATGCATTGATTTTTAGTTTTTTGGTTTAAATAATAAAAATATTTTTTATCTACGTATTTATACTACGCACTTGTGTATGCATCTTTGTAATGTTCAGAACGAGTAGATTATTTAAAAATCAAATAAAACAAATACTTATGAAAAAAATCATACAGAATAAATTAAAAGAAATAGAACAAGAATATGATATAAAAATACTTTTTGCTCTTGAATCTGGAAGTCGCGCTTGGGGATTTCCTTCAATGGATAGCGATTTTGATGTTCGATTTATTTACGTGCGTAAGCTTGAAGATTATCTGCGTATCAATTCCAAAAATGAATTTCTCGATTTTCCTATAAATGACGAACTGGATATCAATGGTTGGGATTTACGCAAGTTTTTAAAGCACCTTTATGCTTCAAATGCAACTCCGTTTGAATGGATGCAATCACCAATTTTTTATACAAGGCAAGAAGAGTATTATAATTCAATTTTACAGTTATTACCTGATTTTTTTTGTCAACAAACTGTTGTTCATCATTATTTAGGATTGGTAAAAAAACAAATTCTACAGCTAAATTCAGAACAAATAAAATTGAAAACTTTCTTTTATGTGATTCGTTCTTTATTATCAGCTAAATATTGTTTAAAAATGAATCATTATCCACCAATGCAAATTGATAAACTATTGTTTTTGGTTGAAGATGATTCTTTAAGAGCCGAAATTATTGATTTAATTGAAATAAAAGGGAAAGGTGTTGAAAGCGATTTTATACAATTAAGTACTGTGTTGTTTTTGTACTTACACGATTTGTATCGTGAAATTTCAACGGCATCAAAAACGAAACGAAAAGGAGCTTTCAATGAAGATTTATTAGAATCAAACTATTTAAAACTGGTCACAAATGCTAACGATAGATTTTTTAAAACAACATAATTTAATACTTTTTGAATGTGTGTCAGGAAGTAGAGCTTATGGTTTGGCGACAGAGAATTCAGATACCGATATACGTGGTGTTTTTTATTTACCTAAAGATTTATTTTACGGATTAGAATACATTCCGCAAGTAAGCAATGAAACCAATGATATCGTTTATTACGAATTAGGAAGATTTATAGAATTGCTTTCAAAAAACAATCCGAATATATTAGAGATGCTCGCAACTCCGGAAAAACATATTTTGGTTAAACACCAATTGATGAAAGAAATTAAGATGGAAAATTTTTTGTCAAAATTGATAAAAGATACGTTTGTAGGTTATGCTTTTTCGCAAATAAAAAAAGCTACAGGTTTGAATAAGAAAATGTTTGAGCCGATGGATAAGAAACGTAAATCGATTTTGGATTTTTGTTATATTTTAGTGGATAACGAATCGATTTTGTTTTCAGATTGGCTGAAAATGAATTCTAAAAATCAATCCGATTTTGGTTTAACTAAAATTCCACATTTTAAAGATATGTATCATTTGTTTGAATCGAACGCTAATGTTCAATATCGTGGAATTGTTAGTGATGATAACGTGAATGATGTGCAAATGAGTTCGATTTCAAAATCCGATAAATCCATTTCAATGTTAATGTTTCATCGAGATGCATATTCATCGTATTGTAAAAAATACCGTGAATATTGGGATTGGATGGAAAAGCGAAATGAAGAACGCTATCAAAATAATGCAAACCATAAGAAAGGGTATGATGCCAAAAATATGATGCACACGATTCGTTTACTCGAAATGGCTTTAGGAATTTTAAAAGAAAATAAATTAAATATAGAAGTTTCGAATAGAGAGGAACTTCTAAGAATTAAATCTGGATTTTATACTTATGATGAAGTTTTAGCTAAAGCCGAAAATTTGATGAACGAAATTTCTCAATATGCTGAGCAAACATCATTTCAAGAAAAGCCCAATATGGAATTAGTTGAAAAATTAGTCGTAAATCTAAGATTAAAAATATATAATTAAAATGAAAAAAATATCTGGAAAAGACTTATTGCGAATAGGTTTTGAAGAAAATATAATTTTAGGTACCGTTTTACAATTTTGTGAAAACTACCAAGGAAATTTAAATAAAGGTGAAGTTTTATCTCAATTAAAAAAGATGGTTGAAACACCTGAATTTACACCGAAAGAATCCGAATTTTATGATTTAGCTCAGCAAATCATACAATTGCAAAAATCCTTAGAAACAGATGTTATTCCGTTAAATGAATCGCCAACAGAATTTCAGATTTTCGGAGGCGAACATATCGAAGAAGGTGCTTTAAAACAAATGCAAACTGCAATCAAATTACCCGTTTCGGTAGCAGGTGCATTAATGCCCGATGCGCATCAAGGTTATGGATTGCCAATTGGCGGAGTTTTAGCAACTAAAAATGCGATAATTCCTTATGGCGTTGGCGTTGATATTGGTTGTCGAATGGCACTTTCGGTTTACAATATTGATGAATTGTTTTTCTTAGAAAATCAAGCTAAGTTTAAACGTGAATTAATTGCTCAATCAAATTTTGGTGCCGGAAATGGTTTTCGAGGTCAATACAAATCAGACCATGAAGTTTTGGAAAACAAGTTATTTCAGGAAAATGATTTGTTGCGAAACTTAAAAGATAAAGCTTGGGCACAATTGGGAAGTTCGGGTGGTGGAAATCATTTTGTTGAATTCGGAATTATTGAATTTGCAGAACGTGATGAGGTTTTAAATATTGATAAAGGAACTTATGTAGCTCTGTTAACGCATTCTGGTTCTCGCGGTTTTGGCGCAACCATTGCTGGTCATTATACACAATTAGCCAAGAAAATTTGTAAGCTTCCGCAAGAAGCAAAGAATTTAGCTTATTTCGATTTAAACTCAACTGAAGGTCAAGAATATTGGTTGGCAATGAATTTAGCTGGAGATTACGCATCGGCCTGTCATCAAATCATACATCAAAAAATGGCGAAAGCTTTGGGAGCTGAAGTTTTAGCAACTGTGGAGAACCACCATAATTTTGCTTGGAAAGAAACTTGGAATGGGGAAGAAGTGATTGTTCATCGAAAAGGTGCAACTCCGGCGAGTAAAGATGTAATGGGAATTATTCCTGGTTCCATGACCGCACCTGGATTTTTAGTTCGTGGAAAAGGAAATACTGAGGCTATTCAATCTGCTTCTCACGGAGCTGGACGACAAATGAGTCGAACACAAGCTAAAAAAGAAATTTCGACTTCGGATTTTAAATCGATTTTAAAAGATCATAATGTTACTTTAATTGGAGCAGGTTTAGACGAAGCGCCAATGGCATATAAAGATATTCATCAAGTTATGGAAGCGCAAAAAGATTTGGTTGATGTGGTTGCAAAATTCACTCCTAAAATGGTTCGAATGGCTGATGACGGAAGTAGAGAAGATTAATAATTTTAAGTTTAAACAGTTGTAGATTTTATTTTACAACTGTTTTTTTATTCCATATTCAATTCCAGCTTGCTCGAATAAATCTTTTAGTAAAGAAAGTTTTTCACCGCAATTGATATTTAGATCCACTTTAAAACTATCCTTTTTATAGCGATTACATTCAAAGCAAATTTCAATGAATTCAAACAATTGGTTGTTTTCATCGAAAAACAAAATAGCATTTCTTGGTCTATAACAATTTGCACCCCACCGCAATAATGCATCTTTATGATTGTTTCCGAAGTTGTAAATTAAATCCGTAAATTCATTTTTTTGAGTTTCTGAAAGTTCAACTTTTTCGTTAAACATTTCAGGGTTGTATTTTGATTTATTCTTTTTTAAAAAGGCAAAATAAATTTGCATTATTTCTCCAACTACATATCTTTCTTGTTCTTCATCTCTTTCGTATTCAAATAAATCTAGCTTTTTAAGATCATCATCAAAAGAAGTAAACAGAATTTTTGATGCTTTATCAAAAGGATATCTATAATTACGATCTTCAACTGATAAATCATCAACTCTAAAACAGTTTTCTAAATCTTCTTGGCAAGTTCCTATTTGTGAAATAAAAAATAGGAGAAATATCAAAATTATATTCTTCATAAATAGATTCTTAAAAATGTAAAAATAACAATTATTTTAGTGTTAGATGTGTTAGTGTGATTTATGAAGTTTTATCTATTAATAATAAATAATATATTTCTTTTTTTAATTAAATATTGTTAAAATTTAACTTTTTGTTTTATATATTTAGCAAAATGGTATATTTATAAAAAATACATTTTTATTAAAGCTTATGAAAAAACTTCTATTTTTACTATCTATATTTTCTTTAAGTCAAACAAAAGCGCAGCAAAATTTGGTTTTAAATCCAAGTTTTGAAGATACTTCTGGACCTCTTAGTTGTTCAGTTTATGCTTTAGGGCAAGCAAGCCCAATTCAAAACTGGAAAGCTGGTTCCTATGCTAGTCCTGATTTTTATAGCTCTACTTTAGCTTTAAACTGTCATCTACATCCTTTAAATCCTAATTTTGCTAATCAACCTCCATTAACTGGTAATAATTATGCTGGAATTGTTAATGAAGAATCATATTATGAACCTCAATATCGTGAATATATAAGAGGTAAATTATCAGAGCCTTTACAAATAGGTGTTACTTATAGAGTTCAATTTTATATTTGCTTGGGAAATCTTAGTACGGCCGGAAGTAATAATATTGGAGTAAAATTTATAAATGATGCAAGTACACTTAGTTTTAATCCTACAATAATTCCGTTGCAACCAGAGTTAAACTATTCAGGAGCTCCTTTTACTGATTATAATAATTGGACTTTACTTTCTTTTACTTATAGTCCAACTGTGTCAAATTTAGATGGATTCATTATTGGAAATTTTTTTCCCGATGACGAAACTAGTTTTGAAATGTTAACTTCTACTTCTTTGAGAAGATTTTATCTCTTAATTGATGATGTATCTATTTTTGATATACAAATCAATTTTAATATTCCAAATGAAATATGTCAAGGTGATGAATTGGTTTTGCCAAATGTTTCAGAAAATGGAGTTGAAGGAATTTGGACTCCAACAATAAATAATCAACAAACAACGACTTATACTTTTACTCCAATTGATTCTAATCTTGAGTCCTTTGAAAAAACAATTGTTGTTAACCCTACATTAGTACCTGATTTTGATGAGATTGGACCATTTTGTGATGAAATTCCAAATATAACTGAGTTACCTAGTATTTCAAATAATGGTATTGTGGGCGTTTGGTCACCTGTTTTTAATCCAAACCAAACAGGTATTTATACTTTTACACCAAATGAGGAGCTTTGTGTAGAAGTTGTAACAATGAAAGTTATAGTTGATAAAACACCTACTTTTGATCCTATTGAACCATTTTGCGAAATAGATGAAAATTTTAGTTTACCGTCCATTTCCACAAACGGAATTTCAGGAAGTTGGAGCCCAGCATTCGATCCATACAATTCACAAACTTATACTTTTACAAGAGATTCGGGAGATTGTATGCAAGAGACAACCTTGGATGTTGTACTTTATCCACAATTAAAATTTGAGTTTTTTTCTTATTGTAATGATGATACTTATTTTGTTGAATTAATTGCAAATAATTTTTCGTTATCAGAAATTACAAATATTCAATGGTTAATCAATAATTCTTCTATTTCAGAAACTGGAAATAAAATCAATCTTTCTGATTATTCACATTTATTACAAGAAGTAAATACCATTGAAATCATTTAACGGATTCTAACGATTGTTTACATACAAAGGAAATTCAAGTATTTGGAAAAGATTTCTGTAAAATTCAAAAAGGTATTTCACCAAATGGAGATGGTTTAAACGAATATTTTGATTTGGTTTCTTTTGGAGGCGTTGATTTAAAAATATTTAATCGTTATGGAAGCGTAGTTTACGAAAAATCAAACTACAAAAATGAATGGAATGGTCAATCTAAAACAGGAAAACAACTACCAAGCGGAACGTATTTTTATCAGATTCAAACCAATATCGGTGAGCAATTTACAGGTTATATTCAACTAACATATTAACTTATGAAAAAACTTCTATTTTTTCTATCTATATTTTCATTAACTCAATCTAATGCGCAGCAAAATTTAGTTTTAAATCCAAGTTTTGAAAATTCTATTTCACCAATTAATTGTGGACTAATTGTTGGAGAAGACAATGCAATAGTGGATTGGAGATCAGGTTCTTTAACTACACCAGATTTAATAAGTTCTCTTTTTGATACAAACTGTAACAATGGAATATCAAATGTTTTTGCTTTTAATCAAGGTCCTAAAACCGGAAATCATTGTGTAGGAACAATTAATATTTTTTCCACAAATGTTAACAATAAATATAGAGAATATATTAGAGGTAAGCTATCGCAAGATTTAATTCCTGGAATTATTTATCAGATTGAATTTTATGTCTGTTTATCTTCTTCAAATAAGGGAAGTGCTGGTATGAATAATATTGGTTTGAAGTTTATTAACGATAATGAACTTATTTATCAAACAGTTCAACAAGTTCAAGTGGTTCCTGACGTGAACTATTCGGATCTTCCAATTGTTGATAGAGAAAATTGGACTTTGTTATCATTTACTTATATTCCAACAACAATTGGTTTAAATGCATTTTTAATAGGTAACTTTTTAAGTGATGAAGACACTGGTATTCAGTTAGTTGACACCGTTGGGTATCAAGTTAATTATTTGTTGTACGATGATATTAACATCTATGTATTAGTTCCAATTTTTAATTTTATTGAAGAGATATGTGAAGGAGATGTAATTGAGTTATCTAATGTTTCAGATAATGGTGTTTCAGGTAGCTGGTCTCCTGCTCCAAATAATCTAGAAACAACAACTTATGTATTTACGCCAGATAATCCACTACTAGAACAGATTCAAAAAACAATAATTGTTAAACCTAATTTAATTCCAGAATTTGATGAATTTGGTCCGTATTGTGATGAAATTCCAAATTTCACGAACTTACCAACAATTTCAAATAATGGAGTAGAAGGAACTTGGTCTCCAGCTTTTAATCCAAATCAAACGTCAACTTATACGTTTGTTCCTATCGATATGCAATGTAATGAATCAATTACTAAAACAATAGTGATTGAAAAAACACCTACTTTCGATCCAATTGATCCATTTTGTGAAGTTGATTTAAATTTTAGTTTACCAACAATTTCTACGAACGGGATTTCAGGAACTTGGTCACCTGAGTTTGATCCGTACAATTCACAGACTTATACATTTACAAGAGATTCTGGAGATTGTTTACGAGAGGTTACTTTGGATGTGGTTGTTTATCCGCAATTAAATTTTGATTTTAATCTGTTTTGTGATAATTCAGAATATTATATTGAATTCATTCCAAATAATTTTTCGTTATCTGAAATTACAAATATTCAATGGTTAATCAATAATTCTTCTATTTCTGAAACAGGAAATAAAATCAATTTATCTGATTATTCAAATTTATTACAAGAAGTTAATACCATTGAAATCATTTTTACAGATTCGAATGATTGTTTACATACAAAGGAAATTCAAATATTAGGAAAAGATTTCTGTAAAATTCAAAAAGGAATTTCTCCAAACGGAGATGGTTTAAACGAATATTTAGATTTGGTTTCTTTTGGAGGCGTTGATTTAAAAATATTTAATAGATACGGAAGTGTAGTTTACGAAAAATCAAACTACAGAAATGAATGGAAAGGACAATCTAATTCAGGTAAAGATTTACCAAGCGGAACTTATTTTTATCAGATTCAAACCAAGATTGGAGAAGAGTTTACAGGTTATATTCAATTAACATACTAGAGCTTATGAAAAAACTATTACTATTAATTTCAATGTTTGTATTAAATCAAACAAATGCACAACAAAATTTAGTTTTAAATCCGAGTTTTGAAAATATGAGCGGAGTTTTGAATTGCTCTTTTTATGGAGGTCAAATACTTCCAGTGCTAAATTGGAGTTCAGGTAATACTGCAACTACTGATTTTTATAGTTCAACTTTAGCAATTAGTTGTCAAATGCATCCATTAAATCCAATCACAGCGTTTCAACAACCAAGAACTGGGAATAATTATATGGCATTTACTAATGGATTAGGTGAAAGTAATTATCGTGAATATGTTAGAGGTCGTTTATCGCAAGCTTTAGTTGTTGGTACAATTTATAATATTGAGTTTTATGTTTGTTTGACAAACTATGCTAATACAGGCATGAATAATATTGGATTAGCTTTTATCAATAATACAGAACCAATTTTCCCTATTATTACAACAATTCCTTTGGTTCCAGATGTTAACTATTCTGGTTCGCCAATTACCGATAGAGACAATTGGACGTTATTATCTTTTCAATATACTGCTACAACTCCAAATTTGAATGCTTTTATTATTGGTAATTTTTTTGAATCTGCAGATACAAATCATCAAGTCATTGACAACGAAGGTTATTTGGAAGCTTATTATATAATAGACGATGTTTCGATTTCTGAAGCTGTTCTTGTTTTTGATATTGAAGAATTAATTTGCCAAGGAGATGATTTAATTTTGCCAACTACTTCTCAAGATGGTTTTGTCGGAACTTGGTCTCCTGCTCCAAACAATCAAGAAACCACAACTTATACTTTTACTCCAAATCAAGTTGGATTACCAAATTATGAAATTACAATTGTAGTTAAACCAGTTGTGATTCCCGAATTTGATGATTTTGGTCCATATTGTGATGAGGTTCCAAATATTACAGCTTTGCCAACTATTTCGAACAATGATATTGAAGGTACTTGGAGTCCGATTTTTAATCCAAATCAGACAACTACTTACACGTTTACACCAAACGATACTAAATGTGTTGAAACAATCACTAAAAAAATTATTGTAGATAAAAATCCAACATTTGATGTCATTGAACCTTTTTGTGAAATAGATTTAAATTTTAGTTTACCATCCATTTCCACAAACGGAATTTCAGGAACTTGGTCTCCAGATTTTGATCCGTATAATTCGCTGACTTATACATTTACAAGAGATTCGGGAGATTGTATGCAAGAAACAACCTTGGATGTTGTAGTTCATCCACAATTAAAATTTGAGTTATTTTCTTATTGTAATGATGATGAATTTTTTGTAGAAATTATTACAAACAATTTTTCCTTTACAGAAATTACAAATATTCAATGGTTGATCAATAATTCTTCTATTTCTGAAACGGATAGTAAAATCAATTTATCTGATTATTCAAATTTATTACAAGAAATAAATACTATCGAAATCATATTTACAGATTCAAATGATTGTTTGCACACAAAAGAAATCCAAGTATTAGGAAAAAATTTCTGTAAAATACAAAAAGGAATTTCTCCAAACGGAGATGGTTTAAACGAATATTTAGATTTAGTTTCTTTCGGAGGAGTTGATTTAAAAATATTTAATAGATACGGAAGCGTAGTTTATGAAAAATCAAATTACAAAAACGAATGGCATGGTCAAACTAATTCTGGTAAAAATTTACCAACTGGAACGTATTTTTATCAGATTCAAACTAATATCGGAGAACAATTTACAGGTTACATTCATTTAACTTATTAAATTATGAAAAAACTATTACTTTTATTATCCATATTTTCTTTATTTCAAGCAAATGCGCAACAAAATTTGGTTTTGAATCCGAGTTTTGAACAAACAAATGGGATTTTGAATTGTGACTACTATCAGACTAATTATTTTCCATTAGTGGATTGGCAAACAGTTGCATTAACAAGTCCTGATTTGATTTCAAATACGCTTAATGCTGCCTGCGTTACTTCATCTCTTCATACATCTACTACTTTTGAACCACCTTTTGCAGGAAATAATTATATAGCTCTTTTAAATTTTCAACCTAATCTGAATTCTGAACGTTTTTATAGAGAATATATAAGAGGGAAAATATCTCAGCCATTGCAACCTGGTATTCCTTATAAAATTGTTTTTAATGTTTGTTTGGGCAATCGTTCTAATGTAGGAATGAATAAATTAGGCATAAAATTTATAAACAATTTATCTGTAATCAGTGTTACTCCAGGAGATCCAATAGTTTTTTTAGATGCAGATGCTATATCAAGTGCTTCTATTTCCAATTTGAATAATTGGTATCAAATTACTTTAGATTATACTCCAACTGTTACAAATTTAGACGCTTTTTTTATCGGTATTTTTTCCGATGATCCATACATTTCTAATATACCAGCAGTCCAGGTTTATGGTGTTAGTACAGCTTATATTTTAATAGATGACATAAAAGTTTATTCTAATTTTCTGCCTGAATTTAATTTACAAAATATTATATGCAAAGGTACACCATTGACACTTCCTACAGTTTCAACTAATGGTATTTCTGGAACTTGGTCTCCAGCTCCAAATAATCAACAAACAACAACATATGTTTTTACACCTAATAATCCAATTTATGGAACCTATACGAAGACAATTGTTGTTGCAAATCAAATGCTTCCAACTTTCACTCAAATTAGTTATTTTTGTGAAGTTGCAGAAATAGATGGATTACCTACAATTTCTAATAATGGGTTGGAAGGGGTTTGGACTCCAGAATTTAATTCTTACCAGACAACTACATATACTTTTATACCTAATTTACCTTGTGCACTTAACACGGAAATGATTGTAAGGGTTGGTATTACACCTGAGTTTTCCCCTATTGGACCATTTTGTGGACAAGCAACAATTACAAGTCTACCAACAGTTTCTAATAATGGTGTTACAGGAACTTGGAGTCCAGCTTTTGACCCAACTCAAACACGAACTTATTCATTTTTGCCTAGTACGAATATATGTCCAGTAGGATTACATATTGTTGTTGAACAAGTTCCTATATTTGATCAAATTGAACCATTTTGTGAAATAGATTTAAATTTTAATTTACCAACTGTTTCTGCAAATGGAGTTACTGGAACGTGGAGTCCTGCCTTTAATCCATATCAAACTACAACATATACTTTTGTGTCAGATTCTTCTTGTGGATTGTCTGCAGAAATGACAATAATTATTAGTGAAAAAGCAGAATTCATACAAATAGGACCTTTTTGTGATGTTGCAGATATAGAAAGCCTGCCTACTGTTTCTAACAATGGAATTTCTGGAACTTGGAGTCCAGTATTTAATCCAAATCAAACAACAATTTATACGTTTACACCTAATGAAGCTTTCTGTTCCGAAACTGTTACTATGGAAGTTGTGATTGAAAAAACACCTACTTTCGATCCAATTGATCCATTTTGTGAAGTTGATTTAAATTTTAGTTTACCAACCATTTCTACAAACGGAATTTCAGGAACTTGGTCTCCTGATTTTGACCCGTATAATTCACAGAATTATACATTTACAAGAGATTCTGGAGATTGTTCGAAGCAGATAACTTTAGATGTGGTTGTTTATCCGCAATTAAAATTAGATTTTAATTTTTATTGTGAGAATAATGAATATTATGTTGAATTCATTCCAAATAATTTTTCATTAACAGATATTATTGATATTAATTGGTTAATCAATAATTCTTCTATTTCTGAAACTGGAAATAAAATCAATCTTTCTGATTATTCAAATTTATTACTAGAACTAAATACCATTGAAATCATTTTTACAGATTCGAATGATTGTTTACATACAAAGGAAATTCAAATATTAGGAAAAGATTTCTGTAAAATTCAAAAAGGTATTTCGCCAAACGGAGATGGTCTAAACGAATATTTAGATTTGGTTTCTTTTGGAGGCGTTGATTTAAAAATATTTAATCGTTATGGAAGCGTAGTTTACGAAAAATCAAACTACAAAAACGAATGGAATGGTCAATCTAATTCTGGTAAAGATTTGCCTACTGGAACTTATTTTTATCTGATTCAAAATAGAAATGGAGAAAAATTTACAGGTTATATTCAATTAACTTTTTGAATTATTATTTACAAATTGATTTTAAAAGAAGAAATTTCTAAATATTGAGATATCTTCTTTTTTTTGTTTTTAAATTGTTAATTTTGTTATGATAAATCAAAAAAACTTATGTTGAAAAAGATATTTTTTTTTCTATGTTTGATTTCCTTTAATCAAGCTTTTTCTCAAAAAAATCTAGTTTTGAATCCTAGTTTTGAAGAAGATAATGGAAAATTACGATGCTATTTTTACCCAAAAGGAAATTTTCCTATGTATAATTGGACTTCGGGAAGCGAAGGTTCAATTGACGCCTTCAGTACAACTTTGTCAACAAAATGTATTATGAATCCATTAAACGATAGTTTTGCTGGACAGAAACCTAGAACGGGGAATAACTTTGTTGGTTTCTCAAATGTTTTTACAGAATCTGTAGATTATCGTGAATATGTTCGTGGAAAATTATCTGAACTTTTGGTTGTCGGTTCTCCTTACGTGATTCAATTTTATGTTTGTTTATCTGATTTTTCAAATACAGCTTCGAACAATATTGGCTTAGTTTTTATCAATGATAAGGATAAAACATTTGCAAACGTTGACCCAATTCCGTTGAAACCAGATGTAAATTATTCGGGTAAACCAATTACAGAAAAAGATAAATGGACCTTGATGAGTTTTGAATTCGTTGCTACCAAACCAAATTTAGACGCTTTTTTGATTGGTAATTTTTTCAGTACAAAGGATACAAATTACCAAATTTTGACCGAAGGAAAACCAGTAGAAACTTATTTGTTACTTGATGATGTAACTATTTATAGAGATGAATTAGTTTTTGATTTGCCAACTCAAGTTTGTAAAGGAGAAATAATTGAATTGCCTAGTATTTCAAAAACTGGATTTGCAGGTTCTTGGAATGCTGAGTTTGATGCTCTAAATTCTAAATCATATGTTTTTACTCAAGATAAAAGCAATCCTAAAAGACAATTTAAAATCGATATTGGAATTACTGAAGGTTTAGATTTTGATTTAATAACTTATTGTCAAAATTATGAGTTTTATATTGAAACGAAATTCAAAGTAACATCAATTTCGCCTATTGTAAGTTATGATTGGACTATTAATAATACCAAAATAGAGAATAAAAGTACGATTCTTAAACTAGCTGATTTTCAAAATTTAATTAAAATTGAAAATAATATCAATGTTACTTTAACAAATGAAGCAGGTTGTAAGATGAGTCGAAATATAATTTTCTCAAATAGAAATTTGTGTAAGATTCAAAAAGAAGTTTCTCCAAATGCAGATGGTTCAAATGATTTTTTAGATTTGAGTTCGTTTGGTGGTGTGGATTTAAAAATTTATAACCGATTTGGAAATGTAGTTTATGAAAATAAAAATTACACAACAGAATGGAGCGGAAAGTTAGATGACAACACTTTATTACCTGTCGGGAATTATATGTATCAAATTCAAAATAAGATAGGGGAAGAGCTTTCTGGTTGGATTCAATTGGCTCATTAGATTTAAATAATTTAATCCTTTATAAAGCTCAAACTAACGAACAAGGAGAGCCTGAAACATATTATTATCATTCAAAAGTGTCCTAAATAAATTTAATGCATAAAATATCCTCCGACTTTAGTAGGTTGCATGTTATATTTCGATAATTTTTAAAAAATAACCCCTTGTATTGATTTTGGAGGTGGTTTTTCTACTTGTTTTAGTGGATTATCAAGCCATTTTTTTAGTTCAATCTTCACAAAGAGGTTTAATCTTATAAAAGCCACTAAATTGGATAGATGCCAATTGAATTTTGATTGTGCACGTAACGCTTTTAGTATTAAAATAGTAATAAGTACCGTCCATATTTGTATCATTACAGCATTTTCCGAGGTACCAACAAAAGATTTTATATGTAAAAGTTGTTTTAAATCTCTAAAGAATATCTCCACCATCCATCTACTTTTATAAAGCTCACTAATGGTGTTTGTAGTCCAAGTAAATTGGTTAGTAATAAGCTCTATTACTTGCTCATTTTCTTGATCCCATACCGCTACACGTCTCAATTTATTAGGATCTAGTTGTTTTGATTTTTCATTAGTTAAAGTTATAATTTCATCTTTTAGAATATTTAAGTGTCTGTTCTCTGGCTGTAGATTCTGGTGAATGTGACCAGTGTATTCTGGTTTAAAGTGACCAGTGTAAATGAGGTTCAAAACACGGTCAAAAAGTTGTAACTAAAGTACAAAAAATAAGGTGTTATTATTTCGTTTTTTATTTTTTTTCAGTGGTTGCATTTTTCTTTCGAAGTGATTCTCCTTTAAGATCTATTCGCATGGAGTTGTGTACCATTCTATCGAGTATTGCATCAGCAATGGTTTGTTCTCCGATTACATCATGCCACGCACTTACTGGAAGTTGGGAAGCAATAATGGTTGAGCGTTTTCCGTGGCGGTCTTCAATAATTTCCATAAAAAAATCACGTTTATGACTGTCTAATGATTGTAAACCAAAATCATCTAAAATAATAAGATCTTGCTTTTCTATTCGATCTATTTCTTTGTGATACGATCCATCTGCTTTTGCCATTTTCAGTTTCGCAAACAATTTGCCTGCGCTAAAATACATCACTTTATACCCATTCATACAGGCTTTATAACCTATTGCCGAAGCAATAAAACTTTTCCCTACACCTGTTGAACCTGTTACAAGGATGTTTTGTTTCTGTTTGATAAAATCGCAGGAAGTAAGTCTTGCAATGGTGTTTTTATCAAGATTTCTGGTAACGCTTACCGTAATTTCTTCCATATAAGCTTTGTATCGAAATTTTGCTGTGTTTATCAATCGCTCAACTTTTCTGTTTTCTTTATCATCGAACTCCGAATCAATTAAAAAAGCGATTAGTTCATCGTTGGTATAAGAGGCACTTCCTAATTCTAAAGTGCTTGTAAAAGCCCTATGCATTCCATAAAGCTTAAGGTTTTTCATTTTGTCTAAGGTGTTCTGATTCATTTGTTTTCTTTTTAAATTATTTAATTATTCGTAATATTTTCCTCCTCTGATATTTCGGTGTTTTGGTAATTTATTTTCTTGGTAGAAATCATCTTCATGGAATTGATCCAATCCCTTATTTATTATATCTAGAATGCTTTTGTAATTGTATTTTCCATAATCTGCTGCCCGTTTACAAGCATTTTCTAGGCGTATTTCACCAACCTTTTTAGCCAATGATAAGATGCCTGTACACGATTTATAGGATTGTTCGGGATGTTGTTTTTTTTCTAACACTTTAGCTATATAATGCTCTGTATGCTCGCCAATAGTACGAGCCCAACTAATGAACTTGTTCGGATTCCACTCAGATAGATACTGATAAGAAGAAGGGATATGCTCTTTTTTTGTGGTATAACTATGTTTGGCATAAATCCTTTCATGAAAGGCAATTCTTCTTTCTTTGTGATATATTTCTACCACATTTTGACTATACATTAGCTGTACTTTTTTACCGATATAGGCAAAAGGAACACTGTAATAATGTTTATCCTTACCTAAGTATACATGGCTGTTTTTTTGAACTGTACCTCGACTGAAATCTTTAGGCTGATACCGTATTTCGGGTAAAGGCATTAGTTCAGACCGCTCTATTTCTTCAAAAAGTGCTCTACGAGAGATTTTTTCTTTTTTTAAAGGTTGATTATTATGGATTTCTAAAAGCTCGAAAATGGCTTCATTTAGACTTTTTAAGTCAAAAAATTGCTTGTTACGTAAAGGTGCAAATATGCGGCGGTAAACTATTTTTACTGCATTTTCTACTAAAGCCTTATCTTTGGGATGATACGCCCTGGCTGGAAGAATAGTGGTATTGTGATAAAGTGCAAAATCTTGTAAACTATCGGCAATTTCTGGTTCGTAACGATGACTTTTCTTTACCGCCGATTTTAAGTTATCGGGTACAATAGCTGCAGGAACACCTGCGTAAAAGACCAAAGTGTTCACTAAACTTGCTATAAAATCTCCTTTCTTTTGACTTAATGAAGCCTCTACATATGTTAACCTACTTGATCCAAGAATACTTACAAAAACTTCAACTTCTTGTATTTCGCCAGTGTTTCGGTCTATAATAGAAAGTTTTTTACCTGTATAATCCACAAACATCTTATCACCAACCTTGTGTTCCATGTGATAAGAAGGAGTGATTCGTAAACTCCAACTGCGATAATGATGACAAAATTGAGCGTAAGAGTAACCTTCGGGATATTTTTCTTTGTATTCCTGCCAAAGTAAATAGCGCGTTACACCTGTTTTCTTAAGTTCTTTGGATACATAAGGAAAGAAGTTTTTTGCCACACTTTCGCGGCTATCAGGTAAAAGTTCCCGTGTTTCGAACAAATCTTCTACTTCTTCAATACTCAAATCTGATAACTCATCAAAAGTCAATTGATACGCATGAAATAACCCAATGTACTTGCGTACTGTGTTGCGGGAAAGTCCTAAACGATTGCTTATACTTAGTTTGCTTTCTCCGTTGCTGTGAAGTCGTAATAATTGTTTGATTTGCAACATATCTATCTTGTGGTTTGCCATTTTGTTTTTAGCTAAACTAACTTTTTGATATGTTTTAAAAACCATTTTTTACACTGGTCACTTTAACCAGAATAACATGGTCAAGTTAAACCAGAATTAGGTGATCACTTTCACCA
>NZ_RQVQ01000013.1 GCF_003865405.1 Paenimyroides tangerinum
CGCTATCTAATAAAATTGTTGCGTTATCATTGCTTAACTTTAAGCTATAGAACTCACCAACTTTAACTGATAATTTATTTGTTTTTACTTTTTCTTGAGCGTTTGCGCTGAATCCGAACATTAAAGCGATTGCTAATACAGTAGTTGTTTTGAAGAAGTTACTTGTTGTTTTCATTTTTTGTAATAATTATTTTGTAATTTATATTTTTTTATCTATTTTAGCGATGTGGGTTTTGAAGAGCTCTCTTGTTTTTATTTTAATTTTTGACAAAAGTAATTTGATTACTTAATTCGTTTATTATCATTTTTGTTGAACGTATTGTCAATAAAAAAATCAATTTATTTAAAGTCATTTCTTAATTACGATGCAAAAGTAATTTGATTTCTTAATACGTTAATTATCATTTTTGTTGAACGAATTGTCAATAAAAATTTAAAAATCCATCTTTAAATTTCTTCCAAAGTTTCAGTTTTTTTGTGATTAAAAAAGTGTATTAAAAAGGGATGCGAAATTACGTAGCTTATTTATTTTTTCATTTGTAAAAAAATAACAAATATTTGTAATTTTTATATTTTCTAGATAGGGTAGTTAAAAAAAAGGAATCCTGTTATATGAGATTCCTGGTTTTTCTGTTTTTTTATAGTTAAATTGTTTTTATTTCATTTGATGTTAAGCTTTCTCTGTATTTTGAAGGAGAAATACTTGTAGCTGTTATGAAAAAACGAATGAAATTACTAACATCTTCAAAGTTCAATTCGTATGAGATTTCTTTAATACTCATGTTTGTGTGTTTAAGAAGTGTTTTTGCTTCGTTGATACAAGCAATTGCGATGAATTTCTTAGGTGTAATTCCATAAACAGCTTTACACATTTCTTTCATTTTATTATTATCAAGATCAAGTATGTTTGCATAAAAAGCAACAGATCTTTCTTTTTTGATGTTATTTTTAATTAATTCGTTGAATTTGTTAATCATTTTAATTTGATATGGTAAAAATTTCTTCGAATTAAATGATTGAAAATGTTGTAAATCCATTGAAAGCGTGAAAAGTAATATTCTTTCTATGGTGTTTTTAGCAAATAAATTATTAATTTCAGAAAAAGGTTCAATCAAAAATTTATTTAACATACCTGCGTAGTTTTCAACAAATTTAATGTATTGAGGTTCTAATTTTAAAAAGTTGATTGATTCTGTATTATTAAAATAAGAACATCTACTCAAAAAAATTCGATCAGATTCATTTATACAATAAAACTCTTCAGTAAATTGAATGTAATGAAGTTCATAACTTTCGGATGCTGTAAGTCTAAACATTTCATTTTTACCTAAGAAAATACAATCGTTTGGTTCTAGAACTTTACTTAAATGCGAAAGTGAAATCTTAACATTACCTTTTTTTACCCACAAAATCTGATAAACATCATTATATTGTGTAATATGTTGATCGTTCTCTGTGAGATATGTCGCTTTAGAAGAAATATAGCCTCTTGGATTTGATAAACTTAGTAAATCATTCATTATTAATTATTTTTACAAATATCATTAAAAAAGAATACTTTACCATAAGTGAAGTTAGTTTTAATAAAATCTAATGTTATTGTGTAAATTTTTAGTTTTTGTGCTGTTTGTAATGTCTTATTTATGTTAATTTTTGTTTTTTTTAAAAATTTCTAGATATTAAATGTATTTAGTCATTTTTCATGACTTGTATTTTTTTATGTTTTTGTTTTAAGAATCTATTTTTTCTTTTAAATTATTTGTCAAAAGAGATATAAAAAAAAACACTAATATTGTTCTTTACTATATTTAATACTCTATGAAGCATTTTTTTGCCTTTTTATTCTGTTTTCCCTTAGTTTCTTTTGCCCAAAACAATTTAGAAACTACTCAAAAATACCAAACCGAATTAATCACTTTTTACAATAATTCAGAAACAACTCCATTAGATGAAGAAGAGCAAAAATCATTTAAAGGAATTACTTTTTTTGATTTGGATGAAAAATATATTGTTGAAGCAGAATTGGAATTGCTTAAAAATCAAAAACCTTTTTTAATGCCATCTACAGGTAAAATTCAACAAGAATATAAAAAATATGGAATTTTACATTTCCAAATTGATGGACAGAAATTACAATTAGTGGTTTATCAGAATATTGCTTTAAGCAAGAGAAAGGGACTTGAAAAACATTTGTTTCTTCCATTTTATGATTTAACAAGTGGAGAAACAACTTACGGAGGCGGGCGTTATTTAGATGTTCAAATCCCTGAATCAAACAAAATGATTATTGATTTTAATCAAGCTTACAATCCATATTGTGCATATTCAGCGCGTTATTCATGTCCAATCACACCAGAAGAAAATTTCTTAGATATCGAAATCAAAGCTGGAGTAACTTATCCAAAAGATGAAATATAACATTCATACGCATCATTTTTCAAATCGAAAAGATGTTGTTGAATTAGTGAATCAATATCCAAATGAAGTCGATTTATTAATTCCAAATTTCACTGTTGGAATCCATCCTTGGTATATCGATTTTCAAAATTTAGAACACGATTTACAAATTATCGAACAAACCTTACAACATCCAAATTGTAAAGCTTTAGGAGAATGTGGTTTAGATAAACGCATAGAAACTCCTTTAGAAGATCAGATTTCTGTATTCAAACAACAACTTTTACTTGCCGAGAAACATAAAAAAGCTGTAATTTTGCACTGCGTTTCAGCTTATCAAGAAGTTATTGAAATCAAAATGCAACTGAAAATTACGGTTCCAATGATTATTCACGGATTTTCTAAAAACATACAAGTTGCACAAAGTTTGTATAAAAACGGATTTTATCTTTCGTTCGGAAAATATTTACTTCGTAATCCAGAACTTTTAAATGTTTTAAAGCAAATTCCTACCGAATTTCTTTTTCTTGAAACCGACATGATCGAAGAAACCATTGATCAAGTTTACGCAAAAGCCCAATCGGTTCTTGAAACTGATGTAGAAAAATTAATTGAACATAATTATATAAAAGTTTTTAACCGCGATTAATGTCCGATTTTTAGATCGGGAAGCTTAATCACTTAAATTGAATTGGAATGGCTGTTTGGCAAGAAAGAGCAGAATTATTATTTAAAGCAGAAGGAATCGAAACCTTAAAAAATTCGAACGTATTAGTAGTTGGTTTAGGTGGAGTAGGTTCATTCGCTGCTGAGTTTTTAGCTCGTGCCGGAGTTGGAAACATGACCATTGTTGATGGCGACATTGTTGATATCACAAATGTCAACCGTCAATTACCAGCCTTACATTCTACGGTTGGTATGCCAAAAATTAAAGTTGTAGGAGATCGTTTAATGGACATTAATCCTGAATTGAATTTAATTCGTATCGAAGAATTCATTTCACCAGAACGCGCACACGAAATTGTAACAAAAGATTTCGATTACGTTTTAGATTGCATTGACAGCGTAACTCCAAAATTAAACTTAATCATCGCTGCAAAACGCAAAGGTGTAAAAGTGATTAGTAACATGGGAGCTGGCGGAAAAATGTTAGCAAGCAAAGTGGTAGTTAAGGATATTGGTAAAACGGATGTTTGCCCGTTGGCTAAAGTAATTCGTAAACGCTTACGTAAAGAAGGAATCAAATCAGGAGTTAAAGCCGTTTTCTCTTTAGAAAAACCAGACGAAAGCAGTTTAAAAATGACCGACGGTTCTAACTACAAAAAATCGTTCTTCGGAACCAACAGTTGGATGCCCGCTTTATTCGGACTTCACGCTGCCGAAACCGTAATCAAACATTTAGTTAAGAAAGAAAAGTAATATTTAAAAGACTTTTTAGGAATAAAAAAATCACTAAAAATAATTTGTAAAAAAGTTATCATTAGTGATTTTTTTTTCTTTAGGGATGAATTATAATTTCATAATATAAAGATTTATTATATAGGACAAGGAGTTTTTGTGAGCGAACGCCATAAAAAAACGCTTCAAAATGAATTGAAACGTTTCTTTGTATTATTGAACTTCGACTTTATCACCAGCAGTATGCGATGAATGTTCGGGCGCATACATACTTTGAATGATTGAAATACCACTAGTAAAACTTCCAATGTTGTTTAATCGAACATCGTATTCTAGAACGTATTTTCCTTTATTTAAATGGTCGATAAAGAAATTGGTCGAGGCGTCTTTGGTAGTTTGGTAATAACGTAAACCGTTGCCGTAATGCTGACCTGATAGCACATCTAAAGGTTCGAAAGTTGCTGGACGATTGTCTTTGATGTGCAAATAACTCATTTCTTGAATGGCTTCGAACTCAATACGAACTTTCACTTTTTGACCTAAAACAAGTTGAGTTTCTGGTGTTATTAAATCCCATTTCCCGTCTTTATTTTCGATATAATAATCTCTCGAAATGGTTAAAACACCATCTGGACTGTTTTTTATTTTGTCCATATTTTCAAAATATTGCCAATAAATTCCTCCGTAAACAGGTTGCCAAGTGGTATTTTTGATTTCAATAGTTCCCATTTCAGGTTTTACTTTATCGCCCAACCATTGGTAAGAGAAAATCCCAATTTCTTCTTCGGTTTTTGAGTTGATATCTTGAGTTACATTTTTGATTTCTTTACCGACTTTTAACTGAATCGAACCTTTATTCAAATCCATACCTTGCTGCCCAAGAATTAAAGCATAAAGCGATTGCGTGGTTGCTTTTGTCGTTCCCCAATCGTTTTGGGTTTTCTTGCTTAACAACCAAGCATTTAATCGTTGGATTTTATCATCGGGCATTTTCATCGCTTTATAAGCTTCGATAACCATTGCCTGAACTTCGGCGGCGTTGTAATAGTAATAATTTCGACTTGAATTAGCACGCCAATACATTCCATAAGTTTCGTCTATAACAGCACTTTCTTCTAACTGATTGATGATTTCTTTTGCCCAAGCTGTTTCGCCTTTTCGTTGTAAAACAATGATTAATTTCGCTTTTTCATATAAAGAAAAATCAACCCATTTTTCACGATAATCATTTAAACGTTTGTCAATATGTTTTTGATTTTTATCTGAAATTTTAAATTGGTCTGTAAAATAACTTTTCATAAAAGCATAATCAAGTACTTGAGAAATCGAAGCGTCGTATTTATCACTGTATGATTTTTCAAAACGAAAATCTAAATAATTCTGCGCGCTATGAATGAAACCTTTATCTCCGTTTAAGAAATTCGATTTAATATCTAAATTGTTTAATTGTGCAGCAGTAACTACAATTTGCCAAGTAATATACGGATTTTCGTTTCCGCCAGTAAACCAAGGCAGTGAACCACTAGGAAGTTGACGTTCGATTAGTCTATCTTCGATTCGTTCGGTTAATTCTTCTAAACGATTCACATCAAAATTAGAAGCGAATTGCGCTTTCTTTTCGGTGTCTGAAATCAAATCGCGCATCCAGGGTGTATCTTGTAAAAGCGTTTGTTTCAAGTCTTCATTTTCTTCTAATTTCGACATTGGATTTTCTCTCCATTCTTTAACTAATTGCTCAATCATTGGATTTTCTTCCACAATATGCAAGGCAATTGCAGACGCAAAATATTTCGAGAATAATTGCTCGGAACAATCATACGGATAATCCATTAAATACGGAAACGATTGCATCATCAACCAAGTGACATTGTTTGAAATATCAATTTTCAATTGATGATTATCTAAAGTCGTTGATTTATTATCGATTAAATTGGTTAGTTGATAGGTTTTGGTTTCATTTGCCAATTGCCAAACAGGCAAAGTTTCAGTAACCAATTGACGGTTGCTTAAAACCGGAATCACACTTTCTTCACCATCGGTAAAATTACCAGCTTGAACCGAAATACGATATTGTAATCCAATAATGTCTTTTGGAATTTGAACTTTCCAACTTACCGCATTTGAACTAAAGCCTTCAATATTTACTAGAATAAACGCCTCAGTTTTAATGATTTGATTGGTTAAATCTTCACCTGTAATGGTGTTAAATAAACGCAACATCGCAGTAGCTTTTAGCTTATCATTTGTGGTATTGCTCACGCGAGCTTTTAAAACTACCTCATCTGTTTCACGCACAAAACGTGGCATATTAGGCTGAATCATTACGTCTTTTTGTGTTTTACTAAAGGTTTCTAAATAAACAAAATCAGCATTTTTATTATGAGCCAAACCTCTAAACTTCCATTCGGTTAAAGATTCAGGTGCAGTAAAATCAAAAACTATTTCTCCGTTTTTACCTGTCTTTAAATGCGGGTAGAAAAATGCGGTTTCATTTAAGTTTTTACGTAAGGTAATTGCTTTATGTGCATTTTCGACAAATTCACGATTTTCTGCGATATTTAAACCAGGAACTTGAGCTTGTAAAGCTAATACTAAATCTGCATTTGGGTATCCTACAATAGTTTGAGATGATACTGTTGAAGCTGCAACACTGCTTTTGGATCTTGCTGTTGTATCGGACATATCGGTTGTTACTACATTATAATCTTCATCAAAAAAGGTTTCTCTAGTCCCTGTACCTCGACTTCCTTTATCTGCACCACCAGTCATTTCACCTATTGATTTAAAATCTCCTGAAACAGAATCTTCTTTAATAATTTCATTTGTAAAATACTTTTCATCTTGAACAGATTTCGAAGCATCTGATAATAAATGGTAAAAAGCTTCACTTATTTTATACCATTCAGATTCACTATCGCGTAATATATTCAGTGATTTATCTGAAATTATTTCATTATCAGACTCAAGATAAATAATCGTAAAAATATTTTTTAATTCTAATCGAGTTTCTTTATAACCTAATGCAGCGACAGCAATTAACGGTTTTTCATTTTCGGAAATACTTGCAAAACCATCTTCGTTTGTGGTAGTTCGTGAACCCGTTTTTAGATTAAAAACACTTGCATTTGCAATTAATTTATCTGTTGATTCATCTCGCACTTCTATTTGATAATATTTTGTTTTATTATCAGAAGAAATATGACCGTAATATTTATTATAATAAGTATCTGTATTGAAACCATATCCAAAATATTCCCAAGTATTCCAATACATCGGATTTGAAAAACTTGAACGAGAAGTTGAAATTCGATTGCTAATTAAATTATGCTGTGCTTTTGGCGATGAAAAATTCACATACATATAATTGTAAATTTTACTTGCATTTGTATTCCAATATTTACTGTAAATCATATCAAGTGAAGCATCGTACATCGACGCTAAAAACTCGCCTTCAAAAGGTTTATTGGTTTTGCTATCTTTCAAGATTAACTTCCATTGATATTGCTGAGCTGGTGTTAACTTGTTATTCCAAGCTTGCCATTCGGCTTGCCATTTTGGATTATTGACTTCTTTTATTTGTTTGAAATCAAAAACACCATTTCCTTTATACATCTTTTGATTTTGTACAAAAAACCATTGATACGAAATGGTTTCGTTTTCTGAACTTGCTGACAAAGGAATACGAATGAACTGACTTCCTTTACGAATCGGGAAATTACGTGATTGAATTGATGCATCGCTATCAAAATATTCAATGAACAATGTGGCATCATCATAAATGCTATTCACTTCTAAAATCATATAATTAGCTGATGATTTTGGATGTGTGATAACCGTTAGATTTTCGTTTTTAGCTAATTTTTCCTCAGCCTTTTTAATTGAAAAATTGGTTTGGTTTTTAATAGGTAATTTCGATTTTGAATCAATCGTTTCGAAAACCAATTCATAAGCAGCCGTTTTCCAATCTTTGATATCTAATTCAAATTTTTTGTTTTCGGCTGTTGTAAAACTTCCCTCATAAACCAAAGTTTTTTCAGGATATTTCAGTTCTTCTAAATTATAAGCTTGATATGGAAATAATTTTCTAAACGTAGTTTCATCTATCGATTTTAATTCAGGAATTTGCCACGGACTATTTTCATAAAATTTATCTTTTGGAAGCGTTTGGTAAATTTTTATTGTTCCGGTTGCTGGAGTAAAATCTCCATTATGAGTTCGTGAATTTATTGAAACTTCCAACGGTTTATCTGTTACGAAATTTCGTCCAGCATAAACCGAAACATCAACCGAAGTGTTAGAAACATAAAAATCTAAATATTCTTCTCTTACTTCACCAGCTTGGTCTGTTACTACAATTTCAAAATTTACATTTACTTTAATAATTTCACTTCTAAAACGATTGCCTAACGAATCTGATGGAATCGTAAATTGATACTCAAACTTTCCGAAATCATCTGTTAATATTTCTTCATCAATTTTTACCAATACAACTGATTTACTTTTTTCATAATTATAGAAATTAGCTTCCGCATTTAATTTTACTTTCGCATTTGCAATAGCTCCGCCCGCTAAACTTTCGGCTTTTCCGCTTATTGTAATCTTCTCATCAAAGAAAACATTCTTTGTTATTTCATCAATTTTAAAATTGTAAGTTGGTCGTTTGTATTCTTCCACACGATAATCAAAAGATTCATTTGGAAAATTCAAATTACTCCAAAAATCCCCCTCAATTTTATCTTTATATTCATCTAATTTTTTAATTCGAATCGTAAATTCACCTGTAGGAATTGATTTAGGCAAAACAAACGAACCACTAAAACCTCCCAATTCATTTGTTTTAACAAGCTTTTCTTCAACATCATTTCCGTTATCATCCTTTAAAATAACTTTAAAAGATTTATTAGAAAGCACTTGATTTTGATTCGGATTCATTTCATACAAAATTCCTTTGAAATGCACTTCTTGCCCCGGACGATAAATAGCTCGGTCAGTAAACAAATCGACATTTGCTTGGCGTTGACGCCTTTCAATTTGCACCGATTGTCCCCAAGAATCTAAATAAAGAAATTTGCGATAAATTTCGTTATTTACATAAATTTCAATTTTATTTTCGTCACGGTAATTTCTACTATTAGGAACAATAATTTTTCCGTTTTCGTCAGAAACATATCTTTTACGATTAAAAAGTGCAGCTTTGTTTTGGTAAGGTTTACCCGTTTTTGGATTTAAAATAAAGATTGCCGAACTTTCGTTACTTATATTTTTGGTCAATAACATAACGTTCGAAGTTTTAAAAATCGAAGTTTTATTAGAGTTATACATTTCTAAATCTTTTTCATTTGAATACGAAACCAACAAATAAGTTCCAACAGGAAACTGCTCTCCTAAAATTTCGGTAGAATTTTGAAAATACGGAAAATCTTGTGGTAAATTATAAGTTACTTTTTTCAATGGTTTATCGTTTTTCAAAACCAATTTAAAAATACTATCATTAATGGCTTTATGCTTCGAAAAATCGTAATAAGCCAAATGTAGCGTATCGATATTTCTATAATCAATCAAATATTTTACAGGTTCATTTTCATAAACTTCTTCTTTTAACGTAATTGAATAATCTTTAGACTTAATCGAATTTTCTAAATTTTGAACTGCTTCTAATTGATTATTTTCTGTTTTAGATTTTTTAACTTCTTCAATGTTTTTCAAAGCTTTATCAAAATAATCTTTCTTTTCAAGTTTATTTGCCTCATCTGATAATTTATGCGCATACATCGAAATCCAACGATTCTTATAATAATTGGTTTTCAAGTTTTTACCTAAAGATTGAAATGTTTCAGATTCGGCATTACGTTCTGTAGCAAATTTTTCAAATCGCACAAAACGAATTTTATCTAACAACAAATCTTGATTCTTTTCTTGATATTGTTTTTCTAGATTTTGAAGTAACAAAGCCGCTTGTTTAGTCAGTTTTTGTCTAACATCTGAATAACCATTTGGCTCATCAAAAATGATTTTACAATTCGCAAAAGACGAATCAAAACGATTAAAATCTTTATAGGATGGATAAATAATCTGAGAATCGGTTGCGTAATCATTTATAAAATTGATTGCAAAAAAGTCGTAAACTGATTGATTTAAATTGTTGTCAATCATATCAAAATCAATTAAATATTTGATTTTATCGACCTTTGTTTTTTTCATCAAAGCTTCTTGTGCAAACAATAAATCTGCTTGCTCCAAAATAACTTCTTGATATTGTTGTTGCGTCCACAAATCGATATTTTTTGGTAAATCAGTTGTGTTTGTGGTAACTCCGCTGAAATATCTCCAATTCGAAAACTTCGACTCATACGCATTCATCAAGGTTTTGATGTAATACCAACGAAAAACTTCTTTGTAAATTCCGGTAGATTGCGAAATTTCAGAACGCAAACGTTCCACTTTTTTCTGAAAATTGGTTTCTTCCAACACATTTTCAACCTTCATCTGAAAGATAAAAGCTTTCGCTCTTTGCGCTTCGTTTTGGTCCTTTTTGGCAGTTTTATAAATCTGTTCAAGTTTGGTATTCAAAGATTTATACGAACCTTTTTGTTCAAGTTCATAAACTTCATTCCATTGTTTTTGATAATCTTGTGCGAAAATCGAAAAAGAAACGAAGCATAAAAAAAGTAGAATCTTGTTTTTCATAAAGTGGTTTTAATTCGACTAAAAGTAATAAAAATCAATCAGTTAAAAAAACTAAGTATTTCTAACTTTTGAGCAATCCTTCCACTGCGTTTCAGGTCGGGCTGTACGCACTCGCTTTTCGCAAATTAAAAATTTACAAAAGAGCTCAAACAAAGCTTCCATCCCTTTTGCGGGATTGGAAATTTGATGATTTGATGATTTGGAGATTTAGAAATGTATTGAATAAGAGTTTGAAAACTTCGTTTTTTGGAAAAACTGAATTGAAAACAAACCTACAAGGTTTGAAAAACCTCGCAGGTTAACTTTGAACTTTATGACTTTGTTCCACTGATGCACGAATACAGCTTTATAATGTTAAGTTAGCTATCTTAAAATTTCAGTGATTGAAATACTTTTTAGCTTTCTTTATATCGCTGCGCAGGTTTCACTAAACTCTTGCTTAGGAGTTACTCAACTCTTGCTTAGAAGTTGGCAAACTTCTAAGCAGGTTTTCATAAATAGCTGCGCAGGTTTTTACTAAAAGTAGCTCACGGTTCTTTTACATTCTAAATTACACTTGATTTTCATAGAATATAAAACTCCGACAGAGTTCTAAACTCTGTCGGAGTTGAATGAGTTTTACCGCAGATGCACGGATGGAATTTTCAATTGAAAAAATTAATGCTTTAAATATGAAATATGCAAAATGATGAGAATCTCGTTATCGAATAAAACTATAAAGTTTGGAAACTTCACAGATTATAATATTCGTAAAACTTCGACAGAGTTTCGAACTCTGTCGGAGTTCAATGAGCTTTACCACAGATGCACGGATGAAATTTTCAAATGAATATAAACCGACAAGGTTTGGAAAACCTCGCAGGTTAACTTTGAACTTTAAACTTTAAACCTCTAACTTTAGACTTTAAGACTCAGTTTGCGTTAGCGGTTGCAGCGGTATCCTTTTTTGTTTTGAGCAGAAAATGAGATTAGAAAATAAAATTCTAAAACAAGTTCGGAATGATATAAATGAATAAGGGAACGATACAAAAAAGATTTAGCGGAAGACGCGCCGCTGCAAAAACGACGTAAGGAGTTTTTGTGAGCGAACGCCATAAAAAAAACGCTTCAAAATGAATTGAAACGTTTCTTTGGTTTTATTGAACCTCAACTTTTCCGCCTGAAGCATGTGCAGAATGAGCCGGAGCATACATGCTTTGAATGGTTGAAATGCCGCTTGTAAAACTTCCGATATTGTTTAAGCGAACTTCATATTCTAGCTTGTGATTTCCTTTAGACAAATGGTCGAAAAAGAAATTTGTAGAGGCGTCTTTATTGGTTTGATAATAAACCATTCCTTCTTTGTAATGATATTGTGATAAAACATCTAAAGGTTCAAAAGTTGCCGGTCGATTGTCTTTTAAATGTATATAACTCAAATCGCGTTTGGCTTCGATTTGTAGTTGAACTTTTACCTTTTGACCTAATTCTAACTTTGTTTTGGTTGTAATAGGCTCCCAATTTCCAGACTTGTTTTGTGAATAATAAGTTCTGTTGATATTTAAAACACCATCTTGTGATTGTTTTATTTGATTTAAATCTTGGAAATATTGCCAATAAATACCACCGAAAACAGGTTTTGATGTTTTGTTTTCAACTTCAATTTTTCCCATTTCGGGTTTAATTTGCTTTCCTAACCAGCGGTAAGAAAACATTCCAACGGCTTCTTCTAAACTTACATCTTTGTTTTTAGCAGTGTTGATTTTCTCATTTCCAACTTTAATTTTAATGGTTTCTTTGGAAATTTCTTTTGAATCTTCACCTAACAATATAGCATAAAGTGCTTCTGTTGTTGCTTTAGTTGTTTCCCAAGAATTTTGCGTTTTTCTACTAATTAACCAAGCATTTAATTTATTGATCGTTTCTTGTGGCTTTTTCATTTCTTTAAAGGCTTCTACAATCAAAGCTTGTACTTCGGCTTCGTTATAATAAAAATAATGCTTACTTACATTTTCTCTCCAAAACAATCCATAGGTTTCATCTAAAACTGCGGTTTGTTCTAACTGATTTGCAATTTCGTTAGCCCATTGGTAATCGCCTTTTCTGTTTGCAATTAAAATTAACTTAGCTTTGTGATATAAAGGCAACGTAATCCAATCGTTTCGTAATTCGGCTAAACGCTTATCAATTCTTAACTTATTCTTTTCTGGAGTCGAAAATACATCAGCATAATAACTTTTTACTAAAGCATAATCGATAATTTCAAAAGACGTTGCTTCTTTTTCTTTAGTAAACAAATCATTGAACCTTGTGTCTAAATAAGTGTTTGCTTTGTTTATAAATTTAGTTTCATTATCTGTTGCGATGAAACTTGGTTGAATACCTAATTTTTTAAGTTTGGCTGCTGTAACTAAAATATGATTAGTTATATAATTACTTGCTTCTCCACCATCGAACCAAGGTAATCCGCCCGATTGAGTTTGACGCTCTATTAAAACATCTTCAATCTTATCTACTTTTTGAAGTAAACTTTGCTCATCAAAAAACGATACAAATTGAGCTTTCTTTTCGTCATCTGACATTAAATCTTTTAACCAAGGTAAATCTTGATTTAAGATTTGATTTAGCTCTTCATTTTCTTCGAATTTGGACTTTGGATTTTCTCTCCAAGCAGCAACTAATTTTTGAATAGGTTCATTAGTTTCTAAAATATAAGCAGCAATTGCATAGGCGTAATATTTTGCGAAAAGTTGCTCTGAACAATCATACGGATATTCATACAAATACGGCAACGATTGCATCATTAACCAAGTGGCGTTATTTGAAACATCTATTTTTAATTGATGATTTTCTAAACTGCTCGATTCGTTTTTAAGCAAATTAGTTAATTCATACTTTTTAGTTTCATTACCAAGTTGCCAGATTGGAACGGTTTCAGTAACCAATTCACGGTTGCTTAAAACGGGAATTATGCTTTCTTCAGCATCTGTAAAATTATCTGATTGAACTGAAATTCTGTATTGCAAACCTTCTACATTTTTAGGTACTTGAACCTGCCAACTTACCGAATTTGAACTATTAGCTTGAATGGCAACTGGAATTAATGCTTCTGTTTTAATGATTTGATTGGTTAAATCTTCGCCAGTAATCGTGTTGAATAAACGCAACAATGCAGTTGCTTTTAGGTTTGAATTCGTGGTATTACTCACACGAGCTTTAAGTTCAACTTCATCGGTTTCACGAACAAAACGTGGCATGTTTGGCTGAATCATTACGTTGCGTTGTGTATAAGCTAAATGCGCAAAATAATTTGAGTTTCCGTGTTTATCATTTGCCAATGTTTTTAATTTCCATTTGGTTAAAGCTTCTGGAGCCCTGAATTTAATTTCAACTTCGCCTTTATCGTTTGGATATAAATTTGGATAAAAGAAAGCGGTTTCACTTAAATTTTTACGGGCTTTTATATTGGCATGAGCATCTAAAACATTTGCCATGGTTTTATTTTTCTGATTTACTTCAACATCTGGATAATTAGGCATAGTACGATAAGTGTCAATGACAATATCGTTTAACTCCAAACTATCCTCTTCTTCTAATGGAATTTCAAAATAATCTCCAGATACAATAAATTTCAATGGTTTAAATCCTAGATAAATAACAGAAATGATATCGCCTTGTTTGGCTTTTAATCTGAAATATCCATTTCCATCTGTATCAACTCCGTTTGTTGTTCCTACAACCAAAAGTGTTGCTCCAGGTATATTATCACCATAATCTCTAGAAAAAACTCTGCCTGAAATTTCTCCAGCAACGGTATTTAACTTAGTTTTAGAAACAAATTCTTTGGATATTGTTTTATCAAAAAAATCGAAACCAAACCAATTGAAATCTGTTTTGGAGATTAAACTTCTATTATAAAGAATATTTATAGGCATGGCTAAAGCATAAAAGCTTGGTTCGAAAAAATTATATAAACTGTTTCTTATTTCTGGTAAATTAGTATTTCCATAATTATAAAAATAAAAAGGATCCCAACGTTCGCTATGAATTTCATCTAACGAAAAATCGTACATGCTTGCTAAAACTTCAATTTTCTCTTTGGGTTTGTTTTGATTAGAAACTTTTAACTTCCAGTTGTAATCTTCGCCTGGATTTAGCTTATCATTTAAATGAACGATTTCTGTTTTTATCGTTGAATAATCCTTTTTATAAGGAAATGAAATATCGACAAATTCATTAAACAATCTGTTTTCGTAAACAAAATACAAATTGCTTTTAAATTTAATATCTCTATTCTCTATATCAATTGGTAATTCAACCAAATTCTCACCTTGTTTTAAATGAATTATAAAACTTTTATTTTGATTTCCTAAATAATTCAAATCTAGATTTGCATAAACTTCAGGAACTTTACTAAAGATTTTTAGTTGTAATTTTTTGGAACGTAACGACTTTTCTTCATCAATTTCAACAGAAACCGAACGATGATAGGTATAATCTAAAACACTGAAATTAAAATTGTGCTTTGCTGGAGTAAATAAAGTATCGTTCGGAATAAATTGCAAATAGTATTCACCTAAATCAAATAGTTGATCGTTTAAAACAAATTTTTCATTTTCTTTAGTTGTGTATTCTTGTTCGAAAATAAGTTTAGGTACTTTAGGTTCAAAATCATAAACATAACTTTGATATGGGAATTTATCAGCCAAAGTTACCGAATCGATAATTTGTTCTGTTGGCTTCATCCATAAAGTTTCTAACTGAAATTTTTTACTTCCTGAACGCTTAAAAACTTTGACTTTTCCTTTTGTTGGAACAAATTTTCCGTTTACTGTACTAGTTACTATTTCAACTTCAAACTTATCTCTGTTCTTATAAAAGGAATTACTTTCAGGAATATATTTAAAAGTAAACGGTTTTACATCGTAATTAATTTGCAAACGATCTTCACGAACCTCACCAGACTCATCAACCACTTCGGCATGAAAATAATATTTAATTACATTTATAATACGGTTTATACTTAATGAATCTTTAACGAAAGTAAAAGGAAATTCAAAATTTCCGTTCGCATCAGTAAATATTTCAATGTTCGGATAATTAGCTGTTTTGGAATTATAATTATCATCGTGCAACCAATACGAGGCAGTAATTGTAACTTTGGCATTTGCAATCGAAGCTTGGGTATAACTTTTTACCGAACCAGAAATTATTATTGTTTCACCGATTTTAATATTTTCTTGATAGGGATTGAATTTTACTTCATAAGTATTTCGTTTATATTCCGCTACTTCGAAATAAGCATAATTATGTTCAAGGTCAATTGTTACCCAAAGTTTTTCTTCTGCTTTAGTTAATTCATCTGGTTCAGAAATTGAAATTTCAAATGATCCATCATCAACATTTTTAGGAATTACAAATTTTCCTGAAACGCTACCAAAATCGTTTGTTTTTAGTTCGAGATTAGAAACTACACTATAATTAGAATCTCTTAAATCCACATTAACTCTTAAATCTTTAACAGCTCTCCGATTAATACCATCGTTGGTTTCAACCAAAATCGCTTTGAAATACACTTCTTGTCCAGAACGATAAAGTCCACGGTCGGTATAAATAAATGACATGATATGTTTCTCATCATCATCTGAATTGTTATCATAAAAATAGAAGTCTTTACCTTTAAAAGTTTCTTGATAAATGAAATCATCCGTAAAAACGAAAACATCGTAATTCGCATTTCTGTCGAATTCCTCCTCAAACATCTTCATTTTCACAAAACCATTTTCATCTGTTACATAGCGCTCTTCAAAAACAGAAATTGTAGTTTCTGGCAAAGGTTTTCCTGTTTTTCTGTTTAATAATTGAAGTTCAAAAAAATCATCAAACACTTTATAAACAATAAATACATCTGAAACTACAAACGGATTAAAACGAACCGATGCTGTATTTTCTGTAACGTTTTTCTCGTAACTCGAAACCAAAACATAATAACCTTGAGAAAAATCGGGCAATAAAACTTCCGTTGTATTGATATTATAATCACCGTGATTTGGTATTGCTGTTTCAAGAATTTGAAATGGTTTATGCGATTTAATATAATCAAAATATAACGAATCTGACTTTAATTTATTAAACGTTTGTAAATCTTCAACCTTATAAGCGAAATTATAAAGCGTGTCGATATTTTTAAAATCAACCAAGATTTTATTATGCTGATTGTTATATAAAGTCGGTTCATTAAAAATCAGTAAACGTTTACTTTTAATATAATTTTCTTGAGCGATAATCATATCTAAAATCTCTTTTGAAAACTTCTGAGTTTTCAGAGTGTCAATTAGCTCAATTGCTTGCTTATAATAAGTCGGATTTTCTTTTTTGTTTGCATTTTCTAACAAATAAGATAGTTTTTCCAAACGGTATTTATTCTTGATTTCGTTTGTAAATGAATTAGCGATTAAAGCATCTAAAACATTTAAATCATCCAATAAAAAATTATACTGAAAACGCATAAACTTCACACGCTCGTATTGATATTGGTTTTTCTTATGCTTGTAATATTTTTCTAATGTTTGATAAGCTTGCAAACGCACGTCGTAATTTTCAGATAAATCATATGTCAGAAACGAATCATTATAGTTAGAATAAACTTCAAAGTGCGAAGGTTCAGTATTAATATACAACTGTGATAACGGCAACAACATCCATTTTTCAAGTAGAAATTCATAAACATTTTCTTGTTTCGAACTTTCGTAATCATCAATCACTTTTTTAAAATCACTTAACGGAATTACTTCTAATTTTCTAGGATTAGAAAACGTTTGATTGTATAAATCTGTCAATGCATTAATGAAGTCACGTTGATTCCATTCCTTAAAATCCCCATCAGATTTTAGAGATTTATCATCGCCTCTTCGTTGAATATCTGATTGATATTTATCAAAATAAGCCGCTAAGTAAACAGCTTTTATATAATTATAGAAATAAACAGAATTCCCGTTTTCGTTTTTAATTTGCTTATTTATTTCAGTGAAAAAATCGGAATGTTGATTATCTAAAAGAATATTTTCATATTTCGCTTTAAAAAGAAAAGTTTTAATCAACTCGTCTTGATTGTTTTTCTTTTGCGCTTTTTTCTCAATTTTCAAAACCGCTTCATAAGCATCTTTTACATTTCCTTTAGATTCTGTTTCATAAACTTTATTCCATTGTTTTTGGTAATTCTGAGAAGTAACAGATAAAGAAGTAAAAAGCAAAAAAAGTAAGAATAGTTTTTTCATACATTGGTTTTATTTTTACTAAATATAGTAAAAGCCAATGAGTTATCAAAACTAAGTTTTTCTATCTTTTGGGCAATCCTTCCACTGCGTTTCAGGTCGGGCTGTACGCACTCGCTTTTCGCAAAATATTTAAACAAAAAAAATCGGTCAGCTACTAACTGACCGATTTATTATTTCTCTTCTTTTTGTCCCATCATCATTAAAAAGGCTTTCAAGAACGGTTCAAGATTTCCGTTCATTACGCTGTCCACATCACTTGTTTCGTGTTGTGTTCGTACGTCTTTGACCAATTTATATGGATGCATTACGTAATTTCTAATTTGTGAACCCCATTCAATTTTCATTTTATTGGCTTCAATTTCATCGCGTTTCGCTTGTCGTTTTTTCAACTCAATTTCGAATAATTGCGATTTCAGTAATTGCATTGCTTTGGTTTTATTATCGAGCTGAGAACGTGTTTCAGAGTTTTCAATAATGATTCCGGTAGGGTGGTGGCGTAAACGAACCGCGGTTTCCACCTTGTTTACATTTTGACCTCCAGCACCCGAAGAACGCATGGTTTCCCAAGAAATATCCGATGCCGAAATTTCGATTTCGATCGTATCATCAGCCAACGGATAAACGTAAACTGAAGCAAATGAAGTATGACGTTTGGCGTTGCTATCAAAGGGTGAAATTCGCACCAAACGGTGAACTCCATTTTCGCCTTTTAGATATCCAAAGCCATATTCTCCTTCAAATTCTAAAGTCACGGTTTTAACTCCAGTAACTTCACCTTCTTGGAAGTTTAATTCTTTGATTTTGTAACCGTTTTTTTCGCCCCACATCAAATACATACGCATCAACATCGCAGCCCAATCACAACTTTCGGTACCTCCAGCACCGGCTGTAATTTGTAAAACGGCACTCATACTGTCACCTTCGTCTGAAAGCATATTCTTGAATTCCAAATCTTCGATGGTATTCAAAGCGTTATCGTATTGCTCGGTAACTTCTTCTTCAGAAATTTCTCCTTCAGCAAAAAACTCCAAACCAATTTGAAGTTCTTCGATTTCGGCTGTAGCCTGATTGAAACCTTCGACCCATTTTTTCTTTGAACGAATATTTTTTACAATCGCTTCTGCTTCTTTGGCATTGTTCCAAAAATCAGGAGCATAGGTTTTTTCTTCTTCGTTTGTAATCTCGATTAATTTCTTATCGATGTCAAAGATACCTCCTTAACGCACCAAGGCGATCTATAAGGCTTTTGACCTGTTCTGTTGTAATCATTTTTTTAGTTTTCACAAAAATAAGGATTTATAAATGGGAATGAAATTAATTTCAACAGAATAATTGTAACTTTATCTAAACTTTAGAATTATGAAGAAAATCATCTTATTAATTTGTTTTTACTTTGGAATTTTGTCTTGTGCTTCGCAAGCTGAAAAGTCTTCAAGTGATAAAGGAATTTCAAAAATCGAAAACGGAAAAATCACTATTTCAAATCCCGAATTGGAATACGAAGTAATCATTTTCGATGCCGGATTTGAATCTTGGTTGCAAACTCGTGGAAAGCAACGAGGTTATTATGATTTAGCTTATTTGGAAAACAAGAATCGCGTTTGGGTAAATTCGTGGAACAGTCGCAGTCGTGCTGGAAAGGCTGGATATGATTACACGATTGATTATCATTCAAATGTGAATTACGGTTTTGAAGTAAATTATATGTTATTTAACTATTTATTGTATTGGCAAGAGACCAATAACATTCGTTTAAATTAATCTTTCTTTGTATATTTGCGTAGAATTATTTTAAATAAGAAATGGCTAGCTTAAAAGAACGTTGGGGCGTAACCTCAAATTTTCAAATCGTAATTATTTTTATTGTGTTTGCAATTACAGGTTCTACTTCTGCTTGGATAACCAAACCAATTTTGGAATTTTTAGGAATCACAAAAGAAGATTTTCATATTGTTCCGTATTGGATTCTTAGAATTGTTTTGATCTTACCTGTTTATAAAGTTATTTTAATTATTGTAGGAACCATTTTTGGACAACATACTTTCTTTTGGAATTTTGTTAAGAAAATGCTCTTTAGAATGAAATTGGGTTTTCTGTATGGAAAACAAACGAAATAAAAAAAGTCATCTGAGAATTCAACAGATGACTTTTTACTGTTTTTAAGTGTTGTATAGAATCAAGTTTTATTTTTAACTATTCAAAAACTAATGAAAAAAAATAGTGTTTTCGTAATTTTTAAAATCTAAAAATATATATGTAACGAAAATTTAATTAGAAGTTTATATTAAAACCGATTTAATATTTTATATTTATCATACCTATTAAATAACTATATTTGTCTAATAAAAGAATGCATTACCTATGAGTTTTTTCAAACGTTTATTTTCATCAGAAAAAAAAGAAACTTTAGACAAAGGTTTAGAGAAATCAAAGACTAGTTTTTTCTCTAAATTATCTAAGGCTGTAGCCGGCAAATCTAAAGTTGATGATGAGGTTTTAGACAATTTAGAAGATATTTTAATTTCGTCTGATGTTGGAGTAAATACGACTTTAAAAATCATTACACGAATTGAAGAGCGTGTTTCACGTGACAAATATTTAGGAACTGATGAATTAAACCAAATTCTTCGTGAAGAAATTTCGGCATTATTATCTGAAACAAAATCTGGAGAAAGTACCGAATTTGATATTCCAAAAGACAAAAAACCATACGTGATTATGGTGGTTGGCGTAAATGGAGTAGGGAAGACAACAACTATTGGAAAGTTGGCTCATCAATTTAAGAAAGCTGGATATAGTGTTGTTCTTGGAGCGGCAGATACGTTCCGTGCAGCAGCAATTGACCAATTACAAATTTGGGCAGATCGCGTTGGAGTTCCAATCGTTCGTCAACAAATGGGAAGTGATCCTGCTTCGGTTGCATTTGATACTTTGGAATCGGCTGTTGCTCAAAAAGCAGATGTTGTAATCATTGATACTGCGGGACGTTTACATAACAAAGTTGGTTTGATGAACGAGCTTTCGAAAGTAAAACGTGTAATGCAAAAAGTTTTAGTTGATGCTCCTCACGATGTTTTGTTGGTTTTGGATGGTTCAACTGGTCAAAATGCGTTTGAACAAGCAAAACAATTTACAGCGGCTACAGAAGTTTCTGCTTTAGCAGTTACCAAATTAGATGGAACGGCAAAAGGCGGTGTTGTAATTGGAATTTCTGACCAATTCCAGATTCCAGTAAAATACATCGGAGTTGGAGAAGGAATTGAAGACTTACAAGTTTTTAATAAATATGAATTTGTTGATTCGTTTTTTAAATAATGAAAAATATATTAAAATTAATTCCGGTTGCGCTTTTGATTATTTCTTGTAATTCAAAAGTTTCTCCTGAAGAGTTGAATAAAATAAATGGTTATTGGGAAGTTACACTTGTTGAAACTCCAGATGGCGAAGAAAAAGAATACGGTATGTCAACTTCTGTAGATTATATCGAATTGAAAGATAATTCAGGTTTTCGTCAAAAAGTAGTTCCGCAAATCGATGGAAAATATCTTACTAATGATGTAAAAGAATTGATTACAGTTAAAGATTCTGCCTCTGCAACTTATTTGGTTTATAAAACTGATTATGCAAATTGGACAGAAGAATTGGTGAAAGTTTCTGACGAAGTTTTAGTTGTCAAAAACGATCAAGATTTTATTTATCATTACAAACGTTTCGAACCTATTAAAATTGAATAATGTCAAAAAAATTTAACCCCAATAGTCGTATTAAAGAAGAAACTTCAATAAGCGATGTTTTGAAGGTTTTTATTCAAGGAAATAAACTCGAAGCAGGTATTGATAAATTAAATGTCAAAGAAGCTTGGATTAATTTATTAGGTCCTGGAATTGCAAATTACACTTTAGATGTTGTTCTGAAAAATAATACGCTTTATGTTGCTTTATCTTCTGCGGTTTTAAGAGAAGAGTTAAGTTACGGAAAAGACAAAATCATTAAGATGATTAATGAAGAGCTTCGAAAAGATGTTGTGAAAGAAATAATATTAAGATAAAAAAGATTTGTATATGCAAATCTTTTTTTTTGTATATTGCTGTTAATTTTTAGAATAAATTATTATATTTATTAAAAATTTCACGATATGATAAAAAAAGTACTTTCAATTGCCACTTTGTGTTTTGCTTTAAGTTTACAAACACAAGTAAATGCTCAGAATTTAAAGTCTGAAGCTAAGTTTTGGGTAAAAGGTTCAGATGCAAAATCTGTTGTAAATTTGAACGGAAATTATCCATTGTCAGAAGATAATCAAGGTGCAATTATGGCACAACTTGGCGATAATCATTCAAATTTCTATATTGTATTTCAATCTTTCGATTCACATTCTGTTGATTTGGCAGATTTGAATATGAAATGTTACCAACAAAAAATTACAACTCAAAATATAAACCCTCAGAGTTTAGATGTTCCGTTGATGGAAAAAATTCAATCAGGAGCGATTCTTAAATATGGTTTTAATTTAGGTAATTATAAAGTTACTGATGAGTTTATGTTGGTAAACAATGTAAAAGATAGAACCTATATTTACGAGATTATTTATATGAATAAAGAGTTTACGGATATTGATCACAAATATTTACAAACTTATCTTTCTTTGAAATATGGAATTTCTTTAATCGATAACAATAATTATTTATCTAACCAAAATGTGGTTTTGTGGGACAATTCTTATGCTCCAGAATTCAATAAAAATATCATTGGTTTAGGTAAATCTAATTTCTATGATTTTAGTAAAAATTCTTCAACAAACTCTGTAGATAAATTGTTGTCGATTTCTTCAAATACTTTAAGAAATGAAGAATATCTTTTGATCGGAAATAATGCTAAAAGTAATCGTTTTGAAAATAAAGGAAGCGAGATGGTTTTAGAAAAAACGTATTTAGCTCAAACAGCATCAGGAAGTGAAGAAGTTGCTACATTGAGTTTTAATACTTCATTATTAGAGAATTTCGATGCTTCAAAAACGGTTTATTTAACCATCAATGGAGAAACTAAAATAAAAGGAAATGTCGATAAAAATGCAATTGTTTTTAATGATGTGATTTTGAATGGAAAGGATTTACTTTCTGTTTCTTATGATTTATCATCAGTTAAAGCTGATTTAGCAGATGCATGGTTCTTGAATGATCGTGGTGAAATCACTATCAAACCAGAAATCAAAGCTGATAAAAAATCGGATTACACGGTTGCTTGGTATTTCAATGATAAATTAGTTTCAAACAAAGAAAATTTACCAACAAATAAAACTGGAGTTTATGAAATGAGAGTTACTTCTAATAATGTAACAAACTCATATCAAACAAATGTTTATAGTAAAATTGATGGAAAAATTTCTAACGAAATCACAGTTTATCCAAACCCAGTTTCAGCTGGAGAAGATTTTAAAATTTCTTACAATCTAACTTCTGAATCAAATGTTGAATTATACGTTTATCAAATGAACGGAAAGCTTGTTGATCAACGTACTTTAGGACGCTTTAATCAAAATGAATTCAATTATAAATTAGATACTTCTGGAGTTTATATTTTAATTTCAAAAATTGACGGTAAAGCAAATATTAATAAAATTATAGTAAAATAAGAGTAGTAAGTAAAAAGGCGAGGTTTTCAAAAACCTCGCCTTTTTTTATAATGTATCGTTTTTATCTCTATTGATAATATCGAATTCTTTCTTGTACATTTCATGTCTTGGATCAAACTCGTCAATTGCTAAACAATTTTTTTCATAAGTTCTAATGATTTCCAAAAGATCAAATTCATATAGCTCTAAATATAAATCCGCTGTAGCTTTTTTACGATCCTTACGAATAATTTTTTTGAAATTCTTAGTGTTTTTAATTAATGTTTTATTGTATTGAATAGCAGCTTTTTTTCGTTCTGATTTGTCTTCAATGCGTGCAATGTAAAATTTGTCTATTAATTCTTTTGTTTCAGGACAGTCGCCAAATAATTCATAAACGGTATTGAAATTTTTGTTGTTTTTTCTTTTTGATCTACGTTCTGCTTTTTTGGCAGAATATGTTTTTTCTTCTTCAATATAACCTTTTCCTAAAGATAAATTTTTCTGTTTATTTTCTATCATTAAATTAGCTACAGCATCTGGAGTTCCTAACTCAAAAAGAAACAAATGAAATGAGAGTAATTTTCTTACTGGGTAAATAGTGCCATAAGTATTAATGACTTTTCCCTTTGTTAATGATGGAACTAAAAAAGTTTCTACCTTTTTTTTCTTTTTCCCGTAAAAGTTTTCACCACTCAGAGCTACGAATTCGGTAGTTCTTGTTCCTCCTTTTTTAGTAGTTTGACTAATTATAACTCGATCTAACTCTTCAACTGGAATTTTTTCAAATTTTTTAGCTCCATTTGGTTTTACTTTGATGTTATCGGTTGTACCACCTCGTCCGTTCCAGAAAAAGTTTGTGACATCTCTGTTAAATAGTGCTTTAAAATTGATTAATGGATCAACTCTTTCAAAAGTTGGGCTTGTATAAAAGTTTTTTACATTTCCGTTTATTTTAGAACCATTTTTTTTAATTACTGTTCCAGTTTTTTTTGTTCTCGAATTGCTTTGTGCATCAGAGTTTGTTGAGTAAAAAAGTGTTAAAAAGGAAAAAAAGAATAATATGGTAGTTTTTTTCATTGGAGAAATTTTCGGTTATTTGATGGCAAATATAAAAGAAAAATGTTAGGTTTTTAAATACTTTAAAAATTTTTAAATGATTGGTTTTTTGTATTTTTGATAACTCTATTAAAAGTATCTAAATGAAAGAAGAATTTGTGGTTCTTGTAAACCAAAACGACGAGCAAATTGGTTTGATGGCAAAACTAGAAGCACACGAAAAAGCATTACTTCATCGTGCTTTTTCTGTATTTGTTTTAAATGAGAAAAACGAAATTATGTTGCAACAACGCGCAAAAGATAAATATCATTCACCTTTGTTATGGACAAATACATGTTGTAGTCATCAAAGAGAAAACGAATCTAATTTAGAAGCTGGTAAAAGACGTTTAGAAGAAGAAATGGGATTCGTAACGCCGTTAGTTGAATTATTTTCTTTTGTTTATAAAGCGCCATTTGATAATGGATTAACAGAACATGAATTGGATCATGTGATGATTGGTTATTACAACGAAAATCCTGTAATTAATAGAGAAGAAGTTGAGTCCTGGAAATGGATGTCAATTGAAGATATTAAATCAGATATGCTATTAAATCCGATGATTTATACCGAATGGTTTAAAATTATCTTTGAGAAATTTTATCATCATATCGAAGCTCAAAAAAAATAAGTTATGAAAGTTACTGTAAGCAGAAAAGCTCATTTCAATGCTGCACATCGACTATTTCGTAAAGATTGGTCAGATGAAAAAAATCAAATGATATTTGGCAAATGTAATAATCCAAATTTTCATGGACATAATTATGAGTTAATTGTCGAAGTTACTGGAACTGTTGATAAAGAAACAGGTTATGTAATTGATATGAAAATTCTTAGTGATATAATTTATGAAGAAGTTGAAGTTGCATTTGATCACAAAAATTTAAATTTAGATGTTCCTGAATTTTCAGATTTGATTCCAACTGCAGAACATATCGCTTTTGTTATCTGGAATAAAATCAGAAAACGTATTGAGCTTAAATATGAACTTAACGTTATTCTATACGAAACGCCTAGAAATTTCGTGTCGTATTGTGGTTTATAAAACAATTAACAGTCATTCAGAAAGATTTTCGTAACTTGCACTCTTGTTTAAAAAACAACGAAAATAAAATAATTAGAAGTTATTAATTTGAATTCAAACATCGACCATATAAATGTATTAGATTCTAAAGATGCGTTTTTCGCTTATCCTTTATTATTTAAACCCATTCTAAAAGATAGAATTTGGGGAGGGAAAAAATTAGCTACTTTAGGAAAAGAATTGTCATCAGAATCTATCGGAGAAAGTTGGGAACTTTCAATGGTAGAAAATGATTTAAGTGTTGTTGAAAATGGTTTGTATAAAAACGAAACCATAAAGACATTAATAGATTCATATCCAGAAGCTATTTTAGGTAAATCAATTACAAATCAATTTGGGAAGCAATTTCCATTATTATTTAAATTTTTAGATGCGAAATCGGATCTTTCTATTCAATTGCATCCAAATGATGAATTAGCAAAAAAGCGTCATAATAGTTTCGGAAAAACCGAAATGTGGTACATTATGCAAGCAGATGAAAATGCTAGAATTATATTAGGATTTAAAGAAGATTCATCGTCTGAAGAATATCTTGAAAATTTAAATAACAAAACACTTCCTTCGATTTTAAAAGAATATAAAGTTAAGAAAGGTGATGTTTTTTTTATCGAAACCGGAACAATTCATGCTATTGGCGCAGGAATTTTATTGGCAGAAATTCAGCAAACATCAGATATAACTTATCGAGTTTATGATTGGGATAGGGTAGATGAGAATGGAAATTCAAGAGCACTACATGTTGATTTAGCTTTGGAAGCAATTAATTATCAAAAACAAAATCCAGAGATTTTATATGACAAGGTAGAAAATAATGAAAACTTATTGGTTTCATGTGATTTTTTTACGTCTAATTTAATTCCTTTAAACGGAACAAAAGAGATTGATAATTCAAATGATTTATTTTATGTGTACATTTGTACCGAAGGAAATTTTGAAGTTCAGTTTGAAACCCAAACAATGAATTTTAAAGAAGGTGATACCATTTTGATACCAGCAGCAATGCAAAATTATGTATTGAAAGGAAACGCAACATTATTACAAATATTTATTAAATAATTTAAATTACCATATCATGGCAAATGTAAGAACATTAAAAAAAGACATTAACTACGTTTTAGGAGATATTATTGAAGCAGTTTACATCTGGGAGATGTCAACTACAGGGAAACCAACTGAAGCATCTTCTGCAATTATTGACGAAGCAATCGAAAAATTCGATGGTTTAATCGTAAAAGTAAACCAGAAAAACGTTGAAAATAAAAAATCTCATTTCAAACAAATTTATTCTGATTTAGAAGAATCTGCTAATCAATTAGTTGATAAAATCAACGCTTTGTAGTAAAAAAAAAGACTAAAAAATTTACGCTAGCGCTTGTAGAATCGAAAAACCTTCCTATATTTGCAACCGTAAATGAGTCGCCGGTGTAGCTCAGTTGGCTAGAGCAGCTGATTTGTAATCAGCAGGTCGTGGGTTCGAGTCCCTCCATCGGCTCTAAGTTCTTTAACTTACTTGAAAAAAATAAATTGCCTCTATAGCTCAGTTGGCTAGAGCAGCTGATTTGTAATCAGCAGGTCGTGGGTTCGAGTCCCTCTAGAGGCTCTTTTTAAGAGTATTTGCCTGTGTAGCTCAGTTGGCTAGAGCAGCTGATTTGTAATCAGCAGGTCGTGGGTTCGAGTCCCTCCATAGGCTCAATTTTTTCAAGCATTTTTGCCTCTATAGCTCAGTTGGCTAGAGCAGCTGATTTGTAATCAGCAGGTCGTGGGTTCGAGTCCCTCTAGAGGCTCAATTTTTTTAATACACTTTGCCGGTGTAGCTCAGCTGGCTAGAGCAGCTGATTTGTAATCAGCAGGTCGTGGGTTCGAGTCCCTCCACTGGCTCAAAAAGCTTCTGTGAAAACAGAAGTTTTTTTGTTTTATATAAATATTTTAAAAGTTTATTGAATAGCTTTTTGTGTTTAAAATACAAAAAAAATGAGTTCGATATTTCGAACTCATTTTTGTATAAATTATACTGCTTTACGCTGCATTTTGTTCCATTTGAATTTTGAATTCTTCAATGTAATTAATATAGTTATCATATCCGAAAATTACATAGATGTAAAATATCCAACAAAGGAAAAGAATACTTAGTATTAAGCCAATAATACATAAGATTTTCCCAGTGTTTAATGTCGATGCGCTTTTGTATTGACTTGGGTTTGCGTTGTAAAGTTTTAAATCTTTACTTGCTAATACCAATCCTATAATTGATAAAACTACACCAACTCCATAGCAACAACATGTTAATATTGATAAAATTCCCATAACTAGTACCGGAGTAGAGTTAGGTAAGTTTTGTTGAACTACAAAATTGTCGTTTTGTTGATTTTGATAAGGGTTAAATTCCTGATTTTCCATAGTTAGTTTGTTAGTAAAAATGAATATTTGTAAAAATATGAAATTATCATAACTGTTGCATTAAAAATTGCAAGAAAAATTAACATTTTATTATAATTTCTTTTTTTGTCTATAAAATGTAAAAAAACAATGATAAAAAACAAAATAGTTGTGTAAATTGCAGGAAACATTTTAAATGCTGCCACAAAATCTCCTTGTAAAATCAGCATTAATGCGCGTTGTGTTCCACATCCAAAACAATCGATACCGAATATTTTTTTATGAACACAGGGCAACATATATTCTTCCATAGCTAGAATTTTTCTTACAATTTTACAAAAAAAATAACGGAAATTGAAAGAATTAAATTTAATTTTGAATCATAAAAAAAACTATGAAATATATAATTGGAATTATAGCAACCTGTTTGATGATTTGGTCTTTATTAGACAAGGAAAATCAAGATTATAAGATTTATGTGCAAGTTGTTGCTGTTGCTCTTTTTTTCTTTGTTATGATGCGATTGATGGATAAATTGCCAAGTAAAAAAGAAGAATCAAATAAAGATGATAATTTTAAAGAAAACAATAAGAATGACAATGAAAGAGTGGAATAAAGGCGATAAAGTTGCTGTGTTGGATGATGCAATGGAAGGTGTTGTTATCGCTTTTAAAAACGACGAAATTACTATAGAAACCACAGATGGTTTTGAATTGTCTTTTAGATCAAATGAATTGATAAAAATCGGCGATACTTCTGAAATTAATCGTGCAAGTAAAATTTCGGATATCGAACAAGCTAAAGTTCAAAAAGTAACCAAAAATCATCATCGCGTAAACACCGAAAAAAAATCTAAAAAAGACGATTTTGTTTTAGAAATTGATTTGCATATCGAGAAATTGGTTAAGAGTTTTAAACACATGAATAATTTCGATATTTTAAATTTGCAAATTGATACTGCTCGTGGACAATTAGAATTTGCAATAAGAAATAGAATTCCTAGAATTGTTTTTATTCATGGAATGGGAGAAGGTGTCTTGAAAGAAGAGCTTGATTTTCTTTTCGGAAGATATTCTGAAATTAGTTTCCAGGATGCGAACTATAGGAAATATGGTCTTGGAGCAACCGAAGTTTTTTTAAAGCAAAGTGCATTGATTTAATACACTTTGCTTTGTGTTTTATATGGTAACTTCACCTGAAGCCAATTCGTTCAGTAATATCATCATATTTGGTAATGAGTCTGTATTAAATGAAGGAATGACATGTTTTTTTGACGCTGCGTAAAATTCATCTTTTTTCTCACCTAAAACAGCAGGGCCGTTTTTAATTTCTTGCCAAGTGCAACTTATAGGGTCTTCCATAACATCTCTGCTGGTGATTCCGTTTTTGGTGATAACAACTCCATATGGACTGCCAAAAAATGGTTTGTCAATCATTGCGTATAAAATGTCAGAAACGTTAAATTTTTCAGCAAATTTTGTAATCACTTTTTTATCTTCTTCAAAACTTTTTAAATCTTTTTGAATGCTTAATTCTTTAACGCGTTCATCGATTTTAGTAGCTTTTTTTATTTCTGATGGAAGCGCATTTGCTTTCTGAAGTTCGCTTAATATTATTTCTAAAACTTCATTCAAAGCATTTTTAAATCCAATTAAATATTCTTTGTCTATGTTTAATCTGTTTTTTCTTTTGAAAATTGTTGAGGCTTCTTCAGCTATTTTTTTAGAATTGCTGTTCATTGAAAACAAAATAATCGTTGCTGGTTCCTTCTCAAAAAGAGCCGCTACATCAGTTTCTATGACCATTCTAAAATTGGTTATAACAAAACCAAGCGTATCTCGTTTATTCGAAAAACGGCTTTTTGCATGTAAACCAATATAGGATAAAATTTGTTCGTTTGGTAGTTTACCAATAGGTTCTAAAATTTGTTTTTCTGCTAGTTCGATTACAAATGTACTATCATCCCAAGTTGGATGTTTTGTTTCTGGTACAAAAGTTATTTCTTGATTTAAAGGATGTGTAGTTTGCAGAAACTGGTCTAATTTGGTTTTAATTGTATTCATAAAATAACAAGTTGGTTTTTTTGTTAAATAAAAACAAATTTAATTATTGTTTATGAATATAGTTTTTTTAATGATGTTTTTTTTAACTTTTTATACAGGATATTTTTGTAAAATTATATTTGTGTGAAGGGAAAATTTATTCTATAAAAAAAATCGGCTCATGCCGATTTCTTTATTTATGTGCGATAACTGAAATTTCAACATTCACATCTCTTGGTAATCTTTCTACTTGAACGCATTCTCTAGCTGGAGCAGTTTCCATATTAAAGTAACTTCCATAAATCTCGTTAATTAAACTAAAATTGTTCATATCACGAATAAAAATGGTTGCTTTTACGACTTGTTCAAAAGTGAAACCTGCATCGGTTAAGATGAATTTCAAGTTTTCCATAACTTGTTTTGTTTCGTCTTGAATACCTGATGTAACCAATGTTTCTGTTGCTTGATTGAATGGAATTTGTCCTGAAACAAATAATAAATCTCCAACGGCTACTGAATGGTTATATGGTCCGATTGAAGCTGGTGCTTTAGCTGAGTTGATAATTTTTTTCATATGTTATTCTATCTATAAATTCGGTCTGCTGCGTTTCTTTTTTCGTATTTGATATCTTGTAATATTGATGATTTAATACCAATAAAGAAATTCCATTGTTTGTAATATCCATTCGGAACCCAAGATAAATCTAATCTCCAAGATTTTAAATCTCTTTCAAAACGGATTTGTGTATAAGTTACACCTTTGTTTTTAAAATCATATCCACTCGAGAATCCAACTCTCCAACCTTCTGATGGCGTTATACTTCCAGAAAACATGACAGAATTGTTAGATATTTCTGAATTTCTGTTGTTATTTGAATAGGTGACAGAATATGCTAAAGTTAAATCCCATGGAATACTATTCATATAAAAGCCTTTTGATTCCTTTTGCTCTTCGTCTTTTTCACCAAACATACTTTTTCTTCTATCTGCTAAATCTGTTGCTTGTCCGAATAAATCATCTGCACGACCACCATTCATAACATTCGGATTTTCGTTATTTTTTTTAGAATCAGAACCTCCAAAAAGTGCATCTGTACTAGAAAGGGAATAGTTAACGGTTGCATTTGCACTAGTCATTCTAAATAAACTACCTCCGTTATCAATATTCCACATATCAATTCTTTGACCTGCATTATTAATTGCATACGGATCTAAAGTTGTACCTAAATTAATTTGCATTTTATCTTTTAGGAGTTGAGTTCCTGCACTTAAACGTAAAGGAGCTAATTTCAATGAATCTGCTGTAAAATTATAGTTTGTACTTAAATTTAAATTATTAAGTAACATCACTTTTTTAATCTCGTCAGTTTCTTTGTCTTTAACTTTTGCTTCAAGATTATTTCCAATAGAAAGATTGGCAATATTACTCATTTGGTTATTTGGTGTTCCAAAAAGACCTTGTTCAAAACGAGTATATTCATTGATTGTAGTTCCTAAAGCATCAATGGCATACGTGTCGTAATATTGTTCAAAACTAGGAGTATAACTATAAGAAACAGATGGTCTGATTACGTGACGAATTGCTTGAATTCTCGAATTTTCTGAAAAATTAAACGTTCCATAAAGTGTTGTTCCTATGTTTGCAGACATGTTATATTGTCTGAAAGCATCAAAACCGTTTTGTCTTCTTTGTTCAACTTGACCAGTGTTTTCGTCATAATATTTTTTTATCGTATTGAAAACCCAAGTTTCAGTATAATTTACAGATGTTGATACAGAAAAATATTTGAATATCTTGAAATTCGTTGAAAGTGGAATTGAATGTTGCATTCCCGAATTCATGTTGCTAAACATTTCTTTTTTCATAAAAAGAGAATCGGTTGTATTGATTCGATTTTCTCCTCTTAATGAATATTGTAAATTAATATTATGAATAAATCCTTTTTTGATTCCTGATTTTGGTGCAAAAGGAAATACACGATCCACATTTAATTGCAATGTTGGTAACGACATGTTTACCGATTGGGTATTTGTATTTTGAGAATGCGTTGCAGCTAAACTCAAATTTACTTGTGGAATTGATTGGAAAGTTTTTGAATATGAAATCGAAGACGATAACGTATTGTTTAAGTTCGCTCCAACATTTCGAGTATTTAAAGATTGTCTAAAATAATTACTACTTCCCATATTCACCGATGCAGAAAATCTCGAATTTGGATTTGCTTTTGCATCCTGAGAATGACTCCATTGAATGTTATACAATTTTGCATTTAAATAATCTGGTAAACCACGTTCTCCTTCAATTAAATTTTCATAACTGATATTGAAATTTCCTGAATATTTATATCGTTTTGCATAACTAGAAGTTCCTCTTAATGCAAAACTTCCGTTGGTATAATAATCTCCTAAAATAGTTAAGTCATAATTTTCACTTAAAGCAAAATAATAACCACCATTTTGTAGATAATATCCTCTTAAATTGGTGTCACCAAATGAAGGAATGATAAAGCCAGAGATTGATTTTTCACTCATTGGGAAAAAAGCGAAAGGTAAACCAATTGGAGTTGGGACACCTTGGATAACCATATTTGTGACTCCGGTAACTACTTTTTTACCAGGGACAAATTTTCCTTTATTTGTTTTAAAAATATATTCGGGATTGTCAATATCTTCGGATGTAGTGAAGATAATATCCTTCATAAAATAAACTGAATCGTTTACTTTCTTAGTTTTAGCAGCTTTTATCTTAAATTCGTCGTAAGTTGTTCGTGTGTTCCAAACGATTGCTTTTTTTGTTTCTGTATTAAAACGTATAGAATCGGGTTCAATTACTTGCGAACCTTGTTTAAAAACTGGACGTTGAGAATAATTTCCAAGACTATCTTTGATTCGTCCAGCATATAATTCTTTTTTGTCATAGTCATAAACAATTTTTCCTGCAGTTAATTCGTAGTCTAAATATTTAAAATAAGCTTTGTTATAAAGCGTGACTTGCTTCTTTTTTTGGTCTAATTTTTCATAATCAACAGCACCTCGACTAATAATTCCTTCTAATTTTTGTTTCTTTTTTTGTGATTTAGAATCATTTTTAATAGTGTCGTTTGTAATAGGAATGTTTTTTATTGTTTTAGTTGTATCTCTTTGTTTTTCAATAGGAATTGAAATGTTTTTGTTTCGGATATCTTGACAAAAAGCATCCGAAGTGAATAGTGAAAAGACTATTGTAATAAAAACGATATAGTTTACTTTTGTTTGCAATTTTTTATATGCTATTTTTGTATTCGGTAAGTTTTAATTTAAGAGTTCAAACTTACATATATTTTTTTAAATTTAACCTTTAAAGGAATTTAAACATTTTAAAATTTACTCATGTTTTTAAAGAAAGTTAGAAAAGTAATAACTGCTTTGGTAATATTTGTTGGAGCAACAGCAAATGCTCAAAACTTTAAAGTAGTTTTGGACGCTGGTCATGGAGGAAAAGATTTTGGTGCAGTTCGCAACAACTTTACTGAAAAAAGAATTGTTCTTGATGTGACATTGAAAGTTGGAAAACTACTTGAAAGCGCAAAAAATATCGACGTTGTTTATACACGTAAAACCGATGAATTTATCGAATTAAAAGAAAGAAGTAATATAGCTAATAAAGCTAAAGGTGATATTTTTGTTTCAATACATGCTAATGCCGTGAAAAATGCACCAGATGCTTACGGAACAGAAACGTTTTTGATGGGTATTTCAAAGAATAAATCAAATTTAGAAGTTGCAAAGAAAGAGAATGATGTAATCGTTCTAGAAAAAGATTATAAAACAACCTATGCGGGTTATGACCCATCAAATCCTGAATCTATAATAGGTTTAACGTTGATTCAAGAGCAATATGTTTTGCAAAGTGCTGATTTAGCGAATAAAATTCAAACAAAATTCGATGTCGATGCAAAACGTAAAAATCGTGGTGTAAAACAAGGTCCGTTTTGGGTTTTGCATGGTGCATTTATGCCAAGTGTTTTGGTAGAAATTGGTTTTCTTTCAAATCTTGACGAAGGTGAATATTTAAATTCAGAAGCAGGTAAAAATGAGATTGCGCGTTCTATTGCGAATGCAATTATAGATTATAAGAATGTATATCATACAAGTGCTAAATCGACTCAAATTGTAGCTTCTAAAGAAGAAATTCAAAAAGAAGAAACGGGTAAATTAGAACTTCAACGAAAAGAAAATGAACGAATTGAAGCAATTAAAAAAGAAGCAGAAAGACTTAAAGAAATTCAATTAGCAAAGTCAGTACCTTCTTCTTCAACAACATCGACAACTCAAAAAGAAACTGAAAATACTAAAAATTCTGGAGTTTTATTTATGATTCAAATTGCTGCTAGTAGTAAAGAAATTGCTACAACAGCTACGAATTTTAATGGTTTAGAAGGTGTTTCGATAAAGAAAGATGGAAATCTTTATAAATATTATTATGGATCAACTCCTGATTATGAACAAGCAAAAAAAGATTTAGAAATAGCTAGAAAAAAATATTCTTCTGCATATATAGTTCCTTTTAAAGACGGTAATAAAATTTCTTTAAAAGATGCAATGAGATAAATATCTCCAAAGAATAAATAAAAACCTTATTTTTGCATAAAAATTAAAATACATATTTTGAAAATATCTAGAGAATTAAAAACAGCCATTTTAGTATTGTCATCAATTGCTTTATTGCTTTGGGGATATAATTTTTTAAAAGGTTCTGACCTTTTTGGTAGTACTAAAAAATTCTATGTAAATTACGATAATGTTGAAGGTCTTAGCCCAGGAGCTTCGGTTACAATTAACGGTTTAATTGTAGGAAAAGTCAGTAAAATAAATCTAAATGAGAAAGCGAAATTATTGGTTGAAATTTTAATGACGAATCCAATTGAAGTACCAATTTCTAGTAAAGCAATAATTTATTCTCCTGGTTTTATTGGTGGAAAACAAATTGCAATTGATTTGAATTTTACGGATCCTAAAATTGCTCAAGATGGCGATTTTCTTATTGGAGAAAAAGAAGCAGGAATGTTAGATAATTTAACAGAGAAAGTTGAACCAATAACGCATAAATTGGATTCTGTACTTTATAATGTAAATAAATTGGTTGTAGCTCTTAATTCTACATTAGATCCAGCAACTCAGAAAAATCTACAAAGTGCAATCGCTGAACTCAACCAAACTATGGTAAATGCTAACGGAATTACTTCTAAAGCAGATAAAATTATAGCTTCAAACCAAGGTAAAATTGACGGAATTATGACTAACTTCAATGCTACCTCTAAAAATTTGAATACTTTATCTACAGATTTAGTCCAGGCTGATTTAAAAGCAACTATCCAAAAGTTTGATAATGCAGCTTCAAATCTTGAAAAAATATTAGCTGATATCGAAAACGGAAACGGAAACGTAGGTAAATTAATGAAAGATGAAGCTTTGTATAACAATTTAAATAAAGCTTCGAAAGAGTTAAATCTTTTGTTAGAAGATGTAAAGTTAAATCCTAAACGATATATCAATATTTCTGTTTTTGGAAAAAATACGGCACCGTATGTAGAGCCAGCTTCTGCTAAAGAATAAATCTATTACAACCCCAACAAAACAAAAAACAACAATTAATTTATTACACGAATGCAAATTTTAAGCAGTATTTTATTTATAGCTTTAGCTCTTGTAGGAATTTCCTTTTTTGCAATCAATGCAAAGAAGATTTATCGAAACATAAAGCTTGGTCAGCCCGTAGATAGAACAGATAATCCATCAGAAAGATGGAAAAACATGCTATTTATTGCTTTTGGACAAAAGAAAATGTTTTCACGTCCAATTCCAGCGCTTTTACACTTAGCGATTTATGTAGCTTTTATTATCACTCAAATTGAGTTAATTGAAATCTTTATTGATGGAATCTTCGGAACACACCGTGTTTTCAAGGATTCTCTGGGACAACTTTACACATTCATCATTAGTTTGATTGAAATTGTATCTCTTGGAGCTTTAATCGCAACAATAGCTTTTTTATCAAGAAGAAATCTATTAAAGTTACCTCGTTTAAATAAAGAAGAACTTTTAGGATGGCCTAAAAAAGATGGTAACATTATTTTAATGATGGAATTGGTTTTGGTGTTTTGTATTTTTACAATGAACGGAACAGATGAAGCATTATTTAATATGGGAGCTTCTCATTACGGAACTGGAACTCAAGGTTCGTTTGGTTTTGCTATTTCTCAACATTTAGGACCTGCAATTTTTGGTTCAATGAGCGAAGGAACTTTACATATTTTAGAGCGAGTAGGTTGGTGGGGACATTTTGCGATGGTTTTAGCTTTCCTAAACTATTTGTATTTCTCTAAACATTTACACATTTTATTAGCTTTCCCAAATACATATTTTGCTAATTTAAAACCATTAGGACAATTAGATAATTTACAATCTGTAACTAACGAAGTAAAATTAATGATGGATCCAAATGCAGATCCGTTTGCTGCTCCAGCACCTGATGCGGATGCTGTTCCTGCTAAATTTGGAGTTTCTGACGTACAAGATTTAAATTGGGTTCAATTATTAAATGCATACTCTTGTACTGAATGTGGTCGTTGTACTTCATCTTGTCCTGCTAATATCACAGGTAAAAAATTATCTCCTCGTAACATCATGATGAAAACTCGTGATCGTTTAGAAGAAGTTGGTAAAAATATCGATGCAAACAAAGGTTCTTTTGTTGATGACGGAAAATCTTTATTAAACGATTATATTACTCCAGAAGAATTATGGGCTTGTACAAGTTGTAATGCTTGTGTTCAAGAATGTCCAATCGATATCAATCCATTATCTATTATTATGGATATGAGAAGATATTTAGTAATGGAACAAAGTGCAGCACCAATGGAATTAAATACTATGATGACAAACATTGAAAACAATGGAGCACCTTGGCAATACAATCAAATGGATCGTCTTAACTGGAAAGACGAAAATTAATCAATCGAATTTATATCACTTAATATAAAGAATATGTCAGAAAATTTAATTGTGCCTACAATGGCCGAAATGATGGCAAAAGGAGAACAACCTGAAGTTTTATTTTGGGTTGGTTGTTCTGGAAGTTTTGACGATAGAGCAAAAAAAATTACCAAAGCATTTGTACGAATTTTAAACAGAGCTAATGTTTCTTTCGCTGTTTTAGGAGCAGAAGAATCTTGTACGGGTGATCCGGCAAAAAGAGCCGGAAACGAATTTGCATTTCAAATGCAAGCAATGATGAACATTCAGGTGTTTGACGCTTATGAAGTTAAGAAAATTGTTACTGCTTGTCCGCATTGTTTTAATACATTAAAAAATGAGTATCCTGAATTAGGCGGAAAATACGAAGTGGTTCATCATACAGAATTTTTAAAATCTTTATTAGATTCTGGAAGATTAACTATTGAAGGCGGACAATTCAAAGGAAAAAAAATCACTTTCCACGATCCTTGTTATTTAGGAAGAGCGAATAAAATTTATGAAGCACCTCGTGAATTAATTCAGAAACTAGATGCTGAATTAGTAGAGATGAAACGTTCAAAAGCAAATGGTTTATGTTGTGGAGCTGGTGGAGCACAAATGTTTAAAGAACCTGAAAAAGGTAATAAAGACATTAATATGGAACGTACCGAAGAAGCTTTACAAACCAAGCCAGATATCATTGCAGCGGGTTGTCCGTTTTGTAATACGATGTTAACTGATGGAGTGAAATTTAATCATAAAGAAGGTGAAGTTCAGGTTCTTGATGTTGCTGAATTGATTGCAAATGCACAAGATTTGTAAGATGCGTTTTCTTGTCTTATTTCTGTTGTGTTGTAATTTTTCACAAGCGCAAAAACTTTCAAGAATTGAATTGTTAGATGCCATTTCAAATGATATTTGTTCTGAAATAACAACAAAAAACATCAAGGTTGTCAATGAAAATGTTTTAGGTGTTCAGATGATTAAGTCTTTGATGAATTACAAAGAAGATGTTGTTTTTTATTTTGGAAAAGATTACTTCATTAATGAAAAAGTGATGCAAACTTTAGGAGAAGAAATCGGAACACATTTAGGAATTAAATGTCCCGAAATTTTCTTAGATATTATCGATCTTGAAGAAACAACTGAAGCTTTCAATTACTTAGCTGTCAACGGTAAATTAAGTAAAGTTCAAAAAAATGAATTTTTGACTTTTACAATTAAAGAACCGTCTGGTAAAACACACGAATTTTTGTTGTTATGTAGTTTTGAAACATCATATTTATTGACAGATAATATTTTGAAAATAAATGATGAAATTGAAGTTTCTTATTACGTTTCAGAAATTTACAATGCCAAAATAGGGCGATACGTTAATTACAATATTGTTAATTACATAGAAAAAAAATAAATATGTTTATTCCTTTTGAAGATTTACCAAAAAGTTCTAAAATCTGGATTTATCAATCTGAAAGAAAATTATCAGACGAAGAAGTTCAAATTGCAGATGAAATTTTAAAAAACTTTATCGAAACTTGGGCTGCGCACAGCACTCCGTTAGAAGCTTCTTATGTAATAAAATACAATCGTTTTATTATTTTAGCTGTGAATCAAGAACATCATCCAGCATCTGGTTGTTCTATCGATGCTTCGGTTCGTGTGATTCAAGATTTAGAACAAAAATTTAAAGTTGATTTGTTAGATAAAATGAATGTAACTTATAAAACTGGTGAATTCATTGCTCATAAAACATTAATTGATTTTAAGAAAATGGCCAAAGAAAAAGCGGTTAACGGAAATACGATTGTTTTCAATAATTTAGTTAATACAATTGAAGAGTTTGAAGAATTTTGGGAAGTTCCTGCAGCAGAAAGTTGGCACAGTCGCTTTTTTTAAATTCTAATTATTCCTTAAAATATTATTATAATCATCTTCAAAAGCTTATTTTTGAAGATGATTTTTTTTAAAAATACTTATGAAATTTAAATCACTTATATTAATATTCATTTCAAGTGTCTCTTTTGCACAAAAAAATAAAGTAACTCCACAGCAAGTTTGGGTTGATAGTGTTTACAACCAAATGTCTTTTGACGAACGAGTTGGTCAATTGTTTATGGTTGCAGCTTATTCAAATCGGGATGAAAAACATGTGAACTCTTTAATTGATTTAGTTAAAAATCAAAATATTGGCGGTGTAATTTTCTTTCAAGGCGGTCCAGGTCGTCAAGCGAGAATTACAAATAAATTAAATGCCAATTCCAAACTTCCTCTTTTTGTAGGAATTGATGCCGAATGGGGCTTGGGAATGCGTTTAGATTCGACTTATATTTATCCTTGGAATATGAATTTGGGTGCGATTCAAGATATGAATCTAATCGAAATGATGGGAAAGCAAATGGGTGAACAAGCCAAACGGGCTGGTATTCATTTCAATTTTGCTCCTGTTGTTGACATCAACATAAATCCTAAAAATCCAGTTATCGGTAATCGTTCTTTTGGTGAATCTAAAGAGAATGTAACCGAACGTTCTATTGCCTTGGTAAAAGGAATTCAGAGCGAAAATGTTTTTGCAACTGCCAAACATTTTCCTGGTCACGGAGATACATCAACGGACTCGCATCACGCTTTGCCGCATTTAGATTTTTCTAAAGCAAGAATGACAGAAGTTGAGCTTTATCCTTATAGAAGATTATTCAAAAATGGTTTAGCTAGTGTTATGGTAGCCCATTTAGATGTTCCATCTTTGGAACCAGAAAAAGGTGTTCCGACTTCACTTTCTTACAAAACCATTACAACTTTATTGAAAGAAGAAATGGGATTTGAAGGTTTGATTTTTACAGATGCTTTGAATATGAAAGGAGCATCTAACTTCAAATCACCTGGAGATATAGATGTTGCTGCATTTATTGCAGGAAATGATGTTTTACTTTTTGCTGAGAACGTTCCATTGGCAATTGAAAAATTTCATTTGGCTTATGCAGATGGCAAATTTGATGATGCTCGACTAGAACATTCGGTTAAGAAAATTTTAGCTTATAAATATCAAGCAGGATTGAATAATTATAAACCTATCGAAACAAAAAATATCTATCAAGATTTAAATCAATCTAAATACGATTTGTTGAGTATGAAATTATATGAAAATATGATGACACTTATCAAAAACGACAAACGAGTTTTACCATTAAAAGCTGATACAAAAATCGCTTATGTAAAATTAGGAGATGATATTGCTACGCCTTTTGAAGATGAATTAAAACGACGTGTTGATGTTGAAGTTTTTTATCCAACAACAATCGGTGATAATGCTGAATTTCTGAAAGAATATGATAAAGTAATTATTGGTTATCACAAAGCGGATGGCGTTTGGAAAAAACACGAATTAACTGCTAAAGAAATTGAACTAATAAATAAAATCGGAAAAGAAAATAAAACTGTTTTGGTTTCGTTTGCACGTCCGTATGCGTTAAATACAGCCAAAAATTTTGATAATGTAGAAGCAATTTTGTTAGCTTATCAAAATAATAAATTTGGTCATAATGCTGCTATTCAGGCATTGTTTGGAGAAAAAGATATTAAAGGAAAATTGCCAGTTTCTTTAAATTCAGATTTTCGAGTAAATGATGGAATTTCGCTTCGAGCTACTACAACTTCTACTGAAAATACTAAAAACGAAATCAAACATAAATCATTTGTTCCAGCTAAAAGAATTATCGAAGTAGAAACTGAAACTACGATAGAAAAGAATAATGTTATTCCAAATTCTGTTACTGCAATTTCAACTCCAATAAAAGTTGAATATGCTACTCCAGAAGCTCAAGGAATGGATGCTAAGAAATTAGCAGAAATTGATAAGATTGCTCAAAAAGCTATTGCAAATAAAAATGCGCCTGGGATTCAAGTTTTGGTTGCTAGAAATGGTAAAATCGTTTATCAAAAATCGTATGGTAAACCAACTTATGCAAACAAAGGTGAAGTTACAAACGAAACGGTTTATGATTTAGCTTCGTTATCTAAAATTTTAGGAACGTTACCGATGGTAATGAAATTGTATGAAGACAAGCAAATTTCGTTTGATGATAAATTGGGTGATTTATTGACACGTTTTAAAAATACTGATAAAGCGAATATAACTTTAAAAGAAATTTTAACACATCAATCTGGATTTCCTGCTTGGATTCCATTTTATAAAGAAACATTAGAAAACGGTAAACCAAGTGATAATTTTTATCGCAAAACATTTTCTAAAGAATTTCCAATTCAAGTTAGTGAAAATTTATATTTAAAAGCTGGGTATCAAGATGTGATTTTGGATAAGATTAAAGATTCTAAACTTGGTGATAAAACATATAAATACAGCGATTTAAATTTCATCTTACTTAAAGAAATTGTAGAAACAAAATATAATAAATCTTTAGATGTTCTTGTTGAAGAAACGTTCTATAAGCCTTTGAATATTGGATTGACTTATAATCCATTGCAAAAAATGGACAAGAGTAAAATTGCTCCTTCAGAACTTGATAATTATTATCGTCACACTCAGGTTCAAGGTTATGTTCACGATATGGGAGCAGCTATGTTTGGCGGAGTTGCTGGGCACGCAGGTTTGTTTGGAACTACAACAGATGTTTTCAAAATGATGCAATTTTATTTAGATGCTGGTTTGAAAAACAATTCTAAAATTCTTTCTGCAAAAACATTAAACGATTTTAATACCTGTTATTATTGCGAAAAGGGAAATAGAAGAGGAGCAGGTTTTGATAAACCTCAATTAGGAAATAGTGGACCAACTTGTGGTTGTACTTCTTCTTCAAGTTACGGTCATACTGGATTTACAGGAACTATGACTTGGGTTGACCCGGAATATGATTTGGTTTACGTATTTTTATCAAACAGAACATTTCCAAATGCAGACGAAAATAAATTGTCTAAAGCTAATGTTCGTGAAGATATTCAAAAAGTGATTTACGAATCAATAAAAAAATAAAAGCAAGTTTTATTGCCCATTAAATATATGAAAATAGCAATTGTTTGTTACCCAACTTTCGGAGGAAGCGGAGTTGTTGCAACCGAATTAGGTTTGGAATTAGCTCAACGCGGACACGAAGTTCATTTTATAACGTACCGTCAACCGGTTCGTTTGGCTTTGTTGAATCCGAATATATTTTACCACGAAGTAAACGTTCCAGAATATCCATTGTTTCATTATCAACCTTATGAATTGGCATTGTCAAGCAAATTAGTTGATATGGTAAAATTATATGGAATCGAAATTTTACATGTTCATTATGCAATTCCACACGCATTTGCTGGTTATATGGCAAAACAAATGTTGAAAGAACAAGGAATCGATTTACCAATGGTAACCACTTTACACGGTACGGATATCACTTTGGTTGGTAATCATCCTTTTTATAAAACAGCTGTAAGTTTTAGTATAAATAATTCTGATTTTGTAACTTCTGTTTCTGAAGATTTAAAAAAATCAACATACGAATTGTTTGATACAAAGAAAGATATTGCTGTTATTCCAAATTTTATAGAAGATAAATCTGATGTTATTGAGCATAAATGTAGAAGGAATTTATTTGCGAATGAAAATGAACGTGTAGTAACACATATTAGTAATTTTAGAAAAGTTAAACGTATTCAAGATATTATTAAAATTTTCTTCGGAATTCAAAAGCAAATTCCAGCCAAATTAATGATGATTGGAGATGGACCAGAAAAAGCAGATGCTGAGCGTTTAGCTCAAGAATTAGGAATTTTTGATAAGATCATTTTCTTCGGAAATTCACATGAAGTAGATAGTATTCTTAAATATTCTGATTTATTTTTGCTTCCGTCAGAAACAGAAAGTTTTGGATTAGCAGCTTTAGAAGCAATGGCATGTTCAGTTCCTGTGATTTCTTCGAATGCAGGCGGACTTCCAGAAGTTAATGTACAAGGTATTACAGGTTATTTAAGTGATATTGGTGATGTTGAAGATATGGTTACAAACGCAATTAAAATTCTTCAGAATAATGAAACTCTTAAAGAATTTAAATCAAATGCATTAAAACATTCAAAAGAATTTAGTGTTGATAAGATTGTTCCAATGTATGAAGAAATCTATTTCAAAGCTTTAAATAAATAAAAATGAGTTCCAACTGGAACTCATTTTTATTAAAATTTATAACGTAAACCTAATGCGATATCTGGACCAAAACTGTCTCTGTAATCGTTGTTGTTTAAGTAAAGTTCAGGACGTAGATCTAATGAAATTTGCAACGGAATATCAAAGTTGTATTCGATTCCAATTTGTCCTGCAACAAAAAGAGTAGAACCGCTATCACTTTTATAATTATTGTCAAAATTCCAAGAACTCAAACCTCCACCAACACCAGCATACCAATTAAAACCTCCATCAATATTCCAATACCATTGATAAACTCCGGCTAATTTAACTGCATTGTAGTAATTATCGTCTCTCCAACCTAAATCTATCTCCAAACGATTGTTCTTTTTTAAAGCACGTTGATATGATATTTCATAACCAATACCACCATTTGAACCGAAACGTAAACCAATTGCGTTTTTAGAAATTTCTTGCTGTGCATTAGCTGCAAAAAATCCTGTTAAAGCGATAACTGTCGTTAAAAATACTTTTTTCATGTCTTATTTATTTTATTCAAAAATAAGGTTTATAAAGGATAAATTCAATTCTAAATAGTTATTTTTTTGGTTGTGATTTGCTTTTTTGCATTAATATGTAAATTTGTTTTGATTTAATTTTTTTAATAAGTTTTTTCAAGCTTAAAGCATTATTTTTGAAGTCCAAAAAACAATCTTTTAACGTACTTATGAAAAATTTTAAATTTATTACATTATTGCCATTAATCGTTTTTATAATCGTCTTTATTGGCTCTGGTGTTTATTATAATGATTTTTATAAATTCCCTTCACCAATTGCTGCTCTGATTGGTGTTTTAGTTGCATTAATACTTTTTAAAGATTCTCTAAACGACAAAATAGATACTTTTATTAAAGGTTGTGGCGATTCTAAAATCATAACCATGTGTATCATTTATTTGCTAGCTGGTGCATTTACAACGGTAACTAAAGCAATTGGCGCAACTGATTTTATTGTTGCTTTAGGAATTGGGAATATAACTCCTGATTTTTTAATTATCGGTGTGTTTGTGATTGCTTGTGTTTTGTCATTTTCAATCGGAACTTCTGTTGGATGTATAGTTGCACTTGGTCCAATTGTAGTTGGATTAGCAGCTTATAGTCCGGATTCTTTGCCAATGTTGGCTGGTGCTTTATTAGGAGGTGCCATGTTTGGTGATAACTTATCTGTAATTTCAGATACAACGATTGCTGCGACACAAGTTATGGATTGTAAGATGAAGGATAAATTTTTCGCGAATTTTAAATTAGCTTTTGCAGCAGCATTCTTAACCGTAATAGCTATTTATTTCACACAACCGCAAAATGCAGAAATGGTTGAAATGACTTATACAAATCAATATTATTTGTTGATTCCATATTTAGCTATTATCATTCTTTCAATAATAGGATTGCACGTTTTCTTGGTTTTGATTTTGAGTATTATTTTGGCAATCGCAATTGGATTGTTTGCAACAGATATTTTATTTATCGATTATATGAAATTCGTTTATGACGGATTCCTTTCAGTAAATGAAATTTTCTTACTTTCATTAATCACTGGTGGTTTAGCTGCTTTGATTGAAAAAGCAGGTGGTGTGGATTACATCATTCATCATATTCAAAAAATGATTAAAGGTTCAAGAACAGCAAACGCCGCAATTGCATTAGTTGTTTCATTAGTAAATTTAGCGGTTGCAAATAATACAGTTGCAATTATTGTTTCTGGACCGATTGCTAAAAAAATTGCAACAGATTATCAAATCGAGAAGGCAAAAGCAACTTCGGTTTTGGATATTTTTTCTTGTATTATTCAAGGAATTATTCCTTATGGAGCTCAAGTTTTAATTTTATTAAGCTTAACTGATAAAAAAGTAGGTTATTTTGATTTGTTATCAAACAGTTATTACCTTATGTTCTTGTTTGTTATAACCGTAATTGCTATTTTTATTACCAAGAAAATAAAAAACAAGGTAAATCTTTCAAATGTTTAATTCTTTGAAATTTCGTCAAAAGAATTATATTTGCCTATATTTAGAAAAATAAAAAACATTTCGTCAATGAAATTATTAGAAGGAAAAACAGCGATTATCACAGGAGCAACACGTGGAATTGGGAGAGGAATTGCTTTAGTATTCGCTCAACAAGGAGCAAATGTAGCTTTTACATACAGTTCATCAGAAGAAGCAGCAAAATCTCTAGAAAACGAATTAGTAGCTTTAGGTGTTTCTGCAAAAGGATATAAATCAAACGCAGCTGACTTTACTGAAGCTCAAACTTTAGTTGACCAAGTTTTAGAATCGTTTGGAAATATTGATATCTTAATCAATAACGCTGGAATTACAAAAGATAATTTATTAATGCGTATGTCCGAAGAAGATTTTGATTCAGTAATCGATGTGAACTTAAAGTCGGTTTTCAATATGACAAAAGCCGTTCAGAAAACGATGTTGAAAAACCGTAAAGGTTCAATCATCAATATGAGTTCTGTTGTTGGAGTGAAAGGTAATGCTGGTCAAACAAATTATGCAGCTTCTAAAGCTGGAGTTATTGGTTTCTCTAAATCAATCGCATTGGAATTAGGTTCTCGTAACATTCGTTGTAACGTGATTGCACCAGGATTTATCGAAACTGAAATGACTGCTAAATTAAGCGAAGATGTTGTAAAAGGTTGGGCAGATGCTATTCCATTAAAACGTGGAGGTTCTCCAGAAGATGTTGCAAATGCTTGTGTTTTCTTAGCTTCAGATATGTCTGCTTATATCACAGGTCAAGTTTTAAATGTTGATGGTGGAATGTTAACTTAATCGGATTTAAATTTATATTATATAGAAATGAAGGCAATTTGTCTTCATTTTTTTTTGGTTTGATTTCATTTTTATGATTAATATAAACATTTGGATGTTAATTTTATCATATAATGTAAAATGTAGCTTAAGATATCTTTTAACTTCGTACTTTTGTAAAAATTTAATTTTATGATTGCATTAGGCGAATACAATACTTTACGAATTGATAGAAGAACCACGGTTGGTTGTTTTTTAACCGACGGAGAAAACGATGTTTTACTTCCAATAAAATATTTACCGGCTCAATATGAATTTAATGAAGAAATTACTGTTTTCGTTTATTTAGATCACGAAGAACGTCCAGTTGCAACTACATTAGAACCAAAGATTTATTTGAATGAATTTGCTTTGTTAAAAGTGAATTATATCAATGAATTTGGTGCTTTTATGGATATTGGATTAGAAAAAGATTTGTTTGTTCCTTTTAGAGAACAAGCTCGTCCGATGGAAGTTAACAAACGTTATTTAACTTTTATGACTTTAGATCCGAAAACCAATCGTTTAATAGGTTCTTCGAAGTTAAATCAATATTTGAATAACGATACTATTACAGTAGAAGTAGGAGAAGAGGTTGATTTAATAGTTTCTCATATTACCGATTTGGGGATTAATGTTATCATCAACGAAAAGCACAAAGGGTTGATGTATAAGAATGAAGTTTACGAAGATTTAAGAACAGGAGATCGTATTTTAGGTTATATTAAAACCATTCGTCCTGATGGAAAAATTGATGTTTCGAGAACGAAACTAGGTTTTGAAAAGGTTGAAAAATATGCTCAAATCATTTTAGATGAATTAGAATTTAATGATGGATTTTTAGGATTAAACGATGCAAGTCATCCTGAAGAAATCAAACAAATTTTGAATATGAGTAAGAAAACGTTTAAGAAAACCATCGGAACGTTATACAAAGACAAGAAAATTGAGATTAAAGAAAACGGAATTTACTTATTAGACTAATGATTCAAGATTTATTAAATAAAATCGATACTAATGAAATTATATTTACAGATGTGATTTCGTTTATCGAAACAAATTACACGTATTTTCCGAGTGCATTTTCAAACGGAAAGCAGCTAAATGCTGAAAACGAAAATCAAGGAAGTGCTAAAGTTTTTTCGTTTGCTCAATTGAATAATTTAAGCAAAGAAGAAACGTTGAAATTGTTTGTAGAACATTATCAGTCTGTTTTAGAAACTCCTGAAAAAACCAACCACCAAAATATTCGTCAGTTTATGATTTATGGTTGGGATGGAATCAAATTCGAAAAGCAAGTTTTAAAACTTAAATAATCAAAAAATGCACTTCAATTGAGGTGCATTTTGTTTTTATGGTAACATTAAAATATTGTAAATAACATAAATTAATCCGAAAACAAGAAGAATAGCAAAGGAAACTAAAAGGTATAATTTTACTAATCCATTATTTTTTTTAGATTTTTCTTCTGAAGTATTAATTACTGATTTTTTGTTTTCTTCTGTTTCTATTTGTTCTGTTTCAATTTCAACTTTTGGAGTAATAATTCGATAACGTTTCGCCTTTTCTTCGATATTAATTTCCCAATAACTTTTGCCTAAAACCATTTCTATTTGTTTCCAAATAACTTCTGAAATGTTTTCATTTTCATCTTCAACTTTCAAACGTAAACCTTGTTCATGAACGATTTCATCGTCTGTAAAAGCTAATGAACGGATTAATTTTTCATTTATAGAATATGCAAAGTAGAATGACATTGAGGTTTCAGAAATTGCAAAAGTCAAAATATGTGTGTCAGCAAAAGAAAAACATTCGTCGAAGCATCGTTCAAAGTTCGTAAAAATTAGCGTTCCGCTTTTAGTAGAATAAACATCTACAATGTTTTCATCTTTCCAATTTTCAGAAGCTGTTTCAAAATCAATATCGCACTCATATTCTAAATCTAAGTTAAGAACCTTTTGTAAATCAACATTTAGATTTTCTAGATCTTTGTTGATTACTATTCCTGAAATATTATATCCCATTTTTAAGTTTTTCGTGTTTTTTATACAAACATATTAATTTAAAGCTTAAAAAGAAAAATATGTGTAAAAAATACTGTTTTATTATTTTAAATCAATATTTTGTTAGTCTTAAATTGGAATTTTTCCAAAAAAAAACCGCCTCATAATTGAAGCGGTTTTTAAACTATTTATTTTCTTAAAATAAAGTTACAATATAATATACTAACATTGCGATTAGAGCAGAAACTGGAATCGTTAAAATCCATGCCCATAACAAGCTAATAGTTACACCCCAACGAACTGCAGAAATACGCTTAGTAATTCCTACCCCGATGATAGAACCTGTAATTGTATGCGTTGTAGAAACTGGAATACCAAAATGTTCTGTAACAAATAAAGCAGCAGCTCCAGCAGTTTCAGCAGCAACACCTTCTAATGGAGTTACTTTTGTAATTTTAGAACCCATTGTTTTTACAATCTTCCAACCACCGCTTAATGTACCTAAGGCAATGAATAAGAAAGATGCTAACGGAACCCAGAACCAGTGATCAACAAATATTTTAAAATTATCACCTCCACTTAAATACTGAGGATCTAAATCTACATTTACGTGATAATATATAACAGCAGCTCCAATAATACCCATTACTTTCTGAGCATCGTTTCCACCGTGTCCTAAACTGAATAAAGCAGATGAAACTAATTGTAATTTTTTAAACCATTTTTCAGCCTTGTGCGGATTAGATTTTCTACAAATCCACATAATCGCTACAGTTATGAAATAGGCCAAAAACATACCTAATAATGGTGCTCCAAAAATAAACAAGAACGTAGGTAAAACTTTTGCGTAGTTAACTACATCATTTCCGTCAATATTTAATCCTCCAGCAAAAGCAACTGCAGCTCCCATAAAACCTCCAAGCAAGGTATGAGATGATGAAGAAGGAATTCCTAATTTCCAAGTTGCTAAATTCCAAAGAATAGCCGCTACTAATCCAGCGAAAATTACTTCAAGATTAATAAAGTTTTCATTTACGGACTTAGCTATTGTATTACCAATTTTAAATCCTCCAATTATATAAAGTGAGATAAAATAAGCAACAAAGTTAAAAAACGCAGCCCACAATACAGCTTGAAATGGCGTTAAAACTTTCGTTGTTACAATTGTAGCAATTGAATTTGCAGCATCGTGAAAACCATTGATGTAATCAAATCCTAAAGCTAGTACAATGATAACTAAAAGCATAATCCCTTCGGGTCTGCTTAAAATATCTAAAAAAGCTTCCATCATTTGTTATGAATATTTAACTGTAACTGCTTCTAAAACGTTAGCAACTTTACGGCAACTATCTGTAGCAAATTCTAATGCCATCATAACTTCTTTGTAACGGATAATATCCATAACATTAGATTCATTTTCAAAAATATCTGCAACAGCTTTGTCAAAAACTTTATCTGCTTTTCTTTCTAAACGGTAAATGTTTTTACAGTTCTCTGCAATTTTATCTAAATTACTAAAGTTATTTAATTTGTCAACTGCTAAGAAAATTTCTGAACAAGCTTCTAAATTAACCTCTGTTAATTTACGTAAAGGTTTAGTTACTTTGTCAATTTGGTATAAACGCATACGAGAAGCAGCATCACTCATATTATCAGCAACCTCATCAATTGAAGTCATTAATGCGTGAATATCTTCTCTATCGAAAGGTGTAATAAAACTTCTACCTAGCTCAACTCTTGTTTTTTGAGCAATATTCTCGATTTCAGATTTTAAAACCTCAACTTCTTTTAACAATTCATTTCTATCTTTACTTGGTAAAGTTAATGCCTCGTGAAGAGTTTCAGATAAAACTTTAAGTTTAAGAGAAATCTCTTGGAACAAAGGATAAAATACTTTATCTTTTGGTACTAAAAACTGAAAAATTGAATTTAACGACATAATTATCTATTTATATTTCGAGTGCAAATATAATAAGCCAATGTTAAGTTATCGTTAACTTAACTATCTTTTTTAATTTTAACGAAATATCAATTTCTCAAAAAAACTTTATATATAAAATCAAATTTGTATTTTAGCAACCAGAAAACCGAATTACCCTAAAAAACTATAATTATCATGGATATTAACTTCAATAAAAACGAAGATCATAATAAACTATTACTTTCAGATTTAAAGAGAAGATTGACTAAAGTTAAACTTGGAGGTGGTGAAAAGCGAATTGCAAAATTACACGAACAAGGAAAGCTTACAGCCAGAGAACGTATCGAATATCTTTTAGATAAAGATTCTAAATCTATTGAAATTGGTGCATTTGTTGGAGATGAAATGTATCAAGAACACGGAGGTTGTCCTTCTGGAGGCGTTGTTGTAAAAATCGGTTTCATTAAAGGTAAACAATGTATAGTTGTTGCTAATGATGCCACTGTTAAAGCTGGAGCTTGGTTTCCAATTACTGGTAAGAAAAATTTAAGAGCTCAAGAAATTGCTATTGAAAATAAATTACCTATTATTTATTTAGTTGATTCTGCTGGAGTTTATCTACCATTACAAGATGAAATCTTCCCTGATAAAGAACATTTCGGGCGTATTTTTAGAAATAATGCCATAATGAGTAGTATGGGAATTACTCAAATTGCTGCTGTTATGGGAAGTTGTGTTGCTGGTGGAGCTTATCTTCCAATTATGAGTGACGAAGCTTTAATTGTTGATAAAACCGGAAGTATTTTCTTAGCAGGAAGTTATTTAGTTAAAGCTGCAATTGGTGAATCGATTGATAACGAGGTTTTAGGAGGTGCAACTACACATTGCGAAATTTCGGGTGTTACTGATTACAAAGCTAAAGATGATAAAGATGCCTTAGATAAAATAAGAAATATTGTCGATAAAATTGGAGGTTATGACAAAGCAGGATTCAGTAGAATTGAGCCTAAAAAACCTACTGAAAACCCTGAAGATATTTATGGAATCCTACCAAAATCTAGAGGTGAACAGTATGATATGAAAGAAATCATCAAACGTTTGGTTGATGGTTCTGAATTTGAAGAATACAAAGAAGGTTATGGTCAAACAATCATTACTGGTTATGCTCGTATTGATGGCTGGGCTGTAGGAATTGTTGCAAATCAACGTAAAGTTGTAAAAACTACCGCAGCAAAAACAAAACCAAGCGAAATGCAATTTGGTGGAGTTATCTATTCTGATTCTGCTGATAAAGCAACTCGTTTTATTGCAAATTGTAATCAAAAGAAAATTCCTTTAGTTTTCCTACAAGATGTTACAGGATTTATGGTTGGAAGTAAATCTGAACATGGAGGAATTATTAAAGACGGAGCAAAAATGGTGAACGCTGTTTCGAATTCTGTTGTTCCTAAATTTACGGTTATTGTAGGAAATTCTTACGGAGCAGGAAATTATGCAATGTGCGGAAAAGCTTATGATCCACGATTGATTTTTGCTTGGCCAAGTGCTGAACTAGCGGTTATGGGTGGAGCTCAAGCTGCAAAAGTATTGTTACAAATCGAAGCTTCATCTTTAAAAGCAAAAGGCGAAGAAATCACTCCAGAAAAAGAAGCTGAATTATTTGATAAAATAAAAGCGAGATATGACAAACAAGTTTCTCCTTATTATGCAGCGGCTCGTTTATGGACAGATGCAATTATTGATCCATTAGATACCAGAAAATGGATTTCGATGGGAATCGAAGCTGCAGATCACGCGCCAATCGAAAAGCAATTTAATTTAGGAGTTATTCAAGTTTAATTCTTAACTTTATAAGTATATTAAGTCTATCGTTTTTGATAGACTTTTTTTATTCAAAAAATGCAATCAGCCCAAATGCAAGAAACAACAAATACAACTTATAAATATTTACCTTGGTTAGCCGCAATGGCAATTTTTATGCAATCTTTAGACGGAACGATATTAATTACTTCGTTACCTTCGATTGCAAAAGATATGAATTATTCGCCTTTAGAGATGCAATCAATTATCGTAAGTTACACACTTACTTTAGCGATTTTCATTCCGCTCAGTGGTTGGTTATCTGACAAATTTGGAACAAAAAAGATATTCAGTTTAGCGGTAGCTATATTTACATTAGGATCTTTATTTTGTGCACTATCTCCAGATTTAACTACCTTGATTATTTCTCGAATCATTCAAGCTATTGGTGGTTCAATGATGGTTCCGGTTGCTCGATTAGCAATTTTGTATGCTTATCCTAAAAACCAACTTTTAAAAGTGATCAATTTTATGACCATTCCAGGTTTGATCGGACCAGTAATTGGACCTAGTTTAGGTGGTTTTCTTTCTGATAATTATTCTTGGCATTGGATTTTTTTAGTGAATCTTCCAATCGGAATTATCGGACTTATTTTTACTCAGAAAATAATGCCTAATTTCACAAACAAAGTAGGTAAATTTGATTTGGTTGGCTTATTATATTTCAGTTTAGCTTTGGTGGTTTTTACTTTATTGTTAGAACTTTCAAGTGTTGGAATTTCAAGTTTAACTTTGATATTAACTTTACTTGGATTATCTATTTTGTTTTTTATACTTTATATTAAACATTCAAAAAAGACAAAAGACCCAATCATCGATTTAAAATTATTTAGAATCCGAACTTTGAGAATTGGGTTATCAGGAAGTTTATTTACACGTTTAGGTATCAGTGGAATACCATTTCTTTTACCATTAATGCTACAAGTTGGATTCGGATATTCGGCTACAATCGCAGGTTTGATGTTACTTCCGTCTGCATTAAGTAATGTAATTATTAAACCATTTGTTGTTCCATTGGTTCAGAAAATTGGATATCGAAATATTTTAATTAGCAATACATTAATTCTTGCAATCATAATTTTCACATTTAGTTTCGCCACCAAAGAAACACCTTTGTTTTACTTTATCATTTTAATGGTAATTTACGGAGCTGTAAATTCCATTCAAATGGCTTCGATGAATACGATTTCACTTTCTGATTTAGATAATAATACAGCAAGTTCAGGGAATAGTTTATTAGCAATTATGCAACAGCTTTCGATGAGTTTTGGTATTTCGGCAGCAGCTTTGGCCTTATCTTTTTTCAAGAATTACAGTGGATTTATTGAAGGTGATACTGTTACAGCTTTTAAATATTCGTTTATTACATTAGGAATCTTAACTGCACTTTCGACTGTAGTTTTTACTAAGTTAAAAAAGAATGATGGCAACTTACTTTCGGGTAAATAAGAAAAAAAGAAGTGTTCAATTTTATTTTTTTAATATAAAACTTTAAATTGCGCTTTTTATAACAATCATAAAATTTCAAAATATATGAAAAGAATTATTTTATTAGCAATTGTTTTATTAGGGTATTCTGTAAATGCACAACAAGAAGTTAAATTTGGACCAAAAGCAGGTGTAAATTTATCAACTTTATCGAATTCTCCTAAAGCTAAAATGTTAATAGGTTTTTATGTAGGAGTAGTTGCTGAAATTAAATTTGACGATAAGTTTTCTATCCAACCAGAATTAATCTATTCTTCTCAAGGTGCTAAATATGACTATTCAGTTTCGTTAGGAAATATATCGGGTACTATTTTTCAAGAAAAATTAGAATATATTAATATTCCTATTTTAGCAAAATACTATATCTCTAAAGGTTTTTCTGTTGAATTTGGTCCGCAATTTGGATTTTTAGTAAAAGCAGAAAGCAAAGGTGAGGTTACTGTAAAAGGGGAAACATTTGAAAATAATCGTGATATTAAAGATGAAGTTAATTCCTTCGATTTTGGAATTGGTGCTGGCTTTGCTTACGATCTTTCTAATGGATTTTTTATTAATGCAAGATACAATTTCGGTATTACCAACGTTGGAAAGTCTAATTATAATTATCAAGATTCCGAAAATGGTGTAGCTCAAATTGGAGTTGGTTATAAATTCTAATATACTTTAGTTTTAAATATTTGGCTCTCAAAAAGAATAAAACTTTTTGAGTTTTTTTTTGATAGGTGTCAACGAATAAACCAGTACTTTTTTTGAGTAAATAATTTGTTAAGCGATTTAATGCCAGATCTTTTCTATGGTTTGTTGAAAATGTAGATTTATTGTTTGTCTAGTTTGATTAAAAATGTTTTTTTTAATAGGAATAATTAAAATTTGTGAAAAATAAACTTTAAATTAGTTGCTAAATCATTTTTTAAACAAGAATCAAAATATGAAAAGAATTATTTTATCATTTATAGTTTTATTAGGCTATTCTGTAAATGCCCAGCAAGAATTGAAATTTGGACCTAAAGCAGGTGTGAATTTTTCCACTTTATCAAATGTTTCTAAAGCTAAAATGTTAACTGGTTTTTACGTTGGAGCTGTTGCTGAAATTAAATTCTCAGAAAAATTTTCTATACAGCCCGAGTTAGTTTACTCTTCTCAAGGAGCAAAAAATGATTACACAGAAACGATTGCAGGAATTTCTACACATCATCATAACCATGATAAAGTGGAATATATTAATATTCCAATCTTAGCTAAATATTACATTTATAATGGACTTTCTGTTGAATTGGGACCTCAATTTGGTTTTTTAGTTAAAGCAGAAAGTAAGGATGAAATCTCTGCAAACGGTACTACTTTTGAAAATAAAAGAGATTTTAAAAACGAAGTGAATTCTTTTGATTTTGGAATCGGCGCTGGCTTAGCTTATGATCTTTCAAATGGTTTTTTTGTTAACGCGCGATACAATTTTGGATTGACTAAAGTTGGTAAATCTGACCAATATTATAAAGATTCTAAAAATGGTGTAACTCAAATAGGAGTTGGTTATAAATTTTAATATACTTAATTTTTTAAATATTTGGCTCTCAAAAAGTTTTATTCTTTTTGAGAGTTTTTTTATTTCGGTCTAAACTCAGAATTTAAAATTTTGTACAATTTTAAACTTAAATCATCCCAACGCTTATTTCTATCCGCATTCAAAACAACATATTCGTTTTTGTTGGTTTTGATTCGAATTTCAGTATCTGTTCCATCATTATCTTGGTAGGTCGGTCCGCTTTTTAGTTGACTAAATTCTTTCAAGTTATCAATCGCAAATATTTCTTCAAATTTATAATTGGTGTTGTTTTTTTTGCTATCTACATTTTTTGTAGAATCGACAGCTAAACTAAAATGATAAATCAAAGAATCGTTGGTTATACAAAAAATCATTTAACTTCCCATGTCTCCTCCAAAAACTGAAATATCGATGCTTTCTATTTGTTCAATTGTTTTTTGATTGTTATGTAAAGTTGTATTTGTTTCTGTTTTTTTTGAACAAGAAACAAAGCTAAATATTATTATTAGGAGTAAATATTTCATTTTGTTTCTAAAATAGTAAAATAGATTTCGTTAGTGCAATCTTTTAATTTGTATAGATTTGCTATTTTAATTTTATTTGTTTTCGTTTTTGGATTACTTTCTTCGAAATAATTTAAACCGGTAGTTTCTTCTTTTTTCTTGGTAGAATAATTAATACTGGTAGAAGAACTTTCTCCGCTTGCTCTATGATATTCTGAATGGTCAAATCCAATCATTTCAAATGAATTATTTTGATGTCGGAAGGTATAAATTACATTATTTGCATACCAAGAACCACAACTTAGCCAATAATTAAAATTAATTTTCAATACATTTTTAGTGATTTGAATGCCTCCATTTTCCATTAAGGGATCCGCTAAGCAAGTACTTTCAGTATCATTTTGACTCGGAATAAATTCAAGGAAATTTTCCTCTATCAAATTATAATTATGGTCTTTGTCTTTAAAAAAGATCATTATTCCACGAGGATTTATATTTAATGTATCTAAACCCAAGCCGTCGTTTTGTATAAAATTTGACTTGTCTGTGTTTTCTACAATTAATACCAAATCTTCGATATTATCTTTGTTTAAATCTCCTTTTGTTTCTAAAATTATTTTCCAATTTTTTGGAATTTGTTCTAAATAGCCTTTTTGAGCTATCGAATTGGTCGATAACGTTAAAGCTAAAATGCATAAATAAATATTTTTTTTCATTTAAGTTTTGATTGGTTTATTTTAAATACGCAATTTTCAGTTCTTTATAGTTTGGATATTTTTTTGAATTTATAACAAATTCCAAAGCCAAAATAGCTCTTCCGCTGTTAGAATTTGAATTGTTTGTTTTTCCAAAAGCAAAATAATTTTATCACTTTTGATTTGTATCTTCATTTTATCAATATCAGGTATTTCATATGCAGAACCTTTAATTTTTCAATAATTCTTTGTTAGAAATCAACTTCCACAACCGCTGCATCCACCACAGCTTCCACATGAAGTTCCACAAGATGTTCCACAAGATGAACATGAACCTGAATGATTTTTTTCGGTTATAAATTCTTCTGCAATTGGTTTAAATGTCCAGAGTAGGGCAGAAGAACCTAATAAAAAATAATCCCATTCTGATTCTTTTTTTTCTTTTGGAATTAAGTGATTCATATAATATTTAGGAATAATGTTGGTCGAAACTTTTTTGACTAATCGATTTAAAAAGGAAATTGAATAAATAATCAAAAAAATGGTTAAAGTTATTATGATTAGAATGTTTTTCGAATGTATCAAACCAGTTATAATTCTTGTGAATGCTAATAAAATCAAAACTGCAACAAACAGAAAGTTGATGTAAAAAAGTGAATTAAATTTTTTGGATTTAGTTATAAATTTTAAAACGGCATCCATGCTATTTCCAGTATTCGAAAAAATTGGTTTAAACTTTAAACGACTAATTAAATTCGAATAAGTAATTGTTTTATTTTTCGGAAATAAACTTATAATTTGAAATGCCTCAATTGATTTTATTGGTTCGTTTTTCAAAAGTACAATTTGTCTATTATCTGTAATTTTGATTACATTTTCTTTTATTAATTCGTTAATCGAAACGTTTATTACATTTACTAAGTTTTGTTTTTTTAAATAAATAAGTTCGTTTGGACTTAATTCGTAAAGAAATGAAGTTTTGTCTATTTCAGAAATCAACTGATTTAGTTTGTTTTTATTGTAGATTTCTAGAACAAAAAACACCATAAAAGCCAATACAAAAAATAGAAAAATAAAAGCGCTTCCTTCAATACGGACGTAAAATGGATTTAAGATAAAATATGCTGGAAAGATTGAAAATACAAATGCTATAATACCAAAATTGATAAAAGTTCGAAGTTTGTATTTTGCTTTTTCAAGATTTAGACTTTCGAACATATTGTTGAATTTCCAGATGTTTTCTGGTTGAATACCAAACTCCTTTTCATACAAAATTTTAGTTTGTTCTTTTGCTTGTTTGAATTTTTCGAAATCTTCTTTATTGTGTGTTGAAGGAATGTGCTGAATTTGCTTTCCTAAAATTTCACAGAATTTATAATACGATTTTGTGAAAATCAAATGTTGATGCCAAACAACATCCACAGTTTCTGATGGAGAAACCATAGTGTTTGAAATAGCAGCTAGAAACATAAATTTTTTATATTCTAGAATTGCATCAGTTGTAAACTTTTTTGTCCAAAAATTTTCTTTAGCAAGTCGAGTTGTAAATCCATATTCGCTATGTGGATAATCAAAATCAAATGCTAAAATTCTATTCCAAAGTTCTTGATTCATTTGTTTAAATTTTTTAATAGAATAATAAAAAACTATTTATTTCAATTGTTTTAGATGTTCAAAAATTCGATTACCAAGATTTGAATCTCCAACAAAATCATCCCAATGTGAAGTTGGTGCAAACCAAATCCATAATTCATCAATTACAGAATCATCGCCATTTTCAAATCGTGAAATTGTTTCAGATAAAGTTTTGTGGAATGTTTCCGCAGAACTAAACGAACCTGAATATCCTCCAGTGAATTGAGATGTAATTTGTTCGGCTTGTTTCAAATCCTGAATCAAAATATTTTTGATTTGTGTTTTTTTGATTTGCATTTTAGTAAAATTGATTATTAAATATAATATAATTTTAACAAAAAAAAGCACTTCGATTTGAAGTACTTTCTAAGTTTTTTTGTTTGAATCTGTTTATTCGAATAATTCTGCAGGAATAATCTTTTTGAGAATATCTTCCATTTTTGGATTATCTACAACTATAAATTTCCAATTTTCTCCATTATCTGTAGAGCTAGCAATGATTTTTTTTCGAGTATTTATTTTATAAAAGTCTGTTTTTTCGTCATAAGTTACATTTCCTTCACCAAATTTGATTTCAAAATTTGCCTTTAATAAAAAGATATTCTCTTTAGTAGCTTCCATATCCTTGAATTTCATTTCAATTGGACTTATGATATTCATTTTGGCATAATCGATATTATCAATTCTAGTAATATCTCCAACTTCAATATTTGTAGGAAGATTCATTTTATATTCAATATTAGGCATGTTATAAACCATTTCTAATAAAGATTTCATTTGTGTTCTTGTGAAAATTTCAAACAGCTTTGGATTTGAAAATTCGATCGCTTCATCAATTTTTTTATCGATGATAAGATTTGTGTAGTTTACAAAATCAGTTTCTATTTTTTCAGATGAAGTTTGAGCAATTGTTGAATTGAAAAACATTAAGGATAAACCTAATAAAATATATTTTTTCATTATTTTTTCGAGCAAATATAGAAACTAAGATTGTTCTATAAAAGTTTATGTTGTTTTTGTTTATTTAATTTTCTCAAAATCAAAAGCAATTTCCATATCCGAATTACTAATTTTCGCTTTTAAATTTTTACCTTCAAACCAATATTCGATTTTTTTAGGAAAATCGTTTAATTCATTTTCACAAATAAAAGAATGATTATCAATTTGAGTAAGTTTGAAAACAGTTGCTTGTGGTTCTGATGGTATAGAAACAGATACATTCCATTGATTATTTTGTTTGACAAGTTGCATTTTTTCTTGACTTATTGTATCACCGTTTTTCAAAGTAAAACCAACACCTTGATATTCGGTTTCATTTATTTTTTGCCAACTTTCAAAAGTTTCATTTCCTGCTTCATCGTTTAATCGTTTCCAATTTCCTAGTAACCAATCAAAATTTTCAGAAGTTTTGATTTCTGATTTGTTTGTAGATTCTGTTTCTTTGGTTTCATTTGTTTTGTTCGTACAAGATAAAATTAAAGTTGTACAAAGTAGAAAGAATATTTTTTTCATTGGTTTTAAGTTTTAGAAATTGAAATTAAAGATACAAAAAAAAGCACCTTATTAAAAAGTGCTTCTTAGGATTGGATTTATTTAAATGTATGTTTTGTTTTTAAGCGGACTATTTTCGTTAGATAACAAATCATTTGCAATCGAAATCATTCCAGTGTTATTTGCTGCGCCCCAAATTGCTCTTCCTAAAATGTAACTTGTTGTGTATTCTTTCCAAGTGTTGCAATATTTTTTTAGTTCAGAATAGCATCTATCCAAGAATTCAATTAGTTCTACTTTGTTAAGATAACCCAAATCATAAAAACATCTTGCTAAAAAAGCTGCTCTTCCGATATTCCAACCGCTATCTTTTATATGTGTTAATTCTGCTGGATCATTGATAACTTTATATTCAATTAATTCGGGTACCACTTTTTTCAACTCACGATAAAATTCTAAATAATGGTCAAAAATTTCTTGATTGTTTGGAAGCTTAGATTTTAAAATATCTACATAATTGCTCGAATTGTTGAATGCCATAAAAACGACATTCATGTTTTCGTCATCGTTTTTGTAAAGTAAACTTTCTAAGGTCTCAATAGCTTTCGCTTTATCAAAAATGTGCCATGCATCTTCAACAATTTTTTTAATATCTGATTTGTTTAGACCTGTTTCATACGAATTTAAGTAAGCTGTTTGTTGTTCAGCATACATTGAACTCGTTAATAAATGATCTAAAGGAGTTCCGTTTACTGCGTTTTCCTTATTCATTCGAATACTTTTTAACGCATTGAAAAATTTTGAAAAAAATCCCATATTAAAATTTTAAGTAGTTTTTAAATTTGGAAATTTATTCTGAAGTACATCCACGAATTTTTCTCCAACAACTTGATATTTTGCTCTTGTTCTCAATTGTTTTTCTAAATTCAAAGCATCAACCGGATTTACAACATAATTTAATCGGTCATGAATTTCAAGTGTAATTGGACTTCCTTCTAAATCAATCGTAATTAGATGTGTTTTTGGTAAATATTCTTCGGAAGATTTGGAATAAACTCCTAAAGTTGATTTTAAAATCCCACCATATTCTAGTTTTGCTTTTTCAATATTGAAATAATCAAATACAATATGTTCATCTAATTCACCTGAAGAATTTGTAGTAAAAAAGTGCAAATCGTTTTCGCTTAAAACCCAAAAACAATCCGTTTCTACTTTGATAAGTCTAACACCAACAGCAGAAAGTGCAACCTTTTTTATACCATCCGCGATGTGTTCTTCTACTTTGCTTGCAAGAGATTGAGGAACTGAGGCAGAAGTAAAAGCATCAATCGGTTTTCCTTTCATCCATTGTTTTAGTTTAGAATAATCTGAGTTTAAAAGTTCTTGTTTGTATTGGTCGTATTTTGTCCGTTCTGTATCGATATTGATTTCTGACTGAACGGCTTTGTGTTTCTTATTCATAAAAATCATAAAAGCTATACCGCCAATTACGACTACTACTGGAACTATAAATAATGGATTCATAAATTAATTTATATGTGATTATTAAATTTCAAATCTAAATTAATTTAAATTATGTTAAAACAAAACTATTTTTCATTTTAATTGTTAAAAAGAAATGTTTGTTGTTTGTTTTGTGTAAAAAAAAGCACTTCGAGTTGAAGTGCTTTTAGTTTATTCTTCAGAATCTAATTCTAAAATATTTTGTAAACGAGTTAAATAACTTTGTGCAATTTCTTGTTTTTCGTTTTGCAATTTCAAAGTTAACACATCGTGTTCTTTATTTTTTGCATCCATTTTACCTAATTCGGCATATACATAATGATTGAAAAAGGCGTTATTACTTAAATCAGAAGCATTTTCTTGATAATCGTAAACTGGAATTTTAAGAATGTTTAATAATTCATCTAAATCGATTTCGTTATTATCAAATTTTTTGAACGCATTTTCAATAAACCTTTCATTTTCTGTAAAACTATAATGTGTTTCATAAGGTTTTACAAATCGTAAAGTTTTGTCTTCAATGAAATCCTCCCAAGCTTCAATTTTCGATAAATCGTAATCAATATACTGGTCAAATAAATTTTGATGTAATTGTAATTCTTCAACAAATTCTTCATACACAAAAACTTCTTCTTCTTTACATTTTCCGTGAACAGCTCTAAACTGAAATTCTTTCAATAAATCTAAAGCACGGTTAACATACGAAATCGGATTTTTGTGCTTTATCACACCTTGATAATTTTCAGTAAATTCGTTGAACGAATTATAAAAGTCATCAGTTTCTCCCCACATATTATTTTTTACTTTTTAATTTTTGTTCAAACTTATCGTGTAAAATTTTCTTTTCTTCACGTAAAGTTACAATAGCTTTTTCAAGTTTTTCTTCATCTTCGATATCTTGCAATTCGTCATAAATAAAATAATTGTATTGCATATTATCCTCTAAATATTCGATATGAAATAGATAGTCTTCTAAAATATAAACCAATTCTTCTTTTAGCTCATCTTGAGATTCTTTGATGTTTTTGATTTCATCGAACATTTGTTCAATAATTTCTTCAACTTCAGTAAAACTATAATGCGTATAAACGGGTTCTAAATTTTCGATTTCATCGTTTGCAACCAAAGCTTCAAAAGATTTAATTGTACTGAAAGCAAACGATTGATGTTCTTTTAAAACCGAATCGAATTTTAAAATTTCTAACATAAAATCTTCATAAACTTTTTTCAAGTCCGAAGCGTTTTCGTTAGTTGCATTGTTTTTGAATTCTTTAATTAACAATAAAGTATCGTTAGAAAAATTCACAGGAAAATCTTCAATTGTTTCTGCCTGATAATTTTCGTGGAAGTTTTCAATGATGTCGATGATTTCGTTAATTTCTTGATTCATACGTTTTGAATTTTAATTTATGATTTGCAAAGATATTGATTTAAAAGCTTATTTGGTTGAATTTGTTTTGAAATTACAACTTCGTTTTGCGCATATCAAGTGGTCGTGAACCTGTGAATTCTTGAAAAGTATTACTAAAAGACCCCAAAGTTACATAGCCAACAGTGTTTGCAATTTCACTTACCGAAATGTCTGTTTTTAGTAATAATTCTATGGCTTTCACCATTCGTAAAGTTTTTAAATATTGAAGAAATGAAATGTGTAATTCAGTTTGGAAAAAACGAGACATTGAACGTTCACTTAAATTAAAATGTTCGCTTATTTGTTTTAACGTAAGAGCTTTTCCGAAGTGAATATCCAAATAATCTGTGATTTTTGTCATTCTAGGGTTGTCCGAAAAAGGCAATTGAAGTGGTAAATTTTTATTCTGAAAAGTAGGTAATATTTTTTTTAAGGCTTTCAGAAATACAAAATTATCATCTGAATCATCAACCATCTTTCCTGACCAAATCTCGGTATAATTAATCATTTCGGTCAGTAAATTATTAGAAATATAAATACCTAATTCGTTATAAAATGGATTGACATTATCATCTGTTGTATAAAAATATAAGGAATGAATTACAGTTGCTGAGTTGTTTAACCTTAAAATATGAGGCATTCCTTTTGGAATCCAAAAAAAATATCGAGCCGGAACAACGTGCGTAACATTATCAACAGTAATATACGCAATGCCACCATCAACATAACTCAATTGACCTTTTGCGTGTTTGTGCTGTGGAAATCTTTTTTCCGATTTTTCGTGCATCACAAAAACGCCATTATCATTTGACTCAATTTCGTCTAAAATTTCAATTATATTCATATAAAATGGAAAATGCAAATGTATAAAAAATGTCCGAAATCAATAAAAAATTGACTATTTAAGAAACACAAGAGATTCAACTGCTTTCTAATTTTGTCCAATATTTTAATGAAATGAAATCGGGAATACTCGTTTGTTCTTTAGCCTTGATTTTATCAGGCTTTGATGTTGCTGCACAACATTCGCAACATCCTTCAGCAATTGCTGATACTTTGTATTTATCTTTAAATGACGTTTGGGAACGAACCAATATTCAGAGCAAAGAAGTACAATTGCAAAACACAGAATCAATGATTCGAAGTGAAAACGTTTTAGATGCAAAAGCTGAACGATTTCCTACTTTGAGTGTTTTTGCTAGCGTAGATAAGGCTACTAATATGCCAATTTATTCTAATGGTTTAAATCATAAACCCGAACAACACGATGTAATTCATACGTTGTATAATTCTGGTGCTTCGATGTATTTTAATTTATATGACGGAAATAAGCAAAATCTTAAAATTCAAGAGACCAAAATTTTAGATAAACGTGCTGCAATTGCAAAACAGCAAACGCAATCTGAAATGCGTTATAAAGCAGCTCAATTGTTTCTAGAATTACAAAAATCAATGATATTTAAAGAGGTTATCATCAATGATATTGCAGACCAAGAGAAACAATTACACGAAGTTCAACAGTATTATAAAAATGGGGTAATTCTGAAGAGCGATGTTTTGCGTATTGAATTGGAGTTATCAAAACGTAAAATGTCTTTGATTCAAATTGAAAACGATATTTTAATTACAAACCAACAATTGAGTTTTTATTTAGGTACGAATGAAAATAGTATTGTAATTCCTAAAAATGAATTGAGTTCTATCGAATCCGAAACTTATGAATATGCTTTGAACGTTGCTTTAGTTAATGCTTATAAGCAACAAATATCGGAACAGAATGTTGAATTAACTGAAATAGGAATTAAAAAGGTGAAAGCAAATGTTCGTCCATCTTTAGGACTTACTGGGAGTTTTACTTTTGCAAATCCACAGATTTTCTTATATCCATATAATGACAGTTGGTATACTTTAGGTTTGGTTGGTTTGAAGGCTTCCTTTCCAATCTCGTCTTTGTATCACAATACGCATAAGTTGAAGAAAGCAAAATTAGAATTAGAAAAAGAAGAAATTGCGCATCATCACATCATCGACCAAATTAAACAAGAAGTAAAAGAAGCTTATTTAAGATATCAAGAAGCTTTGATTCAAATTGATGTTAATGAGAAAAACAAGCAATTTGCTAAAGAAAATGCACGAATAATTAAAAACACCTATTTTAATAAAACAGCTTTAGTTACTGATTTACTTGATGCCGATATTCAGGTTTTAAGAACTCAGTTTGAACTAGAAGCTTCAAAAATTAATGCTCAAAATAAATATTATTTACTTCAATTAGCCAAAGGTATTTTATAATGGAATTTAAACAAAAAATAAAAATTACAGACCGTGTAATTACAAAAGTATCGAGTGTTGTTGCTGGAATTACAATTATCGGAGTTAGTATTTGGGGGATTTCAGCTCTTTGGCGTAATTGGAAATATGAACATACAAACGATGCACAAGTACAAGAATATATAAATCCAGTTATTGCTCGTGTTGGTGGATACATCACTGAAGTTGCTTTTGAAGAAAATCAAATCGTAAAAAAAGGAGATACTTTGTTAGTAATTGATAATCGCGAATATATTTATGAAGAAGCTCAAACAGAAGCTAATATTCAAAAGCAATTGGCTGAAATTGATGTTGTCGAAAAAACAAAACATACGCTAGCTGCTGATGCTGAAGCGACTAAAAGTAAAATCAAAACTAACGAAGCTAAAGTTTGGAAACAAGATTTAGAATACGACAGATACAATAAATTATATCAGGTAGAATCAGCGACAGCTCAACAATTGGAAGAAGTTAAATCGACTTTAGATGTTTACAAAAGTGAATTGAATGCAGCAGAGAAGTCATATCAAGCGGCTAAATCTAAAATTGTTGATTTAGATGCTCAAAAGGGTGTGCTTTATGCGGAAATTGAACGTTTAAAAGCTCTGAAACAACGTAAGAATTTAGATGTCGGTTATACTGTAATTACCGCTCCATATAACGGTAGAATGGGAAAACGTACCATTGAAATGGGACAAATGATTAACCCTGGACAAGTGTTGGCTTATATCGTAAATGATGAAACACCTAAATGGATTGTAGCCAACTTTAAAGAAACTCAAATTAGTGAAATGCGAATCGGAAATTCGGTTAAGTTAATTGCAGACGCATATCCAGATATTGATTTTGAAGGTAAGATTATATCAATTTCTCCTGCAACAGGTTCTAGTTTTTCTTTGCTTCCGCCTGATAATGCTACCGGAAATTACGTAAAAATTGTACAACGTGTTCCTGTGCGTATTGAGTTAATTGGTGAAAATGATGAGGAAGATTTACTAAAATCAGGAATGAACGTGAATGTTTACGTTCCAAAAAACCAAAATAATGCAACCAAATAATCCAAAAGATTTATTTAAAAGCTGGGTTCCAGAATGGTTGGTGAAAATTATTCTTTTCACCATTTTAATGCCAAGTATGGTGCTGTTTTTTTTACCACAAGCCAATTTGAATGCTTCGGCAGGTCATTATGGCTGTGAACCTAAAGATATGCAATTTGCTGTGACCTTGTTCTATGCCGGTTTTGTTGGATTTTATAGTTTAGAACGTCGTTTTTTCTCATTTCTAGCTACTAAAGAATATTTTATTATTTTCAATATTCTTCAAATTATTTCCTGTGTAATATTATATAATTCTATGGAATTGTATGTGATTTTTCCATTGCGTTTTCTACAAGGAATGTTGTTTGCTAGTTCAGTAAATTTGTCGTTATCAACTATTTTTACTCGAATTGAATCCGAAAAAGCTCGCGAAATTAGTTTCTCTGTTTTCTTTGGAATGTTAATTTGTACAACGCCGTTCAATAATATAGTAACCGCCGATTTAATTGACCAATTTGATTATAATTTTTTATATAAAATTGCTGTTTTTTCATTTATGCCTGGGCTAATGATGATTTTACTTTCCATGAATTACGTGCGTCTACAAGTCAAATTTCCGTTGTATGATTTAGATTGGGAAAGCTTCGTTTTGTACAGTACAATTTTGATATTGTTTGGATATTTAATGGCTTACGGACAACAATATTATTGGTTTGAAGACACAGACTTGAGAATCGTTGGAATAGGTTTATTGATTTTTATTTTCTTTTTTGCTTATCGGCAATTCAACCTGAAAAGACCATATATCAATTTACAAATATTTAAATTCAGAAATTTTAAAATCGGGTGTTTGGTTTTGTTCATTATGTATATCTGTCGTTTCGCTTCAGGAATTACAAATAACTATTTCGGACAGATTCTAAAATTTGACCCAAGGCATATCTCTTATATAAATATTTTTAACCTTGCAGGATTGATCTTTGGTGTTGTTATTTCTTGTGCATTCTTGTTACAAAAACGCAATATTCGATTTATTTGGGGAACAGGTTTTCTATTGCTATTGATATTTCATGTAGCGATGTATTTTTTATTCAACGTTTCTGCAAACGAAAGTTATTATTTTTTGCCTTTGCTTTGTCAAGGAATTGGTGTGGGAATGATTATGGTTCCAACCATTATTTACATCATTTCATCAGTAGATATAAAGTTGGGACCATCGGCTGCAGCAATTGCTTTGTGTGTTCGTTATTTAGGATTTACCGTAAGTATGGGATTGATAAACTATTTTAGTTTATTCAGAAAAAGTCAGCATTACAATCGTTTTCAGGATAATATCACTTATGCAAATACGGTTTATCACGATGAAATTAACCGATATATGAATAAATTATCAACGAATGGAATGTTGCCTTCATTGACTGAAAAAGCAGGGCAAAAATTAGTAATTGCCGATGTGAATCAGCAAGCGAGTTTGCGCTATGCAATGGATTATTACGAAATGATGTCTTGGATTATTTTAGGTATGATTGTTTTGGTAATTTGTACTCCTTATATTAATAAAACGTTGGTTTATCTAAAATCAAAAACCTTAGTTCCAGCATAGAACATTCATTATTTTTATATAAAAAATGTAAGTTGTGTTACATTTTAAAGACTTGCTAGTTTATTCTAACAAGTCTTTTTTTTATTTAATGTTTAAACTTTTTAAATCTCCATTTGGAGTAATTAACATATATTATTTTTGAACTTTTAACTTCAAAGAGGTAAATAAATCTTCAATGACGTTCATAATTGCAAAAATTTAAATTTCTTTTAACCCAACACTTTCAATGATTTTCCAATTGATTCTATCTTGATGAATTTTGTTAGAAATATCATCAATTTTAAAATTAAGATTTACTATTTGGTTATTTTCTTTAATGAAAACATACATCGTCTGTTCTGGTTTTTCATTAAACAAAGTAGAAAAAACTAAATAATTCACTTGTTTATTTCCAATTAAAGTATCTTTTTGAACAGAAATATCCATTGTTTCATTTTTAAATTTATCTTTATAATTCTGATAAATCGTTTTATTTAAATCATTCAAGCTTAAATCAGAACTCACAAAATTGGAATTAAAATCGATGGTTATTTTAGAATCAATTTTATCCGAAGCAATTAAGAAATATTGCAAACTATCACTTTTAATAAAATCTTTCATTGCATATTTGTTCGCAATTTTCATTTCATTAACCGCGAATCCTTCAGGAACATCAATAAAGAAATTTTGGGTTTCTAAAGTGTACATTTCCGATGCAGGAATTTTTGGAGTTTCTACAACCGTTTTGATTTCTTCTTTCTTATTGCAAGAAAATAAAAACGCTAAACATATAAAAGGTATAAATTTCATGAGAATATTTTGTTTGTGCGAAGTTAATCAACAATTTTATATTTGATTCATAAGCATTTCTTAAATCGAATACATTTGAAATGTTATCTTTGTAAAAAATCTTTGCAATGTCACAAAATATCGACTTTCTTTTTCAAGACGAGAATTATTTAACCTATTTAGAAAACATTGTTACTGACCGAAGAAAAGAACGTTTTTTAGAAGTTTTAGATAATCGTACCAAACATTTAACTATTGTTTGCGAAGATTTGTTTCAGTTGCATAATACCAGTGCTGTTATGCGTAGTTGTGAGGTTTTTGGTTTACAAGATTTACATGTTATCGAACAGAAATACGGTAAAACCATTGATAAAGAAATAGCGATGGGAGCAGAGAAGTGGGTTGATATTCATCGTTATAACAACAATCAAGCTTGTATTGATTCGTTGAAAGCAAAAGGATATCAAATAGTCGCAACAACTCCGCATGTCGATGCTTTTCATTTAGAAGATTTTGATATTTCAAAACCTTCTGCCATTTTTTTCGGAACCGAACGTTTGGGTTTATCAGAGGATATTATGAAACAAGCAGATACGTATTTAAAGATTCCTATGGTTGGATTTACAGAAAGTTTAAATATTTCAGTTTCAGCTGCAATTATCATTCAACAATTGACCAATAAATTAAGACGAAGTGAAGTCGATTGGAAATTATCTGAACAAGAAATATTAGAAAAGAAAATAGATTGGTGTCGAAAATCTATCAAAGATATTGATTTTATTACTGAACGGTTTTTAGAAAATAGTTAATAATTTCCCGATTCGGGAATTTTTTTTATTATATTTGTATAAATGATTTGTTTTGAGAGTAATAGCTATTCGGACTTTACGGGAATTTTGGAAATACCATCCAGATTGTGAGCAACAATTGAAGGCTTGGTTTAAGGAAGCAGAATCTGCCTTATGGAAAAATTCTAATGAATTGAAAAGTGAATATCCAAATGCAAGTATTTTAGATGATAATCGAATTTGTTTTAATATTAAAGGAAATCATTATCGTTTAATAGTTAAAATTAATTTTTCTCATCAAATTATTTGGATTAGATTTATTGGAACTCATTCTGAATATGACAAAATCAATGCAAATAAAATTTAAAAAATTATGAAGTTAAAACCTATAAAATCAGAAGCTGAGTATGAAAATGCGCTATCAAGATTAGAATTGATTTTTGATGCAGAAATTGGTTCAGAAGATTCGGATGAATTGGAAATCTTAACTATGTTAATTGAAAAATACGAAAAACAACATTTCCCGATTGGTTTTCCAACTCCAATAGAAGCAATTAAATTTCGTATGGAACAATTAGGAATGACTCAAAACGAATTAGCCGAAATTATTGGACAAAAAAGTAGAGCAAGTGAAATTTTGAATAAAAAACGAAAACTTTCTCTTGAAATGATTCGTAAATTAACCGAAAAATTAAATATTCCTTCAGAAGTTTTAATTCAAACATATTAAAAAGCCTCGATTTTTCGAGGCTTTTCTATTATTTAAAATAACTAAATGTTTCGTTGTTTTCAATTTTAAGAAGCGTATTGTAAATCAACTTGATCACGTTTTCGACATCTTCTCTATGAACCATTTCAACCGTTGTGTGCATGTAGCGCAATGGAAGTGAAATCAAAGCAGAAGCAACTCCGCCGTTGCTATAAGCAAAAGCATCTGTATCTGTTCCGGTAACTCTTGACGAAGCCAAACGTTGAAACGGAATATTGTTTGCTTCAGCTGTATCGATAATCAATTCGCGTAAATTATTTTGAACCGCCGGAGCATAAGTAATAACTGGACCTTTTCCGATTTTTAATTCACCTTCAATTTTTTTATCAATCATCGGAGTTGTTGAATCGTGGCAAACATCGGTAACAATCGCAACATTTGGTTTGATGGTTTGCGTAATCATTTCTGCACCTCGTAAACCAACTTCTTCTTGAACAGAATTGGTAATATACAATCCAAAAGGTAACGTAATATTATTTTCTTTTAATAAACGTGCAACTTCCGCAATCATAAATCCTCCAACACGATTATCTAAAGCACGACAAACAAATTTATTTCCGTTTAGAATTTCAAAAGTATCAGGATAGGTAATCACACATCCAACATGAACGCCTAATTTCTCGACTTCTTCTTTAGATTCACAACCTAAATCAATAAAGTTTGTTTCAATTTTTGGAGCTTTATCACCTTCACCACCACGGTTTCTTGTATGAATTGCTGGCCATCCAAAAACTCCTTTTACGATTCCATTTTTTGTATGAATATTAACACGTTTACTTGGTGCAATCATTTGGTCGCTTCCTCCGTTTCTGATTACGTAAATCATTCCATCTTCTGTGATGTAATTCACATACCAAGAAATTTCATCTGAATGTCCTTCAATAACAACTTTGTAAGCTGCGTCTGGATTGATAACTCCAACACAAGTTCCGTAAGTATCTGTAATAAAAGTATCAACGTAAGGTTTTAAATAATCCATCCAAAGTTTTTGACCTTCACTTTCAAATCCTGTTGGGGAAGCATTGTTCAAATATTGTTCTAAAAAAGCAATAGATTTATCGTTTAATATATTTTTTGTTTCCATGTTTTAATCTTTTTTACAAAAATACTGATTTTGATGTTCAACCTTTTAAAAATATATATAAATTTGATTATCAAATGAACGATTATGAAACAGCTTTTTTTTATATTTATATTGATTTTCTTTTCTCAGAAAATTACTGCTCAAGTAAATGATTGGCAGAAATATGCTGATACACTTTCTACTGTTGTTAATGAAGACGGTGAGATAGAAACTGAGTATATGCTTACTGAAATGAATATTAATTTTACTAAGGAAGAACTAGAAAGAATGAAAGCAAATAGTATTTTGCGTAGAAGAATTCTAAGAGTTTATCCTTATGTTGTTGCTACTTCCGAAGCTTTAACTACAGTAAATGAAAATTTAGCTAAGTTTAAAACTAATAGAGAAAAAAGGAAATACATCAACGCTTCACAAGATTATCTAGAAAGTCAGTTTAAAGATAAATTGAAAAGTTTATCTAGAAAAGATGGACAAATTTTAGTTAAATTGATTGATAGACAAACCGGACAAACTACTTTTTCATTGATTAAAGAATTTAAAAGTGGATGGAAAGCTTTTTGGTCGAATCAAACGGCAAAACTTTTTGATATTAATCTAAAAACGAAATTTGACCCAGATACGACTTTAGAAGATTTTTATATTGAACGTATTTTATTGGAATTGCAAGAAGAAGGAAAAATTAATTATTATCCTCCTAAAAAGAAATACAATATCAATAATTTAAATCAAATTTGGAAGGCAAAATTAGGTGATTCTGGATATTTTCCTGAGTAAGTGAAACTACTAAAAGTTTGATAAATTCTATTAATTACATATATTTGTAGTCATAATTTTTACCATGGAACAATTTATAGTATCTGCGCGAAAATATCGTCCGCAAACATTCAAAGATGTTGTCGGACAACAGACCATTACCAATACATTAGTTAATGCGATTGATAATAATCATTTGGCGCAAGCTTTATTATTTACTGGACCAAGAGGAGTTGGTAAAACAACTTGTGCACGTATTTTAGCACGAAAAATTAATCAGGAAGGTTACGATGACCCGAATGAAGATTTTGCTTTCAATGTTTTTGAATTAGATGCTGCTTCAAATAATTCGGTTGATGATATACGAAATCTGATTGACCAAGTAAGAATACCACCTCAAACCGGAAAATATAAAGTTTATATTATCGATGAGGTTCACATGCTTTCATCGGCGGCTTTCAATGCTTTCCTGAAAACTTTGGAGGAACCACCAAAACATGCGATTTTTATTTTAGCTACGACAGAAAAACATAAGATTATTCCAACGATTTTATCTCGCTGTCAGATTTTTGATTTTAAACGAATTACAATTGCTGATGCAAAAGACCACTTAGCTGAGGTTGCTCGTAGTCAAAATATTTCTTATGAAGAAGATGCATTACAAATCATTGCTCAAAAAGCTGATGGTGCAATGCGTGATGCTTTATCAATTTTTGACCGTGTGGTTTCATATTGTGGAAATAATTTGACGCGTCAAGCTGTTGCTGAAAATTTAAACGTTTTAGATTTCGATTATTATTTACGAATCACGGATATGATTATTGTAAATGATATTCCAAATTTACTTTTGGCTTATAATGACATATTAGCAAAAGGGTTTGATGGACAACATTTTGTTGCTGGTTTGGCTTCTCATTTTAGAAATTTGATGGTTTGTAAAAATCCCGAAACTTTGAATTTATTAGAAGTGAGTGATGAAAATAAACAATTATTTTTAGTTCAAGCTCAGAAACTTCCAATTTCATTATTGATAGCTGGAATTAATTTGGCGAATGATTGTGATTTAAAATTCAAAACCAGTCAAAATCAACGTTTAATGGTTGAGTTATGTTTGATGCAATTAGCATCTTTGACTCAAATGGATGAAAAAAAAAATCTAATCGGTTCATAATTTCACCAAGTTTTTTTGCATTGAAACCTGTTATTTCGACAGAAAATGAGAATATCGTTTCTGAATCAAATACTGATTTTAATCAAAAAGTTGAAGAAAATAACTCAAATTCAACAACTGAAGATAAATCTGAAGAAGAGATTCAAACACAAAAGATAGTTCTGAATACACAAAATAATGAATATGCCGTTTCCGCTTTATCATTAAAAAGTATTAAACGAAAAAAAGAATTAGAAGCTTCATTAAGTAAGGCAACCGTTAATCCGGAAGATTTGCCAAAAGAAGATTTTACTTTCGAAGAAATGATTGAACATTGGGATTTCATTGCTGATCGTTTCTATAAAACGGGTCGTATGTTGATGTATTCAACGATGAAAATGTCAGTTCCTCAATTGAATGGACATGTCATAAATATCGAACTTCCGAATGAAGGTTCCAAAATCAGTTTTGATGAAAATAAATATGATTTAGTAAATTATTTACGAAAGAAATTAAATAATTATGGAATCGAAATTCACATCGAAGTAAATGAAGAAATAAAAATTAAAAAAGCTTTTACGATTGAAGATAAATACAACCATTTATTAGAGAAAAATCCAGATTTGGAACTTCTAGTAAAAACCTTTGATTTGAATTTAAAACAATAAAAAAACAGCCTCGAAATATTTATAGTTCAAGGCTGTTTTTTTATTTTGACATTTTATTTAAAGAATTTCCAACCGGAAGTTTCATTTTGTTTGTAACCAAACTCAGTTCGTTTAGGCTAAAACTTCCTTTTAATGAAAGAATAATTGTTTCGTTCCCGCTTACAAACATTAATAATTCTTTGATACTTTCTTTTGTTGAATTTGGGTCAACGTAAAAAATGGTTGTGGAGCCGTTTTCAGAAAGAGTCATTAATTCGTTCATAGAATTTGTTTTTACATAACTCACAACATAGGTTTTCATCTTGCCAGATGAAGTTATGTTTTTAGTAGAAATAAGCTTTAAATCATCTAGTTTCTTAATTAGATTTAAATACGCTTGATTTTCTTTGTCATTCATGTCCATTTTAACATTGGACATCATTTGAAACATTTTTTTGTTCACCGCAACCGTTTCAACATTGGGTTGATTTTTAAATGATTCAATTAAATCTTGAGCGTTACTCGTGATTGAAAATCCAATACAAGCAACTGATAAGCATAAGTATCTTAGTATTGTTTTCATAATTTTAGTTTTTTATTGAATTTATTTTTTCTAACGAATAAATTCCTTTATTGATTTTAGAAGAAACATCAAACAAGATTTCTTTTGTTTCAAGATAAGCTTGTTCTGGAGTTTCAAATGTTTCAGGTTCAGTTTGCTCAAGTTTAGATTCCTTACTCATAACCCAATCAAAAATCAAAACACTTGAAATTAATACCAATCCTAAAAAGATTAACATAAGAATAAAATTTCTTCTGTCGTTATTTTCCTTAGCCATTTTAATAGTTTTTGTAAATATAAGATAAAAAAAAGAAAGCTTCTCATTTTTTAGAGAAGCTTAGAATTAATTTACTTGTTTTATTTTAGCAAGATAGTTGAAAAGTAATAAGTTTAAAGCAATCATATTATATCCGTAAACCGCATCTTCAAGAGGAACGGTTAAAATTCGAATTCCCATAAAATCTTTGGGGTTGTAGTTCACAATCGGGCTTTCTAAACCTGTTCCTGTTAAAACTCCATTTACAATAAAAAAAGGTAACATTAGAATTCCATAAACTACAGCTAGGTTTCCAATCCAATTTACTTTTATGACAAATTTTAATATGACCATTAATAATGCACACGAAAAAAATGTTACAAAAGTATAAATTTGTTCTGTATTCATTGAAGCAACTGTAATACAGAAAGCAACACAAAATAACGTAAAAATATCTTCTATTTTTTTATTCCAACTAAGATTAAAGAATTTATTTAAACAATAATAGGTGTAAATACACGCAAAGGGAATACAAAGAAAAAATAAAATTTCTTCGATGGGTAAATTATATATTTTAAATCCTAAAACATAATCGTAATTAAACCACCAAACGCCCATTTTAGTAAATATGGCATCTCCGATGATAAATGGTATTGATACTATTATTGCTGAAATAATAAACGGTTTAAAGTATAAATTAAATTGGATTTTATGATGATATGAAAAAATAAAACAGATTATAATCGATAAAAAATTAACAAGTAAATAAGTGTACATCATGATTTAATTTTTTTATAATGTTTGAAATATTTAAAAGGGACATATAAAAAACCAAAACATTCACCTTTTTCTTTTGTAATATGCTTATGATGTTGTTTATGTGCTCTACGAATACCAAGTAAATAAATGTTTTTGGTATTTCTTAAAAATTTAAAACGTTGGTGAATATATATATCATGTACAAAAAAATATGCCCAACCATAAAACGTAATTCCAAGTCCGATATAAAAAATGTAATTAAAATTGTTTTGAGAGCCTAGATACATTAATGCAATTGCAGGTATGGCAAATATGATAAAAAAATAGTCGTTTTTTTCAAACGGACCATCTGTAGAATGATCGTGGTGGTCTTTATGTAAATACCATAAAAAACCGTGCATAACATATTTATGAATCAACCATGTTAATCCTTCCATTAGAAAAAAAGTCACAAAAACAATGAATATATTTGTTATCATTTAATTAGAATTTTCAGCATTAATTATTAATTCGTTTACCATTTTGAGTAGTTGATTAGATTGAATTTTATCTTTATGTTCTTTGATAATGATTAGATCAGACTTTATGTTTTGATCGTAATTTAAAATTTTGGGAACATTAGCTTGAATTGATAATCTTAAAAAACGTAGCTCAACATTCTTCGGATCTTGTTTGATTGCATTTTCGAGTTCGATTTTTCCTTTTTTAAAAGTACTTAACTTATCCATCGGATTCCATATGTGATTAGCCCAAATGACTAAATAGGCTCCGTAATAACCTTTCTCTATCGTATTTAAGTTTTGTTTACTTAAAAAAGTAATCATATCATAACAAATTTGTTTATCGTTTAATGCTTTTGGATAATTTGAACGTAATTCAATCAAATTATTTATTTGTAATGATAAGAATATTAGAGCGAAATTTAATATACCGTTTAGTTTTATATTCCTGTAAATTTAAATTGTAAATAACTACCCATCATCAATGATATCTTTTTTGAATTGTTAATTCTAATGCGTTCATTTAGAATCTGATGTGCAGATGTTTTTTTGATTTTATTAAATAATGAAACGTAATATCTGTAAGCCAAATAAACACCAAATTTAGATGAGTTTGGTAATTTTTTAATTCCGATTAAAGCTTCTTTAAATTCTTCCTCTATATCTTTTTCAATATCTCTTTTCACATTTTGATTAAATACGTTCATGTCTAGATTTGGAAAATAGGTTCTACCTAAAACTTGATAATCGTCTTTTAAATCTCTTAAGAAATTTATTTTTTGGAAAGCAGAGCCTAATTTCATTGCAAAAGGTTTTAAATCGTCATATTGTTTTTTATCTCCATGAACAAAAACTTGTAAACACATTAAACCAACAACTTCAGCAGAACCAAGAATATATTGTTTGTATTGATTGGAATCGTAGATAATGTCTTGTAAATCCATTTCCATACTTTTTAAGAATGTATCTACCAAATTCCAATCTATTTTATATTTATTCACGACTTCCTGAAAGGCATGTATGATAGGATTTATGGAAATTTTATGTTCGATTGCGTAAATAGTTTCTTCGCGTAAATTTTTTAATAATCGCTCTTTATCGAAACCATGAAAGCTATCTACAATTTCGTCAGCCAAGCGAACAAAACCATAAATTGAATAAATAGCGGGTCTAATTATTGGTTTTAATGCCAAAATTCCTAAAGAAAAACTCGTACTGTATTTCTTAGTTGTTTCTTCACATATTTTTACAGATAATTCATCAAATAATATTTTCATAAATTGGAGTTTTTGACTTTAATTAGTTTTTCTTAGCAATTTTAAAGACTGATTTTAAAGTATTTTTAAAATTTCTGTTGCTGCAATTTTTCCAGAGATTAAAGAAGGAGGTACGCCTGGACCAGGAACAGTTAATTGTCCAGTGTAAAATATATTTTTTACCTTCTTGTTTTGTATAGATGGTTTTAGAACAGCCGTTTGAGATAAAGTGTTTGCTAAACCATAAGCATTTCCTTTGTAAGCATGATAATCAGTAATAAAATCATTAAGGCAATAACTTCTTTTATAATCTATTTTAGACTTCAGATTTGTTGTTTTTGTGTGTTTTTCTAAGCGTTCAATCATCTCTACGAAATACTTTTCACGTTCTTCTTCGCTATCAATAATTCCTGTTGCAATCGGCATTAATAAAAAGACATTTTCATGATTTTCTGGTGCAATTGTATTATCTGTCTTTGATGGACAACAAGTGTAAAAAAGTGGTTTTGTTGGCCATTTTTTATCTTCATAAATTTCAAATGCATGATTATTTAAATCGTTCTCAAAGAATAAAGTATGATGTTTTAAATTTGGAATACGTTCGTTAAAACCTAAATAAAAAATTAAACAAGAAGGCGCAAAAGTTTTTTTCTCCCAATATGATGAAGCGTAATTTGTGTATTGTGGTTCAAGCAATTTACTTTCTGTAAAAGCATAATCAGACGATGCTATAATTCCATCAAATGCAATGGATTTATTGTTAATTGAAATGCTTTTTGCTCTGTCATTTTCTATGTTAATCTTTTCAATTGGCTTATTAAAATGAAAATTAACGCCTAAGTTTTTTGCTACTTGATACATTCCGTCTATAATTTTAGAGAAACCTCCTAACGGATACCAAGTTCCTAATTTATATCCGCCGTAATTCATTAAACTATACAACGCTGGAATATCTTTAGGCATAGCTCCTAAAAATATTACGGGAAATTCCATTAAAGCTCTCAGTTTTTCATTTTTGAAATATTGACCAACAAAATCTTTAAAATTTTTTAATAAATCTAGTTTAATCGCACTTTTGGCAATCTTTAAAGACACAAATTCAAACCAAGAATGGCAAGGTTTCTGAACAAAATCTTGCATACCAACTTCGTATTTATATTTTGCATCTTCCATAAAAAGATCCAGTTGATTACCAGCTCCTTTTTCTATTGATTCAAATAGTTTTTTTAAATCGTTATATTCTGCAGGAATACTTATGATTTCATCTTCAAAAACCATTTCAAATTGAGGATTTAATTCAATTAATTGATAAAAATCTGATGTTTTGTAATTAAAATCTCTAAAAAAGTTTTCTATAATATCTGGCATCCAATACCAACTTGGTCCCATATCAAAGGTATAACCATTTTCAGTTGAGAATTTCCTTGCTCTGCCGCCAGCACTTTCATTTTTTTCGAAAACGTGAACTTCATGACCAGCTTTAGCTGCATAACAAGCTGCAGATATTCCTGAAAATCCAGCTCCAATTATTGCAATTCTATGTTTTATTTTGGTCATTTTTTAAATACTTATTTGTTACGTTTTCTAATAAATCTTCAGTAGTTTGATTTTCAAAATATATTTTATTATGAAACTTATCTAATTTGTCTAATAGATAAATAAGTTGCATTTTTTCTTGATAATCCAAATCTCCAGCAACAATATTTGTGGCTTTACGAATTTTTTGCATTGATAATTCTAAATATTCTTTGCCTTTTGTTGTAATCTGAATTAAGTGGCTTCTTTTGTCTTCAGTAGATGATTTTTGTTCAATCCATTCGTTCTTTAATAATCGATTTATGATTTGAATCCCAGTTGCTTTATCTTGCAAGTTTTTTTTGATTAATTGCATTTTAGACATACTTCCTAGTGCTTTTAAATTTATCAAATAGATAAAATCTTCTTGTGAAGCAAAATCAGATCCTTGTAAAATAGATTTGGAATAAAATTTCGCATATCTATTCATACTTATAATTAAAGTGTTAATTATACTTTCAGGACTTCTTCCATTTTCTTTTCCTTCCCAATCTGGTTCCGAAATATCTTCTTTGTATTTATTTTGAGCTATCCATTTGATGAAATCATCTATCGAAGCATTTTTTTTTGTCGTGTCTAATTCAAATTCTTCTGTTATCTTAAGAATTTCAATTACAAGATTATAATTCATTAAAATAGTGTTTTTGTAAACTAATTAAAGTTCAAATATACTAAAAAATAGTGTGTTTTAATACTATTTTAATTTTTTGTAAAAAAAAAGAAAGTTTCGATTAAGAAACTTTCTTTGATTGTTTATTTAAGATTATGAAATTTAGTTTTTATAAAATCCGTTTGTCCCGATTTCAGTTGTAAAGGTTTTTAATACATTTCCTGTTAAATCGTAAACAGTGACGATGCTGTTATCTGTAAATCCGTTTGCGTCCGAACTAAAAACTTTTCCGTCTATGACATTAAAGCCGTATAAAGTTGACCAACTATTGTCGTTTACATTAAATATTGGAGAAGATGGAATACTGTTTAAATCTTTTGAAAGGGTATAAATTCCTGTTCCGTTTGTAAAATATAAATTGTTGTTATCCAATGTCAGATATCTTGAACTTTTTAAACTTACGTTTGAAATTGTTTTAGTTATCGCTTCATTTTCGATTTTTGAAATTTCAGTTTTATTTTCGTCTGAACCTAAAACAAAAACCATATTCGAATCCAATGTAATTCCGTTCATTGGGAGTTCAAAACTTAAATCTTTTGTGTTTGTGTCTGAAGATGAATTGATGATTTCAACTGTATTTGCTGAAGCATAAGAACTAGATTGTACATAAACGTAATTTGATGTTGCAACTAATTTTTCTGGCTGATTGTCTAATGATATTGATTTGATAAATGCATTTGTGTTTGCATTATAAACCGTAACCGTATTATCGTTTGCATTCGAAACATAAATTTTTCCGTTTGAAAAAGCTATGGCTCTTGGAGCATTTAAATTTGCGGTAATTTGGTTTACTTTCTTAAATGTATAACGATCAACAATCTCAATTGTACTTGAATTATTCATTACAATATATGCCAAATCATTATTAAAAGCCATATATTGAGCGACATCACCTAAAGTTGTATTCGAGTTATTTGTTGCAAAAATCTTGTTATAAACTGTACTTAAATCATTTTTGATAAAAGATATTTCTGCATTTGAACTTTGAAAATTACCTTCGTTTGTGATTAAAATTCCGTTGGCATACGGTTTTTCTACATTCGGAACTTCGGTGTTGTCAGAATTATCATCTACATTACTACATGAACTTACAAAAGCTAAAAGAGCTAATGATAAAATAATTTTTTTCATATTAAAATTTGGTGATTAATTGAATATTAAAATTTCTGCCAGGCATTGGTCGGTTAATTACATTTTCGTAATTCACATCCGAAGCATTTTTGATTTCAAAGACAATAGTCTGTTTAATTTTTCTTCCAAAATGATATTGCATATTTGCATTGATTAATGCATAAGCTTCAATTTTTGAAGAGTTTAAATTACTTGCGGTCGTAAAAACAGCACCGTTATAAATCGTTTGAATTCCAGCAGAAAATTTTTCATAATTATATGATATTTGCCCAGTTATTTTATGAAAAGGAGTATAAATCAATTGTTTTTTTAATTCTGTGTCTTGAGAATTAGTATAGGTATAAGTTCCCTGAATTTTGAATTGATTTTTGTTTAAAGCAAACTGATATTGAACATCAAATTCGGCACCTTTTATCGCAACTGATTTTAAATTCTGAGCTTCCCAAATTCCGGTATTATTTGGAATCCATTGCAGCATATTATCAATTTTAGTGTAATATGCATTAAGTCCAAAACTAAATTTTTTGAATGTAAACTCGTTTCGTAAATCAAACTGGAAACTCGTTTCTGGCTGAAGCGATTTATTTCCTCCTGGTTCCCAGAAAATATCGTTGAAAGTTGGAATTCTAAAATTCTTTGAACCGTTAATTTTTAATTGATAAACGTTCGCTGGTTTGTAGTAAAAACCAGCAGAATATAAGAATGGATTTTCATACGAATTATTTATTTCTTGTTTAAATCCAATTTCATAACCCATTTTCTCATTAAAGTGATGATTGGCTAAAACACTTAATCCTAAAACTTCTTGCTTTGCCGATTTTATTCCAGAATTTTTACCTGTTCCGTGATGATTGGTGTAATCAATGATTGCGTTTAAACTAAAGTTATGGGAAACAAAATATTCAAAATCATATTTTGCAATCAAAGAATTTACGTTTCCTGACGAATAATCATCGGTCGGTAGATTATTGAAATATTTGTAACCTTCATTAAAATAAGCAATTCTCGCATTTGATTTGTATGAATCACCTTCGTTTTTCCAATGTAAAATATTTCTGAAATACGAATTTTGATATTTTGTTTTGGTTTGATTTTCAGAAACCAAAGAAAAATGACGTTCATCATTAAAATACGTCGAATAAAACGATAACGTATTTTTTAAATCTATTTTATATCCAATCGTAGCGCTCGCACTGTTGTTATAAAATTGTCCGTTGGTGTTTTTCCAAGTTCGATTTTTAACTTCAAAATCATTATCAGATTGATTGCGATTGATGTTAATTTGCGCAAACCATTTTTCGTTACTAAGGGTGAAATTATTATTGACTCTGAAGGTGTTAAAACTTCCGTAACCCAATTGTAACGTATTATCCAAACGTTTCTCAAATCGAATTGGATTGTTTAAATGTATGGTTCCACCAATGGCACCAGAACCATATAAAACGCTTCCACCTCCTGGTTTTATCGCGATTTCTGAAAATTCTTTGTAGGAAATGGAATTAAAATCAGTTTGACCTAAAAACAAAGAATTCACTCCAATTCCATTCCAAAGAACACTGGTTTGTTGCGCTGTTGTTCCTCGAAAACTTGGAGATGAAACCATTCCTGAACCATTTTCTTTAAAATAAATCGATGAATTCATTAACAGTAAATCAGTCAAATTTCCATTGGCTTGTTGGATAATGGAATCGTTTATTTTATGAATGGTTTGAGTTTTATTGTGCGAATTTAATTTGTAATCAGATATGATTAATTCATCCAAAACGATAGTTGCTTGCTCTTGCGCAAATGCAAAAGAAGTACACGTAAAAATTACAAAATATGAAATTTGTTTAAATAGCATCGTTTCTACCTTTTTTCCCGAAGGTTCACTTTTTTGTTAGTAATCTTTAGGCAGGTCTCCTGGCTTGCTATATTCGGCCTTCCCGATAAAAATCAGTGGCGTGAGTTCGAATGTATCTGAAATCAGATAAGCTTACAGTTGCGGGTACAGCATAGGAATTGAAAAATTCGCACCTATTTCCCTATTAATGCAATTGTTAAAAATGCAACCTAATACAATGCAAATTTAGACGTAATTAATTAGAATGCAAATCTTTTTTATCAACTTGATAATTTGGTTGGTAATAAAATTAAAAACTACATTTGTGATTTAAAATAAAACAGAATGAAATTTAATTTTTTGAAATCAATAGTTTGTATTGGATTTGTTATGCTTGTTTCTTGTAAGGAAAAAGAAAATTCGATTCAAAAAAGCGAAATTGTAAAAAATGAAATCGTTTATGCAACGGGTTTTGAATTATTGCAATATGATGATTTTTCTGTTTTAAAAGTAACCAATCCTTGGCCAAATTCAGAACAAAAATATACGTATGTTTTGAGTAAAGATTTAAATTCGATTCCAGATAGTTTATCGAATTTTATGCAAATTCAAATACCTATTAAAAAGGCAGTTGTCACTTCAACTACGCATATTCCTTCGCTGGTTGAGTTAGGCGTTGAAAATTCGTTAGTTGGTTTTCCTGGACTTGATTATATCTCAAATGAAGTAATTCGAAAGGATATTGATGCGCATAAAATTACCGAATTAGATGATAACGAAAATGTAAATTTAGAACTGGTTTTAGATTTACAACCCGATTTAATTGTTGGACATAGTTACGATGGAGAAAATAAAAAATTAGAAAATATCAAAAATGCCGGATTAAAAATTGTTTATAACGGTGATTGGGTTGAAAATTCACCTTTAGGTAAAGCCGAATGGATTAAGTTTTTTGGCGCTTTGTATGATAAAAATAACGAAGCTAAAGCTGCTTTTGATCAAGTCGTTTCTTCTTACAATGATGCTAAAAAATTAGTTTCGAATTTGCCGAATAAACCAAGCGTTTTAAGTGGTTCTTTGTATCAAGATGTTTGGTATTTGCCTGAAGGAGAGAGTTGGATGGCCCAGTTTATCAAAGATGCAGGTGGAAATTATTTGTGGAGTGAAAGTAAAGGTGTTGGAAGTATTTCCTTAGGATTTGAATCTGTTTTTGACAGAGCTCAAAATGCCGATTTTTGGATTGGACCAGGAGAATTTTCAACCTATCAGCAAATGCAAAATGCAAATCCACATTATGCCCAATTTTCAGCTTTTAAAGATAAAAAAGTTTATTCCTATAGCGTTAAAAAAGGAGTAAGTGGAGGAACTTTATTTTATGAAGAAGCACCAAACAGACCCGATTTAATTTTGAAAGATTTAATTCATATTTTTCATCCAAACGCGTTACCAAATTATCAACCGTATTTTATAGAACCTTTGAAATAAATGCTTTTTACGTCTAAACAAAAAATACTTGCTTTTGGATTATTCTTAATTTTAATCCTCGTTTTTATTCTCAATTTGTCTATCGGATCGGTGCAAATTGCGTTTAAAGATGTGGTTTCTATTTTGATTTTTCAAGATGCAGACAAAGAAAGCTGGAAATATATCATTTTAAACTATCGTTTGCCCAAGGCTATTGTTGCTGTCTTGGTTGGAATGGCCTTGTCAATCAGTGGAATGTTAATGCAAACGCTGTTTAAAAATCCAATGGCTGATCCGTATGTTTTAGGATTGAGTTCGGGGTCGAGTTTAGGTGTAGCGTTAGTTATTTTAGGTGGTTCGTTGTTTCCATTTGCTGTAAAACAATATTTTACCTCTTCATTGGCTTTGGTTTTGGCTTCAGTTTTAGGAAGTTTATTGGTGTTGTTTATCATTCTTTTGGTTTCGAGAAAAATCAGAGATACAATGACCTTATTGATTGTAGGTTTGATGTTTGGAAGCTTTGCAGGTGCTATAGTTGGGGTACTTTCATATTTTTCTTCGGCAGAAGAATTGAAGAAATTTACCTTTTGGTCTTTAGGAAGTTTAGGAAATGTTACTTGGCAGAATATTTTGATTATGACATTGGTTATTTTTATTGGATTATTGCTTTCTTTCCGATATTTAAAGACGTTAAATGCCTTGCTTCTAGGTGAAAATTATGCAAGAAGCTTAGGAGTAAATATTAAGAAATCCAGAGTTTTAATCATTCTTGCAACTGCAATTTTATCGGGTACTTGTACGGCTTTTGCAGGACCGATTGCTTTTGTTGGTTTGGCTATTCCGCATATTACCAAAATGATTTTTAAAAGTAGTAATCACTTTTGCTTATTCTTTGGGAATTTACTTTTGGGAGCCATAATACTATTGTTTTGCGATGCTGTTTGTCAGTTGCCAGGCGAATCTTTTATACTTCCAATTAATGCGATTACGAGTATCGTTGGCGCTCCAATTGTTATTTATTTGCTGTTGCGAAAGCAAGGTTTCAGGACTTAATTTATCTATGTAAAATGATTTCAATCGATTCAAATTTTAATTGTGAATATTTTCAGAAATAAAACATTAAATAAAAGAATCGCTTTATATTTGCAAATTGTAAAATATAGACATGAAATTCGATTTATTACATAAAGATCCGTTATCTAAAGCTAGAGCCGGGAAAATTACTACAGACCACGGAGTTATCGAAACTCCAATATTTATGCCTGTTGGTACAGTTGCATCTGTAAAAGGTGTGCACCAACGCGAATTAAAAGAAGACATCAATCCAGATATTATTTTAGGAAATACCTATCATTTGTATTTACGTCCAAAAACGGAAATCCTTGAAAAAGCAGGTGGATTACATAAATTCATGAACTGGGATAGAAATATCTTAACAGATTCTGGTGGTTTCCAAGTTTATTCCCTTTCAGGAAGAAGAAAAATTAAAGAAGAAGGTGTGAAATTCAAATCGCATATCGATGGGTCTTATCATTTCTTTTCTCCAGAAAAGGTAATGGAAATTCAACGTACTATCGGAGCTGATATTATCATGGCTTTTGATGAATGTACGCCATATCCATGTGATTATCGTTACGCAAAACGTTCGATGCACATGACACATCGTTGGTTGGATCGTTGTATTTCACATTTAGAAAAAGTTCCGACAAAATACGGTTACGATCAAGCATTCTTTCCAATTGTTCAAGGATCAACATTTAAAGATTTAAGAGCGCAATCTGCAGAATATATTGCAAACGCAGGTGCTGTTGGAAACGCAATTGGTGGATTATCTGTTGGTGAACCAGCAGAAGAAATGTACGAAATGTGTGAAGTGGTTACAAACATTCTTCCAGAAGATAAACCTCGTTATTTAATGGGAGTTGGTACACCAATTAATATTTTAGAGAATATCGCTTTAGGTATTGATATGTTTGATTGTGTGATGCCAACACGTAACGCAAGAAACGGAATGTTGTTTACATCTGAAGGTTTCATTAATATCAAAAATAAAAAATGGGAAGACGATTTCTCTCCAATAGATCCAATGGGACACACTTGGGTAGATTTAGATTATTCAAAAGCCTATTTACGTCACCTTTTTGTTGCAAACGAATATTTAGGTAAACAAATTGCTACCATTCATAACTTAGGTTTTTATATGTGGTTGGTTCGCGAAGCTAGACAGCAAATCTTAGCAGGAACTTTCTATGCTTGGAAAGAAAAGATGGTGAAACAAATGGCTACCCGTTTATAATTAAAGATATTATATGAAAATAATTGATTGGTATATTTTAAAACGTTATTTAGGAACATTCTTTGTGATGTTACTGCTTTTTATTCCTATTGGGATAGCTATTGACGTTGCCGATAGAATTAATAAAATTCTTGAAAGTAAAGTGCCAATCGAAGCAGTTTTGGAATATTATTTAGACTTTACGGTCTATTTTGCAAATATGCTTTTTCCTATTTTCTTGTTTATTTCGATTATTTGGTTTACCTCAAAATTAGCGAGTAATACAGAAATTGTAGCTATCTTAAGTTCTGGAATTTCATACAATCGTTTTCTTCGACCTTATATTGTTGGTGCTGCTATCATTTCATTAATTGCATTGATTTTTGGATTCTTTATTGTGCCACCTGCAAGTGCAGGTTATAACGATTTTCGTTTTAAATATCTAAGACGTGGAGAAGTTCGTGAAACAATGAACGTCTATAAACAGTTGAGTGAGAATGAATTTATCTATGTAAGTAATTTTAATTTAAATACAAAAACAGGTTATAATTTTACATTAGAAAAATTTGAAGGAAATAAATTAGAATATAAAATCAAAGCCAATCGTATTATTTATAACGATAGTACAAAAGATTATACATTAAAAGGTTACGCAAAACGAATCGTTGGTGAATTAGATGATAAAATCGAAACCGAAGATCAAAAAAACGTCAAATTTGATTTCGAAATTGATGATTTAACACCAACAGTTTATGCTGCAGAAACAATGAATCTTGGTGAATTAAATCGATTCATCGAAAAAGAGAAAATGCGTGGTTCGTCAAATATAAATTCCTATTTAGTAGTAAAATATAAAAAATATAGTGTTCCGGTTTCGGCATTTATCCTTACGATTATTGCCGTTGCCGTTTCATCAACAAAGCGTAGAGGTGGAATGGGAGTGAACCTTGCTCTTGGAATTGCCTTTGCCTTTACCTATATTTTCTTTGATAAAATTTTCGGTACGCTTGCCGAAGCTTCAAGTATAAATCCCTTATTTGCAGTTTGGTTTCCAAATGTTGTTTTTGGAATCATGGCTGTGTTTTTATTGAAAAATGCTAGACGCTAATTTTAAAAATCACCTACAACTTCATTTAATAGTTTTCATTTGGGGATTTACAGCAATACTTGGTGAGTTAATTTCATTAAGTGCTTTACCTTTAGTTTGGACCCGAATTTTAATAGCTTTAGTTCTGATTTTTGTTTATATAAAAATTAGAAAAATTTCATTAAAATTTTCGCCTAAACTTATCACAACTTTTATTGTTTGTGGATTTGTAATTGCCTTACATTGGTTTACATTTTTTCATGCGATTAAAATATCTAATATCTCCATTACATTAGCTTGTATTTCAACAGGTGCATTTTTTACTTCCATTTTAGAACCGATTTTCTTTAAACGAAAAATAGTTTGGTATGAGGTTTTTCTAGGAATATTAGTAGTTGTTGGTTTGGGAATTATATTCAGTGTTGAAACGCAATATGTTGCAGGTATTTTGGTCGCTTTATTTTCGGCTTTTTTATCAGCAAGTTTTTCGATAATCAACGGTAAATTTGCGGGGAAATACGATTCGAATGGAATTAGTTTCTACGAGCTTCTAGGCGGTTTATTATTTTTGACATTTTGTATGTTTTTTATTGGAGGCTTTACTTCTGAAGTATTTCATTTTCAAAAATTAGACTGGCTTTGGTTGTTGATTTTAGGATCGGTTTGTACGGCTTATCCTTTTATAGCTTCAATTAATATAATGAAATATTTGTCGCCATATACTTGTATGCTAACTATAAATTTAGAACCAATTTATGGAATTTTATTGGCTGTAATCATTTTCAAGAATCAAGAAAAAATGACACCTGAATTCTATTTAGGAGCTGTAATTATTTTATCCACAGTACTTTTAAACGTTTATTTTAAAAATAGGAAAAAACGAAAAGTTATTTAATAAAAGTTTATCTTTGTAAACTGTAAAAAAAAAATCAAAACGATAGATAACTATGGAATATTTAGATTTTGAACTTCCAATTAAAGAGTTAGCAGAACAATTAGATAAATGTACGATTATCGGACATGAATCTGATGTTGATGTTTCTGAAACTTGTAAAAATATCGAGAAGAAATTAGAAGATACTAAAAAAGAAATATACAAAAACTTAACGGCTTGGCAACGTGTTCAATTATCTCGTCATCCAAATCGTCCATATACTTTAGATTACATCAAAGCTTTATGCGGTGATACATTCCAAGAATTATTTGGAGATCGCGGTGTAAAAGATGATAAAGCAATGATAGGTGGAATGGGAAAAATTGGAGACCAAACGTTTATGTTTATTGGTCAACAAAAAGGAACAAACACTAAAACACGTCAATACCGTAATTTTGGTATGGCAAATCCAGAAGGATACCGCAAAGCTTTACGTTTAATGAAAATGGCAGAAAAGTTCGGTATTCCTGTTGTAACTTTAGTTGATACTCCAGGTGCTTATCCAGGATTAGAAGCTGAAGAACGTGGACAAGGTGAAGCTATCGCAAGAAATATTCTTGAAATGTTCCGTCTAAAAACACAAATCATCACTATTATTATTGGTGAAGGTGCTTCTGGTGGAGCTTTAGGAATTGGTGTTGGTGACCGTGTTTACATGTTAGAAAATACTTGGTATTCGGTGATTTCTCCAGAATCTTGTTCTTCTATTTTATGGAGAAGTTGGGAATTTAAAGAAAGAGCAGCAGACGCACTTAAATTAACTTCTATCGATATGAAAAAGAATAAGCTTATTGATGGAATTATTCCAGAACCGCTTGGTGGAGCTCATTACGATAAAGAAACAACTTTTGAAACTGTGAAAAAATATATCGTTTCAACTTTTGAAGAATTGAATAAAAAATCAATCGAAAAATTAATAGACGAACGTATGGATAAATATAGCCATATGGGAGAATATAAAGATTAATTTTTTTCTACAAGATATCAATGAAAGTCAGAGTTAACGCTCTGACTTTTTAGTTGTTAACAATTTGAATCGACTTGTGAACAATGATAGTGGATAAATTATCATTGATAAGCACAGAATTTTGACTTAAATTAGCTTCATGGAACAGCAAAAAGAAATAGCACCTTTACGTAAAGAAAATAAAAATATTATTAGCCTTGAAAAAGGTAAAATTCCACCGCAAGCCGTAGATTTAGAAGAAGCGGTTTTGGGTGCAATGATGATTGATAAAAAAGGAGTTGAAGAGGTAATTGATATTTTAACTGCAGATGCTTTTTATAAAGATTCGCATCGTATTATTTTTGAAGCTATCGACCAACTTTTTGTTGGAAATCAACCTATCGATTTATTAACCGTTTCTACGCAACTTCGTAAAAATGGAAAATTAGACCAAGCTGGAGGTGATTTTTATCTGATTAATCTTACACAGAAAATCAGTTCATCTGCACATATCGAGTTCCATTCACGTATCATTCTTCAGAAATTTATTCAACGTAGTTTGATTAAAATTTCAAATGAAATTATCGAAGAATCTTACGATGAAACAACCGATGTTTTTGATTTGTTAGATAAAGCTGAAGCTAAACTCTATGAAGTAACTCAAGGAAATATCAAAAAAAGTTCTGAAACAGCTCAATCTTTAGTAGCACAAGCTAAGAAGCGTATTCAAGAAATTGGTGGTAGAGAAGGACTTTCTGGTTTACCGACAGGTTTTCATAAATTAGATGCTTTAACTTCAGGATGGCAACCGTCAGATTTAATTATTATTGCGGCTCGTCCCGGGATGGGTAAAACGGCATTCGTACTTTCGATGGCTCGTAATATTGCTATTGATGCGAATTTTGGAGTTGCGTTATTCTCACTTGAGATGTCTTCGGTTCAGTTAATCACACGTTTGATTTCTTCGGAAACTGGACTTCCTTCAGAAAAACTTCGTACGGGTAAATTAGAACAACACGAGTGGGAACAGCTTAACGTAAAAGTAAAAGATTTAGAAAAAGCTCCATTATATATTGATGATACGCCATCGCTTTCGATTTTCGATTTACGTGCAAAAGCGCGCCGTTTATCTTCGCAACACGGAATTAAATTAATTATTATTGACTACTTGCAGTTGATGACAGCTGGCGGAAATGGTAAAGGTGGTGGAAACCGTGAACAGGAAATTTCTACGATTTCTCGAAATTTGAAAGCATTAGCAAAAGAACTTGAAGTTCCGGTAATTGCACTTTCTCAGTTATCACGTGCCGTTGAAACTCGTGGAACTTCTAAACGTCCTTTACTTTCCGATTTACGTGAATCTGGAGCGATTGAGCAGGATGCGGATATTGTATCGTTTATTTATCGTCCAGAGTATTATAAAATTGAACAATGGGATGACGATGAAGGAACACCAACCGAAGGTCAAGCAGAATTTATTGTGGCAAAACACAGAAATGGTGGCTTGGATAATATTCGTTTGAAATTCTTAGGTAAATTCGGTAAGTTTGATAATTTAGAAGATGGAAATATGCCTTTTGGAGAATTGCCTTCGCGTATGAATGATGGAGAAGATTCAAATGATTTAACTAAACATTTACCGAATGGAAATGCTATTTTTGGAGCTCCTTTTGGAAGTAGTGCTAACGATGATAACGACGTTCCGTTTTAAAATATTAAATCCTGATGTTTACATCAGGATTTTTTTATGTTTTTATTTTATTGAAAATGTAAAATATTTCGCGAGCAATTTCTAAACTTCGTGTTTCATAAATTTGACTTTGAATATCTGTTCCATCAGAAATCTTTGGGTCTTCATAATTTAATGAAAAACTTTTTTCTGGGCCAAAAATTAGAGGGCAATCTTTTTCCACTTGCGAGCAAGTCATAATTGCAGCAAACTGTGAAACAGGATTAAATGGATGATCATATCTTTTAGAAAAGCCTATGATAGGAATTGTATTTTCATCATATTTAATCGCATATACAGGATTACTTGTTTCTGAAATTATTGAAATTTCAAAACCTTGATTGTTTAGTGTTTCTATTATTTTTGGAAATAAAGCAGTAACTTTTGTTCCGCCGGAATATGATTGTACATTTTTAATGGTATAATATGACGCTGCAGTTTTTGCCCAAATTTGTGCTAAATGACTTCTTCTAGAATTATGTGTGCAAATAAAATTTAGATTTATATCTTCTTTCGAAACTATTTTTTGTTGAATGTAATCTATTAAAGGTTGTAAAATTATTTTTCTGTCGTTACTGATTTCAAAATTTAATATCTGATTTTGAATGACTTTGTTTAATTTTTCAAACATAAAAGCTCGATTAACAACAACCCGATTTTGGATCGCAACAAGACGTTGTGTTTTCTCCGATTTTAATTTTCGGCTTTTGTGATGGAATTCCACAAGCATCTTCGGCTAAACAGGCTGTTGTTTTATTTTTTAATACAAAATGCTTTCCGTTAAATTCTAAATCGTATTTTCCGATGGTTTCCGATTGATATTCCACTTCAATTTCTGCGTCTTCAATTCCCAATTTATCTTCAGAAAGTTGAATAATGTTTAGTAGTTTGCTTGGTTTTAATCGATGTTCATAGTCATCGGCATTCCAAAGTTGAAAATTTACCGTTTTTTCTGTGCGAATAACGCCTCCACAATCAATGAATTTTTTTGTGATTTGACCAACTTCCGTCACGTGAAAATGTTCTGGTACAGATGTTCCATTTTCTAATACAAATTCTACATTTTCTAATGTAGGTAATAGTTGTTTGATTTCGTTTAATTTCATATTTTATTAATTTTATATTGCAATATTACGATGTTGGTTTTGATAAAAAGACGTATTAGCAACACGTTTTTACTTCGATGTTTTGATTGAAGAAAAGGTTGAATTCGGTTTGAATATTTTTCCAAGTTTCTTCGTTTATACAATAACAAATAGATTTACCTTCAATCGTTCCTTTTAAAATTCCAATTGATTTTAATTCTTTTAAATGTTGAGAAATCGTTGCTTGTGCCAATCCTAATTCTTCAACCAAATCATTGCAAATACACGATTGTTGATTGATAATGTGCTGTAAAATGGCAATTCGTGCCGGATGCGCCAAAACTTTAAACAGGCTGGCTAAATAATTTTCTTTTTCAGAATGTAAATCGGTTTTGGTGATTCCCATTATTGATATAATTATATTGCAATATTACGATAATAAATTTAAGTTTTAAAACGAAACAGATATATTTAAGCTAAGCTTCATTTGAATAGAAATTTTGAATTTAGTTATCGATTTCTTTTTTACAATTTTTGATTAAAGTATCTGTTTTTATTAGTGTTTCTCTTCTATAATAATCTATAGTAACGTAATAATTTAAAGTATCGTTTTTACAATATTCTATGTTTAACATTCCTATTTGCGCTTCTTTGTGATGATCTTGTAAAGTATTATCACTAAATCCGCCATCCCAATCTTGTTCGTTTTTTATAAAATGACTTGTACCACCTTCAATACCTGAGGTTGTATATTCATAAAAATTTAGATTATAACTTATCCAAAATTTACTGCTATCTTCATTGTAGAATCTATGTTTGTATTCTTTTCCAATAAAGTCTTTATTTAAATTTTCTAGGCTAATCTTTTTTATTAAGCTTTCAACACTATCTTGATTAGATGATAAATTGTCAATTAAATAAAGATTTGGATAGATTTCGGATTGGATTACTTTCATTTTAGAAAATGCAAAAATCGATATTCGAGTAATTATTAAGATTGAAAAAATTAGAACTGTAGTGTTAATTCTAGCTTTAGTTTTTCCAATCCAAATCATTAATTTTTTTAAGAATGGAAATGTAAAAAGCAGCGCAAATAAAAATAAAACAAATTCATTTCCACCCGAAAAAAGCAAGATGAAATAAAAGATGATAACCAAAATTGGAAAAATGAATAAGGTAACTAATTTAGTAATTTGATTTTTTTCAGAATAGAAAATAAAAAATATTCCAACTATTAAAAAAATCCAAGCTAATCCATAAAAAGAAAAAACAATATTCATCAAAACCCCAATTCCATAAAACAATACGCCAAAATCGTAAAGTAATTTATTTCTATTAAGAAACGAATTGTTTAGAATGTGATATATGAATTCTTGTATTTTCGTAAGCATTTTTTTGTGATGTTTTATTGAACGGTTATCATAAAATTAAACAAAAAAACAATTGTAATGTTTTTAAGATCAGTAAATTGTTTTTTATAATTGATTTAATGACAAAATAGGAATGTTAGGCTTAATTGATTATTACCCATAAAATTCGTACTCATATTTATAAATGTCAACTTTACCTTTTTTATCCATAAAATCATCGAATATTTCTTCTTCGATTACATTTCCAATATCATCATATTTATAAGAAATAATAAATTTTGTATCTCGCTTTTGTTTAGGGTTTGTGAATAAATCAAATGTTGTTTTCACAGTTTTTATAAGTCGATTTTTGTTATCATAGAAATATGAAATTGTTGATTTAAGTTTTTCATCATCATTGTAAAAATATTCTTTTTGTTTTTGCTTTTTTTTATTGTAAACCTGAATTCGATTATTAATACAAAGCTAACTGACTGGAATTTAGATGTTCAAATTTAAT